>CAZBVU010000008.1:0-67064 GCA_964495355.1 uncultured Oscillospiraceae bacterium
GGCAGCGGACTGCAAATCCGCGATTCCCCAGTTCAAGTCTGGGTGGCGCCTCCACATCAGAGTCTATTGTGCTCTGAAAAAACGACAACTCTTTAGAGCTGTCGTTTTTTTCGTCTGAGCTCCATCGATCATCCTTTCCGAATCAAACCAGCTTTGCTGGGCTTTGATTCGGTTTTTACTGACCTCAAAATCGGCGTAGTGTTTCAGTTATAAAGATGTGTCTTGTGGACACATCTTTTTTGTTAAATACCATATACCGCACCCGCCACGAGAGCAGAGAAGTGTTCAATCACTCCCCTGCTCTTATTATATCCGGCTCATATTCACTATGCCGTGCTTTGTCGCGATATTTTTGTTCATTTGTCATATTATTATCTTGAACTTTCCAATATAATGTGTTATATTATTAACAGCGTGGTCTAGCCACACAATTCTTTCAATTTAGGAAAGGGGATCATTATGGCGAAATATGATATAGTTGTCGTAGGCGCGGGTAACGCCGGTCTGTCTGCGGCACTGCAATGCCAGTTGGCAGGGAAAAAGACCCTGTTGATTGAGCAGCACAATCTGCCCGGCGGCGCGGCGACAAGCTTCCGCAGGGGGCGATTTGAAATTGAGCCCTCCTTGCATGAGCTGTGCGATTTCGGTCCGGCGGACAATCCCGGAGATGTGCGCACTATGCTGGATGCTTACGGTGTTAAGCTGGATTGGGTGGAGATACCCGATTGCTACCGCGCGATAAGCGTTTTCAGAGACGGTGAAAAAATGGACGTTGTAATGCCTGCCGGTATTGACGCGTACATTGACGCAATGGAGCAGTATGTCCCCGGCTCAAAGCCGAAGATGAAAGAGCTTTTTGACCTGTTTCAGGAGGTTTTGGATGGCATTGCCTACATAACCACCTCCAAGGGTCACGCCGACTCGAAGGTACTTCAGGAGAAGTACCCCAATATGCTGCGCACAGGCGCCTACTCCACGCAGAAGGTGTTTGACGCGCTGAAGCTGCCCAAGAAATGCCAGGATATACTGTCAATCTACTGGTCATACCTCGGTGTTGATCTGGAGCATCTGGCTTTCATCCACTACGCCGCAATGGTGCACAAGTATGTCAGCCGCGGCGCGTATATGCCCAAGCACACCTCACACGAGCTTGCCACGGCTATGGTTGAGCGCTTCCGCGAGCTTGGCGGTGACGTGTGGTTTAACTGCCGTGCGGAGGAATTTCTCTTTAACGGCGACAGACTGTGCGGCGTAAAAACCAATATGGGTACTATCAGCTGCAATTATGTGCTTGCCAACATCAACCCTGACATTATCTATGGCAAGATGATGCCCAAGGAGCTGATACCTGAGCGCGAAAAGAAGCTCTCTGCCGCACGCGGCAAGCGGTTTGGCGGGCGTATGTACACCGCTTACTTCTGCTGTGATAAGAGCGTTGAGGAGCTTGGCATAAAGGACTACAGCATCTTCCTGTCCGGCACGTCAGATTCCGCCAAGGAGTATAAAAACATCCTCAACGGCATGGCGACAAATGATTATTCCATCTTCCTCTGCTACAACATCGCAAATCCCGATTTCTCCCCCAAGGGTACCTGCGTGTGCTCATTTACGACATTCGGCTCCCCTGCTGACTGGGATAACCTTGATGAGAAGGATTACTTCAAGTTCAAAACTGACGGTGCTAAGAAGTTCCTTAAGAGCCTCAAGGATAAAGCCGGCATTGATCTCACCGGTCACATAGAGGAGATGGCAATTGCATCACCCATGACCTTTGCCCGTTATCTCAACGCCCCTGAGGGCGCAGTATACGGCTATGAGACCACCGATTGGGACGGTATGATGGCGCGTATGATGATGCTCTCCACCGACTACCCGATAAAGGGTCTGCGTCCCATTGGCGCGGCAGGCCCGCGTGGTGACGGTTATTCTGCCGCTATGATATGCGGCCAGTTGATGGCACTCAACGCCATCAAGGATCTTAATGAAGAGGGAGGTAACAAGTAATGGCACTCAATGTTAAAGTAGGGCTTATCGGCAAGCTTGATATGCTCAAATTCAAAAACATGTCCAAGGTGCGTGAGAAAGCCATTCAGGCCGCTCCCGCCAAGGAGATCAACGGCGATTTCCCCATAAACGTAAAGGCGAAGAAGCTTCACCCCGACTATCAGACGCTTGTTATTGCAGACATCATCGACCACGGCAGTGCAAATGCGAAAACCTACGTTTTCAAACGTGCTGACGGTGAGCCGTTCCCCTTCTTCCGTGCGGGGCAGTACATCTCCCTCAAGCTCCCCATTGACGGAAGCTTTGTAACGCGTGCATATTCCCTGTGCTACTCCCCTATGGACGCGCTAAAAGGCACTGCCGCTATCACTATCCGCTCCAACCCCGGTGGATTTGCCGCGGATAAGCTGCTGAGCACGCTGAAAGTCGGCGATGAGGTGCTATCGTCCGACCCGCAGGGCTTCTTCTACTATGAGGATCTGCGCGATGCCAAAACCGTTATCGGCCTTGCCGGTGGTTCGGGCATAACGCCGTTCCTCTCCATGGCCTACGCCATTCGCGACGGCGCAGAGGACTTTAATCTCACACTGCTTTTCGGCTCACGCGATGAGGAGAACATTCTCTTCAAGAAAGAGCTGGACGAAATTGCCGCCGCTTGCCCGCGCTTCAAGGTGGTACACGTCCTGTCCGACGAGGAGAAAGTCGGCTATGAGCACGGCTTTATCACCGCGGAGCTTATCAAGAAGTACGCCCCTGCCGATGAGGAGTATTCCGTGTTCCTTTGCGGACCTGAGGGTATGTACCGCTTCCTGAAGCCCGAAATTGAGAAGCTCGGCCTCCCGGAGAGACTTTTCCGCCGCAAGATGATTGACGTCACCAAAACCCCGTGGGAGTGCGCAGGCTACCCGCAGGAGAGCCGTGACAAGGTGTATAAGCTTACTGTGCGTCAGGGTGCGAATGAATATATCCTTGATGCCGCCGCAAATGAAACCGTCCTCACAGCCATTGAGCGCGCCGGTATCAAAGCGCCCTCGCGCTGCCGCAGCGGTGAATGTGGCTGGTGCCGTTCACGCATGATTTCCGGTTCTGTCTTTATTCCGGAAGAAAACGAACTGCGCCGCTGGGCGGATAAGGAGTATAATTACATTCATCCTTGCTCCAGCTTCCCCACGGCTGACATTATTCTTGAAGTCCCGGGCGAGTTTTATTGAGGGGATATTGCGCAAATTGCAATTGATGAAATAAACTGAAAATTCAGTTTATTTCACTCAGGCACAACATGTAATACGCAAACACACAAAATCCGGAAGTTTTGTTAATCCAAAACTTCCGGATTTTCTCTCATTTCCTCTTATCCCTGGCAGCAGCAGAATTTCTGCTTTACCTGCTGGAGCTTCTGCGGCTCTGCCTGTTCTGTGGCGTACCAGCCGTGGCTGCTCATCTGCTGATAGATGCTGTTTTGCATATTCAGTGCATCACTCAGCGCCGTATTGAATGCCTGACGGACGTTCGGCGTGGCCGACTCTATAGAACCATGCATATACAGGTCACAAACGCCCTTGGTCGTCAGGAGGATGTTCTCCATTATCTCTCTGTCATCCATTGCTATTCTCCTTATACCAGATTATAAAATTGCGTGAACAGCTTCTGGTTACCGTTCACAAGCTGTTGTGCCTGCTGGGTCAAAGCGGGGTCTTTGAGTTGCTGCGCGGCCGTACGGCACTGATTCATAAGAAACTGCGTGTGTTCCAACGCGTCCTCAATATAAAGTAGTTCTTTAGGACTCATTTTTTATCACCTCGACTATATTATCTGCCGTGCGCCGTTGAATAAACGAGGTAAAAAATTTTAAAAATAATTACCTTGCACTTTGCGTTTTTTATGCTATCATTATGATAATAAAATTTGCACTTGGAGGTCACAGATATGAATTACGTTATCGGCGCTGTTGTGGGGCTTATATGGGGTTCAATCGCTGCATTCGTCAACAGCCGCATAACCAAAAAGGCGCTTGCCGCCGGAACGCAGAACGCGGTTATGATGATGAATTTTGCGCACATGGTCGTTGACGTTGCCGCACTTGCAACCGTGTTCTTCCTGCGTAAGCTGCTTCCGTTCAGCTTTGAAGCGACGCTTATCGCCACGACTGCCGCGCTGTCATTAGTGACCATATTCTTCACCTACAAAATAAGCTACGAGGAGAAAAAGTAAACTTTCCTCAACAGCCAAAAAGAGTGCTGCAATTTTGCTTGCAGCACTCTTTTTATAAGCGGATATTCAATTACTCTGCATCTTCCCAGTTGTGCCAGACGTTCTGGACATCATCATTGTCCTCGAACATATCCAGCATCTTCTGCATATTCTTCATATCATCTTCGTTGGTCAGCTTGATATAGCCGTTCTGGGGCAGCATTTCAACCTGTGCGGAGAGCAGCTTATATCCCTTTGCGGTGAGCGCATCGGCGACAGTGGCAACATCCTCCTCGCTGGTATATACGGTCATAACCTCACCGTCAGCCTCAAAGTCAGCAGCGCCAACATCAAGAGCGTCCATCATGACGGTATCTTCATCAAGCTCTTCATCCTCATTATCAATTACGATAACGCCCTTGCGGTCGAATGACCAGGAGACGCAGTTTGCAGCGCCCATATTTCCGCCGTACTTATCGAAGTAGTGGCGCATTTCGCCTGCGGTGCGGTTGCGGTTATCAGTCATAGTTTCAACAATGACTGCAACACCCTGAGGGCCATAGCCTTCATAAACTATCTTTTCATAGTTTTCGGTATTGCCTGCACCCAGAGCCTTGTCAATGGTGCGCTTTATATTATCGTTCGGCATATTGGCAGCCTTTGCCTTGGCAATAACAGCGGCCAGCTTGGAATTGCTGCGCGGATCTCCGCCGCCGCCCTCTTTAACAGCAACGACCATCTCGCGGGCAATCTTGGTGAAAGCCTGCGCACGCTTCGCGTCAGCCGCGCCCTTTGTTTTCTGTATATTGTGCCATTTGGAATGACCAGACATTGTAACAGCTCCTCTTATGTGTATTAACGTGATTTCCGGCAAATATTTTAGCACATAAACCGCCGCATGACAAGACTATTTTTAATATATTCTCCCCTTTTCCGGTTTATATCGTCTTGGGTATCAGTATAAGCGGTGCACGGTCATCACTTTCCAGCGTGTTCATCTGCTTTATCCGCTCCTCGCTGGAGTGATAGGTCTTGGCAAGCTCCCACAGAGTCTCATCCTCAACGCGCACAAGCGTGACAGCGGGTAGGGACGCAAAATCATACGGTGCATCTTCGTCGAGCGTCACTGTCTCAACGCGGCGTATCTCCATGGCCGTCAGGGTTTGGTAGCTCATCTCGACAGAGAGGTGTGCGTCAATATTCGCCCCGTCTGGCCGCAGATATACGTCCGCAAGCCGCGCTGCCGTCAGGCGGGACTGTGCAGCCCCCTCTGTCCCCTCGACGCTTATAAGCCTGCGCACAGCGGACAGGGTGCCGCCGACCGTGCGGTACACGATATCCAATGTGACGCACGCAGATACTTTATCCGGCAGAACAGCGGCCTGAGATACGGAGGTAAACACGCTCAGCACATCGGCGCAGTCCTCCACGACATTCACGCGCTCATTCGCTGATAGCTTCACCTGCTGACACGCGGATGCAGTGCCCAGCTGACGCGTCTGCGCGGTGTAATCCGTCGGCATTATGTTACTGTACACATCAGAGACATAGTTCACGCTCTGCTTTGTGTGGCATACGATCTGCAAAACGGCGTGTATTTCCGCATCCAGCGCCTTATCACCGTTTATTGTGTCAACAATATCGCAGTAACAACTGGTCAGCGATATTATCGCGTTGCAGTTATCCATTTCCTCCTCGCCTGTGTCGATTATCTGGGAAAAGGGCGTGGAAAACTCTGCGCGGACGGGATAGTTCACCTCACCGGACAGATAGCATACGGATAAGTTCACATTGCCCTTTATAATGACCTTACTGCCGATAAGCTGCGTTTCACCCAAGGCAAAGTCCACACTCTGCATAACAAGCTGGCCGGGCTTGGGTTTGCCACTGGGGAACACAAACTGCTCATTTATAGCAAAGGTTTTCTCCATCACGGCATTCGCCGCCACGACCTCTACATTTTCAAAGCGCGCATGAAGCCCCTCCGGTGCATCATCCGGCAACTGTGTCTGAACTATCATATTCTCCTGCCGGTAACAGCTCATCTCCCCCATCACGTCAAACGTGACCGACACCTTGCGTGGATTTAACACACGCGATTCGCTGTTTTGAATACTGAGCTTTATTTGCGCAAGCGCGTCCGCGTCTATGTCGCCAAGGTCATATTCCATCGTGAACGGCTTTGTCAGGCGCACATATGACACATTCCTCTCGCCCTCGGTTATGTATATGAGCGCCGCTGTCAGCTCACCGGTAACTATCACGCCGCGGCTGGTCACGTCCTTGCTTTTAAGCAGCACTGCCGTCTGCACGGACGCTATTTTGCATATATCATCGTTCGTGTCCGGCACAACGCTCTCTGCCGTCTCCTGAATACGCTTTGTCTGGTGTGATATCTCGCGGTAGGTATTCACCATTTTATTTTTAAAGCTTATTTCCATACTGTCTCGCTCCTTACTGCACGGTTTGTACACCTTATGCATCGGCAAAGTGCAATATCACCTGCCGCGGAGCTTATTTATTATATCGGCTAAAAATTTCGGAAGCTTGAAGATGTATATTTTCATATTTTCCCCTTTCATACAGCAAAAAACGTCTCACGCGTTTTAATAATACGCGCAAGACGCTTTGAATATGCGGTGCAATATGTCAATTTTCCTTCGTTTCCCACGATTTATGCTGGGCGCTAAGCTCATACAGGCGTGTGTACGAGAGATAGCGGCTGGACGCGATTTTCCCCTCCGCAACAGCCCTTGTCACAGCGCAGTCCGGCTCTTTCAGATGCGCGCAGTCCTTGAAGCGGCACCCGCCTATGTACGGCGCAAAATCAATAAACTCGTATTGCAGCTGCTCTTTTGGGATTATCTCCATCATTTCAAGGTCAAAGGAGGCAAACCCCGGCGTATCGGCAACATAGGTATCATCACCAATGTCAAAAAGCTCCACATGGCGCGTTGTGTGTTTGCCGCGCCCCAGCTTCTCGCTGACTTCAGCCGTTTTTATATTTATCCCCGGCAAAAGCACATTCAGTATGCTGGACTTGCCAACGCCGGAATTGCCTGTAAACGCGCACACCTTGCCGCGCATTACGGCGCGCAGTGCATCAATCCCCTCCCCCGTGTGCGCACTCGTGCGCACAACGGTGAAGCCTGCACCGGCAAAAATGCCGTACAGCTCATCCGCAGGGTCAATATCCGTTTTATTCAGGCACACTATCAGCTCGCAGCCTGCATTTTCAGCAATGACGGAGACGCGGTCAATAAGGAACGGGTCTGTGACGGGATTCGTGTTCGCCGCCACAAATACAAGCGCGTCCACATTCGCAACCGCAGGACGGATGAAGAAATTCTTGCGCTCAACCACATGGTCAACGCGCCCTTTTCCATTGGCATCAATGCTGCATTGCACGCGGTCACCCACAAGCGGCGACGTTCCATCCAGTCTGAACCGCCCTCTCGCCTTACATTCCAGTACACCGTCCGCCGTATGCACATAGTAAAAGCCGCTGAGCGCCTTTATGATTATTCCCTCTGTCATAGCTTAACCCCAAGGGCCGGTTGAAACGCGAAGCGTCACCTTGCCATGCTCCTCTATTTCCTGAAATGCCGCCGGTGACTGGCCTATAACCGTGCCTGCATCGTAATCACTGGATACGGACTCCGTACCGGCATAGGTAAGACCTGCGTTTGCGATCTTGGTTATTGCCGCGTCCTCGGTGAGGCCGACAAAATTCGGCACAGTGGTATAAGATACCTCCTGCCCGCTGCTGACGACGAGATAAACCGGTGATCCGGCGCTGATCTGCTCATTCGCGGCCGGACTTGTGCGTATAACGGCATCCTTGGGCACGCTTTCACTTGTTGCATTTTCAACATCCACGGTAAATCCGGCGTTTTGGAGCGCAAGCATCGCCTCTCTATAGTCCATCCCCGAAACATCCGGCACCGGCGTCAGCACAACACCTGTGCTGACAGACAGTTCAACCGATATACCGTCCGGCGTGAGCATCATGCTTCTGCCCGGCTCCGGATTCTGGTTGAGGATTCGCCCGCTTTCGGTGTTAGTGTCGATAATATATGTCACCTTGAAGTTATAGGTCGATGCAAGCTCGGCATTATTGACTATCGCCTCATAATTACTGCCGACAAAGTTTGGCAGGGGTATGCGCTCTGCCGGTGAAAACACCTCTTTCAGCCAAAAATCCCACAAGAACACGAACAGCGCAAGTATAAGCAACAGCGCACCAAACGCGCCCGACATATACGCTACCGTACCCGAACGCCGGCGGCGAACGCTGTATTTTGCCTTCGACATTTCGCTGACGGACCGCACAGGCGCGACAGCGGGGTTTTCAAACTCCGACTTGGTTTCGGCGGCAAGCTGTGCCTGCGTAAATTCATTGAGCGCCGCCAATAGTTCGTTGGCCGACTGGTATCTGGAATTGAGCGGACACGACATCGCCTTTAGCGTGATCTCTTCCAGGCCAACAGGTATATCAGGGATGATCTCTGTCGGCATGGTGGGCAGTACGCTCATATGCTTTACCGCGATCTCGCCTATCGTGTCACCGGTGTACGGCTTTTGCCCGGTGAGCATCTCATACATCACAACGCCCAGCGAATACACATCACTGCGTGCATCCGGATTCTCGCCGCGTGCCTGCTCAGGTGCGATGTAGTGCATCGACCCGATGGCCTGACCGCTCTCCTGCATTTCGTTTTCAAGCGCCGCAATACCGAAATCTGCGACCTTTATTGTGCCATCCTTCAGGAGCATAATGTTCTGCGGCTTTATATCGCGGTGGATTATGCCGCGGCTGTGCGCATGTGCGAGCGCCTTGGCGATCTGCTTTGCAAAGTGCAGTGCCTCTTTCCAGCTAAGTGCGCCGCGCCTATCCATATATTGTTTTAGTGTTATGCCGTCTACAAGCTCCATGACTATGTATTCGACATCGTCACTGTGGCTGACATCATACACGGCAACAATATTCGGATGCGACAGCATGGCGATTGCATGGGATTCCGCGCAGAAGCGGCGGCGAAATTCCTCATCGTTCGCCATCTCCTCGCGCATTATCTTAACCGCAACAAAACGGCTGAGTCTGTGACAGAACGCCTTATAGACGACGGCCATTCCACCCTCGCCTATTTTTTCAAGTATCTCATATCTGTCATCCAGCACAACGCCGATATAGTTCTTTTCATTTTCCATAAGCAGTCTCCTACTTCATAACCGCAACCACGGTGACATTGTCCGCCGCGCCGCGTTTGAGCGCCTTTTTCATCAGTGCGCGGCATAAAAGCTCCGGCTCGGGGTATTCCTTGGCGAAACTCAGCATTTCTTCATCCGTCACCGTGTTGGACAGGCCATCCGAACACATCAGCAGCATATCGCCGCCTTGCAGACTGACCTCATAGTAATCAGCCTCCACATTTGCCTCTGAGCCGAGTGCGCGCGTGATAACATTGCGCTGCGGGTGAACGCGCGCCTGCTCCTTGGTTATCGCGCCAAACTCCACAAGCTCCTCAACAAGCGAATGGTCGCGCGTGATCTGGGTAATGGCGTCATTGCGGCGCGAGATATAATATGCGCGGCTGTCCCCGACATTTATAATATAACCGTTACCGTTATTCTTTATCACGCCGCCGACAATCGTTGTGCCCATACCGTTATACTCCTCATCAAACTGGGAGAAATCGTATGATACACCGTTTGCCTCTGAGCACGCATCCATCAACACTCTCCGATAATCCAGCGTGCGCGTAACGCGCGTGGTCAGCTTTGCATAGACGTATGACACAAACGCCTTGTTGGAAAGCTGGCTTGCCAGTCCACCGGCCTTTGCGCCGCCCATACCGTCACACAACGCCACGATAAGGCAGTCCTTCGCGTCGCATTTTTCGATTATGTAGCTGTCCTGATTGTCTTTTCTAACTGTCCCCTTGTCGGTCAGGCCAAAGCTTTTCATCTTTCCTCTATTCTGCCGTCCTCCGGCATCCGCTTATTTTCTCTGCATCTTCCGCCTCAACTGGCCGCACGAGGCATCAACATCCCCGCCCAGCTTGCGCCGAACCGTGACATTCACACCGGCATCCTCCAATATGCGGATAAACGCCTTCATGTGTCCGGCAGTTGAGGGTCTGAACTCGCGCTCCTCAACGTGGTTGAGAGGGATCAGATTGACGTGTGCGCTAACGGTTTTTGCGCGTTTAGCAAGTAACTGCGCGTGATACTCCGTATCATTCACGCCGTCAATCATGGCATACTCAAATGATATTCTGCGTCCGGTCTTTTGGTAATAGCGGCGGCAGCAGTCCATCAGCTCGTCCACACCGCGCCCGCGGTTCGCCGGCATTATGCGCGAACGCGTCTCATCATCCGGCGCGTGCAGGGACACAGACAGCGTAATCTGCATATCCTGCGCGGCAAGATCGTCCAGCCGCTCCGTAATGCCGCAGGTGGACAAGGATATGTGCCGCATACCGATGTTCATCCCCTGCGGATGGTTGACAAGGCGCAGAAAGCGCATAACATTGTCAAAGTTATCAAGCGGCTCACCTATGCCCATAAGCACGATGTTGGATATCGGCTTGCCGGAATCCAGCTGAGAAAACATTACCTCATCAAGTATCTCTGACGCTTCAAGGTTGCGCACAAGGCCACCGATGGTGGAAGCGCAGAATGCACAGCCCTGCCGACATCCAACCTGTGACGATACACAGACAGTGTTACCGTGCTTATAGCTCATTACGACCGTTTCTACCGCATTGCCATCACACAGCTCCCAGAGGTATTTTATCGTCCCATCAATGGCAGACACCTGCTTTGACAACACTTTCGGCGCGTACAGCGTATATTCGTTTTTCAGCTTTTCTTTGAGCGCTTTTGGCAGATTCGTCATCTGGTCAAAATCACGCACGCCGCGCCCCAACCAGTCAAAAATCTGCTTTGCTCTGTACTTAGGCTCACCGAGAGCCACCAGCTCCGCTTCGATCTCCTGCGGAAGCATGGACAATATATTTTTCCCCATTATTTTTTCCTTATCAGCCTTGCGGCAAAGAAGCCGTCAGTCCCGTCAACATTCGGCCAAAATGTGCACATTCCGCTCTCCACCTGCTTGTCACCAAGTGTGAACGCTTCAAGCGCGTAATTTCTGTTCTGCTCAAGAAAACGATTTACAACATCCTCATTCTCCGCTTTCAGCACCGTGCAGGTGGAATACAGCAGCACGCCGCCCACTTTCACAAAGCAGGAGAGGTTATTTAAAATATCAAGCTGGATTTTTGGAAGCTGAGCTATTTCCTGCTCCGTTTTGAAGCGTATCTCCGGCTTTTTTCTTATAACGCCAAGGCCGGAGCACGGCACATCGGCAATTACAACATCAAAGCTGTCGTTCAGCGCTGCATCCGGCGTTCTGGCATCGCGTGGCTGAGTGTCGATTACGCTTATGCCCAGTCTGCCTGCACCCTGCCGAATCAGGTTCAGCTTCTTCTCATGTATATCGCAGGAGAGGATATGCCCCACATTCTCCATACGCACGGCGGCTGAAAACGACTTGCCGCCGGGTGCAGAACAGGCATCAAGCACATTATCACCGCGCTTTGGCGCGGCAATTTCCACCGCTGTTCGCGCGGCGCGATCCTGAACGTAGAACAAGCCCTCATCAAATCCAGGCAGATTCTTAACAGCGCCGCCCGACAACTCCACACAGCCGCGCGGGAAATCACAGGCGGTATAGCTGATATCGCCGCGTTCCAGTGCACGGAGATAATCTTCAAGCATGACTTTCAGCGTGTTAATCTGTATGTCAAGTGCCGGCGGGGTATTGCAGCCGCAGAAAAACGCCTCTGCAAAGTCATATCCGCGCTCTTCAACAATGCGCGACACCATCCATATAGGATGACTGTATTTTATGGATAAATGTTCCGCACTTCCCTCATTCGGTACAGGCGGCATTGAGGATGCGTTTTCGCTGACACGGCGCAAGACAGCGTTCACCATACCTGCTGCGCGCGCATATCCGGCGCGGCGGCACAGCGCAACGCTTTCATTCACAGCCGCACGGGACGGTATCTTATCCATGAATAACAGCTGATATATGCCAAGGTGCAGAACATCGCGCACCTTTGGCTCAAGCTTCTTGGCACTTTGTGAACAGAAAACGTCGATATAATAATCGAAAAGTGCGCCGTTTTGCATGACGCCAAGGCACAGCCGCGAAGCCAATGCCGCGTCACGCGAGTCAAGCCCTGCCTTTTTTACGACCTGATCTATCGCCGCACTTGACCATGCGCCGTCCCTGCGGCATTTTTCCAGCGCTTTCAGCGCCGCTTCTCTCGCCGTCACGCCCATCACGCCTCTACCTTGATGCTGTGGCCGCGCAGAAAATCAGCCGCTTTCATGCGCTTCTTGCCTGGGGCTTGAAGCTCGGTTATCATTACGGTCTCGCCGGTGCCGCAGGCAATCTCAATCCCGCGCTTTCCGGTGCTGACAACCGTACCGGCGGCTTTATCCGTGTGTGTGTCGGTATATTCGGCGGCAAAAATCTTGTACACAGCACCGTCCAGCTCAGCCGTTGCAACAGGCCACGGCTGAAGGCCGTATATCCATTTTATCGCTGCGCGGGCAGAGCCGCTCCAGTCAATAGGTGAAATGCTCTTATCCAGCATTTTCACGTAGGAGGCATCCTCATGCCGCTGGGGTGTGCGCGGCGCAGATCCATTCTCTATATCGCGCAGGGTTTTAACCAGCAGTTCAGCGCCCATGTCCATAAGCCTGTCAAACAGCATACCGGAGGTCTCAAACTCACCAATTTCGGTGGAGGCAGTGTAGATTATATCGCCTGTATCCATCTCACTGGCAAGGTACATAGTCGTAACACCTGTCACCTTGTCACCGTTCAGCACTGCCCACTGTATGGGCGCGGCGCCGCGATACTTCGGCAAGAGCGAACCATGCACATTTATTGCGCCGTATTTCGGCACAGCAAGTATATCATCCGGCAAAATGCGGCCATACGCCACCACAACCAGAATGTCGGGCGCGAGAGCCTTTACAGCCTCCAGTGCTGTGCCGTCGCGCATTTTCTCCGGCTGATATATGGGAAGCGAATGTTGTAACGCCAGCTCTTTCACCGGTGAGTAGGACATCTCCATCCCACGTCCCTTGGGCTTATCCGGCTGTGTGAATACACCTACCACGTCAAACCCGTCATCAAGCAGCTTCTTCAGCGAGGCCGCCGCAAAATCCGGCGTACCCATAAAAACAATACGCATCAATTACTCCTCGCCTGTCTCGACCTCGCTCGGATCAAGCATACGCTCAGCCTTGGAGGTAAACACTATTCCGTCAAGGTGGTCTATCTCATGGCAGAAGCAGCGCGCTGTAAGTCCCTCGCCCTCTACCTCAAACCATTCGCCGTTTCTATCCTGTGCGCGAACCTTAACATACTCCGGACGTGTGACAACACCGTACTCCCCGGGTACGCTCAGGCAGCCCTCCGCGCCTGACTGTTCGCCGGAGGTCTCAATTATCTCGGGGTTGATAAGCTCAATAACATACTCATCCTCACCCTCGGGTACATTTGTCTCAATGACGAGTACCGCGCGGCGCAGTACGCCCACCTGAGGCGCAGCAAGACCGACACCGCCGGAGGCATCAAGCGTCTCCGTCATATCATCGAGAAGCTGTGCAAGTCTTCCGTTGAAATCAGTGACTGTGCGGCTTTTTTTATAAAGCGTGGGCTGTTCTTTTGTCAATATGTTTCTCAGTGCCATTGTTTTCTCCTATTTATTTAATCTGAGGGATCATTGTCCGCATATATGGACACTCCCTTAAAGCGCTTATCTATGCTGCACTCTGTCACAATGCGTTCAAGCAGCTCGCGTATGCGGCGCGACTCGGCACAGCGTATGTTGACTCTGTATCTATAGCGATTGTTCACGCGCACAACGGCAAGCGGTGTCGGCCCTAAGACCACACAGCCCGCCTCACCACGTAGCATCGTGTCAAAAAAGCTTCTAATATAGCGGCAGGTATTCACGACCTGTTCTTCATCCGTGCCGGAGGCTGTTACTGCGTACAACTGTGCAAACGGCGGAAGCGCATGAAGCTTGCGCATTTCAATCTCAGCACGATAAAAATCCTCGTAGTCCTGCTTTGCTGCCTGCATAATGGTCTCATTATCCGGCGTAAAGGTTTGGATCAGCGCGCGCCCGGGCTTTGCACCGCGTCCACTGCGGCCTACGACCTGCGTGATAAGGTCAAATGTGCGCTCACTGGCGCGATAATCACCAGCGTACAGGCTCTGGTCTGCGGAAATTACGCCCACAAGTGTAACATTCTCAAAATTTAACCCCTTGGTGACCATCTGCGTGCCGACCATAATGGGGATATTTTCGTTCTTGAAGCGCTCAAAAAGCAGCTCATGTGAACCAACCGGCGCAACGGAGTCCGTATCCACACGGAGTATCTCCTTATCAGGAAAAAGCTGCTGAAGCTCCTCCACAATCGCCTGTGTGCCTGAACCGATATAGTTTAGCTGGCCGCCGCAGTCCGGACATGAATCATCGACCCATTGCGAGTATCCGCAGTAGTGGCACATAAGGCGCTTGTTGGAGCTGTGGTAGGTAAGCGACACACTGCACCGCGGGCATTTATAAGTGTAGCCACATTCACCACAGCTTATAAGCTTGTTCGTGCCGCGGCGATTGAGGAACAGTATGCTCTGCTCTCCCTTATCGATATTATTGGCCAGCTCGTCACGCAGTACGGAGCTGATGTTGCCGCCGTTACCGCGGCGAAGCTCCCGCTTCATATCGACAATGCGCACATCAGGCAGCTTCATTGCGTTATAGCGCGTATCAAGGCGGAGATATTTATATCTGCCGATTTGGGCATTATAGCGCGTAGTGATATCCGGCGTGGCGGAGCCAAGCAGCATCATACATTCAGCGTGGGCACAGCGGTAACGCGCGATATCACGGGCATTATAGCGTGGGGCATTATCGGATTTGTAGCTTTCCTCCTGCTCCTCATCAATTATGATAAGGCCAAGATTTTCGACCGGCGCGAACACCGCGCTCCTCGTACCTATAACAACGTGCGCCTTGCCCCTTTTCACGCGCTTCCATTCGTCATAGCGTTCGCCCGGCGAAAGGCGGCTGTGCAGAACCGCGATCTCATCACCAAAATGTGATGAAAAGGTTTTAATCATCTGGGGTGTGAGGGCAATTTCCGGCACGAGCAGCAGTGCGCCGCGCCCTGTTTCAAGACAGCGGCTGATAAGGTGGATATAGACGCTGGTTTTACCGCTGCCTGTAACGCCGTGCAGCAGTGCCGCACGCGCTTCACCGGCAGACAGCAGTTCTTCAAGCTGGCGGAAGATATTTTCCTGCGCCTCGCTCAGCACCGGAAGCGGCGTGAGCTCACCTACATAAATTTCAGGGCGGCGAAAAATCTCGCGCTTATAAAGCTCGACATATTCGGCCTTGACAAGTGCCTTTAATGACTGCCTTGACGCACCGGTGTGCCTCAGAAGGTCAGCAACTGACAGCGCTTCAAACGAGCACAGCATCTCCAGCAGATTTGCCTGCATCGGCGCTTTGCGGCGCTTCTGCTCTATAATCTGCGCGGCATCACCCGTTGGAACGCATAGCCGCGCCATCTCGATGGTTTTGTCACCAATGCGCGCACTGCCGTCATCACCCAGCCACAATCCGGCAGGGAGCATAGATTTTACCGCGTCATAAACTGTGCAGAAAAAGCGGTTGCGCATAAAAAGCGCCAGCTTCACCATTTCCGCACTCAGCACCGGTTCATCGTCTATCACGGCAAGCAGCGGCTTTACCTTGTCATAGTCACTGTGATCTAAAAGCGCAAGGACTATCCCCTCGCTGCGCCTGTTCCCCTTTCCAAAGGGGACATACACGCGCATACCAACCTTGATCCTGTCGGCAAGCTCCTGCGGTACAAGATAGTCGTAAGGTCTGTCGATCCAATATGTGGCGGCTGAAACCGCGATTTTTGCGTATAACACGATCAGAGCCATCACCCCTAGCCGACAATAATCAATAAACGCGCAAGCGTGGCATTTTAACCTGCTTGAATAATCAGACGAGAGTCGAACCTCTGCCGTCTGTCGGCAGACATTCGACTCTGTTGAATATCATTCTATTACTTTATGGAAAGCTTGCCGGTGAAAACCTCATCAATGGCGGCAGAAACGGGCTTCTTCTCAAGAGGAAGCTGCTTTTCTTCGGCATCAGAGGATATCTGGCGTGCCCTGCGTGCGACAAGGTTCACAAGCTGGTAGCGGCTGCCGGTTTTCTCAACAAGCTCTGCAACGGGGGGATAAAGCATCATAATAATCGTTCTCCATTCTTCTGCAATCGCAGTAATATATTATTGTGGGTCTTTCAAAAGCTGCTCACGCCCTGCGGCACGGCAGCGCTCGGCAGTCATGATTGCCGCAAGCTCGGCGGCTGCCTTATCTGCATCATCATTGATGATGATGTAATCATAAAAATCTGCCTCCTGATACTCCTGTCTGGCGCGGATAAGTCTGGCCTCGACAGCGCGCGGCGTATCTGTGCCGCGTGATTCAAGGCGGCGCTTAAGCTCCTCCATAGAGGGCGGGATGATGAATATCTTCACTGCCTCCGGCATTTTCTCGTTGATCTGCCGTGCACCCTGCACCTCAATTTCAAGAATCACGTCAAAGCCCGCGTTCAGCTTGTCCTCAACGTACTTGCGCGGTGTGCCGTAGCTGTTGGCCACATACACTGCGTGTTCAAGAAGCTCGTCATTCTCGACCATCTCCTTAAAGCGGTCAAGGTCGACAAAAAAGTATTCCCTGCCGTCAACCTCATGCGGTCTCGGCTTGCGTGTGGTGACAGACGTGGAAAAGCTGACATTGTCGCGCCCCTCTATGGCCTTAAAGACAACTGTTCCCTTTCCCGCGCCGGATGGCCCTGATATAACTATCAGCCTTCCTTTTTCATTCATTCCCCTTATCCTCCTCACCATCATTTGTGTCCTCAGACTGTATTCTGGCAGCCAGCGTATCCGGCTGTAATGCAGACAATATGACGTTTCCGCTGTCCATAACGATGACAGCCCGCGTGCTTCGGCCGAAAGAGGCATCTATCAACAGCCCTTTTTCACGCACATCCTGTATCATGCGCTTTATCGGCGCAGATTCAGGGCTGACAATCGTGATTATACGCCCAGCCGAAACAAGATTGCCAAATCCTATATTAACAAGCTTCATCCGCAACGCCCTACTCGATATTTTGTATCTGTTCGCGGATTTTCTCTATCTCGGATTTAATGTCTATCACCACATGGGCGACGTCTGAGTTCTGGCATTTTGAGCCGATGGTGTTCGTCTCGCGGTTAAACTCCTGAATAAGGAAGTCCAGCTTTTTTCCTATGGGAGAAGCGCCGTTCATAAGCGTCCTCATCTGGGACATATGACTGCGCAATCTGACGGTTTCCTCATCGACTGCGATATGATCGGCAAATAAGGCCGCCTCGGCAAGGATGCGGTTTTCATCAATGCCCGCTGCGCCAAGAACCTCTGCCATTTTCTGTTCAAGCCTTGCGCGGTAAGCTGCGGCGGTCTTGGGCGCTTCGCGCTCAACCGTGGCGACAAGCGTCTCTATCGTGTCCACGCGTGAGAGAACATCATCGCGCAGCTTCTTGCCCTCGCGCAGACGCATAGCGTCAAAGTCGCACAGTGCCTTCTCTGCAACCTCTTTCACTGCCACGGCGATTTCCTCCGCAACAGCGTCACGGCGCTCCACACTCAAAACGTCGGGGATTCTGGCTACGCTCATGGCGGTTAGGTCATTAGGTAGTGAATACTCCTGCGCGATATGGTCAATAGCCTCCATATAACTGCGCAAAAGCGGCTCATTCACCTTTACGACGGTATCATTCGTGGCTGACGTATCAATGCTGACATAGACATCGACCTTGCCGCGGCTGATATGCTCCTGCACGACGGATTTAACAGCATCGTCCACAAAAATGAAGCTTCTGGGCAGTCTAACAGAGGTGTCAAGATAGCGGTTATTGACGCTTTTCAGCTCAACGGAGATTTCAACCCCATCATACACACCCTTTGCACTGCCGTAGCCTGTCATGCTTTTAATCATCGCCATCACCCTCGCAAATCTCGATAATATTAAAGTCTATGGTCTTGTCCTTCTTTTGGCGCTGTGTAATCACAAGCAGTGCACCGCTGAGCACCAGCATAATGAAGCTGACGGCAATGCACAGCCCCTCGCCCGCGCCCAGGAGATATGCCAGCGCATATCCGGCCACAAAGAACACCATCGGCATTACATACACCAGAAATGCGGCACTGAAAATCACCGATGTGCGGCTTTCAATAACGACCTTTTGCCCCGGCTTTGCATCGACCAGATTCTTTGCAACGGCTTTCATCTCACGCTCATACATACAGCCCTCACAGCTGCTGCAGCTTCCGCCGCAGGCCGTGGCACGTGTCACAGCAACCTCGGCCATTTTGCCGGGCATAAGCTTGGTTACTACACCCTCGTTTGTCATCTACGCCTCCTACGCTTTCTTTATCTCAATGGATATTGTATTTTCTCCGACAGCGCCAACCTCGGTTGAGCCATCAACAATTATCTTGACACTTGGCATAAACTGACCCGTAGACTCGTTATAATCCGTCAGGTCTGCCACAGCGCGGATATTATCGCCTTTAAGCTGGCTTAGCTGCTCCGCCGTGCCGCGCATGACAACATCAATGCTCTCGGATATAATCTCGGCGGTGTATCCCTCGGTGACATTTATGCAGGAGATATTCTTCACCTTGAATATCTTCGTCTCAAGGCCGACTATTTCAACCGTGACCTTCGCCTCTGTGACACCGGTGAGGTTATTCATCTCATTATCTATGGGGATGGTATAGGTCATGCTGAACGTCTTTTCAAAATCGCTGAGATCTATCGTGTCCAGCACAAGCTTGTTCATGCCTGTCAGCGTGGCCGAATCACCGGCAAGGGTAATTCTGTCAGGCTCGATCTTTATCTTGGTGTTCGCCTTTGTCGCGCCTGCGCCCTCAATAACATCGACAGACAGCGGCACTTCCTTGACAAGAAGCAGCGGCAGTGTTGCCGTGACCACATCCTCCGAACAGGTAAGGCCAACCGTTGAACACTCCTCCCCCTGCTCATTCATCAGCGTGAAGCCGGTTTCAACCTTATAGGTGCTGTCAACATTATCCTTGCCGAATGTGACCCACGCATAGGACACATCTTTAAGGTTTGCATCTGCACCGGCCACGGTTATTGTTGCCGGCTCAAACACCGGCGTCTCGGCGGTGTACCCTTCCGCAAGGGAACCGTCAAAGCTGCCCCTGACCTGTATGGTCTTGGTGTTGAGGGGCGACACCATAAAGCTGACAGTGCTGGGTGATTTATTGGAGTCGTTTATATTGGTTGTGTCAGTACCGTCCGGATAGGAGATATAGTACTGCTGTGTCGTATAGGCAGAGCGGGACAGCTTGCTGACGTCAACGCACGCTTTAAGGTCGGAGGCATCAAGCCCCGCAACAATGCGGCGCGGCCCCGTGATGCGCACGGTAACGGTGGAGGTATCAAGGTCGGTAATGACCATATTCTTATTGTCGCGCAAATTATCTTCGCCTACAAGCTCTACCTCAACGCCGTAAAAGGTCTGGGTAAACTCTGTGGATTCCATACTGGTGACATACACCCATATCGCAAGCGATGCCAGAAGCGACACTATCATCCAGAAAGAGCGGCTGTCATATAGTTTTTTCATCATGCCCATCCTCTTCCTTTAGGATTCTGTTCAGTCTGTTGAGATATTTCTTAACGTACTTGACAAAGCCGTTGCCGCTGTCTTCCTCCGGCAAAACCAGCTCTGCATGGAGGATATCGTTCAGGCGCTCAGGCGACAGATGCCGCTTCAGCATACCGTCAATCGCCACGGAGACCGCGCCGGATTCCTCCGACACGATGACGACAACTGCATCGGAGTTTTCACTCATGCCGATGCCCGCGCGGTGGCGCATACCCAAATCCTTGCTGAGATTGGTAAGCTGTGTCAGCGGCAGGACACAGCCTGCGGCAGCGATTTTTGCATCGCGGATAATGACTGCGCCATCGTGCAGCGGTGCTTTATTAAAGAAGATATTCTTCAACAGCTCCCCGGATACGGAGGAATTGATAACTGTGCCGGTGCTCATGATGTGGGTGAGATTAACGCCGCGCTCAAATATTATCAGCGCGCCGGTACGCGAGGCGGACATATCCGCACACGCCTGCACCGTCTGTTCGATTGCCTCCTCCAGCACTGTGCTGCTGGTGGCGCGGCCATTGGAAAAGGTGCTTCCCATCCGCTCCAGCAAACGTCTCAGCTCCGGCTGGAAGAGAATCAGCAGCGCTATCAGCCCCAATTCCACAGCCTTGCGCAGGAGATAGTTGATCATCGTCAACCCCAAAATCTCCTCCGAGGAGAGCCACAGCGCAACAATAAGCAGCACTATACCCTTGGCGATATTGTTGGAATTGGTCTTTCTGACAAACCATATTGATTTATAAATAAGAAAAGCAACTAAAAGTATATCGACAAAATCCGATATGCCCATAGTCATCAGATATTTAGTTGCCTTTGACAAGCCGCTGCTGATTACTTCCATAAAAGGGTACCCTTCGTTTTTATTGCACAATTATCCATTATGTTTATTGGATTATTATAATCCCAAACCGCAAAAAAGGCAACAGGTTAAATTGTTGTTTACACTTTGTTTTTGGCGTCGTTTACAATTTCTTTTAGAATACACGCGGCTGTGTGTATTTCACCCGCCGATATAAACGGTGAAAAGCTGAATCTCACCGTGCCGGTGTCGAGCGTATTCGCGCTGATATGCGCGCGCGGCGCACAATGCAGCCCTGCGCGCACGCAAACACCCCTCTGCGCCAGACGCGCGGCAAGCTCCTCGCAGTTTATATACCTGCACCGTACAGACAGCACACCGCACTGCACATCAGCATTGCCCGTGAACATCTCAATGTCCGGTTCATCCGAAAGGCAGTCAACCATCTGTGCAAGCAAATCCCGCTCATGGCGGTGTATATTCTCTCTTCCTTTTTTCTCGATATATTCCAGCCCCGCGCGAAGACCTGCAATGCCGCACACATTATGCGTTCCTGCCTCCAGCGCGTCCGGCAGATAGTCGGGCATATGCTGTTCAATGCTGTCAGAGCCGGAGCCGCCATGCAGCAGCGGCTTTGCATCCCGCACACACAGCAGTATACCTGTCCCCTGCGGTCCAAACAGCGCCTTATGCCCCGGCATTGCGACAAAGTCTGCCTTGAGGCGCTTTATGTCCACATCCAGTATTCCGGCAGACTGGGATGCATCCACAATAAAGGGGATTCCGCGTTCCGCGCACATACGCCCCAGTTCATAAACCGGCAGAATATAACCGAACACGTTTGAAACCTGCGTACAAACAACAAACTTTGCGCCCTTTATCTCGTCCTGAAATTCATTGAGTGCCTGCGCGGGGTCAAAAAGCTTTGTCCCAGCAACGCGAATATCAGCCCCCAGCGCAGTGAGCGGACGCGTGACGGAATTGTGCTCAAACCCGCTTATCACCACCTTTTCCCCGCCCTTTATGATAGAGCGTATCGCGATATTGAGCGCGTGTGTGGCGTTTGATGTGAAAACAACGCGGCTGCTGTCCTCCATGCCGAACAGCCTTGCCGCGGCTTCTCTACACAGATACACCTCCTCCGCCGCTTTAAGTGACGGCGCGTGCCCGCCGCGCCCCGGGCTTGCCATTGTGCGCATTGCGCGCACAACAGCCGCCTCCACCCCCGCCGGTTTTATCAGACTTGTCGCGGCGCTGTCGAGATAGATCATACCCTTACCTCAACATAGTCGCCGCGCTCGGTCTGGCGAAAGATCTTGCCGCTTATCGTGCCCTTGCCGCTGAGGTATGAAACGGCCTCACTTATGCGGCGGTGCACGCTGACAGCGTATCCGCACCCGCTCGTGTTCAGTCCCTGCGGCGCTTTCACCACGGTTGCAGATATGCCAATGCTTTCAAGCTGCTTCTGCGCGCGCTGCGCAAAGGTCAGCGACCTGCACATTATCAGATATTGAGTCATATCAAAACCCCATTTATACCAGATTAGCCAAGCAAAAAGGCACACGCAGAGCATATCTATACCCTGTGTGTGCCTATAATGCACATATAAATTATAACCAAAACTGCCATTGGCACAGATACAATATATCTTATGCCGTATGTGCCTGTCCTGCCATCACTCCAAAAGCACCACGCTGTGCGCGGCAATGCCAAGTCCCTCACCGGTGAAGCCCAGATGCTCCTCCGTTGTGGCCTTAACGCTGACCTGTGAAATCTGCACCCCCATAGCGCGCGAGAGATTTTCACGCATTGCGGTAATATGCGGTGCAAGCTTTGGCCGTTGGGCAAGGATGGTGCAGTCCACATTGGATATGGTGTAGCCATTGTCGGAAATAATGGCGCACACGCGCTTTAGAAGCTCGATACTGTCCGCACCTAAAAAGGCATCGTCATTATCCGGAAAAAGCTTGCCTATATCGCCCAGCGCCGCCGCACCGAGAAGCGCGTCCATAAGCGCGTGGGTAAGCACGTCTGCATCGGAGTGGCCAAGCAAGCCCTTTTCAAAGGGGATATCCACGCCGCCCAGAATTAACTTTCGCCCCTCTACAAGGCGATGGACGTCATATCCGTGTCCTATCCTCATTATAATCTCCTCTGCTTTTCAATATAAGCTCTGCAAGCTGCACATCACGCGGGGTGGTAAGCTTGATGTTATCCTCATCACCCTGTACAGTGTGCGTCTTTACGCCCATTATCTCAACTGCCGAGCAGTCATCCGTAAGCGTCAATCCGTCACTGACAGCCTTTGACAGCGCGCCCTTGATAAGGTCAGCGTCAAACACCTGCGGTGTCTGCACCCTCACTGTATGCTCACGGTCAACAGAGCCGATAACAACGCCGTTTTCATCAGTGGCTTTCAGCGTGTCGGTGCTGCAAATGGCGGGTACAGCGGCCATATATATCTCCGCCGCGTCAACCGTGCGGCGTATGACCTCATCCGTGACCAAGGGACGCGCGCCATCATGAATGGCGATAAGCTTTGCCCCGCTCTTGACCTCGGACACGCCGGCAAGCGCAGACTCCATACGCGTCTTTCCGCCGCGAATGACCTTTGCCGCCTTGGTGATGCCATATTTTTTGCACAGTGCGGCTGCTTCCTCCACCTTCTCCATGCGCGTGACGACGATTATCTCATCAACAATGTCGCAGTTTTCAAAGGCGAGGAGCGTTCTTGCCAGCACCGGCATACAGCCAAGCTCCATCAGCAGCTTGTCCGCGCCCATGCGCTGTGCAGATCCCGCCGCAACAATGACCACGGAACAAAGCGTCTGCTTTTTCTCTTTTTTGAAAAGGCTTTTGATATTCATATGTCAGTCCCCTTTCAAGCTTAATATGTATCAGCCGCGAAGCTGTCTCTTTCTGTAGAAGTTCATCATACCGTCCTGCATATCTTCAAGGTGCATCAGCATCTTGCCCGCGCCATAAGCCGCACACGACACTGCATCGTCCACAACAACGGTGCGGATATTCGTTTTACGCTCAATAAGACGGTCAATACCATATATGAGACTGCCGCCGCCGGACATGATTATGCCGTTATCGCCGATATCACCGACAAGCTGAGGCACTGTGCGCTCCATCACGCGGAATATGGATTCAAGGATAATATTCATCGGCTCAACAAACGCCTCTATAAGCTCTGTAGAGTTCACCTCAACGCTCATCGGTGTGCCGTTGCTGAGGCTCTGCCCTTTTACCGTTTCAATTCCGACATCGGGGCGCTGCATAATGCAGCCTATGCTGTGCTTTATCTCCATTGCAGCGTTCACATCTATCTTCATCTGGTACTTTTCGCGCATATAGCGGACGATAGCTTCATCAAAGCTGCCGCCTGCGGTCTTAATAGACTCACATTCCACAACGCCGCCGGCAGATACAACGGCGATCTCAGTCGTGCCGCCGCCGATATCTATCACCAGGTGTCCGTTCGGCTTTGAAATGTCCACACCGGCACCGAGTGCAGTTGCCACAGCGGATTCAAGGAGATATACCTTGCGCGCACCGGCCTCAATGCAGGCATCAATAACGGCGCGTTCCTCAACACCGTTTATGCTGCTGGGCACGCACGCGAGAATACACGGCTTAAAGAAGCTAAACGAGGTAACGCGGCTTATAAGCTCACGCAGCATACGAGCCGTTATCTCATAGTCGGAGATAACACCGGCATTTACAGGATGCAGCGCCACAGTGTTTGCCGGCGTGCGGCCAAGCTGTCTCTGTGCCTCCTGGCCGACCTTGAGGATCTTGCCGGAAAACTTGTCCACCGTGACAACAGTAGGCTCACGCATAACAACGCCTTTGCCCTGTTCAAAAATAAGCGTGGATGTTGTTCCCAAGTCAACTGCTATATCTTTTTCAAATAAATTCATGCGGCATCTCCTAGTTACTACTTTTTTATATTTTAATCCATAGCACACGCAAACGTCAATGCTAATATTTGCCCCGCGCCATTTTCTTTGAGCACTCTTGCGCACTCTTCAAGTGTTGAACCGGTCGTAACAACGTCATCGACCAATATAATTCGCTTACCATCCAGCGCACCCGCTCCTGCGTAACGATATGCGCCTTTCACGTTCCGGTGTCTGTCCTCAACGCTTGCCGCGCCTGACTGCGCCGGATTGTTGCGTATCTTTTTCAGCAGCGGTACACACGGCACATCAATATACTCAGCAAGCGGCTCTGCCAGCAGCTTGGCCTGATCGTAGCCGCGCTTGCGCTTTCTCTGCGCGCTCAGCGGCACCCATGTGATAATATCCGCGTCAAGTTCGTTTTCATCCGCGCATTGGCACATAAGCGGCGCATATATCCCCGCATACAGCGAAAGCCCGCCGAACTTATACCGGTGTATCGACTCTCTCACATTGCCCTTGTACATGAGCACGGAATAGTACGCGTCAACATTACCCGACACGCGGTCAAGCATCCCCTCCGGAATATACGGCAGACGCACCTCACACTGCGGGCAAATGGCCATTGCACCGTCAAGAAAGCGGTGGCAGAACGGGCAGCGCGGCGGATACATCAGCCACAAGAGCTTCTCTGTCAGCTTCATCACGCCACACCGCACAGCTTGCGCAGTCTGACGCGCAGTGCCGTATAGCGTCTGGACTGGCGATAGTTATCTATCATTCGAAAGGCTGTCTCATCATCACCGACAAGTATCAAAAGCTGCTTTGCTCGCGTCACAGCGGTATAGATAACGTCACGCGTCAAAAGCATCTGCGTTGACGGGCTGAGCGCCAGCACCACGGCGCGATACTCACTGCCCTGCGATTTATGCACAGTCATTGCCCATGCGTGCTCCAGCTCCAGCAGGGAATCGAACGCATACACAGCAAGCCGCCCATCAAAATTGACCATCACGGTCTCTGCATCCGGATCAATGGACACAATATGACCGATATCTCCGTTATATATCCCGCTCCCCGCGGTTTTATTATCCTCGCTTCGCCACAGGATATCATAGTTATTCTTTATCTGCATCACCCTGTCACCCTCGCGGAAGGTGATGTCACCGAAAAGCTTTTCGCGCTTACCGTCCATAGGCGGGTTGAGCGTGCGCTGTAGCTGCATATTGAGATTCTTCGTGCCCAGTTCGCCTTTGCGGGTCGGTGAAAGCACCTGAATATCCGTTGAGGGTATGCCCATCTTATTCGGCAGACGGACAGAGCAAAGCTCCACCACAGTCTCGACTGCGCTTGCTGCCTGAAGCCGCTTCAGGCGGAAAAAGTCCCCCTTATTCTCTGAGAGGTTTGGGTGTTCGCCCCTGTTTATCATATGGGCATTGCTGACTATGCGGCTGCCCTCATTCTGGCGGAATATCTCCGTCAGCTTGACGGTCGGCACAACGCCGCTTCTTATCGCCGCAGAGAACACGTTGCCTGGCCCCACTGACGGCAGCTGATCCGCATCGCCGACCATCACAAGCCGCGCATCATCCGGCAGTGCGCGGAGGAGTGCATCTATAAGCGTGATATCCACCATAGAGCACTCATCCAGAATCACCGCGCCACATTCAAGGCGGTCGCTCTCATCCTTTGTGAACACAACCCTCTCGCCATCCTCGGCAAACTTTGCACCCAGCAAGCGGTGTACTGTCACCGCTTCCTCGCCACTCAGCTCACTCATGCGCTTGGCCGCTCTGCCTGTCGGGGCAGTTAGGAGCGTATTCAGCCCAAGCTCATTAAACATGGCAAGTATCGCGCGGATAGACGTTGTTTTACCTGTGCCGGGGCCGCCGGTGATGACAACAAGCTGGTTTTCCAGCGCAAGAGACAGCGTCTGCCGCTGCAAGGGAGCGTATTTTATGCCCTGCTGTCTCTCAATGCGCTTTATAAGCGCGTCAATGTCAATATCCTCGTGGAATTTATTGCGGCACATACGCGCAAGCTGCTGCGCCGCGTCAGTCTCCGCCTCATATATTTCGGGCAGATAGCAGGCTTTACAGCCGGCGATCTCCTCATATATCACTTGCCCTGTCTCAATAAGCTCGGCAATGCCGTTTTCAACATCATCAATATCGACTGATATCAGTTCTGCCGTGACAGCGGCAAGCTTCTCCTGTGGGATGAAGCAGTGACCGTTATTCAGATTATGCCGAAGCTCAAACAGCGCGGCGGCGTTTATTCTGTTCCTGTCGTTTCCGTCCAGTCCCATTTCAAGGGCGAGCGCGTCCGCCTCAGAGAACTTGCCGCCGATATGGTTTGTGGACAATATGTAGGGGTTGGCGCGCAGAAGCTCCAGCGCCTCATCGCCGTAGAACTTGTACATACGCATGGCGAGTATAGGCCTTATGCCAAAAGAGCAGACAAACTCCATTATGCGCCGCACACCGACCTGACGGCGAAAATCGTTTGACATCCGTTTTGCCTTATCGTGGCTTATGCCCTTTATCTGGGCAAGCTTTTCCGGTGCGGATTCCAGCACATCCAGCGTCTTATCGCCGAAGCGGTCAACGATAAGTGCAGCAGTGGCAGGGCCAATGCCCTTTACCGTGCCGCCTGCGAGGTAATCATATATTGCAGAGGCGCTTGTCGGCAGAAGGCGCTGTGCAAACTCCGCCTTGAACTGTCTGCCGTGGACGCTGTGGTTGACCCAGGCTCCGCTGGCTATCATCGACTCGCCCGCTGCGGCATAGGGGAAGCACCCGACAACCGTTACCAGCTCCCCGTCACCATCACGCAGACGCAGGACAGTATAGCCGTTTTCTTCATTTTTATAGATAACGGATTCTATCGTACCCGAAACCTCAAAAAGCTCCATATTCTGTTCCACGCGTCCGCGCCTCCTTTTTAACGTTTATTTCTGCTGCAAAAGCGGTTTGAGATACTGGCCGGTGTAGCTTCTTTCGCACTCGGCACACGCCTCCGGTGTGCCCTCAAACACAAGCTCACCGCCGCCGTCGCCGCCCTCTGGGCCGAGGTCAATGATATGGTCTGCTATCTTTATAACGTCCAGATTATGCTCTATCACAATTACAGTGTTTCCCGCGTCCGCAAAGCGGTCAAGGATATCTATCAGGCGGTGCACATCTGCAATGTGCAGACCTGTCGTCGGCTCATCAAGGACATAAACTGTGTTGCCGGTACTGCGCTTTGACAGCTCCGTTGCCAGCTTTACGCGCTGTGCCTCACCGCCGGACAGCGTCGTGCTTGATTGGCCCAGTTTGACATAGCCGAGGCCAACATCATAAAGCGTTTTGATTTTGCCCAGTATCTTGGGATGACTGGCAAAGAAGGTGCACGCCTCCTCAACCGTCATATCCAGCACATCGGCAATGCTCTTGCCCTTATACTTTACTTCAAGCGTCTCGCGGTTATAGCGCTTGCCGCCGCAAACATCGCACGGCACATACACATCCGGCAAAAAGTGCATCTCGATCTTCACCAGACCGTCACCCGCGCACGCCTCACAGCGCCCGCCCTTTACATTGAACGAGAATCTGCCCTGATTATAGCCGCGTAGCTTTGCATCCTGTGTGGACGCAAACAGCTCACGTATATCATTAAATACACCGGTGTAGGTCGCCGGATTTGACCGCGGTGAGCGCCCAATCGGGCTTTGGTCAAGAGCAATAACCTTGTCCACATATTCAAGGCCGTCTATACCGTCACATTTACCCGGCCTGGCCTTTACGCGGTTTTTCTCCGCCGCAAGGGTCTTGTAGAGTATCTCATTTATCAGAGAGGACTTGCCGCTGCCGGAAACGCCCGTGACGCACACGATCTTTCCCAGCGGAACTTCCACATCAATATTTTTCAGATTATTTTCCCGCGCACCGCGTATAAGCAGCTTCTTTCCGCTGCCCGCTCTGCGCTGTGCCGGAACAGGTATGCTCTTTTTCCCGCTGAGATACTGGCCTGTCACAGATTCCTCACAGGCGCATATATCATCTATACTGCCGGCGCACACAACTCTGCCGCCGTTTACACCCGCGCCCGGACCGATATCCACGATATAATCTGCCGCGCGCATAGTGTCCTCATCGTGCTCGACAACGATAAGCGTGTTGCCAAGGTCACGCAGGTTGGCAAGCGTTGCAAGGAGCTTGCTGTTATCGCGCTGGTGCAGGCCGATACTCGGCTCATCAAGGATATACAGCACACCCATTAGGCTTGACCCAATCTGCGTTGCAAGACGGATGCGCTGGCTTTCACCGCCTGAAAGCGTAGCCGCCGAACGCGAGAGCGTGAGATACCCCAAGCCAACATCCGAAAGGAAGCTCAGACGTGAGCGTATCTCCTTTATTATTCTCTCCGCAATCAGCGTTTCTTTTTCCGTAAGCGTCAGTTTGTCGATAAAGTCCAGCGCCTTTAAGACCGACAGCTCCGTAAACTGCGCAATATTCAGTCCGCCGACCGTCACGGCGAGAGCAGACGCTTTCAGGCGCTTGCCACCGCAGGCAGGACACGGCGTCTCCGACATACACTCCTCAATATCCGCGCGCATGGCAGGGCTTTGCGTCTCCATATAGCGGCGCTCAAGGTTCGGGATTATACCCTCAAACTCACGCTTGATAATGCCGAAGCCCTCACCCTTTTCATAGCGAAGCTGAAGCGGCTCTCCCTTGGTGCCGTAGAGGATGGCATTGACAGCCTCCTTGGAAAGCTCCTTTATCGGTTGGGTGAGTTTGAAATGATACCGCTTTGACAGCGCCTCAAAATACATCCTCGATATCGAATCGCCCTTGACGTTGCCCCAGCCGCTGGCGGTAATGCCGCCGTCCATAATGCTGAGATTTTCGTTGGGCATAACAAGCATCGGGTCAACAAGAAGCTGAACGCCCAGACCCGTGCACTTGGGGCACGCGCCATGAGGATTGTTGAACGAGAACAGACGCGGCGTAAGCTCCTCAATAGAAATGCCGCAGTCAGCGCACGCATAATTCTGTGAAAACGATATCTGCGTGTCCTGTCCTACGATATCCACCAGCATCAAACCGTCCGCCAGATTCAGCGCCGTCTCTGCCGAGTCGGTCAGGCGGCGGTTAATGTCCTTTTTTATAACCAGACGATCAACGATTATCTCAATATTATGCTTTTTATTCTTATCAAGCTTAATTTCCTCGGTAAGCTCATATATACTGCCGTCCACCCTCGCGCGAACGTAGCCGGACTTCTTCGCGTCCTCCAGCACCTTTACGTGCTCACCCTTGCGCGCACGCACAACAGGCGCAAGTATCTGTATGCGGCTGCCCTCCGGCAAGGCCATTATCTGATCCACGATCTGATCTATGCTCTGCTGGTGGATCTCCTTGCCGCACTTGGGGCAATGCGGGATGCCGATACGCGCCCACAAAAGGCGCAAATAATCGTATATCTCCGTCACCGTGCCGACAGTGGAGCGCGGGTTCTTAGACGTAGTTTTCTGATCAATTGATATTGCGGGTGAAAGGCCATCTATATAATCCACATCCGGCTTATCCATCTGCCCCAGAAACATACGCGCGTAGGAGCTTAGACTCTCCACATATCTGCGCTGTCCCTCGGCGTAAATAGTATCGAATGCAAGGCTTGATTTCCCACTGCCGGACAGACCGGTGACAACTACAAGCTTGTCGCGTGGGATATCAATGTCGATATTTTTCAGGTTATTTTCTCTCGCACCTTTTATGAAAATGCTGTTTTGCATATGATAGTTAATCCTCTATAATTATATCTGCTGTCTGGCCGCGCGTGAGGTCAATAAGCGCCTGCGGTGCAAGCTCTATCTGATAGCCTATTTTACCCGCGCTCACAAAAACTGTGTCCAGTGATAGAATGTCACTGTGATATGTGGTTTTATACTGCTTTTTCATCCCAACAGGTGAGCAGCCGCCGCGCACATAGCCGGTGATTGCGTTTATCTCGCTGACGTGCAGCATGGCAATCGACTTTTCACCAACGGATTTCGCCGCCTTTTTAAGATTCAGTTCTTCCGCAACCGGTATTACGAAAACGAATATGTTCTTACTGGCGCCACGCGTGACCAGCGTTTTGTATACCTTGGCCTCATCAACCCCGCTCAAACGCGCAACGGTAACGCCGTCAACGGCATCAGCGCCGTGCGCATACTCATGCGGCGTATACTTTATCTTTTTCTGTTCCAGAATACGCATAACATTTGTTTTCTGCTCTGCCATACTGTCACCGCGCTTTCTTTATCACATAAATATTCAGTATATTATACTCCATCTGCGTTCGTCTTTCAAGTAAAAATGCAGCCTGCAAGCCACAGTCCCATTGCAAGAAGCCGCACCCCGCCGCCGCGCGTAAAATGCACTGTGCCGATAACGAGAATTATCACCGCCGCACCATAGCTCACTGCCGCTATCACCCGCTCTGCGCGGGCATCACCAACAAGCGCGGACAGCATCGCAAGCGCTATCCGCCCACCGTCCAGCGGCAGAAGCGGCAGGATATTAAACACCGTCAGTGTGAGGCTGACACCGGACAAAAGCTCGAGCCATGCAAGTCCGGTCAAATTTGCCGCATTGGAGGCCAAGCGTGCAAGCAGAAATCCCGCCATCGGCCCCGCCGCCGCAACTACCGCGTGCGCACAGCGGCTTCCCGTGCCGGAATAATCAATGCAGAGACCTTGTGCACCGATGCTCACCCGCCCTATGACAAAGCCGTGCAATCTCAGCGCCATAATATGCCCCAGCTCATGTACAGCCGCGGCAAGCGCAACCGCGATAAGAAATCGAAATTCCAAAAAGTAAAACGCCGCCGCAAACGCAATGATCATCACAGGGCTTACTTTCGCCATGGTCGCTATGGTTATGGTATAGTATCGGCTGTGCAGCTCATTTTTCCTCATCAATTATTCTGTATTCTCCTCAAAGTCTAGGATAATGGCCGAATTTCTTCACATTTGCCGGGATATAACGCATTTCATCCATCGCGTTGGCTACATCCCTCAGCCCTTTCAAATAAGTCTATTAAAAAATAATCGTATCATGAATGAATTTTTAGGCTTGACAATCGGCGCACAAATCATTATAATAAAAAAGCTTTGTGAGAGCATCGGGGTGTAGCGCAGCTGGTAGCGCGCTTGGTTCGGGACCAAGAGGCCCGGAGTTCAAATCTCCGCACTCCGACCAAATTTATAAAATCCCACAGTCCTTGTGACTGTGGGATTTTCTTGTTGACATTTTGCTAATGTACGCTATAATGTACGTAGGGGGCGTTTGTAATGCTTAATACTAATATAACCAAATTCCGTCAAAATATTTTCTCCATGCTTGAGCAGACAATCAAATACAACGAACCGTTGAACATCTCAACTAAGGACGGTAATGCTGTCGTCCTCAGCGAGGAGGATTACCGCGGCATGATGGAAACGCTTCATCTCCTGTCAGTACCAGGGATGAAAGAGAAATTGCTTGAAATGAAGGCTGCACCGGATTCCGAATTTATCCCGGCCAGCGAGGTTGAGTGGTAATGTATGATATTCTTTACTCTAAGACTGCGCTTAAAGAAATCCCGAAGCTAAAGGCGGCACACCTTGACGGCAAGGCTAAAGCACTCATTGAAATCTTGCAGGTTAATCCTTTCCAGACTCCGCCATCTTATGAAAAGCTTGTCGGTGATTTAGACGGTCTGTATTCCAGACGCTTCAATGCACAGCACAGACTTGTATATGAAGTGTGCGAAGCTAACCATACTGTAAAGATATACAGTATGTGGACACATTACGAAAGAGTATAACATTTCTCGCTCGGCTATTTAATGTCGGGCGGTTTTATTTTTCGGTATTTCGCAGTTTTACTATTGCTTTCCGCGTTGAGAGAGTGTTATAATAAATAATAACAGAGCTGATGGATGCAGCTTGAATGTCTTTTGATGTTCCCTGCATCGGCGTAAGCTCTGTTTTTTTACAAGATAAGCTATATACCTTGCTGTTCAATGCGAGGGTATGCAAAACCTGCAACACCAACGTTCCGTTTTTCGCCATTGCTTTTCGCGTTGAGGATGGTAGAACAAATTCATGCAACACTTGTGGATTCGGCAAGAGAGCCTTTGTAGGTGACTCCCCGTTTCGGTCCTTGTGTTGCATTTTAATTTACACAAGTATTTCATTCCCTCGCTCCCACCTAACCTAACCTTAAAAAATCCGGCTGGGGGTCTTGTTTGAAATGCGAAAATAGTATATAATTTTATTTTAGTATGTCGAAGTATGCCGTCATGCCGCATACAGGAGGTGAACACCGTGGAGATTATCAGCGCCGACAAGCTGTGCTGCTCCTATCAAAACAGCAAACAGCCCGCGCTCTGCTCTCTCAGCTTCTCTGTGAATGAGAGTGAAATGGTGTCTATCCTCGGTGGGCGCGGCAGCGGAAAGACCGCATTGGCAAAGGCTTTGAACGTGCTTTTGCCCATAGAAAGCGGGTCACTGCACATTTCAGGGAACAATGCGAATGATGAAAAGCGCGTGTGGCAGATACGCAAAAGCTGTGGGACTGTATTCCAGAACTTGGGTTCTCAGCTAATTTCGCCGTATGTTGCGGACAATGTTGCCTTTTCTGCTCGCTGCTTCGGTGCAGATGAGGCGCGGTTGGATGTGCTGACGCGTGATGCGCTGGCGCTTGTGGGTATGCGTGGGTATGAACGCCGCGCGCCGCAGTTTTTGCCGCCGCTATACAAGCTTTATACCGTTCTCGCCGGTGTTCTGGCGGCTGATCCGGATGTTATTGTGCTGGACAATGCGCTGTCGGCCTTGTCCCCACTTGAAAAGGACGCAGCGAGGGATATGCTGAAGCGTATAAACAAACGCGGCACAGCAATTTTGCTGCTGACTGACAACGCAGACGATGCCGCGATTGCAGAGCGCGTTATCCTGTTGCACAGAGGCGAAAAGTTGGCAGACGATGCGCCGCGCGCCGTGCTTTCAGACCGCGCGCTTATGAGCCGAGCCGCTATCGCCATGCCGTTTGCGGCACGAGTATATAATGATCTATTAGATGCGGGCATCGCGCCGGATAAATGCCCGCTCACGCCGGAGGAGTTAGCCGCGCTGATATAAGCGGTCAGCCTCGGTTGGTTTTCGGTCACGGAGGAACAGTATGCCGATAAAGCTGGACAATGTTTATTATGAATATACTGGCTTTGGTCAGGCCGCTGCTGTGCGCGCCGTGTCCGCTGTCACGCTGGACATAGCCGACGGTGAGTTTATAGGCATCATCGGTGAACGTGGCTGCGGCAAAACCACGCTTATTGAGCTGATGGCCGGCCTTATAAAGCCTACACAGGGTCAAATCCTGCTTGACGGAGACGATATAAACGGCAAGAAATACGACCGCACCACGCTTCAACGCGCAGTAGGCGTGGTGTATAACCGTCCTCAGCGTCTGCTTTTTGAAACTACTGTGGAGCGTGAAGTCGGCTTCACCCTGCGCAGACTCGGCGCTGGCAAAGGTGAGACAGCAGAGCGCGTAAAGGCGGCGCTGGCGCTGGTGGGGCTTGAATACGATAAAGTGTGCGCCCGCTCGCCGCTGTCGTTTTCCGATAGTGAGCAGTATCTTATTGCGCTGGCCGCTGTCCTTGCCGCACAGCCGCGTGTGCTTATCCTGGATGAGCCGGCAGATATAATCAATGCCAACGGCGAGAGTGCACTATATGCGCTGCTGTCTGAGCTGAACGCGCAGGGTGTTACAATAATCCTCGTGTCGCAGGACGCTGACGCGTTGGCAAGGTATGCCCGGCGCGTGCTTATCGTGCGCGGTGGGATGATAATTCGCGATGGCCGCACGAAGGACATTTTTTCCGATTTTTATGACCTGCTGCACAATGGCGTTGCCGTGCCGCAGGTGCGCCGGTGCGCACAGCTTATGCGTGAGCGCGGCGTGGATATACCGGCAAATATCGTCTCATATGATCAGCTTCTTGACCGGCTTAAAATACTGTTATGGAGGAAACAAAGATGACACGCCTCCCAACGGGTATGTATCAGCCTGTCCGTTCAATGATACATGAGGTCAACGACACGGTTAAGCTTATCTGCTTTTTCATTTTGGCTGTGTCCATGCTGGCAACGGACAGCGTTGCCGGTTTTATCGCCGCCGTCACCGTCACGGCCGCGATAGTGTACCTTGCGCAGGTAGATGTGAGGCCGTTTACTAAACGCTTAAAGCAAAGCACAGGGCTTCTCGTGTCCATATTATTGGTCAACCTGCTTTTTTTCACACGCAATAATGCGTGGCTGAGTTGGTGGGTGTTCTCCCCGTCCCTGGCAGGGCTAATAAACGGCTTTTTTATCGCATTGCGCACAGCGCTTATTTTGTGCCTTGGTGATATCCTCGCCGCGACAACGCCCCCTCTGAAAATGAGCGAGAGTATGCAGCGTATTCTCTCCCCGCTGAGATTTCTGCGCATACCGACCGGTGAACTGGCCATCATTCTCTCGGCCTCCATTCAGTTTATCCCCATATTGTTTGAGGAAGCAGAGCTTATACGCAAAGGGCAGACCGCGCGCGGGGCGAAGCTTGCAAACAACAGCTATTTTGACAAGGCCAAGGCATTTGAGCCGCTTATAATCCCGATATTCGTTTCAGCTTTTACGCGCGCCATAGAGCTGGCAGAGGCAATAGAGGCGCAGGGATATCAGGAAAGTGTTGATTTTGGCAATAATGAGCGTATTATACTCCGTGTGTGTGATTATTCGGCGCTTATCGTGAGCGCTGCACTGTGCGCGCTGGAGTTTATCGTACTGTGAGCCTGCACGGAGGGTATATGCAGTTATCAAGGGTCAAAAAGAATATGATCACCGCGGTGTGCATATCGCTGTCTGTCGTGCTGGAGCTGGCTGTGCGTATTATTCCGGGCGGCGGCAGCTTCTATGGGCTGCTGCATCTGCCGGTACTTATCTGCGCGCTGGTGTGCGGTGGCGGTCACGGTGCGCTGTGCGGACTATGCGCCGCTGCTTTATCTGCCGCTGCCGCCGGTACACCAAGTGCCGCCATGCTGCCTGTGTGCATTGTGGAATGTGTGCTGCTCGGCGGTGTCGCGGGCGTGTTGTATGGGCATCTTCAGGGCAGCGTGGTGTATGCTGCCTCGCTTGCAGCGATGGTCATCGGGCGTGCTGTCGGCAGTGTGCTGGGCGCCGTGCTGTTTAGCGAGAGTGCGTCTGCCGGTATTGTGTGGGCGACAGGTTATTTCGCCGCCGCTCTGCCGGGCGCGGTGATACAGTTCGTGCTTGCACCCGGCATTATGCACGCGCTGAAAAATGCAGGAGTGATTCAACAGGAGGAAACCGGAGATGAATAAGAAAAAGCGCATAGAGCATCTGGACACCATGCGCGGGATGTGTCTGCTGTTCGTCAATTACTTTCATTCTGACATCAGCCTTGCTTTCTTTCAGTATGTTTCCACCATTTGCGTGCATCCGTTCCTCTTTATGGCAGGATATTTTTTCAACACAAAGACCGAACTGCGCGACACGCTGCACAAGAAGCTGCGCACAATGCTGTTCCCCTACTACGTTTTCGGCCTTGGCTATTATGTGGTATGGGTGGCCGCGTTTGCGCGCTCCGGCAGAGATATCATAGAGCCTCTGCGCTCCGTGCTGTATATGCCGACTGGCGCATTTCCGATTGAGCCGTCACTTTACTTCCTGCCGATGATGTTTGGCGCGTCAATGATATTCGCCGTTATCCAAAAGTGCATCAAGCCCGAATGGTTAAAGCTGCTGGCCGTGGTCTGCATTACGTTGGTCGGCAACTACTGGACAGAGATGTTCTCTGTGCGTCTGCCGATGGCGCTGGACTGTGCGTTCGGCGTGGTGCTGTACTTCTACCTCGGCTATCACGGGCGCACGATAATCGGCGCAATTGATGATTGGCTAGCGTGGCTTGATTCAAACATACTGCGTATTTCGCTGTATTTCACGGTGACAGTGCTAAATTACATATGCATAACCGGCAATTTCATCGCCAACATGAGAAACGGCGTGTGGAGCATTGTCCCTTTCACGCATCTCAACACCTGCACGACCATGCTGCTGTGGGTTTATTTCTTCCGCTGGTTTGAAAAGCCGCGCATTTTTGCACCTATAAGATGGGTGCTGAAATACATTGGCGAAAACTCCATGGTGTTCATGTGCTTTAGCCATGTGGGACTGTATATTGGTCTATTTATCACAAACCTGCTCCCGCTCGGTCAGACAGCACACAACATTCTCTACTTCATAATCGGCACACTCGCTGTTGTCCCAATCGTGACGCTGTTCAACAAGACAAAGCTGCACTATATATTCGGCAAATAAAATATCGTGGCTGTCTCCATTTACGTGAGACAGCCACGATTTGTTATATTTATATATAATATAATAATTACGTTTAATTTAGTTTTTCAAGCTGTGCAGCGGTGCCGGTATGCGTCCGCCGCGGGAGACAAATTCAGCCGCTGAGCCGGTATGTAGTGGCATCACCGGCGCACTGCCCAGCAGTCCGCCGAAGTCTATGGTGTCACCCACGTCTTTACCCTTTGCGGGGATAATGCGAACCGCCGTGGTTTTGTTGTTCACCATGCCTATCGCCGCCTCATCCGCGATTATGGCGGAAATGGTGTTTGCATCAGTATCACCGGGCACGGCGATCATGTCCAGCCCGACAGAGCACACGCAGGTCATCGCCTCCAGCTTGTCGATCGTGAGTGCGCCCGCCTCCACAGCGGATATCATGCCCGCGTCCTCTGACACTGGGATAAACGCGCCCGACAGCCCGCCGACATGGCTGGATGCCATCACGCCGCCCTTTTTCACCGCGTCATTCAGCAGGGCAAGCGCCGCCGTCGTGCCGTGTGTGCCGCATTTTTCAAGCCCCATTATCTCCAATATCTCCGCCACGCTGTCACCGACTGCGGGCGTTGGCGCAAGCGACAGGTCAACCACGCCGAACGGAACGCCAAGCCGGTGTGATGCCTCCTGCGCCACAAGCTGACCCATGCGCGTTATTTTGAACGCGGTCTTTTTTATCGTGTCCGCCACAACGTCAAACGGCTGACCTTTGCAGGCTTTCAGCGCGTGCGCCACTACCCCGGGGCCGGACACGCCAACGTTAATCACGCACTCCGGCTCGCCCACACCATGGAACGCACCCGCCATAAACGGGTTATCCTCCACCGCATTTGCAAACACCACCAGCTTAGCACAGCCCATCGGGTCAATATCCGCCGTCCGGCGCACGATTTTACCCATCTGCGCAACAGCGTCCATATTTATCCCGGCGCGTGTAGAGGCAACATTCACGCTGGAGCAGACCAAATCCGTCTCCGTCAATGCGCACGGGATAGAGCGGATAAGGCGCTCATCGCTGTTCGTCAGCCCCTTATGCGCAAGCGCGGTAAAACCGCCGATGAAGTTCACGCCGACAGTTTTGGCGGCATTGTCGAGTGCCTTTGCAAGCGGCACATAATCATCCTGCACACAGCTTGCCGCAACAAGGGATATCGGCGTGACCGAAACACGCTTATTGACAATGGGTATTCCAAACTCCCGCTCAATGGCACAGCCTGTCTCGACCAGCTTATCCGCGCGGCGGCATATCTTGTCATACACCTTTTGGCAGCATACAGACATATCACTGTCGGCGCAGTCGAGGAGGTTAATGCCCATTGTTACAGTGCGCACGTCAAGATGCTGCTGGTTTATCATCTCTATGGTTTGCAGTATTTCACTGCTGTTTATCAAGTAGCTCATATTATCCTCAAATCCTGTGCATAGCCTCAAAGATATCCTGACGCTGAATGTGTATGTCCAGCGCGCGCTCACTGCCCTTTTCATGGAGGAAGTGCGACAGCTCATCAAACGGCGTGTCGCAGTCAGCCAGGTCAACCAGCATTATCATGGCAAAAAACTCCTGCATGAGGGTCTGACTGATATCAAGTATGTTTATCTCCTTTTCGGCCAGAAGCGCGGACACATATGCAGTAATCCCCTTTGAATCCTTCGCAAACACGCTGACTATCGCTTTCATAAATAGCCTCCTTTGGCACAGTTTATAATAAAGATTATACGCATAATGCGAAAAATAGCAACTGATTTTTTCGTTTGCCGATATCTTATACTTGAAATCCGAGGCATTATGGAATATACTATTGTTGTTATGTAAATTAGATTGCCAGGCATTACCACAGCAAAGGAGCACGCAATGAACCAGAAAGAGCTTAACGAGATCCGCCGCCGGTGGAAGCCGGACAGAGCCGCGATCTCCGGTATATATGGATGTTATGTAAACTCCGCTAAGGAGATAGTCTCGCAGTTTGAAACCTCATTGGGGCTGCTCAGTCATGATGAGGGCGAAATGTATTTGTCGCTGATGAAAAAGGCGTTGTCCGGCACGCTGGGCAAGAACCTTATAGACATTGAGTTTGCCACGGCGCAGGTCGCCGGAGGCGAAGAACACGCCCTGCTCATGCAGTTGAAAAAAGAGCTGCTGAACGACAGCGAGGCGCGCACGCAATTATACAGCAAGATTATTTCCTCCCTCACACTCGATGAAGAGAGCGGTTATCTCATTCTGCTGGCGGCGGACGCGTATGATGTCCCCCACCACGGGCGGGACGGTGCATTTCAGGATGATGGCGGTGAGGTGTTCAAATACTTCGTATGCTGCATATGTCCGGTACGCTCTGCCGTGCCGGAGCTGGGCTACAGCACGGAGAGCGGCGAATTTCGCCTGAGCACAGCCGGACAGACCGTTGCCGCGCCGGAGCTGGGATTCATGTTCCCCTGCTTTGATGCCCGCGCAACCAATATTTATAACGTTCTCTATTACACGCACAAGCCCGCCGAGCTGCATCAGGAGCTTATTGATGCGCTGTTCTGCACGCCTGAGCTTATGTCCGCACCCGCGCAGAAGGATGCATTCGGCGCTGCAATGGCGGACGCTCTGGACAAGGCTTGCAGCTTTGACGTGGTACAGTCCGTGCATGAGCATATCCGCGCCCGCATTGCTGAGCACAAGGAGGCTAAAGACCCTGACCGTCTCGAGCTGAGCATAAGAGAGGTCGGCGAAATGCTGATTGACAGCGGCGTTGACGAGGACACAGCAGAGAGCTTCCGCAGTGAATGTGAAAGGGAGTTTGGTGAAAACTCCGCACTCGACCCGAACAACATTATAGACGCGAAGAAATTCTGCATCCAGACTCCGGAGATAAAGATAAATGTGCCTGCCGAAAGCAGTCATCTTATCGAGACGCGCGTGATAAACGGCCGCCGATACATACTGATCCCCGCCGACACGGGCGTTGAGGTGAACGGAATAAGCGTGAGCATAAACGGAGAAAGTTAAATCATTACATATATGAGGTGATACCATGGCCGAAAAATACGAAAAGAGCTTTGTTTTGCCGCATATGCTGTATGCAGACGGTGCGCCCATCGTGATAAGCGCCGGCGCATTGCTGAGTGACAATGCCGCAAAGCGGAAGCTTGTTCAGCTCCAGTTCATCAGCATATCCGATAAGAAGCTCAAATCCGTGCGCGTCAGCATAACACCACTGAGCGTGCTTGGCGAGGCACTGGGTGAGAGCATTAGCTATGTCTATGATAATCTGGCCATTGCACGTGACGGCACTTTCGGCAAAAAGGCCGCTATCGTCCTGCCTGTGGATGATGTATGCGGCTTCAAGCTGGCAGTACCCGAGGTGGTGTATGACGATCAGTCCACCTGGGATGGTACTGGCGCTGTATGGGCCGCGCTGAAAAGGCCGCAGACGCTTGAAGAAGGACTGGGCAGTGAGGATATGGCACACCAGTACGTCATACGGTACGGCAGTGACTGCACCACTATGCCCATGGATGATAGAGGGCTGTGGGTGTGCGCGTGCGGAACATTCAACAGAGAGCAGGAGGCCAAGTGCCATCACTGCCGCCGCGTGTATTCGGCGCTGAAAAATGTGAATATATCCTCTCTGCGCACGGAGAGTGCACAGCGTGTTGAGGCTGAAAAGCAGCAGGATGAGACTGAGAAAACCGAAAAGAAAGCCAACACGAAGAAGCTGGTTATCGCGCTTGCGGTGCTCATACCGGTACTTATCATAGCCATCGTATTCATGATGACCGTGCCGCGCCAGATGCAGATAAAGGCGGATTATGAGACCGCACAGACGCTTCTCGCCGAGGGAAAGTATGACGAAGCGGAAAGCGCGTTCATCGCCCTTGGCGACTATGAGGACAGTGCACTCATTGTCGCCCAGGAGATCCCCTATGAGCGTGCCATGTATCTGATGGAATGTGCTAAAAATGATGATGTGGCGGGGCTTCTCTCCATCGGGATGAAGCGCTCAGACGTGGTGGAGGGTGAAAGCGTTGGTGTAGCGCTCTATCGTGAGGCTGCTGAACGCTTTGCCGCACTCGGCAATTATAAGGACAGCGCTGTAATGTGCGCCGAGGCCAACGATGCAATAAGCGAATATTTCGATGTGCAGAAGAAAGACGCATATGACCAGGCTGCCGCACTTCTGACCGCCGGACGTTATCTCGAAGCGCGTGACGCGTTCGCCGCACTCGGCAACTATAAGGACTGCGCCGAAATGGTGGATGAGAGTATGTATCTGCGCGCTGTGGCGCTGTGTGATGTGGTGGAGAAATACTTCATGCAGGGCGTAACCGCTAATTTCAGCAGCACAGCCGGTGAGAAGAGCGTTATATACATACCGCAGAGTTCATTCTCTACGCTGGGCAACGGCGTTTCCTCCGATCTGCGCGATATCCTGCGCGAGGACGGCGCAGAGATAAATATCGCCGACTCCCCTGAGGAGGGCGTGAAGCCGATATGCGAGGCCGTGGCAGATGAATTTGCCGCGCTGGGTAATTATAAAGACAGTAAGGAGCAGATAGAACGAGCTGAGATCGCCGGTGATTTCACCAGACCGTTCTACACCAAGTGCGCTGAGGGCGACCTCGTCGGTGCGTACCAGTGGCTGAGCGATTACGCGGGCGAATTTGAAATGCGCGAGCAGTGGTTGACCCTGCTGCAAAAATACGCCGTGTACTGCAACAATTGGGAGCTTTACGCCGGTGACAGCACGCTCATCTCCCAAACCTACGGCATGAGTGTGCAGTGCGGTGCATTCACCTCGAAGGTCATTATTGAAAATGACACGCCGCGTCTGGTCATCTACCCCAACGGGGCCGAGGATTACCCGCTTGAGCTTGCCGTTGCTGTCGGCACAGATGGATTCTATGTCTCCCCTGACGGTGTGAACACCTATTACGCTGTCATCTCCAACTTTGGCCGCTTTACCTATACCCGCTATAACAGCCTCGGTCTCCAAAGCGGCACGCAAAGCTGTGAATACTCCCCTGTTGGGTAAGGCATTACAATGAGATAACAATGCGCCTCGTCAAATAATGGCGGGGCGCATACAATATTACATATCTTTTTTCTTGACTTGTGGAATATAATAGACTTATCCCGCAAACGGAGGTACGGTATGGGCGATGATGCGAAAATGCAAAATGCAGCCGGCAGAAAGCGCAGAGGCGTTATCTGCTCTGTGTTCATTGCGCTTTTTATGCTGGGTGCTTGGCTGATATGGGGCAACAATGCGCTAACGACAAGCGAAATCACGATTCATGACGCACGTATACCGTCAGGCTTTAACGGATTCTGCATTGCACAGGTATCTGATCTGCACGATGCCAGCTTCGGTGATGGCAATGCCGTGCTTATCAGTCTGCTGAAAGACGCCGAACCGGATATAATCGCAATCACCGGAGATCTGATTGACTCAAACCGGACGGACATTGACGCGGCGATCGCGTTTGCACAGTGCGCAGTGGAAATCGCACCGGTGTACTACGTCACAGGCAACCACGAGGGCGCACTGATGGAATACTGGATTCTGCGCGAGGGACTGTCGCAAGCCGGTGTGCACATATTGTCCGACACTGCCGAGGCACTGGTCAAAGATGGCGACACGATAAATATAATCGGGCTGGATGACCCAAACTTTGCCACGCGTGAGGACGTTGCACGCGGCTTTGACGCGATGATACGCGGCAAGCTGGATAATCTTGTCCGCGCGGACGAATACAACATACTTATGGTGCATCGGCCTGAGCTTATTGAGAGCTATTGCGCGGGCGGTGCGGATCTGGCGCTGTGCGGTCACGCGCACGGCGGGCAAATACGCCTGCCGTTCATCGGCGGAGTTATCGCGCCGGGTCAAGGATTTTTCCCAGAATACGATTCCGGATTGTACACCGTAGGCAACACCTCAATGGTTGTAAGCCGCGGGCTTGGCAACAGCGTTATCCCTCTGCGCGTTAATAATAGACCTGAGGTCGTTATGATAACGCTGGAAAGCGGCGCTTAATTTTCTGCCGCGGTTGTAACATGATACTGCGTGATGCCCAGCACGGTCTCCCCATCAATTTGCAGGGCGGTCGGGCGGTCAAACTCAACGGTAATATCATGGCCGGTCAAAATTTCAACCTGTTTATTGTGGCCGATACGCTCACCCTTGAAAATGCTGGGGAAAATCATAAGCGTTTTCAGCTTTCCGCTGCCGTGGAACACCATTGTTGACACAGTGCGCTGCTGATTCAGGCGATCCTGTGCCGGTGTGGGCATCATTCCCCCGCCGTAAAACCTGCCGTTCATAGTCGGCGCAAGCCAGACCCTTTCATATGTATGGGGCACGCCATCCACCGTGACTGTGGCGTTAGTCGGCTTATAATGGAACAACAGCCCCTTAATGGCGAAGGATGTGTCATTGATAAAGCGATTGATTGTGCCATCTCCACCCGAGATGATGACGGCTGTATGTGCCGGTAACACGCTGAAAACTGCCGCATAATTCTTTATCCTTGTGATATCATAATATGTCAATGAATTTCCGGCAAGGACAGTGTCCAGCTTACGCGCGTTAGTCTCCCCGCGTCCATTATCGGCGTGGGGATTATATTATATATTATGGCATAGTTCTGCATAGATGTTTCCCTCCATATTATTCAAGGCTTCTTCCAGGGTGTTTTTCACGCGCTCACCTATCACGGCGGTGCGGCTTGCTTTTACGTCCTCTGCCGGAACTACGTCCGCAATCGTGATGTAAACATCGGTTTTGCGGCGAAGGCCAAAGTGTGCTCTTTCAGCGCATACCACGTCAGAATAGGGTCAAATTTTGAGCGGTGATTCCCAACGAGAAGAAACCGTGCGTTTGCGGGCAGATTCTCCTTGCCGCTGATATGCACGCGAATACCCAGCAGCCACACAATCGCCGCTGTGGTGGAGTTTAAGAGAAAACGATAATAAGGACTTACCTTATCATATTGAGTATTCGTATCAACCAGCAGAGCGCTGACAAGCAGCACAATGATCCATAGCGCAAACAAAATAAGCGCAATTTTCAGCAGCCATAGCAGCACTGCGCCAAATTTCGCCATAAAATTCACCTCAGATGCCAGTTTAAGCTTTGAAAGTCAACTAAGAATAAACTGGACGTCAATTTTACTTGCAGGAATGAAGCCCTACACCGTTTGCTGTGACGTGTTGAGGCAGCCTATCGCATATAATGGCGCAAAAAGTGGAGCGTATCGAAACCGATATGCTCCACGAGTGTTTTATACAATATGCAATTACTTACGCCATCACATAGACTCCGGTGCGGAGACACCAAGGAGGTTCAGGGCGTTTTTCAGCGTGATTTGCAGCGCCATAACAAGGCCGACACGCTGATTGGTCAGCTCAGGATCATCGGGGTTATTGACACGCGCGACATTGTAGTAGCTGTGATAGAGCTTGACAAGTGAGATAATATAATCCGAGACAGTATTGGGCTTGCGGGTCTTGGCCGCTTTTGCAACAAGGCCGGGGAACTCGCTCATCATCTTCATGAGAAGCAGCTCTTTCTCATCGGTCAGGCGGTCATAGCTGTCAACCGCATGGAATGTGGGGATATCAGGATTGCGCAGGATGGAGCACATACGGGAGTGCGCATACTGGGCATAGTAAACAGGGTTATTATTATCCCTTGCAACTGCCTGCTTGAGGTCAAAGTCCATCTGGGAGCAGATATCCTTGCAGCTAAAGAACCAACGCGCGGCATCAACGCCGACATCCTCGCAAAGTTCGCGGATGGTGATAGCATTGCCGGTGCGCTTGCTCATCTTGACCTCAACACCGTCCTCCACCATGCGAACCATCTGGATAAGGTCAACGGAGAGGGTGTCCTGCGGGTAGCCGAGTGCCTGCAAAGCGGCCTGCATACGGGTGACGTAGGAGTGATGGTCAGCGCCCCAGAGGTTGACAAGCTTGGTATAGCCGCGCTCAAGCTTGTAGACGTGGTTTGCAATGTCGGGCGTGAGGTAAGAGAGGGTACCGTCACTCTTGCGGAGGACGCGATCCTTATCATCGCCATAGTCCGTGCTCTTGAACCAAAGTGCGCCGTCCTTTTCGTACAGCAGACCCTTATCGCTCATGAGCTGGAGGCAGTCATTTATGCGCTTTCTGTCATTCTCATAGAAGAAGGTCTCATGCACCCAAGAGACTATCTTCACGCGGTAGTTTTTCAGGTCACGGTCGATCTTTTCAAGCTCAAGATTCTTGCCGGTGGTCATGAAATACTCAAGACGCTCTTTTTCATCGGCGGTCAGCCACTTGTCCCCGTCCTTCTCGGCGATCATTTCGGCAATGTGCTTTACATCTTCCGCGTGGTAACCGTCCTCAGGCAGAGGGTACTCATCAGCGCGGCCAAAATGCTCATAGTAGCGGGCAACGAGGGACTGGCCAAGCTTTACGATCTGGTTACCGGCATCGTTGACATAGAACTCACGCAGAACGTCATACCCGCTCATTTCAAGCAGGCGGCAGATGCTGTCACCCCATGCGGCGTTACGCGCATGGCCGCAGTGCAGATCGCCGGTGGGGTTTGCGGAAACCCACTCAACAAGTATACGCTGACCCTTGCCGGAATCGTTCTTGCCATAATCGTCCTTCGCTTCAAGAACCTTGTTGATAACGCTGGTAAGTGCATTACCGCTGAGGCGGAAATTGATGAAGCCCGGCTTTGCAACGGTAATAGACTCTGCCTCAGGCAGTGCCTCACGCAGCTTTGCCGCAAGCGCCTCGCCAATCTCCATCGGGGGCATATGCAGCGTGCGGGCAAGGCGCATGGCCGTGCTGGATGCATAGTCACCCATCTTAGGGTCGCGCGGAACCTCAACTAGCAGGGTATTTTCATCGCCCTCAATGCCGTAAACATCAAGCACGGCATCGCTCAGCGCATCATATATTTTCTTCTCAAAATCACTCATCTCTCGTGACCTCCATTATACTGTTATAATAATCTTCTGTGTTGCAGGCAGTTTTAAGCTGCTGGCAAAACTCATTTGCGGATTCATCGTCCTTCATGAAAAGCACGATAGTGTCAACCCCCGCAATTGACCCCACAAAGCCCGGGTGCTCAAACCTGTCAATATAGGCGCACACAGCATTGGCCATGCTGATTATCGTCCTGATAACGATAAGATTGTTGAGCACAACGAATGTGGGTGCAGACATCTGCGCGATATACTGCAAATGCTCAACATCCGTGTTGCTGTCGGCAAGCTTGGGATCTGCAACATACATGGGCAGTCCATCAGGCCCTATCTGCTTGACAAGCCCCAGCGCGCGGATATCCCTGGATATTGTGGACTGTGTACACTCCATCCCTCGTGCAGCCAGCAGCTCCATCAGCTCTTTCTGCGTCCTGACCTCTTGGTTTGATAGCAGCTCCAATATCAACTGCTGTCGTCGCCCATTCATGGACAATCCCTCCCTCATCATACACGGTTTTTGTATTATACCATGTTGTAATAAAAAAATCTATATTATTTTACGCTGTTCTCGCCATAAACACTAGACTTTTTTTGCATTTTTTCTTGTATATTCTTGAACGCAAACGCCTCTGCCGGTATATGCACCGACAGAGGCGGAATAATCATTGTTGCGGAACACCGTGGGTGACAGCTTTTCATTATGCGTTAAGCTGCTTATGCTCCATCGGGCTGACAATATATTATCAGCTCAATACAAGCATTGCAACTGTCAGAATCACGCCTGTGACAACCGCGAGGATTGCAAGCAGCTTTCCGGCGAACTTCAGCCACGTCTCATACGGGATGCGGGCAAGTGCCAGACCGCCCATGATGAAGCCGCAGGTTGGGGTGAAGAGATTGACAAAGCCGTTTGCGGCGACGTTTATCATGATGGACGTCTCAGCAGACCAGCCGAGGCCGGCCACAATCGGGGAAACTATAGGCGCGGACAGGCTGGCAAGGCCGGAGGAGGACGGAACAAGGAAGCTGAGGCCTATGTGCAGCAGATAGTCGAGCACACCGAAGATTGCAGCGGGCAGGCCGGATGCAGACAGTGCAGTGACGGATGCCTCAACCAGCCAAGTGCCAAGGCCGGTGGTGTTCATAATGACGGTGGTGGCGCGGGCAAGGCCGATAACGAGATTGACAGATATCATATCGCCAAAGCCGCTTACAACGCATTTCATGATCTGACTTCTATCCTCAAGGCCGACAAGCCCGATAATAATGCCCATCACAAGGAACCATGTTGCAGCATCGTCAAACCACCAGTCGCCCAGACCGTTGCCGGAGAAGAACGCCGTGAAGCCTAGTGCATTATAAACGCTCTCCGTGAGGCTGCCCCATGGGATAAACCCCAGGATCATGATGACAAAGCTTGCGCTGAATATCCACAAAACCGCTTTTTGGCGGCCGGTGAGCTTGACATCGTCCGCAATCTCAGAAGCGCCGTATGCCTGACGGCACTCGTCAAGCTGCTCTACCGTGAGGATAGAACCCTTATTTTCCTTGACGCTCTTTGCATAGTGGGTGACAAAGAGTGCGGCAATAACGTAAGTAACAAGCCATAGGATGATACCCTCGACATAGACGATGCCCATATTCATCTCAACACCGACATCAGCCGCAGCCGCTACAGCAGCGCCGGTCGCGAACGGGTTGATGGTAGAGCCAAGAACACCGCTGCCTGCACCGAGCAGAACAGTGGCCGCACCAACCAGTGGGTCAAAGCCGGTGGCAAGCATGGTGGTCGCGAGGAGGATGTAGAATCCAACAGTCTCCTCACCCATGCCGTAGGTCGTGCCGCCGATGGAGAACGCAAACATCAGTATCCAGATGAGGGATATTTCCTTGCCGTGCAGCTTCTTGACAAGCACCTGCACGCCGGTTTCAAGCGCACCGGTCGCGGTGACGATTGCGAGGAATGAACCAAGACAGAATACAAAGCCGATAACGTCACCTGCGTTGTGCCAGCCGTTGATGGGTGCCATAACTATATCGCTGAACGATGCGCCTACAACGGTAACCTCCTCACCGGTATCAGGGTCTGTGTAGGTCTGACCGGCAGCTATCCAAGTGACAGCGGAGACAACGATAAGAATCGCGATGAGAATTGCAAATGTGCTAACTGAACGTCTTTTTTTCGTTCCTGCCATGTGAAATCTCCTTTACTCTTATTTTATTGTCGTTAATCAGGATGAACCGAAGTTTTATACTCGGTTCATCCACGTCAATTTATCCAATACTTTACTGCGCAATGACTGTGCCGGTCTTACCCTCTAGCGCGTCAGCCGCTCTGGACAGGGAGGTAATAAGCGCCGTGCCGGAGCCGGCCTTAACAAACTCCATGCAGGACTGAACCTTGGGAAGCATAGAGCCGGGGGCAAACTGCCCCTCGCAAATATACTTTTCACACTCCGCCAGTGTCATTCCGGCAAGCTCGGTCTGGTCAGGCTTATTGAAGTTTATGCACACGCGGTCAACGGCGGTGAGGATGATAAGCTGGTCAGCCTTGATGTTGCGGGCAAGCAATGCGCTGGCGCGATCCTTGTCAATAACCGCCGCCACGCCCTCAAGCCCTTGCTCAGTCTCGACAACGGGGATGCCTCCGCCGCCAACAGTGATGACGACAACACCCGCGGACACAAGCTGCTCCACAACATCCAGCTCAACAATGCGCTTGGGTATCGGGGACGGCACAACACGGCGATAACCGCGCCCTGCATCCTCCGCAAACACAAAACCCTTTTCCGCGGCGATTGCGTCAGCCTCTTCCTTGGTGTAGAAGCTGCCAACCGGCTTTGTCGGGTGGCAGAAGCCGGGGTCATCCTTATCCACAACGACCTGCGTTACAACAGTGACACAGGGCTTATTTATGCCGCGCGCTTTCAGCTCCTCCTGTATCGCCTGTTGGAGGTGATAGCCGATATAGCCCTGTGTCATTGCGCCGCACTCGGGGAAGGGCATATATGGCGTATTGCCGCCCTTATTTGCAGAAAACTCCAGCGCCAGATTTATCATACCGACCTGTGGGCCGTTGCCGTGGCCGATGATTATTTCATAGCCCTTTTCAACAAGGTCAACAATGGGCTTTGCCGTCTCTTTGACAAGCTTCAACTGCTCCTCGGGGGTCTTGCCAAGGGCGTTGCCCCCAAGTGCCACAACTATTCTCTTTCCCATGGCTTATTTGAGGGTGGCGTACATGACAGCCTTAATGGTGTGCATACGGTTCTCAGCCTCGTCAAACTGGCGCGCCTGCTTACCAAGGAACACATCGTCCGTAACCTCCATCGCTGGGATGCCGAACTGCCGGTAGATATCCTCGCCAACGGTGGTTTCTCTGTCATGGAAGGAGGGCAGGCAGTGCAGGAAGATCGCCTCCGGCTTTGCCATCGCCATGAGCTCCTTATTGACCTGATACGGCAAAAGCAGCTCAATACGCTTTGCCCACAGCTCCTCCGGCTCACCCATGGAAACCCAAATATCGGTGTATACAATGTCGCAGTCCTTTGCGCCGACAGCCACATCGTCAGTGAGAACTATCTCCGCACCGGTCTCTGCGGCGACAGCCTGACACTTTGCAACCAGTGCCTCGGAGGGCATAAGCTCCTTCGGGCCGCAGGCGCAAAAGCGCATACCCAGCTTGGAGCAAACGATCATGAGGGAGTTTGCAACGTTGTTGCGCGCGTCCCCAAAGAAGGTCAGCTTCCGGCCGCGCAGTTCGCCGAACTCCTCCTTTGCGGTGAGCATATCGGCCAGCATCTGCGTCGGGTGGAAATCGTCTGTCAGGCCGTTCCACACGGGAACGCCGGAGTACTTTGCCAGATCCTCAACCACGCTCTGCTTAAAGCCTCGGTACTCAATGCCGTCATACATACGGCCAAGAACCTTTGCTGTGTCGGCAAGAGACTCTTTCTTGCCCATCTGGGACGAGGCAGGGTCAAGGAAGGTCACGCCCATGCCGAGGTCGCGTGCGCCAACCTCGAACGCACAGCGGGTGCGGGTAGAGGTTTTTTCAAAGAGCAGGACAATCTGCTTGTCGGTGAGAAACTTATGCTCGACACCGTTGGCCTTCATGCGCTTAAACTCCGCGGCAAGGTCAATGAGGTAATTTATCTCTGCGGGTGTGAAATCGAGTAGTGTGAGAAAGCTGCGCCCTCTGATGTTAACTCCCATAGTATTTTTATCCTCCTTAAAAAATTGTACAGGTTATGGGGTTTGTATATTCTTAATGGTTTTTGCTGACGCGGTTTATCAATCGGTTCTGATAAGCGGCATGGACATACAGCGCGGCCCGCCGCGGCCACGTGAAAGCTCTGCGGAGGGCATTTCCAGCACTGTCAGTCCCCTCTTGTTGAGTATCTCGTTGGTGACATCGTTGCGCTGGTAGACTACTATCTTGCCCGGTGCAATGCAGAGGGTGTTTGACCCATCGTTCCACTGCTCACGCGCCGCCGCGATCAGGTCATCACCACCGCAGTAGATAAGCTCAACCTTGTCAACATGGGTGTACTTTTCAAGGATGTGCGCAAGGTCTGAATCTATGCGGTGGATGTTGAGGTCGGTGGGATCGTCCTTACCAGGGGTTATCTCGTACACGGTGAGCGGGCCGAGAATCGCTGGGTGGACAGTGTACTTGTCAACATCAATCTGGGTGAAAACCGTGTCCAGATGCATGAACGCGCGGCAGTCGGGAATATCAAACGCGAGAACGGTGCGTATCTTCGCATTAGGGTCGGAGAACAGCTTGCGCGCGGCAAGCTCTATACCGTCAGGGCTGGTGCGCTGGGAGATGCCGATTGCCAATGTGTCCTCCGTCAGATTGAGGATATCGCCCCCCTCGATGTTGGCGTGAAAGTCACGGTCATAATATCGGGTTACAAGCCCCTTGAAGTCCGGGTGATAGTTGAAGATATAGTCGGCGTAGATGGTCTCGCGGCAGCGTGTTGGGAAGCGCATCTTGTGCAGGAACACGCCCGTGCCGACGGACGCGAACGGGTCGCGGGTGAAGTAGAGGTTGGGCATGGGGTCAATGACCAGATCATCCATAGGCGCAACCATGTCTTGCAGGGAATATGCTGACGGGCCGCCCATTTCATTGAGGGTGAGCCCCCCCATGGTCTTTTCCACCAGCGCCTTGCCGCTGAAGGTGTCGGTCATGTAGTCGTATATTCTGTCCTGCCAGCGGCGGGTCTTGATGTTGCCCTCGCTCATCCACTGATAGAGAAACGGCTCTATCAGCTCCGGATGCAAACTGAGCACGTCAGTCATCAGGTCTTCCAGATATACAACCTCCGTGCCGTTTTTGCGGAGAATCTCAGCGAATGTATCATGCTCTGCCTGCGCAACACGCAGAAACGGAATGTCATCAAAAAGCAGCTCCGGCAGGCGGTCAGGCGTCAGGTTTAGCAGCTCTTTGCCCGGGCGGTGCAGCAGCACCTTTTTCAAAGGCTTGATTTCGCTTCTAACACAAATACCTTTCATAGTTCCTCCTATTAAAAGATAAAATTTACAAGTATTTCATGAGGTGTTCACGCTGTATATCCTGCGCACGTGGATATACTCTATTCATGTTTGCTATTATGATTGCAAAGACATCAGGCGAATGTCAGAGAATCACGGCGTCCAAAATTGTATAATTCACCTAAGCATTTTTGAGGCTTTCTGAAATATGTTATGCATTTTGATGTTCATTCATGCATTGCGAAATAATTGCAGTTGCAACGCTTTGCGGGTTTTATTCCATTTTCTTTATTCGTATTCATTATTCATTTTTCCGTCAGATTTACCGGACGTCAAAGCCCGGTTGCTCAACGCTGATTGAGATAAGAAAAAACAAAAACAGACCGCCTATGGACAGTCTGTTGTTAAAAAATTTATTCTAATTTCCCTATCAGTCTTTTCTTGTATGCTGCATTGTGCTATAGTTTATATGCAGACTTACATAAATAAATGGAGATGGTACATATGTGGTTTATATTCGCACTGTTGTCTGCAATATTCGCGGCACTCACATCTATTTTGGCAAAGGTCGGCATTGACGGTGTAAACTCCAACCTTGCGACTGCGATAAGAACGATGGTCGTGGTGGTGATGGCATGGGGCATGGTGTTCATCACGAACACGCAGGGCGGAATAACGGATATCAGCCGGAAAAGCTGGCTATTCCTCATCCTGTCGGGGCTTGCAACCGGTGCATCATGGCTGTGCTATTACCGCGCACTGCAAATCGGCGAGGCATCAAAGGTCGTGCCTATTGACAAGCTGAGCGTTGTGATAACGCTGGTACTGGCGTTTACATTTCTGCATGAAAAGTTCACATCAAAGTCACTTATCGGCTGTGTGCTGATAACCATAGGTGCGCTTGTAATGGTGCTGTAGCGCACATATAGCAAAATCCGCCGCATGGATAAACCATGCGGCGGTTTCTGAACGATCAACATAATTTGGTTTACATAATTTCGTCATTTACTCGAATAAATATCGGCACTTCTCCATATCCACTCTGCCGTCAGGCAAAAAAGCAACGTCCTCATCCTCCAGCAGCATACGGCGAAAGTCGGCGTGATCACCACCGGTTATTGTGCCGTCATCCTTGACCACGCGCTGCCACTGGATATTATCCGGACAGCAGCGCATTGCCCATCCGACCTGACGCGCCCCGCGTGGAAAACCAAGGGCACGCGCGATTTGACCATACGACACTACCTTGCCCTGTGGTATCTGCGCAACAAGCTTATACACCTCGCCAAAGAAGCCTTCCTTAACCATTTGCGCCCTGTTCAATCCACTTCTCGGCATAATATTACCCTCGATACATTGCAAAACTAATAGTGTTAGTTTTATTGTATAACCATCCGTCCTGTTTGTCAACGGGGTAGAGGGAGAGTTGGTTTAGTGGTAAGTTACCCTCTCCGGCACGGCTTATGCCGTGCCACCTCTCCCTGAGTGAGAGGCAAGTGGCGCGGGAAATAGTCGCGCCGCTCTGCTCTTGGCTCTCCCTTTGGGAGAGCTGTCAGCCGCGAGGCTGACTGAGAGGGTCGCTCGCGTCCTAGTCCTTTAGGGAAAGGGTGTATTTACCGGATATGCCCGCAAAAAAGGTGCGTTGCAGATAATTATGCAACGCACCTTTTGCTCTATTCTCTTATTCTTTCAGCAGGGCATCCACATCATGCTCGGAGTAGATTTGGATATCCAGCGTGCGGAGGCGTTCGACTGCTGCGCCGTCACCCGCAGTGAGGACACCGGAGAATGTGCCGTCATATATCTGCCCGCTGCCGCAGGAGGGCGAATGTGCTTTCATGAGTGCCGCAGTGCAGTTAAAGCGCCGCGCCAAAGCAGCAGCGACTGCCGCGCCCTTGGCATACTCGCACGTTACATCGCGCCCGCTTTTCATAATAACCTTATCGCCTATTCGCTCACTGGGCTCTCGCGGTACAGGCAGACCGCCCGCAAACTCCGGACAGACGGACACGAGGGCATATTTCCCCCGCAGGGCAGACAGCACCTCATCCGGCAGGCAGTTACTCCCGCCGCAATATTTGCACTCATTTCCCAACAGGCATGAGCTTATCAACAGCCTTGGCATAAAATATCTCTCCTATGCTTAGTCTCAATCAACGGCGCTTACCTCAGCCCTGTGCCTAGTACAGCGCCGCAGATACCGCCGATAATATGCGTAAGCTGTGAGACATTATCTCGCAGCGTAACACCGTCCACTATTTCGCCGCCGAGATACAATGCCATCACCAACAGCAGCGTGATGGGGATGCAGCCACTCTTCATACCCGAAAGTGAGCTCATAACAATCATCATAAACACAATGCCGGACGCGCCCAGCAAAGCAGTTTTAGGGAAGAACAGCCATTGCACCATACCGGACACAAGCGCTGTGATGAATATCGCCCAAAAGAGCTTCTTGCTGCCATAGCGCTCTTCTAGCCCCGGGCCTATGACAAGTATCATCATCATGTTGCCGAGATAGTGTGAGAAGCTGCTGTGACCCAGAACGTGCAGGACAAAGCGCGGATATGTAAGCAGGTCTGACGGTGACGAGCGGTAGACCGAAAAGAGCTTTATGTTCGCCCAGCCGCTTGTCAGATAGTCAAGTCCCAGTGCAGCCAGCGAGATAAACGCAAAGCTGAGCACGACAGGGGCGTTATATTGCAGCTTTACAACGTGCTTTTTCATTTGTTTGCCTCGTGAGAGGAGAGCGCTTCGGCGTACGCGCTTTTTGTCCGTACATCAAAGCAGACCATGCGCACGCGTTCAATCTCCTCATGCGCAGCAAGATACTCAAGTATCGTGCTGACCGCGATATCCGCCGCGCACTTGAGCGGAAAGTGGTAAACGCCCGTGCTGATAGACGGAAAGTCCACTGTTTTGCAGCCGTTCTCACTGGCGAGAACAAGGCAGGAATGATAGCAGGAGCGCAGCAGATCATCCTCGCCATAGCTGCCGCCGTGCCACACTGGGCCAGGGGTATGGATGACGTGCTTTGCCGGCAGTCTGTAACCCTTTGTTATCTTGGCCTTGCCTGTCTCACAGCCGTTGAGCGTGCGGCACTCAGCCAGCAGTTCAGGCCCTGCGGCGCGTTGAATTGCGCCATCGACACCGCCGCCGCCGAGAAGTGAGCAATTGGCGGCGTTAACAATCGCGTCAACGCTCTGCAATGTGATATCGCCTTCGATTATTTCAAGCTTTCCCATGATTACATTTCCTCCTCTATTGTGACGGCAACCTTGCCGTTATCAGCAGTAAGCGAAACGGTTTTGACATTCTCGCCGCGGCGCTCGATTATCTGCGCGGCGATCGCGTCCTCTATCTCCTTTTGGATAAGGCGGCGGAGGTTACGCGCACCGTATGCCGCGGAATAGCCCTTTTCAACCAGATAGTCAATAAGCTTTTCATCCCAGGTAAGCTTCTGCCCGCGCTCTGCCAGCACAGCTGCAACCTCGGAGAGCATGATGCCCGCTATGCCGCGGAAGTTCTCCTCCGTGAGCTGGTTGAAGCACACCACCTCATCCACGCGGTTTATAAACTCAGGACGCAGGAACTCATTGAGCGCTTTCATGGTTCTTTCGCGCGTCATATCGCCAATACTGCCGCCAAAGCCGACAGAGGAGGTCTTTGTGCCGCTTCCGGCGTTGGTGGTCATGACGATGATGGTGTTTTCAAAGTTGACGGTTCTGCCCTGCGCGTCCGTTATGCGGCCATCGTCCAGAATTTGCAGGAGGATGTTCATAACGTCCGGATGCGCCTTCTCTATCTCATCAAAGAGTACCACGCTGTACGGCTTACGGCGTATCTTCTCGGTGAGCTGACCGGCCTCATCATAGCCGACATAGCCCGGAGGTGAGCCGATTATACGTGAAACGGCAAATTTCTCCATAAATTCGGACATATCAAGGCGGATAAGCGACTCCGGTGAGTCGAACATATCTGCGGCAAGGCGCTTGACAAGCTCCGTCTTGCCGACACCGGTGCCGCCGACAAAGATGAAGCTGACCGGCTTACGCTTGACCTGCAGGCCAACGCGGGAGCGCTTGATGGCAGAGCAGACAGCCTCAATAGCCTCATCCTGCCCCACAATATGTGCTTTCAGGCGCGCATCCAGCTTTGCAAGGCGCTCATATTCATCAGCGCAGATGCTGGACGCGGGAATCTTCGTCCACAGCTCGATAATGCGGGCAAGGTTATCCACCGTAAGCGCGGGCTTCTCCCTGTTTTTCAGGGCGTCTATCTCCTGCTGAAGCTTCAATTCCTTGCTTCTCAGCTCCGCAATGCAGGCATAGCGCTTATCGCGCAGTTCATCGTTCATTTCCATTCCCGGCGGCGTGTCGGCGGATTCAAGCCCCGTCCGCTCAAACCGTATGTTCTCCACATCCCGCTCATACTGCATGAGGGTGTTTATGCCATCGTCCTTCAAATTGACGTCAGAGCACGCCTCGTCAATAAGGTCTATCGCCTTATCGGGCAGGAAGCGGTCTGTTATATAGCGCTCACTGAGCACAACCGCCTGACGGCACATTTCATCGGATATGCGCACGCCGTGATACTCCTCATAATAATGCGCAATGCCGCGGAGTATCTGAACGCTGTCATCAATAGACGGTTCATTCACCGTGACCGGCTGGAAGCGGCGCTCAAGTGCGGAATCTTTTTCAATATGCTTGCGATACTCGGCAAAGGTGGTGGCACCAATGACCTGAATCTCACCGCGGGAGAGTGCAGGCTTTAATATGTTCGCGGCGTTCATGCTGCCCTCGGCATCACCTGCGCCGACGATATTATGCACCTCGTCAATGACAAGGATGATGTTCCCCTCTTTGCGAACCTCTTCAACAAGCCCTTTCATGCGGCTTTCAAACTGGCCGCGGAACTGCGTACCCGCGACAAGCGCCGTGAGGTCAAGGAGGAACACCTGCTTATTTTGCAGCTTATACGGCACGTTGCCCATCGCAATGCGCTGTGCAAGCCCCTCTGCGATAGCCGTCTTGCCGACACCCGGCTCACCGATAAGGCAGGGGTTATTCTTCTGGCGGCGGTTGAGGATCTGGATAACCCGCTCCAGCTCCTCCTCGCGGCCTATCATGGCATCCAATTTGCCGTCTCTGGCGCGCTGGGTGAGGTCGATGCAATAGTTATCAAGGAATTTGCGCTTGCTCTTCGCGCCGGACTGATTATCCTGACGCGGTTTTTCCGCCGATGCACCGAATTGCGGCACGTCTGAGGCATTATTCTGCCCGCTTATGCCGCCAAAAAGGCGGTTGAGGAACGGAAAGGTCGCGGTCTTGCCGTCATCGTCATCATTATTCTGCTCGCCATCGTCCATTGTGAGAAGCTCCTCAACGCCGTTCATCGCGTTCATCATGTCACCCGAGAGCGAGTCGATCTCATCATCGGTAAGGCCGAGCTTTTCTATCATGTCGTTGACAGGCTTTATATGCAGGTCACGGGCGCACTTGATGCACAGACCCTCATTTTTTGACTGTCCGTTTTCAATTTTGCTGATGAAAATTACCGCCACGTTTTTCCCGCAGCGCGAACACAGTGTAGACTGCATATTTTACTCCATTCTGCCGTTATTATTAAATTTTTACACTATATCTATTCACAGTAATATGCCTGTGAGAAAGTCAAACGCGAGGAAGAAGCGCGCAAGCGTGGTTTCACTGAGTGTTGTTTTGCCGATGACAAGGCCGAGGAAGCCCAACAGCCAGCACAGCAGAACACAGTATATAAACCCTTTCACAAAACCTATCACCGCGCCGCCGATCTCATCCAGATTCTCCATATTCGGCAGTCGCAGCGAGAGGTTGCCGATATTGGCAATGGCGACAAGGAAAATGAGAATCAGCAGAAAGCCCAGCGCCGTGCCCGCAACGTAGGTCGCCGTGTCGCCCACGACGGCAACGACAGCCTCTGTAATGTCCATATTCTCACCGTCTGTCAGCTCCACCGCGTTACCGGCCAGCTTTTCGGCTGTGTTGGAATAGAAGCCCACGCTCAAAAGGCACTCATACGCATAGTCGTACTTCAATGAACCATCCTGCGCGATGATATCCTCAACGGAATAATCACTGTCACCATAGCCCATACTGTCCAAAACAGCGTCACGGTTGGCCTGTGAGTCAACGTAACCATCAATAAACGGCTCCAGCGCGGGGACAACCTCCTGCGCATAGGCTGAGGACAGCAGACTGCCGCCGAACAGCGCCACAACGATGGCAAGAATACCGGCGATACCGCCGACAAGACCGCGTTTATAGCCGTTCCACGTACACAGTGCGATTATTAACAGCAATATAATATCAATTACAGCTTTCATATGTGATCTCACCTTTTATATGTATTCGCCGCTTGACCGGCGCTCACAGTTTTAGTTATAACACAAAATTGTTAACAAATAAATGTATTTGCCAACTCAATCTTTTCAATCTTTGGAAAACATTTCACCCACCGCGCCATCATACCACACGCGGTTTAGGTAAAGTCCCTGCGGCGGCATGGTAGGACCGGTCAGCCGCCTGTCGCCCTGCTGCAAAAGCGCGGGGATATCCTGCGGGTTGAGCTTTTCATAGGAGGCGTACACCATCGTGCCGACCATTGCGCGGCACATATTATATAAAAAGCCATTGGCGCAAATGGACACCGTGATGATATCGCCCACCTTTTCCGCGCGGCACCAGTACACCGTGCGCACGGTGGTTTTCGTCTCCGTTCCGAGTGAGCGCACAGCGCGGAAGTCATGCGTGCCTACAAACGCCTCCGCCGCCGCCTGCATGAGGTCGATATCCAGCCTCTGCGGGTAAAAGCAGACTCTCTTTTCGAGAAACGGGTCTCTGATATTACTATTTAGTATTTTGTAGATATATTCTTTTTTTATACACGAGGAAATCGCGTTGAAGCCGTCCTCCGCCTCCACCGCGTCACACACGGCGATATCACCGGGGAGCTGTGAATTGACGGCAAGGGGGATGCGGTCAACCGGTATGCGGCTGTCGGTTTTGAAGTTGGCGCAATAGCGCAGGGCGTGCACACCCGCGTCAGTCCTGCCGCAACCAACCGTACGCACGCTGTGGCCGCACACACGCGACAGCGCCTCATCCACGGTCTGCGCAACGGTTATATCGTTTTTCTGAACCTGCCACCCGTGATAGCGGCTACCGTCATATTTCAGGCGCAGGGCAATATTTCTCATCATATACCGTACTTCTTCATCACGATCATACCGGCAAGGAACGCCGCGCCGACAATAAGCGCGACAAAATCACGCGCGGCAAATTTAAGCTGCTTCATGCGCGTTCTTCCATCCCCGCCGTGATAGCAGCGGCTTTCCATAGCAACGGCCAATTCATCCGCACGTCTGAACGCCGATACGAACAGCGGCACCATAACCGGCAGTAGCGCCTTTGCCCTGTCGATAAGGCTGCCCGTTTCAAAGTCCGCGCCGCGAGCCTTCTGGGCGGACATTATTTTATCCGTCTCCTCAATTAGCGTGGGGATAAAGCGCAGCGCCATGCTCATCATCATGGTCATCTCATGCACGGGCACTTTTATCTTCTTAAGCGGGTTCATCAGCTTTTCAAGGCCGTCTGTCAGCGCGATGGGGCTGGTGGTATAGGTGAGCAGGAACGTACCTGTGATAAGCAGGGCAATGCGCAGAATCATCTGCACCGCGCGGCTGATACCCTCCCATGTGATTATCCAGCCGGGGATGATGGGCGTACCCTCTGTATAGAATATATTCAGCAGCGCCGTGAGCACGATGATAAACAGCATCGGCTTCAGCCCCTTGAAAATATGCTTGGGCGCAATGTGGGAAAGCGCCATGCACGCGGCTGTCGCCGCAGTCACCGCGGCGTAGGATACCCAGCCGACCGCCTGAAACAGCGCCACGATGTAGACAATCACCAATATCAGCTTTGTGCGCGCGTCCAGCCGGTGGACAATGGTATCACCCGGGAAAAACTGACCAAGAGTCACATCTTTCAGCATTTGCCCACCCCCTTTGCCGCAAGGACAGCGTTTTTGAGGCTGTCATGCGTATATATCGCGCCCGGAAGCTCCACACCATGGGCGCGGAGGGTCATTGCAAGCTCTGCTGCATGTGGCACGGAAAGGCCGATGGATATAAGCTGCTCAGGGTTGGCAAAAACCTCATCGGGTCTGCCGTCCATTACAATATTGCCGTGGTCGAACACCAGCACACGCTCAGCAAGGCGCGCCACATCGTCCATATTATGGCTGACCACAAGGACGGTTGAGCCGGTTTTGGCTCTGTAAGACATGATATTTTCCATTATCTGCTTGCAGCCGACAGGGTCAAGCCCCGCAGTGGGTTCATCAAGAATAAGCACGCCCGGACGCATGGCGATAACGCCCGCGATGGCAACGCGCCTTTTCTGCCCGCCGGAAAGCTCCAATGGTGATTTATCGAACATGGCCTCATCCACGCCGACAAAGCCCGCCGCCTCGCGCACACGCGCGTCTATCTCATCCTCGCCAAGCTTCATGTTACGTGGGCCAAAGGCGATATCCTTATACACAGTCTCCTCAAAGAGCTGATACTCCGGATACTGGAACACAAGCCCAACCTCGCTTTTAACGGCCTTGCGCGAGAATTTATCTTTGTTTATATCCTGCCCGCCGACATAGATCTTGCCGTCTGTCGGCTGCAGGAGGGCGTTGAGATGCTGAATGAATGTTGACTTGCCGGAGCCTGTGTGACCGATTATGCCCACAAGCTGGCCATGCGGAATCTCAACATTTATAGCGTCCAAAGCCACCTTTTCAAACGGAGTGCCCGCGCTGTAAACATGGCGAAGCTGCTCCACCCTGATATCTGACATTCTGTTTCCTCTTGATACTTAAAAAACTTATTTCAAACTATCCGCAATTGCGGCAGCGCACTGCTCTGCGGTGAGTGCATCCAACGGCAGAGAAAAGCCCATTTGATTTAGCTCATACATAAGGCGCGTCGTCTCCGGTACGGTCAAGCCCTCCCGCTCCATCAGCGGCACATCCGCGAACACAGCCGCCGGTGTTCCATCGGCCACAATGCTGCCGTTGGACATTATAACCAGCCTGTCCGCGCCGATACATTCATCCATGTGGTGCGTTATCAGCACCACGGTCATCCCCTTTTCCCTGCAAAGGCGGGTGACTGTGGTTATGACCTCCTGCCGCCCCTGCGGGTCAAGCATGGCCGTCGGTTCATCCAGCACGATGATATCAGGCCGCATAGCAAGCACGCCTGCGATCGCCACGCGCTGCTTCTGTCCGCCCGAGAGCAGGTGCGGCGCGTGCTGGCGCAGCTCATACATACCCACCTGCTTTAGCGCCTCATCAACGCGTACGCGTATCTCCTCCGGCGGTACACCGAGGTTTTCCGGTGCAAAGGCCACATCATCCTCAACAACGTTGGCAACGATCTGGTTATCCGGATTCTGGAACACCATACCGACCGTGCGCCGGACATCCAGGAGGGTATTTTCATCGGCTGTATCCACGCCGTTTATCAGCACCCTGCCCTCATCCGGTGTGAGGATGGCGTTCATATGCTTTGCAAGGGTGGATTTACCCGAGCCGTTATGTCCGAGAACCGCCACAAACTGGCCGCGCTCTATTTCAAGGTCTATCCCGCAGAGGCTTTCCAGCTCATCCCCGGGGTAGGTGTAATGCACATTTTCAAAAGTGATAATCGACATATATAATCTCCGCAAGCGTGGCTGAAATCAACGCTCCCAGCGGCAGGTCGCGCCGCAGGGCAGATACAGCCCGCTGTCTGTAACAGGCAGGCCAAGCTCCTGTGCGTCAGACCTGCCGCCAAATTTTTTGGTGAAAATACTCTCCGTGACATAGCTGAGGACAGAGGCAGAAAGGCCGGTGGTGTAGGAATTGATGATGACAAACAGCGGGTCATCACTCAGTACCCCCGCGCACAGCGACACGAACGGCCAAAGATTCGTTTCCAGCTTCCACACCTCGCCGCCCGGGCCGCGACCGTATGAGGGAGGATCCATAATTATCGCGTCATACCGTCTGCCGCGCCGTATCTCGCGCTCAACAAACTTGGCGCAGTCATCCACGATCCAGCGTATCGGCGCATCGGACACACCGCTGGCGGCGGCATTATCCTTGCCCCAGGCGACCATGCCCTTTGCCGCGTCAACATGACACACGCTTGCACCGGCCTTTGCGCAGGCGACTGTGGCCGCGCCGGTGTAGCCGAACAGGTTCAGCACGTTTATCGGACGGTTTGCGCCGCGTATCTTCGCCATTGCCCAGTCCCAGTTGCACGCCTGCTCCGGAAAGAGGCCGGTATGCTTGAAGTTCATGGGCTTTACATTAAAGGTCAGCTCGCCGTAATGTATCTTCCAGTTCTCCGGCAAATGCCCCTTATCCCAGCTTCCACCGCCGGTTTCACTGCGGCGATAGCGGGCATCCCTATCATTCCAGTGCGGGTTTTTGCGCGGCGTCTCCCATATCGCCTGCGGATCCGGACGCACAAGGTAATACTTCCCCCAGCGCTCCAGCTTCTCGCCGCGCGAACAATCTATAAGCTCAAAATCCTGCCATTTATCCGAAAACCACATAAGCTACTCCAGTTATAATTTCTGCATCAAGCAACTTTACATACTTTGACGTATTATTCTATCATTAAACACCGCTTGGGTCAACTCAAAATTAACGTTTAGCCAAAAGCTGTTGAGAGTATCATTAAATGCAGAAGAAACCGTTACGGTTTTTCCTGCATTTATTTTTTATCCGAAAGACGGCGGAAGGAGGTTAAAACATTGAGCGGATACAGTTATTTGACGCTGGAACAGCGCCATGAGATCGAAAAGTTGTATGCAGAGGGTGAAAGAGTGGTTGACATTGCCGCCCGTCTGAAAAGAAGCGCCGCCGCGATTTATGAGGAATTGAAGCGGGGGTACACGGGAGAGCTTGACGGCTACGCCCGCCCGAAGTATAGCGCCGATCTTGCACAAGCGACGGTGCAAGAAAACTTCCGGCGTAGAGGAAACAGGCGCGGGGCTGACCGTTAAACGAAAGAAAGGGGCTATTCAATATGAAAATGAAGAGGATTGCGAACAACGTTGCGCTTCAAACTATCGGCTATGTTATCAGCGGCTTTACAAACGTGAATATCTACGTTCGGGAAAGCGGCTATTTTAAGCGGGATATTTACAAAGGGCTTTACAAGCACTTTGCCCGCGAGGAAATGCACAAATACGCGTATTGCAAGGTTACGGAGCTTCGCGCAGACGAAAACGTGCTTTATATCGGTATCGAAGAATAAAGCGGGAAGGAGTTGTTCGGAATGACAGGCAAATGGAACGTTACTTCAAACATCATCGGCGGCACGAAGTATTTTGCCGTTTATCGCCTTCGCGACGTTGACGCGGTGGATCATAGCGGTAACAGAGAATACGCGACGGAATGGCTGGAAAGCCGCGCCGAAGCCGAAGCGATCGCCGAAAAGAAGAATTTAGAAGGAACGGTATTTGAAGCCGTAACGAAGGACAAGCACACGCTGGCGGCGTTCCTTCGTTCACTTCCGGTTCTTGAAGCACCGTGGGACGCTGAATTTCATAAACGGTATTGCGCCCGTTGCGTCAAAGAGGATTGCGACGAATGCGTAAACGAAGATTTCCGGAGCAATCCGGAATGGTGGGTTTCCCTTCCGGCGGCGGAGGTTGAACAATGACGGCGGCGGAGCGTCCGAAAGCGGCGCTTGCCGTCCTGCAAGACACCGACGGAAAGTTTCTTTGTGAAGTCGAATGCGGATACATAATCGAGCCGCGCAAACGGACTTCGCGCCGGAAGCGGGAACAGCGAAGGCGGGCAATGATCCGCCAGCGCGTCGCCCTATCCGTTGCCCTGCTGGTTGTTGCGTCGCTTCTTGCGGCGCTTATGCCTTGGAGCGGGACGGAGGACAAGCCCACCGACGTATCCGGCGGAACGCTTGAAGAGTGCCAGCCGCCCGCCGTCCTTATCCCTTCGAGCGGGGCGGTGGCGGGATATGCGGCGGAATATGTACCGAACGCGGCGGAGGTTGCCGCCCTTGCGAAGTTGATATACGGCGAAGCGGGTATTGTGCGATCGACAACGGAACAAGCGGCGGTTGCATGGTGTGTTCTGAACCGTGTTGACGATCCCCGCTTTCCGGACACGGTGCTGGAGGTTATCGAAGCACCCTATCAATTCAGCGGATACGATCCCGATTATCCCGTTTTAGAGGAATACGCCGTTCTTGCGGCTGACGTGCTGACACGATACCGCGCGGAGCGGGACGGTGAAGAAAACGTCGGGCGGGTGCTTCCGTCGGAATACTGCTTTTTCACAGGCGACGGGAAGCACAATTATTTCACTTCCGAATGGAAAAGTACGGATTGCTTCGGCTGGACGCTTGAAAGCCCGTACGAAGATTGAAAGGAGCGAAGCACAATGAAGGACAACAAAAACGGCTGGCAGTTCCCGAAGGCGCTTGAAATCATCAAGTGCAAAGAGGGCAACAAAGAATTTATGAAGGAGCGTCCGGCGCGCCGTCCCTTCGGCAATACGGTTCTTATTTGCGAATATCCGATCGACGACGCGGGCGCGCAAGAGCCTAACGCGAACATGATTACATGGCGGCTGGCAAAACGAGCCGCACGGGATTTCTTGCGCGTTTCCTATATTCCTTCGGCTATCGTTTCGGCGGCAACGCACAACGGCAAAACCGCCGTCCGCGTTTACGGAAAATATTAAATCACAGAAAGGAGCTATTCAATTATGTTCAACAGGAAAAAGACGGAATGCGGCGTTTGCGGCTATCGCTTCATACCGACAAAAGAAAACATCTACACGGCAGAAGAGCCGCGAACCATGCTTGAAACAATTTCAAAAGCGCCGACGCGCTTTTCGGCGGTTGATTGCCCGCGTTGCGGTTGTCAAATCCCGCTTGCAATCAGAGTTCCCCGCATTGACCTTCCGGAAGCCGTCGAGCGGGACGACGCAGACGCAGAGGAAACGAAGGGCGGCGAAGATGAAAATTAAAAGCATTGCGGCAATCTGCAAGAAGAACAAAAATATTGCGATCTTCGAGCGGTACAGCGACGGCGGCGACCTTATAACACAGTACATCGGAGACGGATCGGCGGTTTATCCGGTTATCGGGCTTCCGCCGCTTGACGCGGAAAGCCTTTTAACGATTTTCGACGTTCCGGAGAAAGACCGCGATAATTACTTCGTGAAAACGCTGGGCATTCCGGCGGGTATCAGCTTCGAGGACACAGACGAAACAGAAAGACAAGTCGAGCGGGAAACGCTTTCAATCATCTATTCCGGAAGAACCTTGAAACCGATCCGCACAACGCGCGGGCTGGTATTCATCGAAAGCCGCTATCTTGCGCCCGTCGCTGACGTTCTCGACGTGCTGGAGCTTTACGAACGGCGCACGGCAGACGGCGCGCCCTACATCGTAGCAAAGGCGGGCTTCCTGCTTCAAGCGGTGATTATGCCGTATGACGTTATCAATCAACAGTTTGTGGAGAGCTTGCAGGGCTTAACGCGTGAATGCGAATTCACCCTTTCCGAAAAAGAGAGAAAAGAACGCGAAGCCCGCGACCATTTCACAGAACCGGAACAATTCGCTTTGAATGTCGATCCGGACACGGGCGAAATTGTCGGGGAAAGCAAGGTGGCGGAAGAATGAAAATCGGGCTTCTTGCCGCCGATAGCCATAACTTCCCAAACCTACCGTTAATGAAAATATCCGCGTATTACAAGGCGGCAGGAAATACCGTCGAATGGTGGCGGACTAACGAAGAATACGACAGCGTTTTTTGTTCGGTGATATTTTCAGAAACGGAAGTTCCGGAAATTCATAACGCAAAAGTGGTTCATTACGGCGGATCTGGGATCAGCCTTGAAAAAAGCCTTCCAGACGCAATCGAACACATAATGCCGGATTACTCCATATATCCACAATATGACTTCGCCGTAGGCTTCTTAACGCGAGGTTGCCCGCGCTTGAACCACACGTTTTGCATTACGCCCCAAAAGGACGGTTGCGTATCACGGAAAGTTGCCGATCTATCAGAGTTTTGGGCGGGGCAAAAGAAAATCAGCTTGTTAGATCAAAATTTGCTGGCTTGCAAAGAACGGATCGACATTTTGAACCAGCTTGCCGCTTCCGGTGCTGAAATCGACTTCAAAGGCGGACTTGACGCACGTTTCGTGAATGAAGAAGTTGTCGCGGCACTGAAACAAATAAAAGTGCGAAATTACTTCTTTGCATGGGACGATCCGAAAGAAGATTTATCCGATCGCTTCGCTTTTGTGGCTTCGAGCGGGATAAAAAATCCAGATCGTATCGGCGTTTACGTTCTTACGAATTATTGGAGTTCGACCGAACAAGACCTTCACCGGATTTATACGCTTCGGAAATACGGCTTACTTCCGTTTGTAATGATCTACGATAAACAGAAATTCGTTGACGAACACGGTAAATGGAAAAGGGGCGTTGAAGATCACTATTCCTATGAAGAATTGCGGCACTTCAAAATATGTCAATATATGCAACGTTGGAGCGCTTCACGGGCGCTGATGAAAAGCTGTCCGGACTTCATGCAATACGATATGTATAAACGAATGCTGGACGGCGACGAACGCTGGCTTCCGTCCGCCTTGCGGAAACGGAGGTAACGAAAAGATGATAACCGTTAAATCTTATTCGTTAGGTTGTGTGACATACGACGAAAGCGGCGAACCACACATGATTTACCGAACAAAGAAATTCAAGAAGTATGGCTTCTTGTGTAAAGCATATATCTTCGTTCAAACATGGCTTGAAGATTATATAGAGGTGATGGAAGAATGAGCAAACCAACAAAACCGCCTTTAATCTGCTTGCTGGGAATTGATCCGGCGAAAAGTTCAAAATGCAAGCCGTCCGAATGTGCGGCTTGCGGCTGGGAAGCGGCAGAAGCCGCCCGAAGAACACAGTACATAAAGGAACACGGCTTGACCTTATGCGCCGACGGCTTGCGGCGCTTGATAATGAAGAAGGAGGAGAACGAAATGGCGACACCTTACAGGGAATGCCCGCATTGCGGCGCACATCTTGACAGCGGCGAAAAGTGCGAATGTCGCGCAGAGGAAACCGAAGCGAAGAATTCGCAGAAATACGATTGCGAGCTTACGGAACAGGACATTGAAAGCGGCTGGGAATGCCCGCTTGACAATCCGAACGAAACTGTTAGACGTTGCGAAGATTGCGCCTTCGCAAAAGAAACCGATTGAAAGAGAGGGCAAAAGACAATGACAGGAATTAACGAGGTTGCGAAGCAAATTCACGAAAACGCCGTTGAACACGGCTGGT
>CAZBVU010000009.1:0-54531 GCA_964495355.1 uncultured Oscillospiraceae bacterium
CTACCATTGGTTTAGTGGGGAGAAATAAACCTGAAGTAGAGGGATGATGGGGTAAAATAAGAGCGTACAAGCAAAGTAATGCGTTACACCGAATCGTGTTGCATCATAAAAAAATCTACCTAGAGTCAAATCCAGCAAAATGGAATTATAGCAAATTTCTATAAGCCTGTGTTAAAACCAATTCGCCACGCTCATTATGCACAATGCCAGCCCACTCCAACACCGCTGCCAGAACAAAAACCGGATCAAATACGGAATCGCCTTCTTTTTTCCCCGCATAGATGGCCACTGTGCCTACCACCGTTGTCTCGTCACATTCCAGCTGTCCCAGTTTGTAGTTTCTCCCATTTCCTTTTCTTGCTCTGCCACCATTAGCAATTAAGAGATCGACAATAGCATCAAATACAAGATACTCATAGGGTGGCCTGTTTGGAAGTTTGTCGCTGATAAATGTTTTTCCATCGGAAGCTGCTGTAATTTCACAAGGCAAACCTCTGGCCGTATGGACAATCACGCGGCCACTATTCTCCAGCAATTTGGCTTTGATTATTTCGGATGCTCTCGTGCTACTGTAATCAGCAGTAAGGTTTGTAATATTAGGCATAATACTTTCCCCTTTTACTTCTTCCACCGCAAGACCAAGATGAACAAGTAATTCATCCATTTTTTTCTTTGCTGTGGGGTAAGACATATTAAGTTTGTTCTGAACGTTTTTTAGATTGCCACGCTGTTGCAGGAATGTCATTAGGAACTGATATTGTTCAGTCGAAAGTGTGTCAAATACATTTATTTCAAAGTCGTTTTTCAATTCCATATGGCAGATTGGGCATTGAAGCGTTGCAATGTGTAGTACATCGCCACAACACGGACACTTAGAAATAATTTTTGACATATCAATCACCTCTATAAGTATTATTACACAAGTACACGTTTTTGTCAATATAGTACTTAATATTTTTAAGTACTATATATTTTATACAGTTATAATTAGTCGGACTATATTGCACTATTTGGGTAGATGAGTTTCATGCATATGCAAAAAAGCTGATTTGTCCGCACGACAAATCAGCTTTTTGGTGCCAGTGGTGGGACTCGAACCCACACGATGTCGCCATCGGCGGATTTTGAATCCGCTACGTCTACCATTCCATCACACTGGCGTATTAACAGTCTGATAGAGAGTATATTACATCAGGCGCAAAAATTCAAGTGTTTTTATTAGAATTTTGAATTTTTTATTTTTTCTGCACTCAGCCTGCGGTTTCAAGCTCCGGCTCAACCGCCTTGGGGATAAACCACAGATTCATATCCGTTTCAACAGATATACCCTTTACATTCTCCGTAAAGCTATACTGCCACATATCCACAGCGTAATAGAAATTGGGGAATCCGCTTTCCGGCAGAGAAAACCAAAACTCATAGTCCGTCAGGCGCGTGAGGTCATAGCCGTAATAGCCCAGATTGCGGTTGAAATAGACACACGGCGTATACCCCGCGTTCTTTATCGTCTCGCAGAATGCAACGGCGCAATCAGTCCTGCTCAGCATAGTCATATTTGCTGTGCGCGCGGACGCGTCCTCAATCTTTTCCCAGTCAAAAACGATGGGGAGGGTAATGTTATAGCTGCCTATGCGATCAAGCACGAAATTGGCCTCCTCTATCGCCTCCTGCACAGATATGGCCTGAGAGAACATATACACGCCGACCTTTATCCCCGCGCTCTGCGCGTCTTTTATATTGGCTGTGAAGTACGGATCTTCAAACAGTCCGCCCTCGGTATAGCCGCGTCTGCCAACGCGTATGTACGCATAATCCACGCCCGACTGCGCTACCTGCGTCCAGTCGATATCAAGCTGATGCTCAGACACGTCTATGCCGCGCAGGACCTCAAAATCTTCCCCGTTATAGCTTATCTCCGTGCCCGTGGTCGTGAACATATTCTCGGTAAAGCTGTTCGCCGGAACACCCTCAAGCGGGGTCATCCATATCCAGTCAAAGCCATCGTAAATATAAACCTGCCCCGCGTGCGGGTCGATCTCCTCCTCCGGCTCTATGTGCACAATGCGTCCCACAAGAAACACCGCCAGCACCAGTGCGGCAAGGGCAAATATTATCGTACCTATTTTATATCTAACGGCAGTTTTCATCCGATTCTCCAATCAATGCGCAAAATTCTTGGACATTTTATCATATACTCAGATATTTTTCAATGGCTGAATATGCAAGGGCGAAATACAATAACGGCTGGCCGAGAAATCATCCTCAGTCAGCCGTTTTTATATCATCAATTCCGTTCTGCCGCCATATGCTCACGCGCGGCAGCAAGTATATTGCGCATTAGCATTGCACGGGTCATGGGGCCAACCCCGCCCGGCACCGGCGTAATATACGATGCAAGCGGCGCCACCTCGTCAAAAACCACGTCACCGGTAAACTTACCGGTCTCCGCATTGCGGTTCATGGCAACGTCAATAACCACCGCGCCCGGCTTTACCATGTCACCGGTTATAAGCCCGCGATGCCCTGCCGCGACAACCAGCACATCCGCCTGACGCGTAAGCTCTGCAAGCTGCGGCGTATGGCTGTGACAGCACACAACAGTACCGTTTGCACGAAGCATCAACATTGACATAGGCTTGCCGACAATGTTACTGCGCCCAACCATGACGCATATCTTGCCGTCCAGCGAAACGCCGTACTCATTAAAAAGCTCCATTATTCCGGCGGGCGTGCACGGCAGGAGCACGGGCTTGCCTGTCACGATGCGGCCAACGTTCACAGGGTGGAATGCGTCCACATCCTTTTCAGGTGAAATGGCCTCAATAATTGCATCCTCGTCAATAGTATCGGGCAGAGGGAGCTGAACAAGTATACCGTCAACCGCCGCGTCTGCGTTCAGCTCTGCGATAAGCGACAGCAGCTCCTCTTGCGTGACGGAGGCATCATATTTATACTCCCGGCTGGCAAAGCCGCACTGCTCACAGTCGCGCTCCTTACTGGTGACGTAGGTGCGGGAGGCAGGGTCATCCCCCACAAGCACGACAGCAAGCCCCGGCTTTCTCGGCAGTTTCTCCGCTTCCAGCGCGATTTCTGCGCGAATACGCTGTGCCAAGCCTTTGCCGTCCATCAATATTGCCATATGTGCCTCTCCCCTCTCAAAATACTACGGTCAATTATTCCCCGCGCGTTTACTGGCAGACGCACTTGGATGATACGTCGGCACAAGCGACATTACAAGCTCACGGATATTCTCATCATTGGCGTATGCCGTCTCCATCAGCTCGTCTATACGTCCCAGGAACTCGTCAGAATTAAAGTCAATCGGGTGACCGATATAAATAAGGTCGTTTGCCGTTTTTTCAAGCCCCTCTTCGGCCATCAGCTTCTCCTCATACAGCTTCTCACCCGGGCGCAGGCCGGTGTACGCGATCTTAATGTCCACATCTGGGCGGAAGCCTGACAGCTTTATGAGGTTTCGCGCCAGCGCGTCAATCTTCATCGGTGAACCCATATCCAGCACGAATATCTCGCCGCCGCGCGCGTATGTACCCGCCTGCAAGACAAGGCTGACAGCCTCAGGCACGGTCATAAAGTAGCGGATAATGTCAGGGTGCGTAACAGTGACAGGGCCGCCCTTGGCAATCTGCTTTTTGAACAGCGGCACGACAGAACCGTTACTGCCGAGGACATTGCCAAAGCGCACTGCGACAAACTCTGTCGTAATATCGCCCATTTCGGCGCTGACCGGTGCGGCGTGACTGCTAAGCCGCGGGATGGATGACGCGCGGCCGGCCTTTATATGCCTGTCAAAGCTCTGCACCACCATCTCACACAGACGCTTGGACGCGCCCATGATGTTGGTCGGGTTGACGGCCTTATCCGTGGAGATAAGCACAAAGCGGCTGCACCCATGCGTCATGGCGGCATACGCCGTCTTATATGTGCCGAGGACATTGTTCTTTATCGACTCACAGGGGCTGTCCTCCATCAGTGGGACGTGCTTATGCGCCGCCGCATGGAACACCAGCTCCGGCCGGTAGAGAGAAAACACCTGCTCCAACCGGCGGCTGTCGCGGACAGAGCCGATGAGCGTAACCAGATCAAGCTGGGGATATTTCTCGCGCAGCTCCAACTGGATGTCATAGGCATTATTCTCATAAATATCGAATATAATAAGCGTCTTGGGGCTGTGCGCGGCAATCTGGCGGCAAAGCTCACTGCCGATAGACCCGCCGCCGCCGGTGACAAGGATAGTTTTGCCGGAGATGAATGTGAAAACCTCATCCATATTTATGGTGATAGGCGCGCGGCCAAGAAGATCCTCAATGGAGACATTTTTGATGGAGTTTGCGTCCACAATCTGCCCCATCTGGCGGTACAGCACAGACACCTGTTTCAGCTCACAATTCGTCTCAGAGCAGATGCTGAGTATATCGCGCTTCTCCTCAACTGTCGCGCTGGGAATGGCCAGAACTATCTTATCTATCTTATATTTTTCAACGTTGGTGAAAATATCATTCCTGCCGCCGACAACCGGTATACCTTCCATGAGGCGGTTCCATTTGTTCGGGTTATCGTCCACAATGCAGCATACCTTGTCCGTTGAATCCGCAGAGCGGTTGAGGTCGCGCAGTATCATCTGCCCTGCCGCACCCGCACCGATGAGCATAACGCGCTTGATATGGCGGTTGTCGTTCGGCTTTTTAAAGCTGAGCGCGATTCTATAGGAAAAGCGCACGCCGATAGTGAGCGCGAACTGGAACGCAATGCCGATGCAATAATATGTTATGGGCATATGCGGGATCTGGGCAGTCGTGCCCATTATGTGCGACTGGATGACAGTGCCCGCGACCTGAAATACAAGCGTGATGCAGGTGGCCACGATAGAACGGTACATCTCATGCGCACCGGCGAAGCGCCATATACTTTTATACAGCTTGCAGCACCAGAACACCACAAGGCAGAACACCGTATACACAGGCGCAAACGTGCGCAGCGCGTCAATATAATACGTTGGAATTGCCGAGAACTGGCAGTCAAAGCGAAGCCACAGCGCGGCATAGAACGCGGCATTGACGGCGATTGCATCATACAGGGCAAGGCAGAGGCTTATTATCTGCCAATGCTCAATATGGAAACGCCCTTTGCCGTTATAACGCTGCATACACGGCAGCCCCCTCTCTAAACTAAGCACATCTGCGCGATAAATGCGCACACATACCGATAATATCAAATATAACTATATATTTATACCACTTTCGCTAAGGTATGTCAAATATTCGCTGGGGAGTACTCTGTGTATGGCGCGTGATTTTAAAATATTTCTTCCTCTGTGAAACTTTTCCCGGGAAATCTGCGTCTATGCAGATAGAAGCAACACAAAATAATCACACCAAGGAGATACCGAAGATGAAAAAGCTGCTTGCTGTTATTCTTTCGCTTGCGATGCTGATGGCGCTGTGCGCCTGCTCTGCCGGCGGCACAGCTGCGCAGGATACGCCGTCCGGCGCGGTGGAAGGGCCGACCGCGGAAGATGAAACCGTCCCCGCCGCAGCCGCGCTGACATACCCTGTTGAGGGTGAGTGGGAAAAGAGCATTGTTGTGGACAATGTTGATGCCCTCCTCGCCGCGATAGCGTCCAACACGGCGGTATACCTGAAAGCGGGTACATATGACCTCTCCACCGCCGCAAATTACGGTCAGGCATCCGTAAACGGCGCATATGAGTGGGACGAGGTATATTACAATGCCGAAGCCGGTGAAGCGCCCGCATACGAGCTGAACATCCACGATGTCAGCAATTTTGCGCTGTTCGCTGAAAGCGGTGAGGTCACTATAGTCGCTGTGCCGCGCTATGCAAATGTTCTGCGCTTCAGCAATTGCACTGACATTGCATTGGGAGGCATTACGGCCGGTCACACCGAAGCGCCGGGAGAGTGTTCGGGCGGGGTCGTACTGCTGGAAAACGTCAACGGCGCGCAGATAAACTGCTGCTATCTCTACGGCTGCGGCACGGTGGGCATACAGACCGCGGATTCACGCAACATATCGGCCAAAGGCACGCACATTTTTGACTGCTCCATAAGCGCGGTTAACGCGTATTCATCATCAAGCGTGTCTATTGACCACTGCAAGATCTATAGCTGCGGCATAACCGGCTACGATGGGTTGATTACGGTATCAAGCTGCACCGGCTTCTCCCTGACAAACAGCGACATCACCAACTGCTCCGGCGCAAACCTTTTCAGCGCCAGCTATTCGCAAAACACCTCCATGCTGGGATGCACTGTCGGCGGCAGCACCGCATTTGAGCAGGCACTATTCAGCGTGAATGGACAAAACATCACCGTGGACAACTGCCTCTTTGAAAGCGGCATATACTACCCCCTCATTTACACCGATTACAGCGACTGCGAGGCCGTGACGATTGGCGGCGAAGGGCTGACAACCAATCTCATTGCAAATATGCAGCAAATTGAAACCGCTGCACCCCAAATGTCCGCGCCGCCTGAGATTGAGCTGGACATAGCCATGGAGGAGGGAATCCGGTATATCCACGTCAGCACCGTGGACGAGCTTTTATCCGCAATTGCGCCGGACACCGTGATATACCTTGACGCGGAATACTATGACCTGTCGAGTGCAAGCAGTTATGGCGGCTTCGGCGGTGAGTGGTACAACTGGATGGCCGATTATGACGGTGCGGAGCTGAACATTGTCGGCGTGGAAAATCTGACCATAACAAGCGAAAGCGGCGCTGAAATCGTGACTTCTTCCAGCTACGCAGATGTTATTCACTTTTCCAATTGCAGCTACCTGACGCTCGACGGCGTGACACTGGGTCACAATGTGCTGCCGGGCAGCTGCTCCGGCAATGTGATTACTCTGAACAACTGCGCCGAAATCAGCATAGACAATTGCGACCTGTATGGCTGCGGTGTGACCGGAATACTTGCCGAATCCTGTGAAAAAATGAGCGTTAATAACACGGAGATACACGACTGCACCTACTGCGCGGTGAATATGTACAGCGTGAACAACGCCTCCTTTACCAACTGCGACATACACGATTGCGGTGAGCTGGAAATATACCTCATCGACAGCGAAAACATCTTTTTTGACGGCAATGCGTTAAGCTCCGGCGCGTACAGCGTGACGGAAAGAGGCTTAAAGGGCGCTGACACAAACTCTGACACATACAGCTCAGTCGGCGGGCTGAGGATATACTACGGCGAGTATGAGGTGCACGACTGCACCATGCATCTTGACGATGAAGCCGCTGTATTCATCGCTGCCTATGATGACGGCAGGAAGATAGAGAATCTGACGTGGACACTGGCCGATAACGGTGGGCAATACGTTGCCATGTCCCCTATTGCGGGGAACGCCTGTATGGTGAGGGTGGTTGAGCCGGTTTCCGGCGGGGTACAGCTTATCGCCGCAGACGGTGACTATACCCAGCCCGGTACCGCATCGTGCACAATACAGATATACACGTTGGAATGACATTCACATTTGAATTGATATGCATATTTTCCTCATAATCCTGGGAAATTATGAGGAAAATATTTTACTATTTCATTGACTATGCGCACATGTTGTGTTAAAATAAAAACATACGCAAAGCAATGCAAAGCAATGCAAAACAATGCAAAAAGTTCAAAATTTTTAAGGAAGTGGTATTTTGAAGCTCACACCTGAACAGCAGGCTCTGCTCAACGGCGAAAAGGGCGAAATGATGGCCAAGGTCATGAAAACCCTCGTCATGTATGGTGACACCTTTGGGGCGGAGCGCATGGTGCCTGTTACAAGCAAAGAAGGGCACACCGTTATCTCCTATGGTCTGGCCGCACTGAAACCCGTGTACGATCTTTTCGACAAGCTGATCGACGCCGGTTTGACTGATGGTCAGAAATTCACCGCAGACCCCCGCCCGCTGGACAAGAACGTTCCCTCAAATTTCATTGAGGACATTGTGTTCAAAAAGATAATGTACACCGAGCAGGAGCGCTTTGAAAAGCAGCTGCAAAAGCTGGGCATTGTTGATGATGACGCTTACTCCTGCACCTGCTACGTTGACCAGATGGGCAACAAGCCCAACAAGGGCGATGTGCTGAGCTGGGCGGAGTCCTCTGCCGTTGTATACGCAAACTCTGTGCTGGGCGCGCGTTGCAACCGTAACTCCGGTATGATTGAGCTGATGGGCTCTATCGCCGGATTTGTGCCTGAGTTTGGTCTTCTGACTGACGAGGGACGTAAGGCCACATGGATAGTTGAGGTAAAGTGCGAGCATAAGCCCGAGGCACAGCTTCTCGGCAGTGCAATCGGCATGAAGGTCATGGAGGAGAACCCCTATGTCAAGGGGCTTGACAAGTGGCTTGGCACTGAGCTGAACGATGAGGCCTGCTCTTACCTGAAGGACTTTGGCGCAGCAACTGCCTCCAACGGCGCTGTTGGTCTGTACCACATTGAGAACCTGACCCCCGAGGCCAAGGAGCTTGGCGAGTCACTGATCGCAGAGGGTGCACAGGTCTACGTTATTGACGATGCTGAGCTTCAGCGCGTTCAGGACAACTATCCGATTATCTGGAAAGATAAGAACGCAAAGCCGGAGCTGTGCTTTGTCGGCTGCCCGCATCTGACATTGCAGCAGATGACGAACTGGGCAGACAATATCGAGGCAAAGCTGAAAGAAAACGGCCTTTCCAAGGTAACTGTTCCCACCGTGTTCACCGCCTCCCCCGCCGTTATCAAGGAACTGAACAATGGCATCTATGCCTCCAAGTTGGCCTCCTGCGGCGTAATTGTCAGCTACATTTGCCCGCTGATGTACATGAACAACCCCCTGTGCAAGAAGAAGGCTGTTATCACCTGCTCCAACAAGCTGCGTACATACACCAGCGCAAGATTCTACAGGGAAGATGAAATACTTGACATCATCACCAGCAAGGAGGGTAAGAAATGAAGCAGTTTAAAGGACGCGTTGTAATTCCCGGCACCTGCACGGCAGAGGCGCTTGTCAGCCACGGCGGTTTCAACACCCTCGCCAGCTACCAGATGGCCATGATGTTCGGTGACAAAAAGGTGAAGTGCGGCGACCAGAACAACCCCGACCTGTATAAGCAGCCCATGATAGGCAAGGCGCTCTGCCTGCCGCAGACCATCGGCTCTACTACCGGCGGCATGGTGCTGTACACTGTATGCTCCCGCAATTCCCAGCCGGCATGCATGCTGTTTTCCATGACGATCGACTCTCTGGCCGCGTCCGGCGCTATCCTCGCCGACGTGTGGACGGATGCAAAGATGCCCGTTATCGACCAGCTCGGTGACGAGTTCCTTGATTACGTCAAGACCGGCATGACCATCACCGTCAAGGATGACGGCGTTGTTGAAGTAGGATAAAAAGAAAAAAGAGAATATAATTAAAAGGCTGTAGCATTTATTTGCTACAGCCTCTTAATTATATGTATAACAGTTCCCCTTGCCTCCCTCTGACGAGGGAGGTGGCAAAAATCTGTGATTTTTGACGGTGGGAGAGACTTTTTGAGGTGAAAAGTTCTTGATGTCAGGCTATCTCTCCCTTCCTAAAGGACTAGGACGCTTGCGCGTCCGTCGCAGTCAGCCTGACGGCTGACAGCTCCCTCGTCAGAGGGAGCCAAGAAGAAATACTCGCTTCACTTCAGAGGGAGCCAAGGAGAAAGACTAGCTTCGTATTAGAAGGCATGGAGTACGATAAAAACTACGCTCTGTCACAGCGGAGGGTGACGCGGTACTGTCCGCCGATGGTGCAGGTGAACAGCGTGAGCGCCCAATCGGTGCTTGTCATTTCGTCTACCGCAGTGGGCAGAAGCGTCTCCAGCGCAGTGGCGACATAATTATACTCATTACCGTCCACATCAATAAAGGTGACAGTGTCCCCCTCGCGAAGCTGTTTTATGCGGCCAAAATGAGCGTCATAATTATGCGCGCAAATGACAAAGCCATCCTTATACGCCGTGCCTACATAGCGGCAGGGCGCTGTATTGAGGGTGGAGTAGCTCCACTGCGCGGCAATGGGCAATTGCAGCTCCAGCGCGGGGATGCGCAGGATGCCGATATAATCCACGCCGTCAATCGCCTTGACCGGCATTTCCATATCAGGGGTGAGCAAGTTCTCCGGCTGCTCTGTTTCAGCAAGGGTCAGCGGGTCAGCATTTTCCGCGTCTGTCTGCGGGGATGGTTGAAGCGCGTCAAGCTGCATTAAGGCAGTCTCGGCTGAAAGGCCGGCGCGGGCGCTATCGTAGAGATTATACGCTGTCAGCCCAAACGCAAGCGCAATGAGCAACAGCCCTGCGGCGATAAAGCCGCCTTTAACCCTCATTTTTACCTGCCTTGCGCCGGATAAGCCCAACCAACACCAGCGCGACACCCGCACACGCAAGCGCCGGAACAGGCCACCAGAGCTGCCCTGTCTGCGGCAAGGTCGGCTTGACGTTGGAGTTGGTGCGGTTACAGGTGTTCGTGATTGTGAACGTGTTCCCCTGCTGGGTTATGGTCGGCTCAGCATATCCGGCGAGCTTCGTCTCAGTGACGGTATATTTATGGTTTACATCAAGCTGCTGCCAAGTGTGCTGCCAGCGGCCATTTTCCGGCAGAGTGACAGGGTCGCCATAGGGAACGCCATCACACATGAGCTGCACAGTGATAGTTTTCGGCCGGAGGCTAGCGTGACAGCTATCCTGCCACAGCTTCACCACGGTGTAATCCATGCGGACAGGGCTTTGCTCACACTTCATATTCACGTCATACGCGTACAGCCAGACATTATTCACCTTATCCTGCTGTGGAAGCATGGTGAAAAACGGCGCGGTGGAATACACATAGCCGTCAATCTCCACACTGCCGCCCATGACGAGATACAGGCCGAGCGTGGACATGGAGATACTGGCCGTGCCGTTGGCTGTCGTGAGAAGTGAGGCGGTCGGCTTCAACGCGGAAAGGGTAATATCCCGTTCCAGCCTCTGCGCGAGGGTCTGCCACGCGGCATCATTCTGCCCGCGGATATCCAGCGCGTCAGCATACGCGGCGAAAGTGGCAGTTGGGGTCAACTCCCCTGTCACATCAATTGTGGAGATGAGGTAAACATCCAGCGGAAGCCCCGCAACAGGCACATCACCGAATTTTGCGGTGAGTGTGAGAGTGGATGCACGGGAAAGGTCAACGCTTTCGGCGGCGAACGCCGGAGTTGGGGCGCACAGTAGCAGCGCCAATGCAAGGCAAATTATCAAACCGGCTTTTTTCATCGTTCGTCACCTCTGCCTGCTCTGCGCTTTTTCACACAGGCACTGACACCGGCAAAGCCCATCAGCCCTGCGCCCGCGACAACGTATATCGCCGCGCCAATGCCGCCCGTCTCAGGCAACTCATAGTACGCCTGATTCACTACAACGCCGCTCCATTCAACATCGTTACCGTTGGAGTCTTTCTCCGTCACGTTCACATTATCATACGCGACCGTGACAACATAGGTATGCTCATTCTTGGTGTAGCCCTCGGGCACCCCGGTTTCAACCAGCGTATAGACATGGCCGGAGGGGATATTGGTGAAGTTGACTTTGCCATCTTCATCCGATGCTGCAATTACACTTTCTACGCTGACAGCGTTTGAGCCATCACCGCGGCAGACATTGCACTTTGCCGTGTCATGCGTCAGGGTAAATTCAGCGCCTTGCAGTGCATTTCCGCGGCTGTCTTTCTTTTCAAACGTCAGTTCACCCAGATAACCATGAACAGAGGGTATGGGGAATTCAATCTTCTTCTCTCGCGACATTATCGTTTGATTGTCTACAACCTCTGTTACGCGGTAAGTGAGCGTGGTAGTGTCGTTTGTGTTATAGATTTGATTCTCTAAAAATCCGCTACTCTCATTTCGCAATCGGACACGGTATCTCAAAGTATAGGTGTAAACACCACTCGATCCTGAACCGGCGTATGAATAACCGGAGGCTTTGAGATCCCAGTTTATTTTGTACGCTTCACCATCAAACGTGGCTGTGTTTTCAGCGTTTGGCTCATGCGTTCCGATAAGTGAACTATAAATAAGGTTACCGGACTTATCATACATTCCGATATACTCTATAGCATCAGGTATTTTGTTATGTGGAATTGGGTCAGCCGCGACCCAGTCGGCCTCACTGCCGGTTGAAACGGTTTGTTTTATTTGCGCGAAAATCTGGTTAAAAGCGGCTTTAAGACCGTCTGCATTTGTACTGTCATAGTAATAGCCAGAGCCTATACTGTTTTTCAACCATTCTGTATAAGACGTATCAGTATTACCTATTTCGAGATATTCATCATCCACATTTGGTCGATCAACTACAGAAAATCCCCTCTTAGCATCTTCCTTGCTGGTAGTAATATACTCCTGCACTTTCTGTCCGCCAACATCAACGCCGATGGAGAATATCGTTGTTCCGCTACCCTTTATCGCCGTTGCCATCTCACGCGCCTTTATAGCCGCCGTGTCGGAATAACTTGTTCCATATGAGCAAGGTACACCCAGCACGTGGTCATAAAACACAACGCCAGATGGATCATACGGGTCATAACCCTTATAGCCACTTTCAATATAAGTGGTGGGGAAGCCATCGCTCAAGAAAATGATAAACTTATTTTTGTTGGTTGCACTATTCAGCATATCACTTGCCATTTTGAGGCCGCCCTCTATATTAGTGAAACGATTATGGGTTATATCATAGTCATCAGCATTTATAATAGCGCCAGTTTTTGCACGTGCAATATAACTGAGATCATTTACATTCGTTGTGGAAGTACAGGTTGAAAGCGGGAATATCTCATGCGCATCGGTGTTGAACGCGACAAAGCCAACCTTACTTACGCCAAGGGAGTTATTTGCGGCAAAGTTGTTCAAAAAATTCTCTGCTGCATCCATTGCTGCTTTATATCGTGTTGAATCGCCAAAATTATCAGTCATAGAATTGGAAATATCCATTACGATAACAACGGCCATATCCGGTTCAGAGATAACTTCATCTATCTTCTGCGGGGTCTGAACCTGAAGCGTAATATCAAAGACGTTTTCAATATCCGTTCCGGCAATGGTCTTGCTGACAGACACTTGATCATCATCGTTTATATTTGTGCCGCCCTGAATATCTACCTGTTGCTGGGATGCACCCGGCTCAGACTGTGCATCAACTGCGGCAAGCATGGGGATATCGGCAGAGTACATTGCGATATCCGGGCTGTAGTAGGAGAAATAGCCGCTGTCGCGCAGTGCCATCCAGTTCGTGCCAAAGCAAGGCTCGGCAATAGTATTTAGGACATATTGCAGGATAACATCCACGCGGGCATACAGCGCGTCATATTCTTCCTGCATCAGCTCATGCTCGTCGAGTGAGGTCTCCATGCGGTCAAGGAGGTCATTTATCATTTCAAGGTTATTGCCATTGACCTGATACGCATGATATGCCGCCTCAAGCTCCGCAATTTCCTGCTCATACCGGGCTTTTATCTCGGCCAGCTCATCCGCCGTCATGTGACAGCCTGTGCCGTGGGTATGCTCCTGCAAGGGACAGATAAGCACACCGGCGAGGTCGTAGCAATCAACGCCATGGGTATGCTCCTCCACACCGCAAAGGGCATCATCGTCCTTTTCGGTGTAACAGGTGTCATTGTGGGTATGCTCACTCATGCCGCATATCAGAACGCCGCCCGCGTCATAGCACGTTGCAACATGGGTATGCTCCGCAAGGCCGCAATACAGAGTTTCCTCCGGCTGGGTATAGCAGGTGTCATTGTGGGTGTGCTCCGGTATGCCGCATATCTGGATGCCGCCTGCATCATAGCACGCGTCAGTATGCGTATGTGTAATCATGCCGCAAAGGGCAGAGGTATCATCTTTATTTATCTCATCCTCCACTGAGGCAAGACACAAATCATTATGGGTATGCTCCGGTATGGTGCAGGTAAGCTCCCACGTGCCAAAGCAGAGCGCGGTGTGGACGTGCAGAGGGTCAGTATTCGTGCATGTGAGGGCATTGGGGTCAACCGGCGTGTCAACATAGGTATAGCACAGGTCGTTATGCGTGTGCGCCTCGCCCTCTGCCATACCGCAGGTATACACCGGATCAGTAGAGAGGGTGCAGACAGGTGTGGCGACCATGTTATAGCACAGGTCATCGTGCGTGTGTCCCTCGCCCTCGGGCAGGGTGCAGATGGGTGCACCGGTCTCGTCAAAACATTCGGGTGCATGGGTATGACCGGCACCCTCGGCCAATGTGCACAGCAGCTCGCCGCGCGTGTAGGTATAACATTCTTCTCCATGCTGGTGGGTGGTGATGCACGTGCCTAAATGGATATGACCGGCGGTTTCCTCCATGCCGCAGGTGCACGTCAGCACCGGTACAGAGGTAACCGGGGTATAGCACGCGTCAGTATGCGTATGCTCCTCCACACCGCAGACATACACGCTGGTGATTGCGGGCAGAATGAGGGCGTAGGTGGTGCAGAACACGACCACCGCCGCAAGCATGGTGACAACACGCAGCCATGTGCGGTGCCGCTTATGCGCTTTTATATAAGAGTCGGCAATAGCTGGACGGGCATTACGCTTTTTAGGTTTTGAAGTGTTATCTGCTTTCATCCGCTAAGTCGCCTCCTTTTTTGTTAATTTCAGTGTGAATAATACGCGGGGATTTAATTTAGGTTCACATTCCCTCAGTCAGCCATTCGGATGACCGCTCCCCTTGCACACAAGGTGAGCCTTTAGAGGAGTGCTGCCTTTATTTTTATCTGCGTTTGGGTAACAACAGGGTGATAAGCCCCACGAGCAGCAGCGGCAGCGCGGCAAACGGCGCGACCAGCAGCGGCTCTATCTGCATAGCGTCAGCAGTGACGCGGATGGTTTTCGCCTCGGCAATATTTTCTACTCTATGCCCACGCACCAACAGGCGGTGCGTATTTATCCCGTAGGGGGTGCAGGTGACAAGTGTGCACAGATCCGCCCCCGGGACGATGGTGAGACTGTCCGTCTCCTGCGGTTCAACAATGAGGATCTGATCCACCTCATAGGTCAGCACCTCATCCAGCACGCGCAGCATGAACACATCACCCACAACAAGCGTATCCAGATTGGTGAACAGCTTTGCACTGGGCAAGCCACGGTGACCGGACAGCACACAGTGACTCCCCTCCCCGCCGACCGGCAGGCTGGACCATTCGAGATGTCCCACAGCGACCTGTAGGACGGATTCCGCCGTGCCGTGGTATATCGGCAGAGAGCAATTGATCTCCGGTATCTCGATATAGCCCATTATGCCCAAGCCGGACACGTCCAGAAGCGCGTCATACTCCACTTTCTGCGCGTCCGACAGGGCAAATGACGTCTCCCTCCCGCAGAGGGCGCGGTTATAATCCCACGCCGCGCGCCACAGCTCGTCATACTCTATTTCGTCAAGCTGAGCCACATTCTCGCTGTAGCCGGTGATGGCGCGCGTCTGGTGAAAGGAGTTGTAATAATCGCTTACGGTTGGGTACAAAAGCAGCGCCAGACCCGCAAGGAATATCAGCAGCAGCGGCAAATATGAGCTTTTTTTGTTCTTTTTTCTCATACACGCTCTCCATGCCGCAATGCGGTGGTGTTAATCGCGGGGCAGGGATTTAACGCCCTGCATCCATGCGTCTCTTGGTGATGAACAGCACCAGCGCCGCCACAACAAGGACAGAACCCGCAAGGTAGATCATAGTAGTGCCGGTGCCGCCGGTGGAGGGCAGCTCAGTGCCGGCATAGTTGGCAACGCCAACTATGAGTTGGTTGTTGGAATTGACCGTTACACTGACAGGATCTTTCAGCAAGTTGTAGCCCGCAGGGGCGGTAACTTCGACAAGCTGATAATCATCTTCAAGATCAACACCGATAATGGTTATCTGGCTACTTGCAACGGTGGTGAAGGTATCAACAGCGCCGGTTTCACCAGCTTTTGCAACGCGGTAGGTTGTATCATTTACTTTTACAAGCTGGATATCAGTTGCGACTTCATCCTTGACGACCTGAAGCTTAAACTCGGCACCGGCAAGAGCGGATTTAGTGGTTAGGTCAATTGTAGCTTCACTATCATCTGCATTACCAACATATTTGAGTACGGAGAATTTATATGTATTGGTTACGGTTTCGTCCCACGGAGTCTGACTGCTGGTATTATTAGTGCTGCCGTATTTGAGCATTGCTTGGTTCTTTTCGGCAGTACCGGCCTCAGCTTTCTCATTCAGCACGGCGCTGTAAGTAACGGTAAGAGTTTTGGATGCCGTAATGCTGTCAAGGTATGTTTTTGCAAACGCGATTTCAAAGGTGCAGCCGTCGGTCGGATTGGTCACGACATTATAATGCGTTACTGCGGTCAGCCCCTCAATAGCAACGCTATCGGTATTGAACGTCAGGCCATCGTCCATCTTATCGTGCATGACATAGTTCAGTGCACCGGGCTGAACGGTGATTGTTACCTTGAAGTTCACAGTGTCGCCGATCTGAGCGGTGTTGGAATCGCCCCAAGAGTTATCTTTATCCTCCTGCACCTTTTTTTCAAGGGAAGGAGCTTGGTTCTTGTCGGTAATAGTCGGAGCTGGATTCGTAGGTGTGGTGTCGATAATAACTCTAGTACCACCGGTGGAGGTAATGAGATAGTAGCCAGGTTCGAGGTTCTCGAATTTAGCTACTTTATCTGCGCCAGCTACCTCAGATTTGGTTACTGTTTTGCCGGTAACAGCAGCAGCGGCAGCAGCAAAAAATTGTTCTTCGTTAGCATCAGCTTTGATTGAAACATAGCAATTATCATCCACTGTAACATAGGCCGCACCTGCGCCACCTTCTTTAAAGAACGCATCCCATGCATCGCCATTCAACTTGTATGCAAATGATGTCAAGCTTTCATTAGCAGACACGCTAAGCATCTTATATGCTTTATAAGTCTCGCCCTGCATCGCGCTATTCACAGTGATAGAATATCCTGTATCAGTGTCGGCATATGCAGCCGCGCCCAGTGCCACAACAAGCGCAAGCACCACAAGCATAACTGCACATCTTCTCATTGTTTTCATTTCCATATCCTCGCTTTCAGTATATAAAATTTAATGCTGACAAATTTATAAGGCCGCGCGCAACAAATAGCCCTCACGTCCATACACACGGCACAGCCGAATACACGCAGAGAGCGCAACTATATAATATGTATAATATGTATTTGTTCACGCAAGCTTGCCAAAGGCATCGAACGGCCACACGCGGAACACTATTCTGCCGACAAGCTGCTCCTCCGCAATGCAGCCAACCTCTGTATGCCGTGAGTCGGCAGAGGTTGAGCGGTGGTCACCCATGCAGAAATATCGGCTCTCCGGAACCTGATAGGGCAGGTCAATGTTGCAGTCACCAAAGGATTTTTCCGTCAAATACGGTTCGTCCAGCAGTTCCCCATCAACATACACGTTGCCGCTTTCATCAATATCCACCCACTCGCCCGGGCCTGCGATATAGCGCTTGACAAGGATCTTGTTGCCGAGATAAAACGCCACAAGCTCACCCTGTTCCATCTCTGAGCCTTTCACCGCAACGACAATGTCCCCCTCCGTCAAGGTGGGTGACATGGATGAGCCGTAAATCTGCAAAACAGGCGTCCAAATAGTGGCCACAAGCACCGCGACAGCCGCCACGACAACCAGCGTGTACACCGTGCTTTTCAGCACGCTTTTATACCGCGCACGGTATCTAACGCGGGCAAGCTCCGCTTCAAGCTGCTCCACCTCCGGCAGGTCGGGCTGTTTGCGCTTGCTCATTTTCCGCCACCTCGCTGCCGTTCCAGTCCATCCAGACGCTGCTGGACAGCCTCAACATACTGCCGACAGGCCGCGTCAGCCGCCTCAAACACACCGTTTAGCTGCAACGCCGCCTCCGCGATTGAGCCGACCTTGCTGAGCTTCAATTCTCTATCATCAAGCTGTGCCTGCGCCTCGTCAAGCTGCTTGCGCAGGGCGCGTATCTCCTTACTCTGCGTAAGGAGCAGCTCAACCAGCTCCGCACGGGTCATTTTTCTCAGTTCATTATCAGTCATACTGCTATTCCTTGGTTAAATAGGTACAGATTCCAGCACATTATATAATAGCACTTCAACGTTTTCGTGTCAATTATCTAAGAGCATAAAAAAGCTCTTGTCTAATAGACAAGAGCTTTTTGCTTGGTGCGCGAGGCGGGACTTGAACCCGCACGCCCGGAGTGAGCACTAGAACCTGAATCTAGCGAGTCTGCCAATTCCACCACTCGCGCATCTCGAACGCTCAGTTATAATAACATTCTCGGTGCGACTTGTCAAGAGTGAATTTTCAATATTCGCGAAATAATTCATATTTTCCGCTTTACTTTACTTGGCGTTAATGATATTATTCCAAATAAACAAAGAACAGAAGGATGTGTTCACATGAATATAAACAGAGCTGAGCTGAAACTCCGCTCAAAGGGCATGATGAATGTCTGCAAACCCTCGCCGATTTCGGTTGGTCTGGTATATCTGGCGGTGTCTGTGCTTATGTCGCTTTTATCTGCGCGGCTGCTGGGCGCAAGCCTCACGCAAAATGATATCAGCCAGATTCTGACCCACTGCCAGAACGGTAACTTCGACTATGCGGTAAGTTATCTGACAGACTACCTCCCCCCTGCCTCGTCATACATCATTGACACGCTTCTTGAAGTGGCGTCGTGGATACTCTCTGCCGGCTTCACGATATTCATTCTCAACACCGTGCGCGGCGCAAACGCCTGCTACGGCAACCTGCTGGACGGTTTCGGTCTGTGGTGGCGCGTTATTCTGCTGAAAATTGTATCGGGTATCTTCGTGGCGCTGTGGTCGCTGCTGCTGTTCGTACCCGGCATTATTGCAGAGTACAGATACCGCATGGCAATCTACATACTGATAGATCATCCTGAAATGTCGGTGATGGACTGCATCCGCGAAAGCAAGCGCATGATGAACGGGCACAAGTGGGAGCTGTTCATGCTGGATCTCAGCTTTATCGGCTGGACAATTCTCTCCAGCATAAGCATGATCGGCTGGTTTGTCGGCATCTTCACAACGCCGTACTTCGCACTGACCTATGCGCAGTACTATGAAATCATCTCCGGCCACGCCACTGTGATATACGACAACAGCGGCATATAATATAGGTGCAAATAAAATACCAAAAGGGGCTGTAACAAAACAGCCCCTTGTTTTTTTTGCATATTCAGCTATATCAGTAAAGCTTTGCACCGGCGGGGATATGGGGATCGACCATCAGCAGGTGCAGCTTCTCCTCGCCGTTTTCCTCATGGACGGCGGAGATAAGCATACCGCAGGAATCAATGCCCATCATGGGTCTCGGCGGGAGGTTGGTGATGGCGATGCAGGTCTTGCCGATAAGCTCCTCCGGCTCATAGTAGGGATGAATACCGGAGAGGATAACGCGGTCAGTGCCGGTACCGTCATCAAGGACAAACTTCAAAAGCTTCTTGGACTTCTTGACAGCTTCGCACTCCTTGACCTTGACAGCGCGGAAATCGGACTTGGAGAAGGTTTCAAAATCGACAAAGTTCTCAAAAAGCGGCTCGATCTTGACGTTGGAAAAATCAATTACCTCGTCCTCAAGCTTAATCTCAGTCTGCGGCTCTGCGCAGGCTATGACGCCGACATTTGCAGCCTCCTCAGCCTTCTTCTCGGCCTTGGGTGCATCCAGCGGCTTCATTGTTGGGAAAAGGATAACGTCACGAATGGTGGAGCAGCCGGTGAGCATCATAACGCAGCGGTCAATGCCGATACCCAGTCCGCCCGTGGGAGGCAGACCGTATTCAAGCGCGTTGATGTAGTCATCATCCATCATGCCGGCCTCATCGTCGCCATTGGCGCGCATTTCGACCTGCTTCTGGAAGCGCTGCTTCTGGTCAATGGGGTCATTCAGCTCAGAGAATGCGTTGCCCATCTCACTGCAGCATATGAACAGCTCAAAACGCTCAGTAAGGCGCGGGTCAGCAGGACTGCGCTTTGCAAGCGGGGAAACATCGACAGGATGCATGGTGATGAAGGTGGGCTGAATCATCTTCTCCTCAACCTTCTGGTCATAGCACTCATAAAGGGCGTGACCCCAAGTCGGCTCGACCTTGTCCATATCAACGCCGACGCTCTTTGCAGCCTTGACAGCCTCCTCGTCAGAGTCGATGGCCATAAAGTCAATGCCTAGGTATTCCTTAACAGCGTCTGCCATGGTGAGGCGGCGGAAGGGCGGCTTGAGGGAGACATCGTGCCCCAGCCAGTTGATATCGTAGGTGCCGAGAATCTCCTTTGCAGCGCCAGATAGAAGCTCCTCAAAGAGATCCATCATCACGTTGAAGTCTGCATAAGCCTCATAAAGCTCAACCGTGGTGAACTCCGGATTATGGCGGGTATCCATACCCTCATTGCGGAAGATGCGGCCAATCTCATAAACGCGCTCAATACCGCCGACAACAAGGCGCTTGAGGTTAAGCTCAGTTGCGATACGCATGAACATATCGAGGTCGAGGGTGTTGTGGTGTGTGATGAACGGTCTTGCAGTTGCGCCGCCGGAGATGGTGTTGAGCACAGGCGTTTCAACCTCCATGTATCCCCTATTGTCCAGATAGCGGCGGACGTAGGAAATGAACTTGGAGCGGATTTCAAAGTTGCGGCGGCTGTCATCATTCACGATGAGGTCAACATAGCGCTGGCGATACTTCAGCTCAGTATTGGTCATGCCGTGGAACTTCTCCGGCAGAGGACGCAGGGACTTGGAAAGCAGCTCAACGTGCTCAACATGGACAGACACCTCGCCGGTCTTGGTTTTGAACACATAACCGCTGACACCGACGATATCGCCGATATCAAACTTGCGGAAGTCGGCAAATTCCTGTTCGCTGACAGCGTCTGCGCGGACGTAAAGCTGAATCTGACCCTTATCGTCCTTAATATGGCAAAATATTGCCTTGCCCATGCCGCGCTTGGACATGATACGGCCTGCAACAGCAACGGTTTTGCCGTCAAAAGCGTCGTAATCCGCAACTATCTCGTTGCTCCATGCACTTCTTTTAAAGAAAGTCTTTTGGAACGGGTCTCTGCCATCCTTCTGCAGAGCCGCAAGCTTATCACGGCGAACCTGCAAAATCTCTGTCAGCTCCTGAACGTCATTTGTCTGGTTGTTGACTGCATCGCTCATACTATATATACCACCTATCTCAAAGTATAATTAAAATTACAGATTTGGGCGTGACAATGTATGCCGCGCCCAATTGAAAGCTTAGTGCTTATTTATTATCTACAGAAATAATCTTGAACTTGAGCTGACCGACAGGTGCCTCAATAACGGCGATATCACCGGCCTTGTGGCCGCGAAGCCCTCTGCCAAGGGGAGAGTCATCGGAAATGCGCCCCACTTTGGGGTTAGCCTCCTGTGAGCCGACGATCTCATACGTCTCTTCAAACTCATCCTCAACGTCCAGCACCCTGACAACACTGCCCAGCGTGATAGTGTCTTTCGGGGCGTCAGCATCAATGTTATCAACTATCTCTGCGTTTTCAATAAGTACCTTCAACTCGGCAATTTTGGAGTAGAGCTTACCCTGCTCAGTTTTAGCCTCGTCATACTCACTGTTTTCGGAAAGGTCACCGAAGCTGCGCGCCTCTTTTATAAGCTCTGCAACTTCTTTCTCGCGGACGGTTTCAAGGTAATTGAGCTCCTCTTTGATTGCGTCAAGGCGCTCCTGACTCATTTTGAATCTGTTGGAATTAGTGGACATTAAAATGCTCCCCTTTTCATATTGTTTCGCGTTTTATAATTTATCGCAGATATGTCACTTTTTTAGCTTATATATTATAGTGATAATGCGTCTGTATGTCAACTCAAATATTTAAGTGCAGCCATAAGCTGATCGTCATTTGACGTACTGGCAGAGCCGTCACTGATACCGGTGGTACCGGCAGTCGTACCTGTGGCGGAAGCATCGCTGTTATACACGATGGAATCCGGCACGACGCCGCCGGCAGAGCAGAGATCAACACCGTTCGGTGTGAGGTAGGTCTTTGTGGATAGGCGTATCGCGCTGCCGTCCTCAAGAGGAATAGTTATCTGGGATCTGGTGCGGCCGTTGGTCGGCTCACCCATCAGAAGCGCCCAGTTATACTCCTGCAAAACTGCGGCGAAAACCTCCGCCTCACTATAGGTCTCGGTATTTATCAGCACGACCATCGGAATCTGCACGCACATACCGTCAGACTCCGTTATATCCTGCTTACCGTCCTTATCGCGCTCAATAAAAAGCGTGCCTTTCGGGAGAAGGTAGTCAAGCAGAGCTGCGGCCTCGCTCTTTAAGCCGCCGGGGTTGCCGCGCAGGTCAATGCACAGCGCGACTGCCTTCTGCGCCAGCAGATCTTCAATCGCGTTTATCGCGTCCTGTCCGCTTCCGGCCTCGAAATTATCTATCTTGACGTAACCGGCCTCGGTTTTTTCCATACGGTATGTGATGGGGCTGATATACGCGGTGGAGCAATCAATCTCGACCACCTGACCGTTGCTGATGCCGACAGTGAACTTAGTGTTCAGGCGGGAGCGGATGAGCGTGCGCACATAGTCGATATCCTGCCCGATAACGCTCTCCCCGTCAACATCCACGATGACCATACCGGAGGCAAGTCCGCCCCACGCGGCAGGTGAATCCGCATTGACAGCCACCACTTGATAGCCGCCGGTGTTTTCATCCTGCATTATGGTCATGCCGATATTGGAATATTCATTGGTGGATGAAAGCTGATAGGTTTTGTATTCATCCGCCGTCATGAAGTAGCTCCACGGGTCGCCAAGGCCGGACACCATCGCCGCAGCCGCACTGTCACCCATAGTGCTGCGGTCAACCACATCAATGTATTTTTCATCGCAGATGTCCTTTATCTCGATGTAACGCATAGCCTCGGCGTACTCACTCTCGCCGCCGACAGCCTCAACCGCACTGCGGTTAGTGAAGAAATATGTGCCGACCGTGAGTATTATGCACGCAAGAAGAACGTATTTCAGTTGAATACCAACGCTGAATATGGCGGCGATAAAGCTACCGATATTGTATAAGAGTCTGCGGAATATGTTTTTCAAATCCTGCTCCTTCTGCCGTAAAAGCGGTAAACGCCCCCACAGCGAAATAGTATAATCATGCTAACAGGACAGTCAAGGGAAATGACTGTCCTGTGCCGGGGCAAGTGTGTAAAAAGTCCGGTTTAGACGCCTGCACTTTCCGAAAAAGTAAGGCCGCTGTAAAACTGCTCCGGATCTATGCGAGAACCGTCCTTCCACACCTCATAATGGCAGTGTGGACCGGTTGACAGGCCGGTACTGCCGACGTAACCGACGGTTTCGCCCTTGGAAACTGTTTGCCCGTTAGAAACAGCGATTGAGGACATATGGCCATACAGTGTTTTATAGCCGTTGCCATGGTCAATCATAACGCAGTTGCCGTAGCCGCTGTTCACACCCGCCAGAACCACCGTTCCCCCGTCCGCGGCAACGATCGTTGCGCCGGACTGCGCGCCGATATCAACGCCGGTGTGGGACTTGGTAACGCCGGTTATGGGGTGCACACGCAGACCAAAGCGGCTGGTGAGATAGGTGCAGGACGGTACAGGCCACGAGAATTGCCCCGTGCCGACAACCATTCCGCCCCCGCCGCCGTAACCGCCGCCGGATGCGGCGGCCTCAGCCGCGCGCTGCTTTTCCAGCGCGATGACCATATTGGCAACGTTTGTTTCCGCCTCTTTTTCTGCCTGCTCAAACTCGGCAAGCACGGCGGCATTTTCCTCAATATTTGCTGTGATATCAATGATAAGCTGTGTGGCCTCGTCCAACTCGGCCTGAAGCTCATCCTGTTCTGCGCGAAGCTCGTCCTGCTTTTCGACTATCCCCGCCTTGTATTCCTCATACTCGGCAACGACAGCCTCTGTATTTTCGCGTGCCTCGATGTAGGCATCCTCCAGCTCGCGGTCACTTTCCATTATCTCGCCGACATCATCCACCGCAGTCAGGAATTCGCCCAGTGTGCTTGCTGAAAAAAGATACGCAAGCAGGCTGGTGTTGCCGTTTTCCTCCATAGCGCGGACGCGTGCGCGGTAGCGGTCAAGCTGTTCATTTTCAAGAGCCTTCGCATCATCGACCTCAATGCTCTTATCGGCGATCATATCCTCGTAAAGATCAATCTCCTGCTGTGTGAGGTCTATTTGCCATTGTGTGTACATATTGCGCTCGTCAAGCGCCTGCTTGACGGCAAGCACACTCGCCTGCTGCGCCCTGAGGTCATTCACAACGGCCTGCTGCTCCTGCCGCTGCTTTACCAGCGCATCCCGCTCTGCTTTCAGCTCATCCAGTTCATCCTCCGACACGGCGTAACCCGCCGCGTCAGTACTGACGGCAAACATCGGCAGCATAAGCGCGAGTGCAAGCAGTGCACACAGCAGCTTTTTCTTTCTATTGCTCATATCTTATACCGTGGAAAAATTATTTAGCAGTTATAGTAGGATATACCGGAGAAGTACGCCGCCGGATCAGTTCTGCTGTCGCCGACATACACCTCAAAGTGGCAGTGCGTACCGGTTGCACGGCCTGTCGCGCCGAGGTAGCCGACGGTCTGCCCCTGTGTTACGGTCTGACCCGCGCTGACGGCAAGGCCGGAGCAGTGCGCGTACACGGTTTTCATATTGCCGTGGTCAATGATGACGTAGTTACCGTAGCCGCTGTTGGACGATGCCGTGATGACCGTGCCACTGTCGGCGGCAACGATGGCCTGACCATCCTTATTAAAACCGTCTATATCAATACCGGCATGGTAGGTTGTCGCGCCGGTGAACGGGTCGGAACGGTTACCGTAGCGGCTGGTGACGGTATAGGAGCAGGGAACAGGCCAGATGAGACTGCCGGTGCCCTGAATACTGGAATTCGTAGGCTCAACAACCTCGATGATGGAGGTTGTACCGTCCTCATTCGTGACTTCCTTGGTGACAGTCTGGGTCTGCTGTGCGGCCTTTTCTGCATTGTACTGCGCGATAAAGGCACTGACCTCTGCCGCAGCTGCGGCCTCCTCTGCCTGCGCCGCCTCGTATTCCTTGGTGGCCTTTTCTATGTCCTCGGCAAGCTCCTCTATCAGTTCGTTTGCCTCGTCCATCTGCTTTTTCAGCTCGTCCTGCTCGTCCTGAAGCTCAGACTGCTTTTCTTCATAGTCGGCCTTGACTTCTTCATACTCGGCCTTTATTTCCTCAGTCTCCTCACGCGCGGCGATATACTGATCTTCAAGGGCGCGGTCACTTTCCATTATCTCGCCCATGTCATCAACGCCGGTGAGCAGATCGCCAAAGGTTGAGGAGTTGAAAACTACAGCTAGGATGTTGTAGCCGCCGTTTTCCTCCATGGCGCGGACGCGGGTGCGATATTTCTGGAGCTGGCGCTCCTCCCTCGTTCTCGCATCCTCGACCTCATCGGCCTTTTCCGCGATCATGTCGTTATAGATATCTATCTGCTCCTGCACTAGATCTATCTGCTCCTGTGTGAGCTTGTTCTGCTCCATAAGGGCAGCCTTCTGCTCCAACACGTTGGCCTGCTGCTCTTTAAGCGCTTCCAAGCGCTCCTTGCAGCTGCTGACCTTGTTTGATATCTCTTTCTTCTGCTGCTGCAATGCGGATATTTCATCCTCAGTGACGGCATAGGCGCCGATGGGCAGAACACTTACAAAAAGTGAACCAACCATCAGAACCGCGAGAATTATCGCAATGACAGATATGACTTTCTTATTGTTCATAGATATGTATGCTCCTTATTTTCTCCGTATAAGCCCACGGAGAGGCCAGTGCTTAAACCTTGAGGTAATTCTTGATAGCATTCACGCCGCCGACAGCGCCGACCAGCACACCGACCGCGATGTAGACGATAAGCACGATAAGCGCGACCGACCTGAACGGCACAACGGAAATGAAGCTGCCCGTAAGACTGCTGACCAGCTCACCCGTGATAAGCTCATAAATACCCCACTCGGCAAAGAACGCAAGCCCGCCGCCAAGTATACCCAGCACCAAGCCCTCCACCACGAACGGCAGGCGGATGAAGGAGTTATTAGCACCGACCATTTTCATGATGGCGATCTCCTCACGGCGGCCAAACGTGGCAAGCTTAATGGTATTAGACATTATGAACACGGAAACAAACACCAGCATGACGATAAGCACGAGTGAAATCACGCTGACAATGTTGCGTATGGTGACAAAGCGCTGTGCATAGTCAAGATGTGCATTGACCTTTGCAATGCCCGGCACCTGCGCCAGTGCGCGCTCCGTCTCCGCCATCTGGGAAATATCCGTCAGGTGGATGACAAAGCGGTGGCGGAACACTGTTTCATCAATGCCCTCCATCAGGGATTCGTCATACTTGCTCATAAACGCGTCCATAGCGTCCGTCCGTGAGACGAAATCTGCGGAGGTAATGTTCCCTACAGCTTCAATATCTGCTTCAAGTGCGCGCGCTTCATCTTCATCAGATATGCTGTCATCCACGAACACAACAACCTCATTCTGGTCTTCAAGGTCATTTATGAGCGCATCAATGTTAAGCGACAGCAGAGAGACACTGCCCATGATGATAAGGCAGGCCATAATAATCGTGACCGAGGCAAAGGACATAAAGCCGTGCTTTGTAATGTTGCGGAAGCCCTCGCCGATAAGATAACCGTATCTACTCAATCTCATAGCTGTAATACCCATCCATTCCGTCGCCAATCACATGGCCGCCATCAATGGTAATGACGCGCTTTGAAAAGGCGTTGACAAGTTCTTTCTCATGGGTGACGACAAGAATCGTCGTTCCCATCTCGTTTATCTTTTCAAACAGCAGCATAAGCTCCAATGAGCGAACAGGGTCAAGGTTGCCTGTCGGCTCATCGGCAACGATCATGCGCGGGTTATTGGCCAGTGCGCGGGCAATCGCGACACGCTGCTGCTCACCGCCGGACAGCTCATTGGGCATACGCTTCTCTCTGCCCTCAAGACCAACCAGCTCCAGCACATAGGGCACGCGCTTTTTAATGTCCTTAGGAGAGGCGCCGACAACGCGCATAACAAACGCGACGTTATCATACACCGACATATTCTCGATCAGACGGAAATCCTGAAAGATGACGCCCAGCGTTCTTCTCACCTTGGGCAGCTTGCTGCGGCGGATATTGGTCATGTCAAAGTCATTGACGATGACCTGACCGGAGGTTGCGAATATTTCGCCGGTGATAAGCTTCATAAGCGTGGTCTTTCCTGAGCCGGACGGGCCAACAAGAAAGACAAATTCGCCCTCGTTGATTGTAAGGTCAACATTGTCCAGCGCAACGGTGTTGCTGCTGTCATAGACCTTTGTGACGTTGTTCATTTGAACCATATTGTTTAGTCCTCCAACTTGATCGGACGGTACACACGGCATATATTCTACCGCGCGAACCTTAATCCGGACTTAAAACAGGGATATATATGTAAAATCTACATATCAATATCTGGTGTTGTTGAGGGAATCCAGATACTGCTTTACCATCATTGCAACCTTGAACACGATAGCGTGGTCAAACTCACGCAGGTCAAGGCCGGTTATCTTCTTGATCTTTTCCAGTCTGTACACAAGCGTGTTGCGGTGGACATACAGCTTGCGTGAAGTCTCAGAGACGTTGAGGTTATTTTCAAAGAAGCGGTTTATGGTCTCAAGCGTGTCCTCATCAAGGGTCTCAATGGGGTTTTTCTTAAAGACTTCGTTTAAGAACATCTCGCACAGCGTCGTGGGGAGCTGATAGATGATGCGGCCAAGGCCGAGGGTCTCATAGTTGATGATGGTCTTATCCGCTTCAAAGATGCGGCCAACATCAATTGCGACCTGCGCCTCTTTATATCTGTCAGCAAGCTCACGCAGGTGACGTGCATTTGTGCTGATACCAATGACCGTCTTTGCGCCAAGCTCCTCATGCATAACGCGCTCGATCGTGCGGGCGATCTTCATTATCTCCTCAGGGCAGTTATTGTTGGGCAAGGTTTTTACGACAACAACATCCGCCTCGTTTATATTCAGCACAAAGTCGCGCTGTCTATCAGGGAAGAGGCGCGCAATGACCTCAACCGCGGAAACGTCCGCATTCTCCACCTGACGCACCAGCAGCACAGAGCGCGGCTCATCCGTGACAAAGTGCAGTTCCTTTGCGCGGACATAGACATCACCCGGCAGTATATTGTCGGAAATGATGTTCTTTACGAAAGCGGCCTTATTGTGCTTTTCCTCGTAATTATTCTTCGCCTCGTTAAATGCGACGGCTGCAACGGAACAGAGCGTCTTGCTCATTGCGTCTGTGCCATCAACGAATGCTGCATAGTCCAGTCGCGTGCCGCCGTCAGACGACAGCGGGCAGTAGGTGCGCCCTGACGTTACCACACAGCGCTCCGCCCCCTCGAACTCATACGCATGGAAATCGTCCAGCCGTGAACCGATGAGTGCCAGCTCACTGCTTGCCACGACAAAGCCTTGCTCGTCCACCACGCCGATAGGCTTATCCACTGCATCCTTCATTTGAATTATAACATTCTGAAATATTTTGCTCGACATTTTATGTATGCCTCCCCTGCTATGCGGCTCCCTCTCAACTCGTTATAGCAAAAAGTACTATAATCCCGCATTTGTCTTTATACATAATAACTCTATTTTACGTTATTTTCAATAGAAATTGTAGTTGTTTTTTGTGAATTTTTTTCGCATTGTCGTTTTAACGCTCAAAAATCACTGAAAACACGGGTGATTTTCCGTCATTTTTCAATATATACCATGTTCGCTTCGCTTTGGTCAAGTTCACGAAAATCACCCTCACGCATATTTTCGTCCAATTTCAGTGCCCCGATCGACAGTCGTTTAAGCTTTGTCACCGTTGCGGAGCGTGATGCAAGCATCCGGCGCACCTGATGATACTTTCCCTCCATCACAGCGACCGTGCACTCATTCTCGCTTAAAAGCTCCAGCTTAGCTGGGAGACAACGCGTCCCGTCTGCAAGGATAAGCCCCTTTTCAAAGGCGGTAATGTCCGCTTTATCAAGCCGCCCATCGACCATGGCATAATAGAGCTTGACTATCTCAGATTTCGGCGATATGACGCGGTGGGCATAATCGCCATCGTCCGTTAAAAGAAGAAGCCCGCTCGTGTCCTTATCAAGTCTCCCGACTGGGAACAAACCCATGCGCCGCAGCTCCGTCGGCAGCAGGTCAAGCACCGTGCCCTGGCGCTTATCCTCCGTGGCTGTCACAACGCCGCAGGGCTTATAGAGCATATAATAATGAAAGCGTGCATATTTCAGCACATCTCCATCCAGCGCAACGCTATTATGCTCACCGTCCACCTTCGTCTCCGGCGCTGTAATAACTGTACCATCCACCGTCACTCTGCCGGCGCGGATCATCTCTTTCAATTCCTTGCGGCTGGCAATGCCCATATCCGCAAGCAGCTTATCCAATCTGACAGATGCCATAAAGTCTGCCCAACCTTTCATTCTCAACCATATTTATTTATTATAACATAAGTACACGCATTTTTGAATAGATTATATCGCTTATATAATATTTTCCTGACATTCGGAGGTGCAGGTATGCTGAATAAGGCTGCTGCTTTCACAAAGAAAAAGGCGCTGACAATAATTTTTGTATGTTCGCTTGTCGTGTTCATCGCGATTCTGGTGAAATGGCTCTACGCATACAGGATGAACGAAACCGGCCTGTCCACACCTGAGGGTCGGGCAAGTTTTCTTGCAGAGCTTGGCTGGGAAATTGACCTTGACACAGAGGAGGCCAGGGCCGTAACCCTGCCGGAGGCGTTGGAGGGCGTAATGCGCGATTACAACGAAATGCAGCTAAAGCAGGGGTACGACCTGCGTCGCTTTCTCGGGCAGAGCTGCACACAGTATACATACCTTGTGACAAACTATCCTGATGCAGACACGGACGTATATGTGACGCTGTATATCAAGGGACAGAGAATAATCGCCGGTGACATCCACTCAAACGCGCTGAACGGCTTTATGCACGGAATCAAGCCCAGTGAGAGCGCCTAAAAAGCTATGCCGTGCGAAAAAGCGTGACATTTTACCTGAAAAAAACTTGAAATATCTTGTTTTCGCCATTGGCAAAGCGTAAATAATGTGTTAATATAGCGAAGTTGAGCAAATTCCCATGCTTTACAAAGAGAAAATAATTGGAGGTACTTTGTTGTGGAGAACAAAGGCAATGCAAAGGCTCTGCTTCCGATAGGCATTTTCCTGGTGCTGTATCTGGGGCTGGGCATCGTGTTTGAATATGTGCTGAAAATAGAGATGGGCTTTTACTCCATCCCTATAGTTGTGGTGTTCCTTATCTCGCTGGTGGCAGCGTGCCTGCAAAATAAGGCACTGAGCTTTGATGATAAGCTGGAGCTTATGGGCAAGGGCATTGGTGACAAGAACATTGTTACCATGATACTCATCTTCATGGCTGCCGGTATATTTGTGGGCGTTGTAGGGCGCAGCAGTGCGCAGAGCGTGGCGTACTTCCTCCTGTCCATCATCCCCGCTAAGTTTGCTGTGGCCGCGCTGTTCATCATAAGCTGCTTTGTGTCCACCGCAATGGGTACCTCCGTTGGTACCATCACGCTGATAACCCCTATCGCGGTTGAGATTGCGATAAACTCCGGCATATCCCTGCCGCTGTGCATCGGCACTGTTATGGGCGGCGCAATGTTCGGCGATAACCTCTCCTTCATATCCGACACTACGATTGCCGCGTGCAACGGTCAGGGCTGCCAGATGCGCGACAAGTTCCGCGAGAACTTTGCAATCGCATTCCCAGCTGCACTTGCAACGCTTGTTATCGTTATTGCTATCTCCCTGCAAAGCGGCATAGAAGAGGTCATTGTGCATGAATATGACCTTGTGCAGATAATCCCCTACATTCTCGTTCTTGTGGGCGGCATTGTGGGTATAAACGTGTTTGTGGTTTTGCTGGTGGGCATAATCTCCGGCGCAGTTATCATGCTGGCCACCGGCGCGACAGCCGCGACAGATCTGCTTGCAAGCATGGGCACAGGTGCTGCCGGTATGTTTGAAACCACCATGGTAGCCATCCTCGTTTCCGCGATATGCGCACTTATCAACGAATACGGCGGCTTCACCGCTCTGCTGTACGCGATAAGAAAGACCTTCAAGGGGCGCAAGATGGGTCAGCTCGGTATGGGTCTGCTTGTCGGTGCGATGGACATTGCCACGGCGAACAACACTGTCGCCATCGTTATGGCAAACCCCATTGCCGCAGAGATGGCAGCTGGCTACGGCGTATCCAAGAGCAAGACTGCATCCATCCTTGACACGTTCTCCTGCATATTCCAGGGCATTATCCCCTACGGCGCACAGATGCTGGTTGCAATCTCCGCCGCGACAACGCTTGGTCAGTCCGTGTCCGCGTTTGAGATAATCCCGTGCCTGTTCTATCCGTTCATGCTGTGCATCAGCTCACTCGTGTTCATCTTCATCATCCCCGATAAGAAAAAGTAAGAATAATCAACACAGCAAAACACCAGACCGAAACGTTAGTTTTGGGTCTGGTGTTTTTTTATCATTTTCTCAGCCTTTTCACAAGCTCTTCATCGGCCTGTGCAAGCAGGGTTTTATACTCGGTATACAGCACCTTACCCGGCAATGCGCCTGACGGTTTGCGGACATTCCTGACCATGGTATAGTCAACCTGCACCTTGCCGGCAGTACGCCCCTGTGAATAATAAGCGGCGATAGCCGCCGCCTGCTCCAACGTGCGCGGTGGAAGCTCCTCCCCCTCACAGCGGACAATGACATGACTGCCGTGCACGCGCTGTGTGTGCAGCCACATATCAGTGCGGCGGGCAAGCTTCGTTGTCAGCTCATCATTCTGGGCATTACTGCGCCCGACAAGCACCTCAAACCCATCATCCGTGAGGAATTTGCGCGGGGCTTGAGCTTTAACGCGCTCCGGCTTACCGCCCTTAGTGCGGCGAATATAGCCTGTTGCCACCAGTTCGCGGCGTATGTCGGAAATATCACGCTCAGATTCCGCGTGTTCTATCTCATCCAGCACACTGTTGAGATAGTCAAGCTGCCGCTCCCCCTCGGCAATCAAAACAGTCAGATGCTCTCTCGCGGTTTTAAGCTTATTATACTCCTTGAACATCGCCGTGACATTTTGCTGCGGCGTTTTCAACGGGTCAAGCGCAATGGTGACTGTAGGTGCATCGGGCAGGTAATAATCCTCACATTCCAGCTTGCTGTCACCGCGCTTTATGCGGTAAATATTCGCCGTGACCAGTTCCGCATTTTTGCGCACATCCTCGCGCCCATCCGTGCGTTTAAGCTCCTCCTGCTGTGCCGCAAGCTTGCGCGTCAGCCTGTCGCGCAGGGTTCGGACGGTCTTGGTCAGGTCGTAACTGCGGCGGCGCTGTTGCTCGGCACGGTCACGGTTGAGATAAAATTCATCCAGCAAGGAAGAAAAGCTGTCAAAGCGTTCAAGCTGCGCGGCTGCCCCATACTGCTTTATCGGCATGAAGCTGTAATCCCGCGCCGCACCGTCCAGCCTTATTAGCCACGGTGTAAGCTCGTTTGCCGCCACGGATTCACACAGCGCGTCGCACACATCCGCAAGGCAGGTATAATCCCCGCCCGCGCGGTGCGCAAGCTCACGCGCAACAAGCGGCGAGAGCGCGGAAAAGCTGTCCATCAGCCATTTATCCGCCGGAACACTGCCATCCGCTGCGGCTATCATTGCGCGGCGCTCAGCCGCGTCAACCTCGAAAAAAGGGCGCTTTGCCTGTGCGGGTGGCAGACGATATATCATCCCCGGCAACAGGCGGCGCAGTGCATCACCCGCAAAATCCATGCGGCGCATACAGTCAATTATCCGGCCATCCGCGCCGACAAGTATCACGTTCGCGCTTCGGCCTATCAGCTCGACCACCAGCTTTTTTTCCGCGCTGATGCCCAGTTCGTCATGCGTGTCCAACGTGAGGACGACCATGCGCTCATACTCCGGCTGCTCGACCTTTAATATGCGCGCGCCAACAAGGTGCTTTCGCATGAGCATACAGAACATCGGCGGCTCTGCCGGATTTTCAAACGTACCCTTAGAGAGATGGATGCGGGCATTGCCCGTACCTGCGGCCAGAACAAGGCGCATATTCTCGCCGCCGGCGCGGAGAGATATGACAAGCATATCCCGCTCCGGCTGCTGCACCTTATCTATTCTGCCGCCCTCCAGCTTTGTGCTGAGCTCGTGCGTGAGTGCGCGGATGGTAATGGCATCAAGTGGCATTGTCATCCTCCATTATTGCAGAGAAAAGCTGATCAATGCGCGCGGTCTGCCCCTGTAGATACAGCCAGCCGAACAGCGCCTCAATGCCTGTGGCGGCGTGATACTCCCCCTCCGTGGCCTTTTGCGGCACGGAGTTTACCTTGGCGTTCCTACCGCGCTTATACACGGCAAGCTCATCGGCATTGAGCAGCGGCATTATCTTCTTTGCGGCCTGCGCCTGTGCCGGTGCGTTGACATACGCCACAGTCAGCTTGTGCAGCTTCCCCACGGCGCTGTGCCCCTGCTTGCAGAGCATAGTGCGCGTAAGCAGTTCATACACACCGTCACCTATATGCGCAAGGCCAAGCATACTGATTGCATTGACCTCATGCAGGCTCATATTCGGGCAAAAATAGTCCATAATCAAATCTTCCTCGGCTTATCGCCCTTTATTTCATCATTAAAGATTACAGCAAAACAAAAATGTCATATTTCCGCGTCGTCATAATCGGCGGTATCGTCCATCGGTTCATCCATTTCAGGCGGGAGTTGAATGTCCCCCTCAACAAGCCCAAGCTTGACCTGAATATCATGCCAGCCCTGATAGTCAACCAGCACCTTGCGCGGCTTTGCACCCTCATACGGGCCGACTATGCCAAGCTCTTCCATCTGGTCAACGATGCGCGCCGCGCGGGCATAGCCCACCTTGACACGCCGCTGAAGCATGGTCGTGGAGCAGGACTTAGACTCCAAAATCGCCTCGACTGCCTCGGACAGATGCTCATCGTATTCATCGGCAAGGCAGGCATCCTTACCGCCCTTACCACTGTCTGCGCCGGTCTTGCTCTCGGCGGCATTGTTCATAAATTCCTCTATCTCGGGATTCTGCTCAACATCTGACGAACCATTCTTAATAAAGCGAATGACCTCCTCGCGCTCTTCATCGGTGACAAATGCACCCTGAATACGCGTCGGCTTGCCGCATCCGACAGGTGAAAACAGCATATCGCCCATACCGATAAGCTTTTCAGCGCCCACCTGGTCAAGGATGATGCGGCTTTCAAGCGAGCTGGACACCGCAAATGCAATGCGCGAGGGTATGTTGGCTTTCATAAGGCCGGTGATAACATCCGCAGACGGTCTCTGCGTGGCGATTACGAGGTGCATACCGGCGGCGCGTCCCATCTGCGCCACGCGACAAATGCTCTCCTCAACCTCCTTGGAGGCCACGAGCATGAGGTCTGCCAGCTCATCAATGACGATAACCACACGCGGCATGGTCTGCTCACCGGCGGCCACACAGTGCTTATTATAGTTATCCAGATCACGCACACCAACCTCGGAAAACAGACGGTAGCGCTTGAGCATCTCCACAACCGACCATTGCAGTGCACCGGCGGCCTTTTTCGGGTCAGTGACAACAGGCACATATAGATGCGGTATGCCGTTATACACACCCAACTCCACCATTTTAGGGTCTATCATGATTAAGCGCACTTCGTCAGGCCGCGCCTTGTACAGCAAGCTCAAAATAAGGGAGTTCATGCACACAGATTTACCGGAACCTGTCGTACCGGCGATCAGCATATGCGGCAGCTTTGCGATATTGCCGACAACGCACTCACCACCGATATCCTTGCCCAGGGCAAAGCTCAGTTTTGATTTTGCCGCGGTGAAGCGCGGGGAATCAATTATATCGCGCAGGTACACAGTGCTGACGCTCTTATTCGGCACTTCGATGCCGACGGTGGAAATCTTATCGGGTATCGGCGCAATGCGCACATTCATAACACCGAGCGCAAGGGCGAGATCCCCTGCAAGGCCGGTTACACGCGCCAGCTTCACGCCCTGTTCCAGCTCAATATCAAAGCGGGTAACCGTCGGGCCATGCGTAACGCCTACAATATCAGCATTGATGCCGAAGCTGTGCAGTGCACCCTCCAGCCTGTCCCTATTCACGTTTATCTCATCGCGTGCATCCACATTCGCGGCGGCTGACGTACGCAAAAGCGAAATTGGCGGGAATTCATAGTCTGAGCCATCGTCAGCATCGGCAACCGCGGCCTCGACCGCCAGCGCCTCTTTTTGCAGCTCGGCACGGCTCATCTTCTTTTTGGGCGGATCGCTGATCTCCGCTGTCATGGTGGAGGCCTGCATTATCTCCTCTACCGTGTCACGCAGTTCGTCAATGTCCACACCGGCCGCTCTTGCGGCGGCCTCCCCGTCCACCTGGTCTGCGTCTGCAAGGCTGCTCTCGGTGCTATTCTTCGCACTCTTGCGGAATTTACGGAGCTGCTGTGCAGGGTCTGCGGGCATATCGACGGTATCCTTCTTCTCCTTTACCTCATCCTCGGATGCGCGCTTCGCCTTGTCGCGCTTCGGCTCTGCACCCTTTGCGCGGCGATTAGTTGGTGTCTGGGCAGAATGAGGCTCAGTCGCTTTGGCGCGTCTATCCTTCAGTGGGAAGGTTTCTTCGTCCTCATAAAGGACAATGTCCGGCTGCACGTTCTCGGTATTGTAAAAGTCAATATCTTCGATTTTCTCAACCGGCTCAACGCGCTCGACCTTAACGCCGCCCTTGGCGGCTTTTGCCGCCTTTTTGACGGGAACATCCACGGGAACAGAGATAAATCCATCATCCTCGATTTCGGGCACATCGTTCTTTTTCTTCTGGTACATGGCCGGATCATACTTCACTGCGGCGCGTTCGCTGGCCTTGTCGAACATCTTTGTAAAGCTGCCGTTGAAGCACTTGACCGCAAAGAATATCAGCAGCACCAGCAGCACCGGCATTGCACCGTACACGCTGAACGCGTTTATCAGAGCGTAGGCGATGAGCCCGCCGACAACACCGCCGCTGGCCATGTTCTGCCCCTGCTCAAACAGCACGCCCGCAAGCGCCGGAACATCCTGCACGTCTGCGGGTGCGGTGTAGAAGAACACACTGCCCAGCGCGGCCACGAGAACCGGAAGCAGCAGTGCGGACGTCACGCGGAACGCAACAGGCTGACCCTTATGGAAGCCCAGAATTATCGCCGCAACCAAAAACGCGGGGATAGTGATCCAAAAGCCCCAACCGACAATCCCCTGAACAAGCTTTGCAAAGAAAACGATGAACTTGCCATCGGTATTATAGTGGCTTATGACGAGGAACACCGCGAGGAACAAAAACACTATCGCGCCCAGCTCCCTGCGTATCGGGGGCGCAGGCGGCTCGGGCGGCGTTACAGGCGCGGCGGCCTTTTTCGATTTTGTGCTTGACTTCTTAGCGCCGGTGGAGCTGGTTTTATTCGCCGCGGCGCTGTTACTTTTCTTGCTCTGTGCCATTTATATTTCCTTTCTTATGTAGAAAAACGGAGGGTGTAAAAAATCAGAATATCATGGTGAGGATGATGGACAGCACGCCCATGACCCAGCAGTAATATGCAAAGCCGCCGAATTTGCCCTTCGCGGCAATGTGCTTAATGAGCGAGATCGCGCCGATACCCGACAGCATCGCGGCAAGCATACCGACAAGGTACGCCGGAACATTGCTGAGCACGACCCCCTGCTTAACCGCGTCCACAATGCTGAGTATATTCGCGCCGAGGACCGCGGGGATAGACAATAAAAACGAGAATTTAACAGCGAACTCACGGCTAAGGCCGGTGGCAATGCCTGCGGTTATCGTGGTGCCGGAGCGGGAAAGCCCGGGGATGGTGGCCACGCACTGGCACAAGCCGATTATAAGCGCATCGGAGATGGTGATGTTCGTTGCGCCCTTGGTGCCCGGCTTCATCTTGTCGGCCACAAACAGCATACAGCCGGTCAGCACCAGCGCAACGCCGATAAACACATTTTGATAGTAGAGCGTCTCTATCATCTTATGTATAGGCAGGATGAGCAGCAGCGGAAGCGTGGCGAACACGAGCATCACGAAAAGGCGTGCGTTGGGATAGCGCCGTCTTGCGCCGGCGAGTGGGCCAACATTCACAAAGCCCAGGACTTCATAAAACATATTTACAATGTCCTGCCAATAGCACACGAATATTGCGGCCAACGTCCCCAAGTGCAGCAGCACATCAAAAAGCATATGCCCATCACTGGTCGTGGTGAGGTCAAAGAGATTATTTATTATCGCAAGATGGCCGGAGCTTGATATCGGCAAAAACTCCGCAATCCCCTGCACCAGCCCCAATATTATTGCATTCCATACTGACATTGGCATATACCCCCATGGTAAACATAATAAAAGTATATCACAAATTTATGCAATACACAAGAGCAAGAGAACAAAAGGACGCAGAGAAAACTCTGCGCCCTAGGGCGTGGTATTATGTTAACCAGTCGAGTGATAATGTGCAATCTCGATTCATTTAAGCATATTTTTATATAGCTTAAAGTCTCTGTTTTCAAACACCAATTCAAAAGCATCTCCCAGATTGCTCATATTATCCATGTAACTGAGGCAATAGTCTGTCTCCTCTGCCGTGTGTCCGTTTACACCGACAGATACGCTCACCCTCTCTGTATTGAGATACAACGCTCTCGGTTTATAAAATCCAATCACACAGTCCTCCGGCAGTTCATCTCTGATATAATTATACACTTCTACCGGTGTCTGAGAATAAATATCATAACGATACATTCCCATCATTCCAACCATCGGCTGTGGTTTTTCGCCGCGCGCAATAAGCATATCCGCCTTGTATGTTGGCAATACTGCCACAATACAGCAAATCGCGCATATAACAAGTTCCGCGACGCGCACGCTCAGGCGGCTTCTGTCAAGGTGCATGCATTTTGTAAGCGCGGCAACTCCCAAACCGAAGTACAATAGCATGATTGGGAAAAGTGGGTAAATATATCTGTCCCCCTGCTGATATGGCAAAAAGCATACCGCAAGATAATATACCGTTGCCAGCACAACAAGGTGCAGAGTCTTACTGCGTTTCGCAGTAAGCATACCAACTGCACATACAATCAGTGCAACAGAGCCGATTATAGTCTTTGCGTCGATCAATGCGTCATAATTCACAACCGCAAAGCTGCTCCACACCGCATAAATAGGGTTAACAACAAGCAAGCCAAGCCAGTCAATCAGCAAATCAAGGTAGTATTTCAGGTTTTCAGCAAACATCCATAGTGAAATGCCGCTGTCCTTAGGTGGTGTCGGCATGATTAACGATGACACGAGTACCGATATTCCAAACACAAAATACGGCAAAAGCTCCTCCAGCACCTTTTTTACTGTAAGTTCACTACGTCGTGGAAAAACATCTATCATCTGGCATAGCCCTGCCGCAAGCAAAATCGCAATCCCATTAAGCCTTACCTCGTATGTATACCACATGGCCAGCCCTGCAAAAGCACCAAGTACAACGCGTTTCGCGTTCTTTTTTTCATCAACAAAGCACTCAATGAGCAAAAGCGAAAGCATAAAAAACGCCAGAAACACAATGTCACTGTACAAAGTGTCGATAAACTCATAAAAGCCCTCATACCATGCAAAAAAGGCCGCCAAAACAAAAGACAGCTTACTCGATAGATATCGCCGATAGTAAAGAAACATCACAGCTGCAAGGAGAGCAAGGCAATACACAGAAGGAAGCTTATAATAAACCACACTTGTAAACCCTACACGGTCAAATCCGACAAAACGATATATGAACGCCAGCAGCAGAGGGTACCCCCAGACATAAGCATAACTGCTGTTTCGTAAATGTTCCGGAAGATACGAGGGGTGCATAATGGCGTTGAGCTCTAGCTGTTCATCCAACGTATCGTTTGCTATTGCGATCCCCTCCGAGATATACGCCGCGAAATCATCACCCCAATAGCAAATATTGGTGAGATGAAACTCAGCCAACAAATACGTTGCAAACGCAAGAATCACCGCACAGCATATATCTACGCGTGAATAATACTTATCTGACAGCTTCATACGCTCTGCACTCCTCTCCTCTTTGTTTGGCAGGTATTTCATAGAATAATTTTCAATTCTTTTCTAGAGTATACCACTATTTTCCGGAGCATGCAACAATTGGATTCGTTTTTTAGCATCCAATTATTATATTTTCTTCTCCCCTGCGTTGTGCAGGTAAGTGAGTGCGTCTGAGAGTGTGCCGACGGCATCTATCAGGCCGAGGCGGACAGCCTCCTCGCCATAGATTACACTGCCCACATCGTTTGCAAGCTCGTCGGTATTGGTCATAAGCTTCAAATATGCCTCGCGGCTGACGGAAGAATGTGATGTGACGAAGCTGACTATCCGCTCCTGTATGCGGGAGAAGTAATTATACGTCTGCGGCACGCCGATAACCACGCCGTTGAGCCGCACGGGATGCACCGTCATCGCGGCTGAGGGCGCGACCAGACTGCGCTGTGCGGCAACTGCAAGCGGCACGCCTATTGAGTGCCCGCCGCCCAGGACAAGCGAAACCGTGGGCTTGCTCATTCCGGCGATAAGCTCTGCAATGGCAAGTCCGGCTTCAACATCACCGCCCATGGTATTTAGCAGAATGAGCAGCCCTTTTATATCCGGTGTCTCCTCCACGGCGGCGATCAGCGGCAAAACGTGTTCATACTTTGTGGTCTTGGCATCATCCGGCAAGAGCTGGTGCCCCTCGATCTGTCCGATGATGCTGAGGCATTGTATCGTACCTGCGGTAGAGGCCGAAAATTCTTTTATATCGTCCAAAAAATCACCCCACGGATTATTATGTCCGTGAGGTGATGTGTTTATTTCATGCTATTTACTTTGCAAGAAACTCTTTCATGACATCGCCAAGGATCTTGATGCCCTTGTCAATAGCCTCATCAGAGCTGTTAGAGTAGTTCAGACGCATATTGCGCACACCGCGCTCATACTCAAAGAACGGGTCACCGGCGCAGACTGCAACGCCCTTGTCGATTGCGGCAAACTGCACGTCAACAGCCTTGATGCCCTCGGGCAGGGTCGCCCAGATGAACATACCGCCCTCAGGCTTGGTGTAGGTAACACCCTCGGGGAAGTACTTGTCCATGCACTGCATCATGTACTCGGCCTTTTCCTTATAGAGCAGGCGAGTCTTTTCAATATGCTCATCAAGGTCGTTATCCTGCAAATACTGGGTAAGAACCATCTGGCAGAACATATTGGTGTGCAGGTCCATGGTGGACTTGTAGTCAAGCAGCTTCTGGAAAACGGTCTTTTCCTTGCAGACAATCCAGCCGATACGCATACCGGGGGAAACAGTCTTGGAGAAGGTGCCGAGCAGGCAGCACTGCTCACCGAGGAACCAGCCGAAGCTGTGACCGGCAGTACCGGAGAAGCGAAGCTCACCATAGGGGTTATCCTCAAGAACCATAACATTGCTGTTTTTCAGCACGGCAGCGGCCTTTTCGCGGGTCTCCTCGCTGTAGGTGAGGCCGGTGGGGTTCTGGAAGTTGGGAATGACATAGATGAACTGGGGGTTATGCTCTTTTATAGTTGCCTCAAGCTGGGCAACGTCAATACCATCCTCGTGCAGGTCAATGGGAAGCACCTGCGGGTCATAGAGGTGGAAGGTCTGGAGTGCGGCAAGATAGCTGGGATTCTCGACCATGATCTTGTCACCCGGATCGATCATAACAGCGGCGAACATATCCAGTGCCTGCTGTGAACCGTTGGTGATGATGATCTCAGAGGGGTCAACGTCCATATCCATCTTCTTGTAGCGGTTGGCAATAAACTCACGCAGGGGGAGATAGCCCTGTGCACCGCTGTACTGAAGCGCCATGATGCCCTTTTCCTTCAGAACCTTGTCTGCCGCGTCATCCATTGCCGCGACGGGGAAAGAGGTGGGGTTGGGCAGACCACCGGCAAAGGAAATGATGGAGGGGTTAGCATTGGCCTTTAGTATGCTTGCAAGGAAGTCATTCTGAAAGTCCGGCTTTGACATTCTCTTGGAAATTTTGATGTTCATTGATTTTCTCCTTTTCTATTTAGTTACAGATCAGTCTGCGAGAAAAACGCGAGCCTTTATATACCCATCCTTAACAGCGTGTGGGATACGACCGCTTTGCACATTGTCTCCCAAAACGAGCACGTTGTCAAATACTTTTTTAAATTTCTCTGCGGCGGCCTCGTCAGGGCTGACACCCAAGGACAGCACAACGTAATCCGCCTCGACGAGCTTCTCCTCACCGGAGGCAAGCTCCGTCACAACTGCGCCCTTATCATTGATGGCAGACAGCTTGTGAGAGGTCAGTATTGCGGGGTTATAGGTCTTGATGCGGCTCATGAGGTCGGCCACGATGACAGAGAACATACCTGCGCCAACATGGTCAAGCATCTCAACGATAGAGACGCTGCACCCGTCCATGCAAAGCTTCTCGGCACATTCAAGGCCGGTCATTCCGGAGCCGATAACCACGGTTTTGCCGCTGACCTTGACCTTGCCGGATATAACATCGTGCGAGGTGACAACATTCTTTCCGTCAACGCCCGGGATGTTGGGGATAATGGGCTTTGCACCGCAAGCCACGACAACGCCGGCCACGTCAAGCGCCTTTATATCCTCGACTGTCGGTGCGGTATTGAGCACGACCTCAACACCGGCGCGGCGAAGCTCCTCTGTCATTGTGTCAACAGCGTAGGTGATCTTTTCCTTATGATAGCCCTTGTCGGCAAGATTCATGCTGCCGCCGAGCTTATCGGATTTTTCAAACAGCTTCACCTTGAAGCCGCGGCCGGCCAGAACGCCTGCTGCTTCCATACCGGCAGGACCGCCGCCGATAACCGCGACAGTGCGGCCATTGCCGTCCTGCGGCAGTTTTTCAGAGTAAAGGTACTCAAAGCCCACGCGCGGGTTGAGTGCGCATTTGATAGGCATCTGCGCATAGAGTTGCTCACGGCAGAACATACAGCCAAGGCACTTGCGGATACCAAGTGAATCGCCCGCTTTGGCCTTGTTCATGAACATCGGGTCTGCGATAAGTGCACGGCCAAGGCACACGAAGTCGGACACTCCCTCCTCCAGCATCTGCTCTGCAAATTCGGGGCTCTTGATAGTGTTGGTAGCAAGCACAGGGATGGAGACTGCATCACGCACAGCCTTTGCAACGTGCTTTTTCCAGCCGGAGACATAGGAGAACGGCTCACAGTTGGCATCGGCATTGAAGTTGTTGCCGTTGGAGACGTTCAGGCAGTCAGCACCGGCCTTTTCGAGGATCTTTGCGATTTCAACACCGTCCTCCAGCGTGAGTGTACCGGGGATATCGTGTGTGAACTCATCGCCGGGGAAGCGAACAGAAACAGGGAAGTTCTTTCCGCAGGCCGCGTGGATGCCCTGTACAAGCTCTGTATAGAAGCGGCAGCGGTTTTCGGTAGAGCCGCCGTATTCATCGGTGCGGTTATTGTAGTAGGGGCTGAGGAACTGGGCGAGAAGATAGCCATGCGTACCGGCAAGCTCAACACCGTCAAAGCCGGATGCCTTTGCGCGGACAGCCGCATCAATAAAGCGCTGCTCCTCAATTTTTATCTCCTCAACGGTCATCATGTGACCCGGCTTGCCGCCCGGCATTGCGGGGATCTCGCTGGGTGCCCACGGTGCACCGAATTTGGTGGGTGCGCTCTTTGCGCCGTAGTGGTGAAGCTGGATGAACACCTTGCAGTCGTACTTATGTATCGCCTCGGTCAGCACCATCCAGTCCGTGCGATAGCGGTTCGCAGTCAGGCTGAGCTGATGATCCCACATGGTGTTGTTTATATCGTCAACAGCGCTCGCTTCGATTATGATAAGGCCAACGCCGCCCTTTGCGCGTTCTTCATAATATGCGATAGTGCGTGCGCCGGGTCTGCCGTCATTCTCGCCGTAAAGCACCTGCATCGGCGGCATGACAGCCCTGTTTTTTATTGTCAGCGCACCTATCTTGCCCGGCTGAAAGAGTTTGTTCATAGGTTTGTCCTTTCTGCGTTGTCTGTTCCTTGACAATACTTGAAACAGAATCGGTTTTGTGTTATAAAATATACATTGATATATATTTGCACTTATTTTGCAAATCGTACCTTGGGAGGATGCGAATGGCCACCACGTTATCTAAGCGGCAACAGAAAACTCAGGCGAACTATAATTTAATATTGGACACTGCCATCGAGCTTTTTAACAAGAACGGCTACGACCATACGACCATGGTTGATATATGCGCCGCAACAGGTCTGTCCACCGGTTCTGTGTACCATCTGTTTGAAAGCAAGGATGAGATACTGCGCCAGATATATAACCGCAACATCAACATCTCACTCGGCCTTACAAACAATCTTGAAGAAAAGGTGGCCGACCCGTATAAGTATCTGCTGCAATTCATGCTGGACACGCAGGCACTCTGGCAAAAGGCCGGTCCCATGCTGCTTGCAAACAAGGCCCGCTGGGTAACGTCCCGCACAATGATGGGATGCAGCCCCATACAGCGCGAAGAGCTGCTGGCGTTCATCTCACTTGCGCAGAAGCTTGGCACGATGTCCAAGCGCAACGACCCTGCAACAGTGGTGGAATTTATATTCACCTTGCAGCGCGGCATCCTCTACGGCTGGACAAGCAGGGACGATTTTGATATGGACAAATACGCCCACGCGTTCTGGCCGCCGGTGATAAACGCCATCATTAAAGGCACGCTGCTGCTTGAAAGCTGATACGTATTGAGTTTTTTTCACAAACAGGAAAACCGATTTCAAATCCGGTTTTCCTGTCTTTTGCGTTCAGCAGAGGCCGCGAAGCATATCCTTGTCAATATCGTTCAGCATATCGCGGCTGATCGACTTGAGTGCGGTTATAAGCGCGTCTATATCCTCTTTGGTGGTGAAGTAGCCCGGGGAAATGCGCACAGTACCCTTAAAGCTGTCATCCCGCAAATGCTTGTGGATGAACGCTGCACAGTGGTGACCGGCGCGCACAGCTATATCAAACTTTGCATCGAGTATCGCGGCAGTCTCCCCGCAGGTGAAACCGTCAAGGTTAATTGACACGATACCCGCCTGACAGTCAAGTGACGGGGCAGAGTAAATGTGCAGCCCCTCCACCTCTTTCAGGCGCGTGATAAGATACTCCGCAAGCTCCTTTTCATGGCGAAGCGGGCGAACCGACCCCAGCCATTGCAGCGCCGCATGAAGCCCCGCGATAGACACAGTGTCCTTGCTGGCGCACTCCATCTTATCAGGCATACTTGTGGGCATTTCAAGGCTGAGCGACTTTGTACCTGTGCCGCCGGAGAGAATAACATCCAGATCTACGCCGTTTTTAATGTAGAACCCACCGACACCGAACGCACCGTAGAGCGTCTTATGTGCGGCAAAGGTGACAACATCCGCGAAAAGCTGGGCGAAATGGAGTTTTAAAAGTCCGACCGCCTGTGCCCCGTCAAGCATGGTGAATGCGCCGTGGCGCTTGGCAAGGTGGAATATCTTCTCCGCAGGCGGAATATAGCCCGTGACATTGGATACCGCAGTCACCGCAACGAAGGTCGGTTTCTCTTCATTAAACATCCGCTCCGTCGCTTCTAAGTCTATTGCAAGTTCCTCTGTCAGGGGAAGCTCACGCACGGTGAAGCCGTATTTTTTTCTGAGCTCCTCCAGTGGGCGAAGCACGGCGTTATGCTCATACGGTGAAACATAGGCGACCGAACTCTCATTCCATTTCAGCCCTTTTATGATCTGATTGCACGCGATTGTGACAGACGGCGTCAGCACCACCGAGCACTGCTCGCGCGCATCAATCAGACTGATAAGCATTTCGCGCGTCCGGCGTATCATCTCACCGGATTCACGCGCCGCGCGGTAAGCCCCGCGCCCGGCATTGACAGCGGATGTGCGCGCATAGTGATCCATCGCCTCATACACACACTCCGGTTTGGGAAAGGTGGTAGCGGCATTATCAAGATAAATCACGCCAATGCGCCTCCTTTTATCAATTGCTTATAATTACTTGTCGAAATTTCTGTTGTGGGAGAAGTGACCCTCGTTTGCAACAGGTGCAATGGTGCTGACCCAGCGGTTGGTGTAGTTGAAGAAGCCGGCAACATATGCAGCCTCAAGGATCTCATGGTCGTTGAGACCGACAGCGCGCAGCTTGTCAACCTGGGTCTGGTCAATGTCTCTGGGATTTGCAGTGACGTACCATGCATACTCGCACAGGGCATAGTCAACATCGGAGAGCATACCCTTGCAGGAGCGGTAGTTGTAGCTGAGCTTATCTACCAGCATGGCGTTCTTCCACATACCGCGCAGATTGTCACCATGTGTGGTGAGGCAGTAGGAGCAGCAGTTGTAGGAGGAAACGACAACACCTATCATCTCCTTCTGAGCATCGGTGAGCCAGCAGGTGTCATTGAAGAGAGAGCCTTTGAAGTTCAGAAAACCGATATACTGCTTTGCGTTGAGCGGGAGAACCTTGAAGAGGTTGTTGATGAAGCCCCAGTTCTTCTCCATCGTTTCAACGTTCTTGTTAAATACCGCATATTCCTCATCGGTCATTTCGTCGCGGTCGGGCTTTTGCAGGCGGGAAAGCTGTTCATTGAATTCGAGTGCCATAGTGTAGTACCTCCATAAAATATAAAATAAATTGCAAAATTACACTTGTTCAATTACTTGTATAATTACACTGCAATTCTATTTTTCCGTTCTAGAATTCTATTTGATTATATTACCTTGAGCGCGGTTCGTCAATATCTTTTATTACCCATTTTCTCAAATAATCGTTGGTATGGCATATTTAGCCCTCAATTGGTGCACATTCCGCGCACAGCAAGCGCTGACATTCACTGTAAATCGCTAAAATAAAGCCTTTTTCTGTAGTTACACTCTTGACAATCAGCCGCTAATTATGTATTATACAAAAATAGATGCTGATTCTATTTTGTGGTGAATTTTTTGTCGCAAAAATCAGCGATAATCCTGTCAAATTATATTTTACAAAAAGGAGTGCAGACCATGAATAATCTTACGCTGTGGGCACAGCTTGCCGCTGTCAAGTCCGAAAATTACAAGTGGGTTGATCTGACTCATGAGCTCAGCCCCGAAACCCCGCACTGGTACGGCTTCGCGCCGCTTAAGGGCGATCTTCTCTTTGACTATGTTGAGGGAACCCCCGATGACATGATGGCGCCCATGCGCTGCATCCAGTACACCTTCGCCAGCCAGTACGGCACCCATGTTGACGCACCGCGTCACTTCTGGGGAAATGGCCGCGCAATGAACGAGATATCCGTGAAGGAGCTTGTTTACCCGCTGGTCGTTATCGACAAGAGCGCTGAGTGCGCTGCCGACCCCGATTTCATGCTGACCGTGGCCGACATTGAAAAGTGGGAAGCCGAGTACGGCCGCATCCCCGAGGGCGCATTTGTCGCTTTCCGCTCTGACTGGTACAAGAAGAGCAACCTTGATAACCCCGATGAGAATGGCCAGCCTCACTACCCCGGCTGGGATATCGAAGCCATCCGCTGGCTGGTTGAGAACCGCAACATCGGCGCAATCGGCCATGAGCCGGCTGACACTGACCCCGCAAAGGTCACGACAAAGCCCGATGCTTACCCGTACCCCGGTGAGCAGTACATTCTCGAGGTTGACCGCTTCCAGATAGAGGTCATGCGCAATCTCGACCAGTGCCCCCCTGTCGGCAGTGTCATAGTGTGCTCATTCCCCAAGCTGAAGGACGGCGTTGGCTTCCCCGCAAGATGCTTTGCCATCTGCCCTGTTGACTGAGAAATAGTGTAAATTCATAAAGCTGTGCGTTGCATTTTGCAGCGCACAGTTTTATATTTTTCAGGGTAGTGCATTGTTGTAGTTGAGCAATTAAAATAACCACATCCCTGCGGACAAGAATCTTTCCGCAGGGATGTATTCCTTCACTCCCCGTCTTTTATCAGGCGGGTATTTATCTCGTGTACGGCAGGGACATCGAATTTGACACGTTCGCGGTCATAGGTGACAAAGCCGTTCACCTCGTCCTCAACGTCACTTAGCTGTGTATAAACGCACGCGGCCAGGCCCTCGCGCCGCGCGGACATAATTTCGGTGTCATACAGCTTCTTGAACGCTGCATTGAGCGCTTCAGCACTCTTAAATCCGCGATAGCCAAAGCTTGCGTTATTCCATGTATGGTCTGAAATGCCCAGCTTATAGCCGCCGAACTCCGACAGGACAACCGCGCGGCCATGCACATCCTTGCGGAAACGGTAGGGATAGAAATAGACGTGCAGACTTTTAACATCGCTTATCCCCTGGTCGTGCCATCCGCTGGCATGGTCAATGGTGCGTGTCGGGTCAAGTGCGTGGATGCGCCGCACAGCCTCATGCGCGTCAAATTGCCCCCAGCCCTCATTGAACGGCACCCACATAACAATGCACGGGCAGGAATACAACTGCCTTATCATGGCTTCAAGCTCTTCATAATACTGCGCACGCCCCTCGGCACTTTGACGTGCAAAGCGTTTATAATCGCTGTCCTTTTTATGCCTGTGCGTTATCAGCGGGGCAGATATGGTGAGGAAATCATACTCTCCTCCGCCGTTTATCATATCCTGCCAGACCAACATTCCCAGCCTGTCGCAGTGATAATACCAGCGCATAGGCTCTATCTTAATATGCTTTCTCAGCATATTAAAGCCCATACTTTTCATCAGGGCGATATCATACACCATGGCCTCATCACTCGGCGCGGTATACAATCCGTCAGGCCAATAGCCCTGATCCAGCACGCCGGAGTGAAAATACGGCTTGCCATTGAGCAGCAGGCAGGGTCTGCCCTGTGCGTCTGCGCCCACGCCGACAGAGCGCATTGCAAAATAGCTCTGCACATGGTCTTCCCCAAGCTCCGCGGTAAAATCGTATAGCTTCGGCGTTTCCGGTGTCCAAAGCTCCGCATTTTCAACCGGAACGGTAATGGCGCGGTTTGTCTCCCCCTCAAAGCGTGTGCCCTGAAACACCACAGCGCATGAACTCTCCGTATCTGACTGCACGATGATATGCACACACGATGATGACACGTCCGGCGTGATATGAAGCGCTGTGATATACGCATCACTCACCCACTCCATCCACACGCTTTGCCATATCCCGCTCTGCGGGGTATACCATATGCCGCCGCGCTTTGTGCGCTGTTTCCCCATGCCGTAAGGCGTCGTGTCCGTACCGTCACGCACGGCAAGCATCAGTACACTGTCCTCATCGGCGCGCAAGTAATTGGTTATGTCAACCTCAAAAGCCGTGTAACCACCTATGTGCCGCGTCACAAGCGCATTATTTATGTAAACCTCCGCCTCCTGATCTACCGCGCCGAAATGGAGCAGCAGACGCTTGCCGTGCGTTCTGCGTGCGGGTATTGTACGCTGATACCAAAGCGTCTGCGTGGGCAAGAGCGTGCGGTTAACGCCAGAGAGAGGTGCTTCCGGTGAAAACGGCACGATTATCTCACCGTCCCAATTTTCAGGCGCGGCGGCAGTGTCGGTTATGGCATAATTCCAGCGGCCGTTGAGATTTATAAAGCTGTCTCGAACAAGCTGTGGGCGCGGGTATTCCGGCAGAACATTGTCTGCATCCAGTGCCCTGCCCCAGCGGGTCAGCATGGTCATTCAGGTTTTCTCCTTTTATTTGATTTATCGTGTTTTGTTTATTTGATTTTATATTATATCCTGGGAAAATGCAACAGCCGTATGCGGCCTTTCACAACTGCATACGGCTGTTTTTTTGCGTATTCGCTTTTTACTTGCTGTTTCTGGCCGCCATAGTGCGGTAGTCGGAACATTCGCAAACGCTGTCGGGAGGGAAAAACTCCTCCACAGGGAAGCGTATCTGGGAAAACAGCATACAGGGGTCATCATCGCCCGCGACACCTGGGCATTCCTTGTCTGGCATACAGTAGTCATACGCAGGAATGAGGAGCTGGGTGTCCCGCTCCAAGCGGATGATGCTGAACTGCCCAAGGGTGACGAACCAGCGCCGCGCCGTGTCGGTAAGAACCAGCGTCTCTGAAAACGCGGCTGTGATAAAGTCGGGTATGCGGCGCTGCTCTGCCTCGGTGGGGATAAGGCACTCGGAATCCACCAGCTTGCAGTGCAGGCAGATCGGGTCAACCGCGTTCACGACCGCCGTGGGCAGATCGCCCACCGTGGCAAGCGGTATGGCACTGTCGGACGAGAACGATTTGACACTGCCCTCACTGCCGAAAAGCATAACGCGCTTGTCGAAAACGGCAAGCCCTGTGCATAGCTGTCCGGCGGGGAAGGTCTCGCAGGTGATGCGGTAAAAGTACGTGCAATCCACCGTGAAGTAGCCGCGGTTATAACCGACCGGCACAACATTTACGTCAGTATACAGCAGCTCCGCAGACCTGGGGCGAATACTCAGGGCGTTTTCTATGTAGGATTGCGAGGTGAGCGTGGGGTAAACACGCAGATCATCAACGCAGTCCTTATCGCGGCAACTGTCGAAAATCTTTCTGGTATTGATGCATACGGCTTCACGGATGCTTGCTGCGCCCTCAACTGGGCCGGGCACAACTCTGTCGGCCATAGATATACCTCCTATTTTCCATAATAGAAGCGACCATATACTAACCGGCCTTGCTTCAATAACAGTGTATGCAAAGAAAACACAATTTGCTCTTGAAAATAAGCAAAGATTATAATAAAATATGTTGTTAACAAAATAAGCCTCAACTTATGAAAGGAGCTTTGACATGGCGAGATTTGGCTTTATCCATGAAAAGCTTGATATAAAAATACTTATTCTCTTTATTTTGCGCCGTTTGCCCGGCACGGTTGAGCGGGAGACGCTATGGGATCTGTGTCAGTGTGATGATGGGGTCGGATATTTTGATTATTCCGACTGTCTAAGTGAGCTGATAGACACCGGGCACATTGATGCCGTGGACGGCGGCTTGCGCATCACGGAAAAGGGCGCGCGCAACGCTGAGGCGGTGGAAACCAGTCTGCCGTACTCCGTGCGTGCAAAGGCTGAGCAGGTTCTTGCACCTGTCGCGGCAAGGCTGAGACGTGACGCAATGATAACAACTGAGCATTATATGACCGACAGCGGCCTCACGGCACATTTTGCCCTGTCTGACGGTGCCGGCGAAATAATCGATCTGCGTGTGCTTGTCGCCAATGAGGAGCAGGCCAAGACGATGGAAAAGAATTTCCGCATCAGCGCAGAGGAAATATATCACAAAATAATCGCCATGATGGACGAGAAAGAGAGATAACATAGCATGAGATCTTACATTCCTGAAGGTTATAAAAGCTTACTGAGCATATACGACACTCAAAAGGCCATTGGTCTGCTAAAGCGTCTTTTTGAGGACAGACTGTGCGCAATGCTGAATCTTTACCGCGTGTCCGCGCCGCTGTTTGTAGAGTCGGGCTCGGGCTTGAACGATGATTTGAACGGTGTGGAGCGCCCTGTGTCGTTTGACATTCTCCGCTCTGACAAGACAGCGCAGGTTGTTCATTCGCTGGCAAAGTGGAAGCGCACAGCGCTTAAGCGCTACGGCTTCTATCCCGGGCGCGGACTGTGCACCGATATGGATGCTATTCGCCGCGATGAGGACGTGCTGGACAATCTCCACTCCGTGTATGTTGACCAGTGGGACTGGGAGAAAGTCATCCTCGCCGAAAACCGCAGCCTTGACTATCTTAAATCCACGGTTATGGACATTGTGACCGCAATATGCGACACGCAGGACACCATGCAGGCCATCTATCCCCAGCTTCAATCACTCGGCAAGCTGGAGCGCAGGGTATCATTCGTCACCGCACAGCAGCTTGAAGATATGTACCCCAATATGACCGCGAAGGAGCGCGAGAACGCCTACACACGCGAACACAAGACCGTGTTCATCATCGGTATCGGCGGTGCGCTTAAATCCGGCAAGCCGCATGATGGCCGCGCCCCTGACTATGATGACTGGACGCTCAACGGCGATATACTGTTCTGGTGCGACTGGCTGGGCTGTGCAATGGAGGTGTCCTCAATGGGCATACGCGTTGACCCTGCCTCCCTCGACAGACAGCTCACGCTGTCACATCATGATGAGCGCCGCACCCTCCCCTATCACAAGGCGCTTTTAAACGGCGAGCTGCCGCTCACCATCGGCGGCGGTATTGGTCAGTCCCGCCTGTCGATGCTGCTTTTGGGCAAAGCGCACATCGGTGAGGTTCAGGCCTCAATATGGGATGATGAGACCGTGACTGCCTGCGAAAAAGCGGGCGTTGTGCTGCTGTAAATGCAGTAAATATATAAAGATAAAAAAGGAAACGTATCATGTCATTTGTCAGCATACAGTTTTGGGCATTGCTTTTGCCGCTGTGCTTCCTATTATATGTTCTGCTTGGAAAGACCGCGCGCGGGCAAAACCTCGTACTGCTCGCGGCAAGCGCGGTATTCTATGGAAGCTATGATGTAAAGTATCTTCTCATCCTCGCGCTGAGTATCACCGTTACATATCTGGGCGGTCTTATCGGCGCAAGGCAAGAGGATGAGGTAAAGGCAAAGAGAATTTACACGCTTGCCTTTGTGCTAAATCTCATGATACTTGTTATCTTCAAGTATACAGGCTTTCTCATAGGGAATCTAAACTCCATCCTAGGTTTATTCGGTGTGTCCATTGCGATGCCGGACATTCTCCTGCCGGTGGGCTTGGCGTTTTACACCTTCCAAAGCTCTACATATCTGCTGGATCTGAAAAGCGGAAAATGCGAGGTTGAAAAGGATATCATAAACTACAGCCTTTTTATTTCGTTCTTCCCAACTGTGGTGTCCGGCCCAATTCTCCGCGCGGCAAGCTTCCTCCCGCAGATTCGCGCACGGCGCGAGGTAAGCTGGGAGAGATTCCAGATTTTCATTTTCACATTTCTCTGGGGCGCAATGCTGAAGATGATACTGTCCGACAGGATGGCCTCATTTGTCACCCACGTTTTTGCAAGCTATTATAACTACGGTGGGTTTGTGATGCTGATACACATGGTTTCCGCCATGTTGCAGCTTTATGTGGACTTTGCCGGTTACAGCTATATGGCCATTGCTGTCGCGGCGTTGTTTGGCTTTGACATTCCGGATAACTTCCGTCAGCCATGGTTTGCCACCTCCGTTGCCGGTATGTGGCGGCGCTGGCACATCTCCATGACAAGCTGGTTCACAGATTATCTCTATATCCCCCTCGGCGGCAGCCGCAAGGGTAAGGCAAGAAAGCTGCTAAATACGTTCATCGTGTTCACAGTCAGCGGTCTGTGGCACGGCGCGGCGTGGACATTCGCCTACTGGGGCTTTGTCGCGGCGGCGTATATGGCCGCGGGGCAGCTCACCCTGCCGTGGCGCGTGAAAGCGTGCGAGAAGCTGCATATAAACAGAGACACTTTCGGCTATATATCCCTGCAGCGGTTTATAGTGCTGCTTTTAATGTCGGCAAACGTTGTGCCGTTCTATATCGGCGGGATAAAGCCGATGCTGGTGTACTTCTACAGGATGGTAACGCAGTGGAATCCCTGGGTGCTGTTTGATGGTACATTCCTTACCATGGGCATGACCGCGACCGACTGGACAGTTGTGCTTATCGGCGGCGCTATTATGCTGGCTGTATCGGCACTGCGTGAGCATGGCTACAGCGTGCAGTTTATCCTGAAGCAGAATCCGGTGTTTCGGTGCGCGCTTGTGCTGCTGATGTTCTTTGCGCTTATCGTTTTTGGTGTGTATGGGGCGCAGTACTCGGCCAACGCCTTTGTGTATGCAGGATTCTGAGGAGGCGCCATGAAAAAATACTTAACTAGAATAATCGCCGTTATACTCACCATCGCCCTTGCCCTCGGCGGGGTATGGTATATTGACCGTGTACTGATAATGAAGCGCACGGACGGTATATTGACCATGCAGAATTTCTACGCACAGCCTGAGGGCAATGTGGATGTGCTGCTTGTAGGCAACAGTCACTCCGGCATAAATATAGACACCGCCACCTTATGGGATGAATATGGCATTGCAAGCTACAATCTGTGGGGCGGGGTTCAGCCACTGTGGAATTCCTATCATTTTATAGTCGAGGCACTGAAATATCAGCGTCCGGAACGGATTGTGCTGGAAGTAATGGCATCCACCAGCGACTATGAATACTCCGAGGAGCAAAATCAGATAAAAAACACCGCCGGAATGAAGCTTTCCAAGAACAAAATCGAGGCGGTAAAAGCCTCCGCGCCGGAGGACAGGCAGTTGAATCTGCTGTTCGGGTTCCCACTCTATCACGGCCGTTTTGACGAGCTGACGGAGGATGATTTCCGTCACTTCCCATGGTCGGATGATTTGGAGAACTTCAAGGGCAGTACCCTGCGCTACGGTGTGGGGCATTACGCAGCAGAATCCGCTGAGGGAATAACCGCGCGCGAGGCGGTCATGGATAAGGAGCTTGAATATCTAAACAAGATAATTGAGCTTTGCCGTGACGAAAACATCCCCCTTACGCTGTTGAAAACGCCGTCCATTGAGCGCACGCAGACCCAGCCCATATTGAACACGGTTGCTGACATTGCCGAAGAGAACGGGCTTGATTTCATCAACATGAATCTCATGGATGATGAGCTTGGCATAACCGCAGAGGACTGGTCGCTTGACCGGCACATGAACGCAAACGGCGCGCGAAAGGTGGCACACCTGCTGGGTGAATATCTTGTTGCGCAGGGTATACAGGATAGGCGCGGGGATGTAGCATATCAGAGCTGGGAGATAAATTCGCACAATGTCAGCAATGAGTATCTCACCATGATAACCGACACTGACGATTATGTTGCGGAGCTTGCCCGCTTTGGCCGCACGGTGCTGATAATCAAAAACTCCCCTTGGGAAAATAGTGAGGAGTACATCGCACTTATTGATAAGCTGGACAGTATTGGGCTTAAAAGTGAAATGTTCGCTGAGAGCGCCAACAACGCTGTTTTGATTGAAAACAGCGCGGACGGCACGAATGCCCCCGCCGGTATTGCCGGTGAGAGCATCACATTCACGCTTGACGGTGAGAAGCTGTCCGTCAACTTTGAGTATCAGGATGTTATCCACGGTGAGCAAAAGCTGACGTGGTTTGGCAGTGACGAGCTGACAATCATCGTGTACGACACAGTGTCGCACAGCTTGGTCGATATTGTGAAGTTTGCAAC
>CAZBVU010000010.1:0-53874 GCA_964495355.1 uncultured Oscillospiraceae bacterium
TTATTATTTATTCGCTTCCCAGCATTACACATAGTGCTTGCGCGGGATTTTATCGTAGTGCTTTAGCAGAATCGGTTCAACAAACTTGGACAGGAATTTCATATCCAGATTGAAGAAGTAAATAAGAAAGGTCACGGCGAAAAAGCCACCGATACTGCCGAGGATTATTGCGGGAATTTTGCATTTTTTCATGTGCTGATTTACCTCCTATATCACCATGCGTGATCGTCAGGCAGAACCTCAATCGACGGGTCAAGCGGTTCTTCACGCATGACGGTGCGCATATATGTGCTGAACTGGTCGCGGATGGCCTGTCTGGTGTAAACGCGCGGATCGCAAAGGTCGTGGCAGACCCACACGAGGTGGATGCCGCGCTCACGCGCCTGCTCCTCAAACTGGCCGTGCATACCGGTGAGCGCCTTGCAGGACATATGCTCCCACATCATCACCATGTCTGCGTTCATCTTCTCGCAGATCTCCCACAGCTCATCCACAAGCACCTTATAGCCGCCGTGGGTGCGGTTGCGCATGATCATGTTCATGGTGAGGAACGCCATATCGTAATACGCCTGCTCGCGGTTTTCAGGAGTATCCTCCTCCGCGATCTCCCTGTCAATGACCATGGACAGCATATCTGTCAGCGGCACAACGCCCCAGCAGTGGATCATCCAGTTGAGCATATCAATGACATACTGCGGCTGAACGCCCCACACCACGCAGCGATGGCGATACTCAGGAGCCATCATTGTTTTGCGCTCATACCCCTGATGGACAAGGCGCATTATCTTCTTATCTATCGGCGGGAACAGCGGACTGCGCCCGCAGTTGCCCATGTAGTTCGTGTCGTTATACAGCGAGAATACCGCGCCCACAAACTGCGGATACGGCGTGCTGTTTATCTCCAGCCACTCACAGCGGTTGCGCGTGGTGTCATTTACGCGCTTGGCGCACTCAAAATACGCTGACCAATCCCACTTTGCGCCGGTCTTTTCCTCGATAAAGGCAATGGCATTTTTAATGTCATTGGCGGCATATTCCTGCACATCCTGCTCTCTATGGCGCATAGGCGCAACAAGCTGGAACGTGGGGATGCCGTATTCCCGCTCAAGGCGCTTGGCGATAACGCCATTGCCCATAAGAGACCCGTCACAGGTGGTGTTGACCTGCACCGCGCATTTGCCCAGCACAGGGAAGTCATCATCAATGGATATACCCACCTCAGCCTCCGGCATGGGGCACACATCACCCGGAACGCCGAACTGCTGGGCAACATCAAGATAGTGCGTGGTGGAATACTGGTTGAGGAGGTTGGCCGAGAACATGGTGGGCACCTCACGCAATATGCCCTTGAGCGTGGGGAAGCCCATCAAAAAGGCCGTCATTGCGTTTTCATCTGTCAGCACACATTTGTTTGAAAACTCAACATCATTGCCGGTGCGCCTGTCACCGCGGACAGAGTTTTCGATGCAGGCGGCAACGTCTTTAACGACAAAGTCCATTGCCGTGTGCGTGATGCGCAGAGGTTCATCGCGCAGACCCATCGTGAATTTATCCAGCATATGCGGCACTGCAAGATAGTTGGCAAACCATCTGTAGCGGAACATAGCCTTTATATTGCGCGGCTTTATAATGACCCCTGCCAGCATCCCCATTATGTACAGCCAGCGGGAGTAATCATACAGCGTGTCCTTCAAGCCGCGCCATTCGCGCCGCCGCCTGACCTTGCCATCGTTAAAGAGGACGCCAAGCTGCTGTTCACCGGGACGTTTTTTATCGTTCACTACCAGCGCCATTATTTTGCACCTCCCTGAAGCTTTTTGATCTCAATACTCTCCACAAATGCCTGCACGCGCGTGCGCATCTGACCAACGGAGGAGGCTATGTTATAGGGTCTGTCAACAGACATGACCGGGAAGCCGTAATCATCCCTAAGCATGGTAGAACCCATAAGGCGCTCATACGCCCACGGGTCACAGAACTTCACCTGCTGATAGATGATACCGTCCGCACCGTATTCATGGGCAAGATCATTCACATACTGCTTGCGGCCATAAACTTTCTCCATGTTCATCTGGCGCGGGCACTGGCCGCGATAGACGTACTGCCGGCAAAGCTGTGTGAGCGCGTCCTCATCATCATTCAGCTCAATGACATCTCTGCCCGGGAGCGAGCCAAAGCAGAAGCGGTCAGCGCAGACGTATGCGCCGGTCTCCTCGATGAGCTTGATAAAGCCGCTGTCGTCCACCTCAGAGCCGACAAGTGCAATGCGCGCGCGATAGGGCTTCTCCTCCGGTTCGCGGTTGCGCACTTCTTCCAACGTCTCCTCCAGCTTGTCGATGAGCAGGTACTTAGGCGCAACATAGGTGGCAAGCGTGAGCACATGGAATTCATAGCCGGTTATCCTCGGGCGCTCCTCCTTGCGGAATTCGCCCAGTGCGCGGATAAGGCGGCAGACGCGGTTATGCTCCTCAACGGACTTTCTTATTGCGGCATCGGAGATATCTATGCCGTATTTCTCGTGCAGGGGTTTGAGGATATGGTTTTTGCATTGCAGCACGAGCAGGTCAACGCCATTATCGTCTGCTTTCAAGGGGATCTCCATATACTCATGGAAAAAGCGATCATTGCCCTTGCCCATGGTTTGCAGCAGCTCCATATTCTCTACGCAGCGGTTGATCATGGTGCAGCCGTCGGGCGCGATAACGCAGTCAGCAAAGCTGAATCCACCCTCTATCGCGCGCTCGAGCAGGGCGCGGCTGGTCTCGCACAGGAGACTGGTCATGTAATAGGTTGCAATGTCCATCGAGCCGGTGTTCGGCGCGGACAGTCGGACAGAAAACGTTCCATCCAGATTCATCAAGGGCTCAGGCGTGTTTTCACAGACAAACGCCACGCAGACCTTGCCCTCGTCTTTCGCTTGCCGAATAAGCTCATTACTCGACTCACGCACGAGGTTTTCAAAGTATCCCAGATGCTTGAGGTCTCTCATTGCTTTCCTCCGTTCCGATTAGAGTTGTTCCAAAATATACTGATAATAAATTATCATTTTGCAACTAATAAGTCAACTGCAATTGAGATTTTTGTGCATAAGCGATTAAAATATCATGCCAAAATTGTGCATTATTGCGGTGAATACCTGATAACGCGTCTGGGCGTGTACAAATGAAAAGAGCCGCGCGGATTTAAGCCCGGGCGACTCTTTATCAGCTATATATAAATTATGATTTAATATTCTTTTTATTCCCCGCTATTATCCTTGGGGGTGTTTTTAGCTTTGCGCTTTTTGCGGGCGCGCTTTATGACAACGATAAGCACATACAAAATAACCGCGAGTATAAGCAGCACCGGCAGTGCGCCGACTATCCAGATGAGGAAGTTTGCAAAGAAGCTGCCTATGCCGCGCAGACTGTCCTCCAGCGAGTTGAGCAGCCGCTGGCCATAGCTGGGGCTGGCCGCGCTTTCGGGGGTATATTCCTCGACCTCCTCAATGCTGAGGTTAACTGTGCTGTAGCTGACCTTGCGATCCCAGTTATTCAGCGTGGATTGCAGCGCCTCTATCTGATAGCGCAGCTCCGTCAGCTTCTCCTCAATGGTGATAACGTCCTCCACAGTCTCGGCTATCTCCATCATTTCAAGCAGGCGCGTTTCCTGCGTCTGATATGCGGTGAGACGTGCCTGAGTGTCATAATACTGGCTGGTGACATTCTCGGTATAAGTGTAGGTATAGGGCACGTTGCCAAGCGCGGAGAGGGAGTTCATCAGCTCATTAAAGCGTGCGCTGGGTATGCGCATGGTGTAATAGGCTGAGCGGTAGCTCACGCGGCCGCGCGCGGTGTTATAGTAGTTTGCACCGTTCACGCTGCTGGACTGTATCCACCCGCCGTATTCATCCACCATCGCCGCGACCTTGGTGAGTGTATCTTCAAAATGCGTGGTCTCAACCGTGGCATCGGCGGAATATATGATCTTTTCCGGGCTGTCCTCGGGCAGTTGGGCAGTGTCTGTCTCGCCCTCCATATCAGCCGCGGCGTAGTTGCTCATTGCAATGCCGCCGGCCTCCTCGATCAGCGCGCCATAATACATCTCCGCCGGTTCTGCGGCCGCCGTCTCTACAGCGGCGACGTCTTGGCTCGCACTGCCGCAGGCACACAGCGACAGCAGCATAACAAGTGCAAGAAGGATGCTTGTCAGCTTTTTCATGTTCGTTCCTCCATTTATATATCAGTTTTTGTCCTTGATGCTTAGACGCTCAACCGCGCAAAAAGTTTCAGCCTGTCGGAAAAATTTTATGACATTCCAACAGGCTGACTTTTTTATTTTATTTTCACTTGTGATACAGCTTTTTCACCTGATAACGCGGCTCACAGGTGATGTTGATGCCGAGCTTTTTGAACTGGTCGCGGTCAACATGGGAGAGGATGACCGTGGAGTGCGCCTCACAGCCGCGAAGCTTATCCAACTGGTCGATGGCATAGCCCGCGATGGGATTTGTCACCGCGCAGATAGCGAGGGCAATCAGCAGCTCATCCATGTGCAGGCGGGGATTGTGGTTGCCCATATGCTCCACCTTGAGGTGCTGTATCGGCTCAATAATGCTGGGCGGGATAAGCAGCATCTTCTTATCTATTCCGGCCAGCGCCTTCAGCGCGTTGACAAGGCAGGCCGAGGATGGGCCGAGGAGCGAGGAGGTCTTACCGGTGATTATTCTGCCATCCTCCAGCTCTATAGACACGGCGGGAGCGCCGGTCTCCTCTGCGCGTTTGAGCGCCGCCGCGACAACGGGTCTGTCCTCACTGGACACACCGGCCTTGCTCATCACAAGCTCTATCCGGCGCGTCTCCGTCGGCTCAGAGAGACCCTGATGCACGGCGCAGGCGGTCGTATAGTAGCGGCGCAGTATTTCCTTTTTCGCCGCCTCACAGCACACCTCGTCGTCAGAGATGCAGTAGCCTATCATATTCACGCCCATGTCCGTCGGGCTTTTATACGGGCTTTCACCGTACATCCTGCGGAACATAGCCTCCAGCACGGGGAATATCTCAACATCGCGGTTGTAGTTCACGGTCGTCTTGCCGTAAGCCTCAAGATGGAACGGGTCTATCATGTTCACATCGTCCAGATCCGCCGTCGCCGCTTCATAAGCAAGGTTGACCGGATGGTTGAGCGGGAGATTCCACACGGGGAAGGTCTCAAACTTGGCGTAGCCCGCTTTCACGCCGCGCTTATGCTCATGATAAAGCTGGCTGAGGCAGGTGGCCATCTTGCCGCTGCCGGGGCCGGGAGCTGTGACAACGACGAGGGAGCGCGAGGTCTCTATAAAATCGTTTTTGCCAAAGCCCTCATCCGACACGATGAGCGGCACATTCTGGGGATAGTCGGGGATTATGTAGTGACGGTAGACGCGTATGCCAAGACTCTCCAAGCGCTTCTGGAACTGCTCCGCCACGCTCTGCCCGCGGAAATGCGTTATAACCACACTGCCGAAATACAGCCCTATGCCGCGGAACGCGTCTATAAGGCGCAGTGTGTCCTCATCATAGGTTATGCCAAGGTCGCCGCGGTGCTTGCTGCGCTCAATATCGTCAGCCGAGATCGCAATCACTATCTCCGCTTCATCGCGCATTTCCAGCAGCATCCGCACCTTGCTGTCCGGATGGAAGCCGGGCAGGACGCGCGAGGCGTGAAAATCGTCAAAAAGCTTGCCGCCAAACTCCAGATACAGCTTGCCGCCAAAGGTGGATATCCTATCGCGGATATACTGCGACTGCAGCTTTACATACTTGTCATTGTCAAAGCCCAAGATACTCATAACATCCCATATCTCCCCATCATATAATTTAATGCTACTTTGAGAACCTACGGGGTATTATTTTACCACATCGTTTTTTTGAAAACAAGACAAGACTTCAAGAAAGACTTTTTTTATTCATAAACTTGTGGTATTATGTACAATGTATAGTTATCTAATTTCATATCCACGAAAGGTCATTGATATGGGACTGTTTGAAAAATTATTTGGAAGCTATTCTGATAGGGAGCTCAAGCGCATATACCCTATCGCAGATGAGATAGAAAAGCGCGAGGGTGAGTATGCTGCGCTCACAGATGATGAGCTTCGCGCAAAGACGGATGAATTTAAGCTTCGCCTGGCCAAGGGCGAGACGCTGGATGATATTTTGCCGGATGCCTTTGCTGCTGTGCGTGAGGCGGCGTGGCGTGTGCTGGGGATGAAGCCGTTCCGTGTGCAGCTTATAGGCGGCATTGTTCTGCATCAGGGGCGCATTGCCGAGATGAAAACCGGCGAGGGCAAGACGCTTGTGGCCGTTCTGCCGGCATACCTCAACGCGCTGACCGGTGAGGGTGTGCATATCGTTACAGTGAACGATTATCTTGCCAAGCGCGACAGTGAGTGGATGGGCAAGGTGCACCGCTTTATGGGGCTGTCCGTGGGGCTTATCGTGCACGGGCTCACACCGGATGAGCGCCGCGCGGCATATAACTGCGACATTACCTACGGCACGAATAACGAAATGGGCTTTGACTATCTGCGCGACAATATGGCGCTGTATAAAGAGCAGATGGTGCAGCGCGGCCACGCCTTCGCCATTGTGGACGAGGTGGACTCTATCCTCATTGATGAGGCGCGCACCCCGCTCATCATCTCCGGTCAGGGGGATGAGAGCACCGACCTTTACCGTCAGGCCGATGATTTTGTGCGCCGCCTGAAAAAGGTTGTGTACGCCTCTGTTGACGAAAAAGAGGAGGAGAGCGAAGATCTGGATGCGGACTATGTGGTAGATGAAAAGGCCAAGACCGCCACGCTCACCGCGCGCGGCGTTGCCCGGGCAGAGCGCGCATTCGGCCTTGAGAACCTGGCTGACATTGAAAATGCCACGCTTACCCACCACATAAATCAGGCGCTGAAAGCGCACGGCATAATGAAGCGCGACATTGACTATATCGTTAAAGACGGCGAGATAATCATTGTAGATGAGTTCACCGGCCGCCTTATGCTGGGGCGGCGCTACTCTGAGGGGCTGCATCAGGCGATCGAGGCCAAAGAGCACGTTGATGTGCAGAAAGAGAATAAGACCCTCGCCACCATCACGTTCCAGAACTATTTCCGTCTCTATGGCAAGCTCTCCGGTATGACCGGCACCGCCGTCACAGAGAGTGAGGAATTTGAGGCCATATACAAGCTGGATATTATCGAGATACCTACAAACAAGCCCGTAATACGCATAGATAACCCCGACGTTGTATATAAAAACGAAAACGGCAAAAACAGCGCCATTATAGACCAGATTGTCGCTTGCCACGAGAAGGGTCAGCCCGTGCTGGTGGGTACAGTCTCTATCGAAAAGAGCGAATATATCTCCGCACTTTTGAAGCGGCGCGGTGTGCCGCACACGGTTTTGAACGCAAAATACCACGAAAAAGAGGCTGAGATCGTGGCGCAGGCCGGTAAGCTGGGCGCGGTGACTATCGCGACAAACATGGCAGGCCGCGGCACTGACATAGTCCTTGGCGGCAATGCGGAGTTTCTGGCAAAGAGCGATCTGCGCAAGGCCGGTTTTGACGATGCCGTTATCGCCGAGGCGACCGGCTACGCCGACACAGACAATGAGGACATACTCGCCGCGCGTCAGCTTTTTGCACAGCGCCTTGCCGCACACAAGGAGATAACCGGCGCGGAGGCCGAAAAGGTGCGCGCCGCGGGCGGTCTCTTCATCCTTGGCACGGAGCGGCACGAGTCGCGCCGTATAGACAACCAGCTTCGCGGTCGTGCCGGCCGTCAGGGTGACCCCGGTGAGAGCCGCTTCTATCTGGCGCTGACGGATGATATCATGCGCCTTTTCGGGTCTGAGCGCATAATGGGCATGATGGAGGCGCTGAATGTTGATGATGACACTCCGCTTGACCACAAAATGCTCTCCAACGCCATAGAGCAGGCGCAAAAGACCGTTGAAAGCCGCAACTTCCAGACGCGTAAGAGCGTGCTGGAATATGACGATGTTATGAACCAGCAGCGCAACATCATATACGGTGAGCGCCGCAAGGTGCTTGACGGCGAGGATATACACGAGCAGATACGCGGCATGGTGCGCGAATTTGTCTCCGGCACGGTGATGGACGGGCTGGGCGGTGCTGCGGCGGAGAGCCAGCAGCAGCTTGACAACGCCCTGCAGCCGTTTGAAAAGCTTTTCCTGCCGCGCGGCGCATTGAAACTGGAAAGCTTCGGCGGCTTTGCAAAGCCGGAGGCGGTCACAGCGCGTGTAAACGAGATCGCAGAGGGCATATACTCCCGCCGTGAGGCGGCGTTCGGCATGGGGCCGAACGGTCTGCCGCTTATGCGCGAGATAGAGCGGGTTATCATGCTGCGTGTGGTGGATGAATACTGGATGGATCATATCGACGCCATGAGTGAGCTCAAGCGCGGCATAGGTCTGCGCGGCTACGGCGCCGTAAAGCCCATAGATGCCTACAAGCAGGAGGGCTTTGAGATGTTTGAGGGCATGGTGCAGGGCATACGCGAGGAGACTGTGCGGCGTCTGTTCACCGTGCAGGTGCGCACAGCCCAGCCTATTGAGCGCAAATCCGTGGCCAAAAACGCCTCTGCCAACGTCGGCGGGGATACGACCGTGAAGAAAACCCCTGTGAAGAAAGCGCCCAAGCCCGGCAGAAATGATCCCTGTCCCTGTGGCAAAATGAAGCCGGACGGCAGTCGCAGATTGAAATATAAGGAGTGCTGCGGCAGAAACGAGTAAGCCGCACCATTCCTCTTGGGCGCGATGCCCTTTATGGAGATACACTATGTCATTTATACAAAAGGAAGAAAACGGACTGGTCTATATGACGTCTGACGTGATAAAGGCGCGCCACGCGTTCACAACGCGCTACGGTGGCGTCAGCACGTGCGATTTCGCCAGTCTCAATCTCGGCTCATCCCGCGGCGATCCGCAGGAGAACGTGGAGGAGAATTTCCGCCGCGTGGCCGCGCTGATGGGCGTAGGCGGCAACGACTGCGCCGTGACGCGGCAGGTGCACGGCACTGTTGTGCGCGTGGCGACCGGTGCGGACAGGCACGTTCTCGGCACACGCACACCGTATGACGCGGATGGCCTTGTCACGGCGGAGCGCGGCCTGCCGATAATGTGCTTTGTGGCAGACTGCGTGCCGGCGCTGCTGTGCGACAGTCAGCACGGTGTAATCGCCGCGGTGCACTGCGGCTGGCGAAGCTCCGTAGGTGATATTCTTGCCGTGACGATAGAGAAAATGTGCGCCCTCGGCGCAAGTGTGGAGAATATATGCGCCGCGCAGGGCGCGTCCATCGGGCGGTGCTGCTTTGAAACGGATGATGACGTGCCGCAGGCGATAGGGCGCTATCTCTCCGGTGATACGGAGGGACTTTTTGACCGGCGCGACGACGGCAAAACGATGGTGGATCTGCGCGCGGCAAATGCGCGGCGGCTTATCCAGCTTGGCCTGCGCCCCGAGAACATAGACGTGTCCACGGAATGTACCATGTGTAGCCATGATAAATACTGGTCGCACCGCTATACGCAGAGGCGCGGCATGGGGCGCGGCAGTCTCGCCGCGGCAATAGTGCTTGAATAAAAGGAGAGCGAATGATGAATAAGGCAAAAAGACATATATGTATCCTGTGCGCGATTGCCCTGCTTTTCGCGTGTGCCGCCTGCGGCAGCTCGTCCACCTCGCTCACCTATGACACGATACCGGAGTCCAGCGGCGGCAAGGATGTTGAGCGCTCAGCCGCGGAGGATGATGTGTTCTCGCTCAATTCCCATTCAGGCCGTTCCTTTAACCCCATAATCGCCACAAACCGCTCCAACCAGCTCATATGTGCACTGGTATATGAGAATATGCTGGAGGTGGACAACAACTTCAACATAATAAAAAACCTCATCATCGACTGGTCAAGCAATGATGATTACACCTACTGGACGTTCACCATCGACCAGGGGCACACCTTTCATGACGGCACGCCCGTAACAGGCAAGGATCTGCGCTACTCCCTCGACCGCGCCGTGACTGCCGACCGCTACAAGGGGCGCTTTGCCAGCTATCAGGGTGCGTCATACGATGAGTATACGCTCTATGTGTCGCTGGGCATTGGTGATTCACAGCTTCCAAAGCTGCTGAACATACCTGTGGTGAAATACGGCACCTACGGTGATGATTACCCCATGGGCAGCGGGCCGTATATGTACAATGAGGATCACACGGAGCTTCTCGCCTATGAGGGCTATATCGGCTACCCAATTGAGGTTGAAAATGAGGATGATGATTCCGATGAGATCGGCGTGCAGGTGACGCATGACGCCAGCATCCGGCACCCGTTCGACACGATATACATAAAGGAATACACCGATGCACAAAGTGCGCTGGACGCGTTTGAATCGTCTTTAATAGATGTCGTGATAAATGACCCGTCCAGCTACACAAACCTCGGCTACGCCAGCACCAATGAGACCCACGCCTACCCCACCACAAATATGCACTACGTTGTAATAAACGAGGCCGGTACGCTCGGCAAATCCAGCAGCTTCCGCTATGCCATGAACTTTGCCTTTGACAGAGCCAGCATGGTGACGCTGCTGCACGGCAACGGCGTGGCCTCTCCGATTGCGATGTACCCCACCTGTGACATTTACCCCACTGAGCTTGCAAACTCGCTCAACTATGATCTGGCGACCTGTCTGGCGGTGCTTGAAAACGCGGGCATAAAGGATTATGATGATGACGGTGAGCTGGAATATATGTCCGGCACGCCGCAGAAGTTTGAGCTGGTGTTTGTGGTCTGCTCTGACAGCTCCGTTAAAACCGGCGTTGCGCGCCGCTTTGCCGAGGATATGGCATCCATCGGCATCAATGTTACCGTAAAGGAGCTTAGCTGGGATGAATACATCACCGCCATTGAGGAGGGCGATTATGACCTCTATTACGGCGAGGTACACCTGCGCAACAACTTTGACCTGACAGAGCTGTTGCAGGTGAGAAGTGAGGACAATGAGAGCACCAACCTCAACTACTCCAATTCCAGCGATATAAGCTATGTGCAGTATATAAACGCCTATCTCGCCGCATCACCAGCAGAGCGCGCTATGGCGTACAGAACCCTGGCAGAGCTTGTCAGCCTGAACGCAATGCTTATCCCAATCGGGTTTGAAAAGCAGCAGATAATCTGTCACCGCGGCGTTGTAAAGGGCATAGACGCAAACTACGGAAATCCGCTGTACAATTTCGTCAACTGGGATTTTGTTGACGGTTAATAAAGTTTTCAATATTTTGCTATACACTAAATATAAAAATATAATTACAAATATAATTACGGAAAGGGAGAACATCATGACAGACAGAGAGCTTTTGTCAATTGCAAAAAAAGCATCCATGAACGCTTATGTCCCGTATTCCAGATTTCCGGTCGGTGCGGCGATAGAGTGTGATGACGGCACGGTTTTCACCGGCTGCAATGTGGAGAATGCCGCCTTCGGCAGCACCATCTGCGCTGAGCGCACCGCCTGCGTAAAGGCCGTCAGCGAGGGGCACAGGAGCTTCCGGCGTATCGCCATATATGCTGACAGTGAGAACTGGCCGACCCCATGCGGTGCGTGCAGGCAGTTTCTGGTGGAGTTTTCACCAGAGATGGAGGTGCTGTGCAGCAAGGCCGGCAATCGCTATGTCAGCTATAAGCTGTCTGAGCTTATGCCGAATATGTTCAACTTCTGAGCATGGAGCTTGCTCAGCTTGAAATGTTCGCGGCCGTAGCGCGGGCAAAAAGCTACAGCGAGGCCGCGCGGCAGCTTTATATCAGCCACTCCACACTCAGCCGCGCAGTCAGTGCGCTGGAGGAGGAGCTGGGCGTGAAGCTGCTTGTGCGCGGCAACCGCGTGGAGGAGCTCACACCGGCAGGTCTGGTGCTGCTGGAGGAGAGTGAACGGCTTCTCGCCCAATCTGCCGCAGCGATCGAGCGTGTACAGGCTGTTGGGAAAGATGAGGTAGAGAAAAATTGAATTTTTTCACACCGTATGAGGGCAATGAGCCTTATATATTCGTCAGCTACGCCCATGCAAATTCCCCTGAGGTCATGCGCGTTATATCCGATATGCACGAGCGCGGCTATCGCATCTGGTATGATGAGGGCATTGAGGTCGGCAGTGAGTGGCCGGAGTGTATTGCCGAGCATTTGAGCGCGGCGCTGTCCGGCTGCACCACAAGCGAAATGCGCACCATTCTGCGCCACAGCTAGCTCACCGATGTCCGCTTTACAAACTGCGACCTGCGCGGCAGCTTCTTCAAAAGCTTCGACCGTGAGTCGCGCATAGTGTCTCTCACGCTTGATAACTGCAAGCTGGATTCCACGGTGAATCTCGATGATTTTTCATCCCTCACCACGTTCACGCTCATTTCCAGCGGCGAAAACCTTGACTGGAGCATACTTGCAGAGCTGGGTGCACTGTCAGAGGTTAATGTTGATGCGCCTATGCAGCCCGCAATTGAGCGTGCTGTCGGTGCAAATACAAATATCAACGTAAATCTCATCTTTGAGTGAGGTTAAAATTAAAAACAGGTGCAGGTCTATTAAACATGAGACCTGCACCTGTTTTTGTGCTTTACAGTGAGTTTGTAAGCGTGTTTATCAGCGCCACATCGCTGTCCTTCAGCTTTATGCCGGAGCGCAGCGTCTGGCCATCGGGGTATTTCACCCTTATCTCCAGCTCTGCGCCTTCAACAGCGCCCCGCGCTTTCACCGCGCTTAGAAAATCGGGGAATCTGGGGTGATTGCCGCAGAATGTATGCCACGCTTTTTTCAGGCTGAGCAATGCGTTTATGTCCATATTGTCCTCCAACAATTATTATTTGCATATCATTATATTTCACGCTGCGAAAAAATGAAACATTTTTTTGTTAATATCGTCAGCTTATATGAAAAGGCGCGGTGGTGTATTGTGCCGCGGCGCGGAACGTGCTATAATCTCTATCAATAAATGAAAAACCTTGATACAGAAAGGGTGCCGGATATGAAGACAAAAACGCGTCTGAAACGTGGCTGGCGTATTGCCCTGTGGACTGTGGCCGCGCTTGCACTGGCAATGCTTACGCTTATCGCAATTCTCACAGTGAAAGGCTATAATATGTACCGCGAGGCGATAGCAGTAAAGCCTATCAGCACAATTCTCACTGATATCGAAAGCCGCCCCGGTGAATACATATATAGGGACGAGCTGCCGGAGATGTACTATGACGCTGTTATAACCGCCGAGGACAGGCGCTTTGAAACGCACAACGGCATAGACCCGATCGCCATCGCCCGCGCACTTTTGGTGGATATTAAGACCCTTTCATTTGCCGAGGGCGGCAGCACGATAACACAGCAGCTTGCAAAGAATGAGCTTTTTACCCAGCAAAAGCATCTGGAGCGGAAATTTGCCGAGATATTCGCCGCACATGCGATTGAGCAGTATTACACCAAGGACGAGATCTTTGAAATGTACGTCAACTCCATATACTTCGGCAGTGGTTATTACGGCATATCCAATGCCAGCCTTGGTTATTTTGAACTGCAACCGTCTGAGCTGACCGACAGCATGGCGGTGTTCCTCGCGGGGCTTCCGAACGCGCCGTCAATCTATTCACCGGATAATAGCCTGTATCTTGCCTATCGCCGCATGACGGTTGTGGTGCAGCGCATGATAAACTATGATGTTATCACTGTGCAAACTGCCGACCAACTGATAGCAGAATCCTTTAGCTTCCAGTTCCTTATTCATCCGGAAAACGCCGCATAAAAATTATATTAAACATCGACGCGGAAGATGCCAAATCTTCCGCGTTTTTTGGTGTGTTCACACTGTTCAATGACTTTCACAAAAATGATAATGATTATCAATTTGCGAGTTGTCTTATCTTGACTGTTCGTGTTGTTTTAGGGCAAATCTGCCGTTTTGCGCAACTCTACAAATAGTATACCTGAAAACGTTGCAATTTTTTGAAATAAATATTGCTTTTTTTATGTTAAGGATTTAAAATCCACCTAGTGTTCAAGTTTGAGATATTGTTGACAAAGGAGAGCGTAGGAATGAGCGAGGAAAAGAGAGTTCGCCGCAGAGGTGACAGGCGTGATGCCCGCTGGGTGCGTGAGGTGACGGGGTTGCAAACGGTTATGACCAATCTGCTTCCCAACCGCACCGACTGTGAGGTTTATCTGCACGACACCTTTGATGCGACCGAGCTGATGAAATTCCTTGAAAAGCGCAATGCGGAGCATCTCGAATATAAAACAACTGTCTTTCACGCGTTTCTGGTGTGTCTTGCCCGCATGGTCAAGGAACGCCCGCTGATGAACCGCTATATCTCCGGCCGCCGCACATATGAGCGCTATGACATCACCCTCAGCTTTGTGGCAAAGCGCAGATTTGCAGACGGCGCTGAGGAATCGCTCATGACGCTTACCGCACGCGACACTGACACGCTGGATTCCGTCAGCCATCACATCTACGGTGACGTGACGAAGATGCGCAAGAGCGAGCACTCCACTGGCGGCATAGACGCCGCGATTGACGCCTTTGCAAAGCTGCCGCGCTTTCTTATCATCCCGGTGTTCCGCATAATCCGCTGGCTTGACTTCTGGGGGCTGATGCCCAAGGCGCTTACAGAGGGTGACACGAATTACTGCACCATCCTCGCCAGCAACCTTGGCAGTATACAGGCGCCCGCGGTCTACCACCACCTCAACAACTACGGTACTAACAGCATCATGGTAACGCTGGGCACACTGCGCAAGGAAGAGCGCCTTATGCCCGACGGGACACGGCAGATACGCGATGTTGTGGATGTCGGCGCGACGCTGGATGAGCGCATAGGCGACGGGTTTTACTTCGCCCGCAGTCTCAAGCTTGTCAAATACATATTTGAGCATCCCGAGCTTCTGGACAAGCCCCTTTCTGAGCCGAGCGGTTTTGACTATAAGTAAATTACAATTTTAGGAGATTAGGAAGAAGGAAATTATCAATGAGCGAAATTACCGCAAAAATGCCCTGGGCAGACTATGTAGGAGATGTTCCCCTGCATCTGGATTACTTTGACGGTTCCATGTTTGAGGCGGTTGCCAAGGTCGCTGAGGCGTATCCAAACAACATTGCCTTTGACTTCATGGGCAAGTCCACCACCTACAAGGAAATGGTGCGCGAGATCGAGCGCTGCGCCAAGGCGCTGAAAACCATCGGCGTGCGCGTGGGTGAGAGGGTCACAATCGCAATGCCCAACTGCCCGCAGGCGATATATATGTTTTACGCTGTCAACCTTATCGGTGCGATTGCCAACATGATTCACCCGCTCTCTGCTGAAAAAGAGATAGAGTTCTATCTCAATGAGTCGGAGAGTGTGACTGCGATCACGCTGGATCAGTTCTACAATAAGTTTGAGAACATCCGTCAGAACACCAAGGTTGTCAACATCATCATTGCAAGCGTCAAGGACGCGCTCTCCCGTCCCATCCGCGCGGGCTATATGCTCACCGAGGGACGCAAGATACAGAAGATCCCCGCCGATGCCCCTGTTATCCGCTGGCGTGATTTCCTCAAGCTCAGCAACGCCTGCTTCTATAACTATAAGGTCAAGCGCACCGGAGATGACCCCGCCGTTATCCTCTACTCCGGCGGTACGACCGGCACCACCAAGGGCATTGTGCTCACGAACAAGAACTTCAACGCCCTCGGCCAGCAGGTTATCGCGGCAAACCCCATGTTCCGCCCCGGTGACCGTATGCTTGCCGCTATGCCGCTGTTCCACGGCTTTGGCCTCGGTGTGTGCGTGCACACCATGCTCTCTCAGGGCGGCCGATGCATCCTCATCCCGCGCTTTACTGCGAAAAGCTATGCAAAGCAGATCGTCAAATACCGCTGCAACTTCATTGCCGGTGTGCCGACGCTGTATGAGGCACTTTTGCGCCTGCCCAGCATGGAGGGTGCAGATCTCAGCTGCCTGAAGGGTGTTTTCTCCGGCGGCGACTCACTGTCTATCGAGCTGAAGAAGAAGTTTGACAAATTCCTTTATGACCATCACGCTACCATTCAGGTGCGCGAGGGCTACGGCACGACGGAGACTGTTACCGCCTGCTGCCTCACGCCGGTCAATATGTCCAAGGAGGGCAGTATCGGTCTGCCGTTCCCCGATACATATATTAAGATAGTTGAGCCGGGCACGGATCGTGAGCTGCCCTACGGCGAAGAGGGTGAGATCCTTCTCGCAGGTCCCACTGTCATGCGCGAGTACATGAATCATCCCGATGAGACTGCCCAGACTCTACGCACCCACGCGGATGGTCTCACTTGGGTTTACACCGGTGACCTTGGCACGATGGATGAGCAGGGCTTCATCTACTTCAAGGGTCGTGCAAAGAGAATGATCATCTCCTCCGGCTACAACATCTACCCCGGCCAGCTTGAAAACATCATTGACGCGCATGAGTATGTGCAGATGAGCTGTGTTATCGGCGTTCCCGATGCGTACAAAATGCAGAAGGTCAAGGCATTTATCAAGCTCTCACCCGATGTTGCACCTGACGACAACACCAAGAAAGAGCTGCTGGACTACTGCCGCAAGCACATTGCAAAGTACGCCATGCCCTACGATATCGAGTTCCGCGAGGATATGCCAAAGACGCTTGTCGGCAAGGTCGCTTATCGCGTTCTTGAGGAAGAGGAGCTGAAAAAGCTTGCTGACGAAGCCGCTGCGAAAGGCGAAGAGAGCAAGTAACAGCCTGAAAAGGGTGGAAGCCGCCCTCAATAATCAAAAAACGATATACCATTAAGGTGTGTTGCATTTTTTGCAGCACACCTTTTTTATGCTGAATACAAATTTAATAGAGTAAACGCGCAAATTATGCAGACACTAAAGCTGAAAACGAGGTGCTTTGATGAAAAAGCTTGGTAAACAGAGTATGCAGCTTTCAGCGCGTCCGGCAGTGTGTGCATCTGCGGCTGTCGTTGGCAAGCGTGAGGGCGAGGGACCGCTGAAAAGCTGCTTTGACTACATTTCAAACGACTCATACTTTGGTGAGCAGACCTGGGAAAAGGCGGAGAGCTGTATGCTGCACCGCGCGTTTGAGCTGGCCTGCGGCAAAGCCGCGCTTGTCGGTGCAGTGCCGGACTGCGTTATCGCGGGGGATCTATTGAATCAGTGTGTCAGCACTACATTCGCGCTTGAAAACAGCGGTGTGCCGCATATTGGGATATACGGTGCGTGCTCTACCATGGCAGAGGCTTTGGCGCTGGCCGGCATACTGGTTGACGGCGGGTATAATGAAAATGTGTGCGTCGTCACAGGCTCACACTTCTGCACGGCAGAGCGGCAGTACCGCTTTCCCCTGGAATACGGCGGCCAGCGCACACCCACCTCACAGTGGACTGTCACGGGCGCGGGCGCGGCGATAGTGTCTGCCGCATCCTGTGATGCAGCCGCACCGCGCATCACGCACGTCACCCTCGGAAAGATAGTGGACGCCGGCATTACTGACGCGAACAACATGGGCGCGGCGATGGCGCCTGCGGCCTATGGCACATTGTGCGCGCATTTTGCCGACACAGGCCGCACGCCGGATTATTATGACGCCATCTTCACCGGCGATCTCGGGGCGCTGGGGCATGACATATTGCAGACGCTTTTTGCCGAGGACGGCGTGATGCTGGATTCGCGTTATATGGACTGCGGCGTGCTGATGTACGATCTGCGCACGCAGGATGTGCACGCGGGCGGTTCGGGCTGTGGTTGCTCTGCAAGCGTACTGTGTGCGCATATACTGCCCGCAATGCGAAAGGGCGTGTGGAAGCGGGTGCTTTTCGCCGCGACCGGTGCACTGATGAGCCCGACAAGCGCCCAGCAGGGTGCAAATATCCCGGGTATATGCCACGCTGTGGCACTTGAAGCAGAGGGGTGAGCGATATGGGCACTGTACTGGATTATATAAAGGCTTTCACTGTCGGCGGGATGCTGTGCGTCATCGGTCAACTGCTGATCGACTGTACTAAGCTGACCCCTGCGCGTATATTGACAAGCTACGTTGTCGCGGGTGTGGTGCTGGGCGCGCTGGGGCTTTATCAGCCGCTTGTTGACTTCGCCGGTGCGGGCGCAAGTGTGCCGCTTACCGGCTTTGGCAGTCTGCTGGCAAAGGGTGTGCGCGAGGCTGTGGCAGAATCGGGGCTGCTGGGTATTTTTACAGGCGGCTTTACCGCGGCATCCGGCGGTGTCTGCGCCGCAGTGTTTTTTGCACTGCTTGTAGCACTCATCTTCCGACCCAAGGATAAGAATAAATAGAAAAAACGTACTGTGAGGATTATCTCACAGTACGTCAGTTATTACGCTCCACGCGTGGCAGAGGCGCTCATACGTCCATGCGGCGTTGGCCGGACTTGTTGACGGCAGCTTCACCGCCTCAATACTGCATATGGGGTGGAGATGGCGCATAAACAGCGTGTGCGCCGCCGTGCCGTTGCAGTATATTTTTTGTATATTCGCCGTGCTCAGTACTGCCATAATGTCCACCGGCACAGCGTTTTTTATGCTGCTGTCGCTGGAGCCGGAAATGTCGCACTCCTCCAGCACGTCCCACAGCGCAATGCGGTGCGAAAGCAACAAAGCGCGTTTTTCCTCCACACTTTCAGGTATGGCACAGCCCAGCGCAGCCGACAATACGCGCCAAAATCGGTTTTGCGGGTGGCCGTAATAAAACTGCGCCTCGCGCGACTTGACCGACGGAAAGCTGCCAAGAATCAATATGGTTGAGTGTTCGTCCCACACAGGGCCGAACTCTCTTTTTATATGTTGGTATTCTGCCATGCTGAGCCTCCTGTTTTTATGCAATGCTTCGCACCCATGCCCTGCGGCGAAACACCACGCATGATATTGCAAAGCGCACACACTCCTCCAGCGAGAGGATAAAGTATACATACGGTATCGTCAATTTGAGCACGAACGCTGAAATCAGCCCAAGGGGTACGCCAAACACCCATGTGCCGATAAGGTCTATCGCCATCACATACTTAGTTTTGCCGCCGCTTCTTATGATTCCACCGCCCAGTATCATGTTTAGCACCTTGAACGGCGCAACAAGTGCATACGCAAAAAGTATCTCCTGCGTCAGGCGCTTCACCGCGTCCTCTACCTGATATATCTCCACATACACGCCGCTTATCAGCACCACTGTCACCGACAGGATAAGCGAGCCGACCGCGCCGTACAGCATAAGTCGCTTTGCCTCGGCATAGGCCGTGTCATATTCCTCGCGACCTAAGCGCTTTCCTACAATGACCCCTGCAGCTTGAGAAAGGCCGCACAGCGCACCTATCACAAGCCCCTGCACGGGATTTATCAGCGTCATTGCGGCGCTGGCCTGCGTGCCCATATGCCCATATATCGCGGCGTACACATTCTCGCCCACGCTCCACATCGCCTCGCATACCAGCACCGGCAGAAGCATGGCAAGATACTGCGCCCAGTTAAACGCGGTTTTCTCCGCATCCAATGCACGCGCGGGCAGGGGAGCGTTCTTGGGCAGCAGCGCCAGCATGATGAAAAAGTTGACCCACTGAGAGAGCACTGTCGCGATCGCCGCACCCGCCGCCCCCATGGGTGCAAAGCCGAGCTTACCGAAAATGAGCACGTAGTTCACCACCGTGTTTATGACAGCGGACACCGCGCTGGCATACAGCGGAAGCTTAGGCCTGTCGGCACAGCGAAACAGCGTGGACAGCAGCGTTGCAGCGGCGATCGGCACAAACGTTGCCGCGATTATGGCAAGATACTCTGCCGCAGCCGACAGCGTATCTGCATCCTGCGTGTAAAGGCGCATGATGCCGCGCGGGGACACGGCACACAGCAGCGTGAACACCGCCGCGATGCCAAAACTCAGCACGAGGTTTATGTAAAAGCTGCGGCGTATCTCGCGCTTGTTGTTCTGCCCGAGATACTGCGATATCATTATTCCAGCCACAGCGCCAATTGCCGCCACGACAACGGAGAAAATGGACGCAAACTTGCCGGCCAGCCCAACGCCTGCTATGCTGACGCTTCCCAACTGGCCTATCATTATCTGGTCAACGATGCTGAAAGAGGATTGCAGCATGGATTGCAGTGCCACCGGGATGGCAAGCTGACATACCGAGGTGAAAAATGGGTGCTTCTCGCTCATATATACTCTCCTCCGTGAACATTAGCATTTCACAGATAAAAGTATACCCATAGTCACCGCGAAAAGCAAAGGTTAACCGCGTAACTAAGCACAAAAATAGCCAAGTATTTTTGTGCTCTTTTCACAAATACGCTCAATGCGCCTTTGTGCTGTCCCGCTCCACCAGTGTGACAGGCAGTTTTATTTCAGTTTCGGTGCTTTCACCCGTGCACAGCTCTTTCAGCTTGTCAAGTGCAAGCCTTGCCCGCAACGCACCGTCCTGACGCACCGTTGTAAGTGCGGGATGCACAAGCTGTGCAAGCGGTATATCGTCAAATCCGGCAACGGATACTTCGCCCGGCACGGAAACCTTGTTTTCCTGCAAAACGCGGATAAGCTCGACCGCGTATTGATCCGACACGGCGAACACCGCGCCCGCGCGCTTGAGGCGCTCAAGCTCCGCTATGTATTTCTCAATGCGCCGCGCGCGCTGCATAGGCACTGTAAGCGCGTCTGCCTCTTGTCCAAAGCCCGCGCAGAATCCGTCAACACGCTCCCTGTCCACACCGATATCATTGTCTGCAATGCAGACAGCGCGTGTATATCCAAGGCGGCGGAACAGCGTGCCAACCTGCCGCCCACCGTCATAGTTATCAAGTGTGAGGTTTACAAAGCGCTCAGGCGTTTCACAAAAGCCGTCATACACGACAAACGGCACGCGCATATGTGAGCGCAGATACATATAATCCTGCTGGCAGAAGCCTATTACGATCACACCGTCCATGTTCCACATGGAGGCAAATTGCAATATTTCCTGTGCCTCGCGCGCCTTTTTCACCATCATGAATTGCCCGCGCACCTCTATCTCCGTCAGCAGATAGTTCAGAGATGAAGCGATGAACGCATCCTCCAGCGTGTGCCCCTCATATTTTTCATGGTCATTGACGAACACGCCCACTATACGCGAGGCGTTTTGCGCAAGAAGAATAGCGGCCATGCTGGGGATGTACTGCCGCTCCTCCAGCAGCGCCTGAACGCGGCGCACTGTCTCATTGGAGACCTTGCCGGTCTTGCCGTGTATCACGTTAGAGACGGTCGCCGTGCTAAGTCCCAGTTCCGCGGCAATATCGCTTATCCTCACACGCTGTGCCATATATCTGCACCTCTTTCCTCTTGTCAACTATACCACACTTTCCCGCCCCGCTTCAATACCCGCAACGGGAGGATTTACCCACCCCGCCCCCAACACGCAACAAAGGGCTGTGCAGTGCACAGCCCTTCGTTGTTTGGGAGAAAAGAGAGGTTAGGAGTAGAAAAGTAGCATAGTAAATGGATGGTTTTTCGTATCAGCTATCGGGTGTAGCCTCGTCAAAGGTTATGGAGAGCGTCATGCTCTCACCCGCGCGATAGAGGGTGACTTCCGTGGTATCACCGGCAGAGAACCGGCGCACAGCAGACTTGAGATCGGAATAGTTTCCTATTTCCTTATCGCCAAGCATTGTGATTATATCACCGGCCTGAATACCGGCGGCTTCAGCACAACTGCCCTTGTTCACATCGGCGACCATTGCACCGACCGGCCAGCCGTAGTAGCTTGCATACATGGAGTTATAGTCATTTCTCAGGGAGATGCCCATATACGCCTTGCCAGTGACATAGCCCTTGGTGATAAGATCGTTGGCTATGTTCGCGGCATCGTTTATCGGGATTGCAAAGCTGAGACCCTCAACCCCGCTGGAGCTGTATTTCGCAGTGACGACACCCACGACCTCGCCCTTATCGTTATAAACAGGGCCGCCGGAGTTGCCGGAGTTAACAGCCGCGTCAAACTGGAACATATTTATCGGGTCGGAGTTCGACTCCGTCGTGATGAGACGGTCAAGCGCGGAGACATGGCCGGTGGTCATGGAAAATTCCAACTCACCGAGAGGATTGCCTATCGCATAGAGCTCATCACCGACGTTCATATCATCGCTGTCGCCGATGGTGACGTGCGGCAGATTGTCAGCGTCGATTTTCAGCACGGCAACATCGTTTTCCGCTTCATAGCCCACAACAGAGGCGACATACTTTGTCCCATCGTGGAGCATAACATTGATATCTGCGTTATTTTTAAGTGGGGTCTCAATTACGTGATAGTTCGTCATCACATAACCGTCAGCCGTGAGGACGAAGCCGGAGCCGCTCACCGCAGAGGTGGAGTTCATGCCGAAGAAGTTGGTGTATGTGATCTCAGAGGAGATACCGACTGTCTGCTGGCAGGCCAGGTCATATATATCCGCCGGACTTACCGTGCCAACCGAGGATGTGGAGGGCGAACCGGAGGCGATGCTGGGCGCAGTCGTCAGTACGCTTTCCTCTGCTTCGAGTGCATCGACCCTCGCACTTAGTGCCGAGACACGGTCGCTGAACACGCCGCCAACTACTGCTGCGCCGCCAAGACCGCCGAGTATGGCGCACACAAGGCACAGTGCAATTATTCTGCCCGCGCCGCCCTTGCGCTCTTTCTTGGGCTTCGGCTCACGCACAGGCTTCTCAGGCGGGGTGTAATATCTGGGGGGAACGGTGTTTTCATCCGCAGGGACATAGTGCGCGTCGGAGTAAATCCTCTGTGAATAACCGTTTTTGTAATGGTATTCACCATTTTCTCTGTCGGTGTTACCGGTGAAGCCGGTAGGCGCGCTGCTTGCGTCGTTCGGTGCGCTGTCGGCTCCGTTGTTGAGCCGTTCATTAGTTTCGTTATTCTTTTCAGGCTCGTACATAACTTATTACTTCCTTCTATAATCGGGGAGGTGCATCAGCGCCTCTCTTTTTTGTTTACGCGCTTAATATACAGCACATTTATGACCTTGTAATGAACAAAAACACAAGAATTTATAAACTAAGGTTTATAAATTGTAAACGCGGCCTGAAATTGTATTCAGGCCGCATCGCGTTAAGCATATATGTTATATTTACCCTGCCACAAAGATTGCTGTGGGGCCGTCAGCACCGCCGATGATGCCTATGGATGCCGCGGTTGTGTGCGTTGCGGGTTCCTTTGTTAATCTGAACGGTTTCAACTGCTCCTCAGCCTCTTCCGGGTCTGCCTCGGCAAGGGGGATAGGTTCAAGGTCGGTATTCTCCTTTAACCAGTTCATTGTGCGCGTCGCATCCAGCGTAAGCGGGAGCGAGAGATAGGGATAATATGAATAGCGTGTGCCGTACATATCTTGCTGCCACATTCTATCCTTGAGATTTATGTAAAAGTTTAGATTGGAGACCGTGTTATAATACTCCTCGTCACACACAAACCAGCGCGAGCCGAGGGAGCTGTCCTTTGCGTCAAGCAAAATGCACTCATAAAGCTCCGCTGTCTGTTCTTTGGTGAGATCAAAGTAAACATTGCGGTACTCTGCGCGATCCTCGCCGCCGTCCGGATAGACAACGTAATATCCGTCCACGCTGGCAGAATCCACATTACGCGCGCTCACCTCATAGTTTTTTCCCTCAAAGCCGAGATAATACGCCTTTGCCTCCTGCGTTGAGAACAGCGCCTCCAGCTTATACACATTAGAGTCCTCATCCAAAAGCACCTCCGTGTCATTAGACAGCCTGTATGAGCGGGACACTATGCTGCCGTCCTTGAGTGTATAGGTGAGGTCAAAATACCTGCGGGATTCGGCAGACTCGTTCAGCTTTTTGTCAGCAATGATATCTTTATGCAGATTTATCAGCGCGGCGATATTTTCAGCCTCCGCAACTACCGTTTCATTGCCGTAGGCGGAAAGCTCTGCCTTTTCTATCTCCTCCGGTGCGGGGACATAGGTTTCATAGCCTATGACATCAAATTCCGCTGCGAGTGTGAGCACCACGAGTATCACACACGATACGATAAGCCCCATGAATTTACTGTTGAAAACCTTCAACGTTTTCTGCATGAGCATTTCTGCGGCGTAATAACCTATCGCTGCACCCACCAGCATGAGCACCGCGATTATCACCGCTGTGGCAAGCCCTTCAGGAACGTTCGTAAGCACATTATGATACACCAGCAGTGAAAACAGCAGCGCCGTGCCGAAGGTCATGCAGTATTTGAACACCGGCATCAGCGCCGGCACTGCCACAACATCGCCCGCGCGTTCCATCTCGCGGCGGCGATAGATAAGCACCGCGCACACGCACAGCGCAAGCCCAACAGCGCAGTAGACCGCCAGCACATCAAGCCCCTGAACAATAAATTCACCTGTATACAGGCTGTCACCCTTTTCATCGTACACCGTTACGCGGCGGATATTTATCTTGGGATCCAGAACATACACCAGCGGCGAGAGGTAATACGCAAATTCGGCGTTGCCATTATAAAGGAAGTTGCTGGCCATACCGTAGATAACATCCGAGAGCAGCTCACCCACGGCACCGATGACCACAAACGCCACGCATCCCAGCACCACATACACCGCCGGAAGCACGAACACATTGCCGGTCAGCACCGCGCAGAAGCTTGCAAACGAGTAAAACGCGACCCCGCTCAGCAGCACAAAGCCCGCAAGCGTCCATATGCTGCTTGTATACAACAGCCCTGTCTGACCGGCGATTAACCACACGGCCAGCACGGATAGCAAATCTGCAATAACAATCGGGGCAAGCCCTGTGATATATGCGGTGATGTACGCCGTCTCGCGGCGAATGGGGAGGGCATTTATCATACCGCAGGTGCGGCTGGAATACATGAATGAATACACCGTCATTGCCGCAACCACGCCTGCAACCATGTTGAGCTGAGATGCCCCAATGCCCACGTTTATCACGCTGTAGTTATAATCCACGCTGTAGGCGAAAATATCTGTTATCCCGCTCATATTGAAGTAGGGGAGATTGGCCGCCGTTACTGCCAGCATAAGCACAAAGTATGCCAGCCACACCGGCCAGCTGCGCTTTAATATACTGCGGCTGAGACCCCAATTAAAGAATGATGTCTTTTGCTTCACTGTCAGCACCTCCCAGCTCATAGATGAATATCTCCTCAAGTGTAAGCGGCACGAAATCCACAAACAGCGGGTTTGCCGCGGCAAGTCTCTGCGTAAGCTCTTCCGTGCTGCCGCGCAGTATGAGCTGCTGCAAGCGGCCGGTAGAGGAGGTGTGCACAACCTCCAACCCCTCGGGCAGCTTGCCGCCGTCCGGCAGGGCAAGCTGAACCTTCACGATGTTATCCTGCAATTCGCTCAATGCACGCTCTGTCATCATGCGGCCATGGTTGATAATGCCGACATGGTCGCACACGTCCTCCAGCTCGCGCAGGTTGTGGGAGGAGACCACCACAGTCGTGCCGTTCTCGGCAACCTCGCTCATCAGCAGACCCCATACCTGCCGGCGCATCACAGGGTCAAGGCCATCCACCGGCTCATCCAGTATCACGATATCCGGGCGCAGCGACAGCGCCAACCAAAACGCCGCCTGTTTCTGCATACCCTTGCTGAGCTTGCGCATGGGGCGCTTCACATCAAGCTCAAAAGCACCGCGCAGCTTCTCAAAGCGCTCAGCGGAAAAGCGAGGGTATATACTGCGGTAAAATTCGCGCATATCCGCGATAGTGGATTGCGTGAAATAGAATATCTCATCCGGAATATAGGCAATGCGCGCCTTAACGCGCGGATTTTCATAAACCGGCTCACCGTCTATCAGCACTTCGCCGCTGTTTTGCCGGTATATACCGGCCATGTGGCGGATAACCGTGGATTTACCCGCACCGTTCGGCCCGACAAGGCCGTACACCGCGCCGGTGGGAACGTTTATGTCCAGCTCATCCAGCGCACGGAAGCCGTCAAAGCACTTGACCAGCTTTTTAACCTCTATCATTTTGCATCCCTGCCCTTCTTGATTATCTTCACCAGCTCGTTCTCGCCAATACCAAGGCTTTTCAGCTCCTCCGCAAGTGCGGACAGCTTATTCTCCAGCTCACTTATGTGCTGCTTCACCGCCGCCTCACTGGGGCTGACAAAGCTGCCCTTGCCCGGCACGGACGCAATATATCCCTCACCCTCCAGCTCGCGATAGGCGCGCTGTATGGTGTTGGGGTTTATCGCCAGCGTCGCCGCCAGCTCTCTGACCGACGGCATTTTGTACCCCGATGGCAGTGCGCCGGAGAGAATGAGCGCGCGAAACCCATCCCGCACCTGTTCATAGATCGGTCGTGGATCACGGTAATTGATGGTTATCAAATAATCACCCCGTTTTTGTCTGTACTGTATTAGACCAATTAGTACGCTTTGAGTATATAACAGTACAGCCGCCCTGTCAAGCAGAAATTGCGGCTGTACGAATAGGCCGCCGTGGCCGATACTCACTTCATTTCAATGTTGATCCCCTGCAAATAGCGGCGCATCATGTCGTAGGCATGATTGCCCGCCATGCGGCGGATGAATGAGCGCGTGCGATGTGCGCCCATGTGCACCTCGCGCACCCATGTGTTGCCCTCAACGGCCATGGAGATGAATACTGTGCCCACTTCGTGCACACCGTCTCCGTCAGGGCCGGCAAGACCGGTCACGCCAAGGCCGATGTCCGCGCCGAGGCGGGTGCGTGCGCTCTCTGCCATTGCGCGCGCCACCTCATAGCTGACAGCGCCCTTTTCTTCGATGAGCGCAGGGTCAATGCCGAGAAGCTTCGCTTTTGCCGCGTTCGTGTAGGTCACCATACCGCCGAGGAAGAACGCGCTTGCGCCCGGCAGGTCGGTGAAGCGCTTTGCGATCTCACCGCCGGTGCAGCTTTCGGCGGCGGCAAAGGTCATCGGCTTTTCGCGCAGAAGCTGCATCACGCTCTCCTCCAGACACTCTACATCCACGCCGTAGGCGTATTCGCCCAGGCGCTGCATGACGTGCTCCATCACCGGCGCTACCAGCTTTTCTGCGGCCTCACCGGTCTCGCCCTTGGCTGTTATCTGCACAAGGCAGTCACATTCCTTGGCGTAGGGCGCCATGCTGGGGTTGGTCATGGCGTTCATCTCGTCGGCAAACATATCGTCCACCGCGCTTTCACCGATGCCGAACACGCGCACCGAGTGGGACACGATCTCGCCATCCCCAAGGCGGCGCAGATACGGTATAGCGCTCTGTGTCAGCATTGCATAGCACTCCTTGGGAGGGCCGGGCAGCATGACAACTATCTTTCCGTCCTTTTCAAAGGCACAGCCTGGTGCTGTGCCGCAGGTGTTGTGGAACACCGTGCACCCCTCCGGCAACAGCGCCTGAGAGTAGTTGTTCGGTGTGAAGTGGCGGCTGTTCTTGATGTAATCGTACAGCCCCTCTATCTCGCTTTGCACCTCAACGAGCTCCACGCCGAAGGCGCGCGCCGTCACCTGCTTTGTCAGATCATCACAGGTCGGGCCGAGGCCGCCGGTGGTTATGATAATGTCCGCGCGTGATTTTGCGATCTCCACGCACTTTGCAAGGCGCTCCGGATTATCGCCGACTACCGTGTGATAGCGGACGTTTACGCCTATTTTGGAAAGCGCCTCCGAAACATCGCGCGAATCTGTATTGGTGACGTGGCCGAGCAGCAGTTCAGTCCCGACAGATATTATCTCCGTATCAAGGCTTCTTTTGTTCATCCCAGCGGCACCTTCTCTATTCCCTGTATCGCTTCTTCAACAAGCGCGATTACATCCAGCGCACTCTCCGCCTCCAAAACCTCAGCAAGCTTCGGCCTTGTGCGCGGGTGCTTCGGCGTGAACACGGTGCAGCAGTCCTCATACGGCAGTATGGAGGTTTCAAACGTGCCTATCTTTCTCGCCATGCGCACTATCTCTTCCTTATCCATGCCGCAAAGGGGCTGCAGCACAGGAATGTCCAGCACCTCCTGCGTCACGGTCATGGCCTCCATGGTCTGGCTTGCGACCTGACCGAGGTTTTCGCCCGTCACTATCGCCTTGGCGTTATTGTCCAACGCTATGCGTTGGGCAATGCGCATCATGAAGCGGCGCATTATCAGCGTGAAATACTCCTCCGGGCACTTGTCGCGTATCTCCTCCTGAATGTGCGTGAACGGCACGACCTCCACCGTCAGGTGTCCGCAATACGCTGTCAGCAGGGATGCCAGCTCCAGCACCTTTTCCTTTGCCTGCTGCGAGGTGTACGGGAATGAGAAGAAGTGGACGGGGATGAGGTGAACGCCCCTGCGCGCTATCATATAGCTGGAAACAGGGCTGTCGATACCGCCGGAGAGCAGCGTGACCGCTGTGCCGTTGCAGCCCACCGGCATACCGCCCGCACCGGGTATCGGTGCACCGTGGACATACGCCGCAAGGTCGCGCACCTCGATGTGCACGATAAACTCCGGCTCATGCACGTCTACAGCCACGTTAGGGAATGCCTCGCTCAGCTCACCGCCGACATACTGGCTCAGCTCAATGCTGGTCATGGGGAAGCTCTTGTCACTGCGCTTTGACTCCACCTTGAAGCTTTTTGCCCGCTCCATATCCTCGCGCAGATATTCCTTGGCCAACGCGGTTATCGCGTCTTTATCCTTTTCACAGGCGGCCGCGCGCACTATCGCGACAATGCCAAACACGTTTTTCAGCGCCTCAACCGCGCCGTCCATGTCTGCGCCTTCCTCCTGTGCCTCAACATACACGGTTGACTGTATGCAGTAGACGCGGAATTTGCCTATGGGTGCCAGACGGCGGCGGATGTTGCCCATCAGCTTTTGCTCAAAAGATCTGCGGTTGAGCCCTTTCAATATTATTTCGCCAAGCTTTAGCAGTATTATATCGTTCATATCGTGTTATCTCCCAGATGTTATTCAGAATCACGGCTGATATTCTATCACATTATTTCAGAAAACGCCACATAAAACCTACACTATTATTGGATATGCCTGTTTCTTTTTTCTTGACAGGCGCACGATTATGCGATATATTGTCATCAAGTCAATATTATGCTTCTTCCATCACCGGATGGGAGGCAACATGGGCATTCTGGATCAAGCCGTAGGTGTTCCGGCGCTGTGCGTTGGATAAGGCTGGATCTGGGGTGCATTTTTCTTTATAGGAGGATTTTTATGTACATCAAGCCCTTTGCTGTTGAAGAATGGATGAATGAGTATGAGGTCGGCGCAAAGTATAACATTGCCGAGACCTGTGTGGATTCCGTCTCCCTTGATGAGCTGTTTGCCGTCACGGGCGAGGATAAGGAGGCCTTTCTGCGCGAGTTTTCCGCAAAACGTCTCACATACGGTGACATTTACGGCAAGCCGGAGTTTTTGCAGGGCATATGCACGCTTTATAAGACTGTCAAGCCCGAAAACATTGTGCCCACACACGGCGCGGCGGGCGCAAACCACCATGTGTTCTGCTCACTTATCAGCGCGGGTGATCGCGTAATAAGCATCATGCCTACATACCAGCAGCTCTACTCCATCCCCGAATCCATTGGCGCTGACTTGAAGGTGGTGCAGCTTACGCAGGATAACGGTTATCTTGTCGATCTGGATGAGCTTCGCACCCTGGTCACGCCGGACACGAAAATGATCTGCATCAACAACCCCAACAATCCCACCGGCGCACTGATGAGCAATGACTATCTGCGCGAGATAGTGGAAATTGCCCGCAAGGCCGATGCATACATTCTCTGCGATGAGGTATACCGCCATCTCACGCAGGACGATGAATGGAGCGAGTCCATCGTGGATCTGTATGAAAAGGGTATCTCTGTCAGCAGTATGTCCAAGGTGTTTTCACTCGCCGGGCTGAGACTGGGCTGGATCGCAAGCCGTGACAAGGGTGTTATCTCCGCACTGCTCTCTCATCGTGATTATGACCTGATAAGCTGCGGAATGTTCGATGAGGCCGTGGCCGCTGTTGCACTGCGGCATAAGGACGCTATGCTTGAGCGCAACCGCGGCATCGTGCGCGGTAATCTGGCTATTCTCGATGACTGGGTGCGAAATCACCCGCATTTTCGCTATACCAAGCCCAAGGCCGGTACAACAGCGCTGGTCTATTATGATTATGACGTGCCGTCATATGATTTTTGCATAAGGATGTATAACGAAACCGGCGCGTTCGTCACCCCCGGTGACTGCTTTGAGCAGCCCCACAGCTTCCGCGTAGGCTACGCCAGCGACACTGAGACGCTAAAGCTCGGTCTTGCTGCCATTGCAGAGTTTGCCGACACACTGTAACGTCAAAGGCGCGCTGTGATTAGTATACACCAGCCCCCATAAAAACACCAAAACCCGAAATCGGTTCGTGATACTCACGCTTCCAATTTCGGGTTTTGCTGCGGTTATACGCGTTGGGATTCTTAGAGGTTCGGGTCACGGGGTTAAGCTCGCCCCAAGTGCTGCGCTTTTCGGTGTTAAGCTTTCGCTTCTCCTTTTTGGAAAGCTTCTCATAGGGTATAAATTTGTCCATAATACAATCCTCCTTGATGTTCTAATTTATTATAGCACAACTATAAAAGGAAAAAATATAATTATTGTAAATACTGCGCCGCAAAGGTGAAAAACAGGCTTCAACTTAGTATAAAAACGTGGTATCATAAGGGCATAAAACCGGATAAGGAGAAAAATATATGAAAAAGTTTATGCGGCTGCTGGTGCTGGCGTTGCTGGTGGCCGGTGCGTTGTGGTCAGGCCTGTTTTTTGCGGACGATGTAGCCGTCACAACGGTACAGACTGTCCAGACTGTTGACCAAGACTATACCCCAATAGAGAACGGCGCAAATACTGCCGCGGATGATCCGGCCGACACCGTATTTGTGCCTGACTTGGATGAGCACGGCACATATGACCAGAAGGACGATGTTGCGCTGTACATTCTCCTCTATGGCCACCTGCCGGACAATTACATCACCAAGGCCGAGGCAGAAGCGGCCGGATGGAGCGGCGGCAGTGTGGAAAAATACTGCCCGGGCAAGTGCATCGGCGGCGGGCGCTTTGGCAACTATGAGGGGCTTCTGCCCGACGCGCAGGGGCGCACATGGACAGAGTGCGACATAAACACGCTGGGCGCAAGCTCTCGCGGGGCTGAACGCATAGTGTTCTCAAACGATGGTCTTATCTATTACACCTCCGACCATTATTCAAGCTTTGAGCTTCTGTATGGCGAGCCGTAAAACGCAGTAATACGCCAGATTTTTTCAACCCAATAATTTACTTTTCGACACGATTCGACATTGATGGGAAAACAACCCTGTAATTTTTTGTCGAATCCTATTGTGCGCTGTCGATATGCAGTATATTATGTCAACAAGTTATCTGTGATTTTCGACAGCTTTCTGTTGTCCTGATAGTGTCAACTATGGTAAATTTAATGCGACAAGACGGTGAAAACTGCTTTTAAAATACACCGCGCTCCGCGCAGCGCATAATTGGGAGGAAAGACTTATGGAAACCAAGACCCGCGTTATCACAGCAGACCCTAATCTCGACTTTTGCAGATTGTTAGAGAAGGTCGCATCCGCAGAAAAAGATATTGAGATCGTTGCAACCGCGCATGACGGCGCAGAAGCACTGTCCAAAATCGCCGAGTACAAGCCGGATGTGGTGCTTTTAGAGCTTGTTCTGCCAAAGCTGGACGGACTTGAAGTATTGCGCCGCATACCGGAGACGGGCTGCAAGCCCCATGTTATCGTTCTTTCCGGCTTTATAAACAACAATGTTGTCTCCGCGTGTTCGTCAGCCGGTGCAGATTTCTTTGTGACAAAGCCGTGCGACTCATCAACGCTCATCACGCGCATCCGTCAGGTGTCGGGAATGATCACACCGCCGACAGCGGGCAGCGGGTACGATTGCCGCGCCATAACCGAGTACCGTCAGACGCAGGAGCAGGCGAACCTTGAGGCTGTTGTTACCGATATCATACATGAGATAGGCGTACCTGCGCACATTAAGGGCTATCAATATCTGCGCGAGGCTATAATACTGACCATAAATGATATGGACATGATAAACGCGGTGACAAAGGTGCTCTATCCTGAGGTTGCGCGCAAGTTCGGCACTACGCCCTCCCGTGTGGAGCGTGCAATACGCCACGCTATCGAAGTCGCGTGGGATCGCGGCGATATTGAAACGCTGCAAAAGTTTTTCGGCTACACCGTGTCCAACATCAAGGGCAAGCCCACAAATTCAGAGTTTATCGCCATGATAGCGGATAATCTCAGCCTGCGCCGCAAACAGGCCGCGCAGTAAAAGGGAAATATGATAAGGCTGCTGCAAAGTCGGATTTTTGCAGCAGCCGTTTTTAATGTAATCGTAATTGTAATCGTAATATAGTAACAGGCTTAAGCGAATACTGTGGTTTTCGATAACCAGATGTTTTAATTTCCTCTGGGGGTATAAACCACCTTTGCATAGTCAAGCAGCTCCCACGCAAGATGTTGCCCACAACATTCACAGAATTTTATGTACTCCCTGTCCAGCGAGTTGCCGCATCGAGGGCAGATGCTGTATTCATCACCGTTACAAAACTGCTCTACCTCCACAACAGGAAGCGCAAACCGGTATGAAACAGCATTCAAGGGAGAGTTTTCAGCAAGTTTTTGTTTTATCTTTTTCAAAAGCATAACTCCAGCTCCTCCAAATCTTCATTTTGTTGTCAAACCATTCGGATATGTTTCCTATAATGAAAGAATAGCCTCCGGCCACGCGTCTAATTTGTCCTCATCAAAACCGCCCCTCTCTTCTGACATTTTATAACATTATTATATCAGAGTAATGATACGTATACCACGAGGCGTGCCTCGTGTTTTGGCGGATTTTGCGAAAAAATTTGCAAATAAGTGTATATCGTTCTCAACGAACAAAAGAGAGCTAACTGAATTGGTCAAATCAGTTAGCTCTCTTTTAGTTTGTTGCCATTTGGTTGCCGCGGACAAGAGACGGTAAACGTTTCTGATAACCTGTCGAAAAAATCAGTACTTCTTTACATCCAGCGCACGCTCTATCTGGCGGAAATTATCCGTCACTGCTGGATAATTGCATGCAATCACGGTGTATATAGAATCAATTATAGCCATCTGAGCGATTCGGGACGAAAGTGCAACTATGCGGTATTTTGTCTCATTTGATACTGTAAACAAAGAAACATCCGACACTTTTGACAGCGGAGAAGTGCCTATGTTAGTCAAAGAAATTATGAACGCGCCATTTGCCTTGGCAATCTTTGCTGATTCAACTATGTCAATCGAGCTACCGGAATGGCTGATTGCAAAAACAACATCTCCTGCTTCGGCATTGACTGCTGCGATGGTCTGCAAATGCGAGTCGGTATATGCCTGCACGTTTGTCCCAAGGCGCATGAGCTTATGCTGCAGGTCGAGAGCGACGGAGTTGGAGTTGCCAAGGCCGAAAATAATCACGTGGCTAGCATTTTGGATAGCCTTTGCAGCCCTATCCACCGAGTCGGCATTTATAGCGCTCAGAGTACATTCAAGCGTATACATATTACCATTAAAAACCTTTTGAATGATCTCTGCCGTTCCGTCTCCTGGTTTTATCTCCTCATGTATAGTCTGTATCGGCGTAACAATATCCATAGCCAAGGAAACCTTGAAATCTGGATAACTTGCAAAACCCAGCGCCTTGCAAGCACGAATCACCGTTGCATCACTCACGTCGCTGGCTTCTGCAAGGCCAGCTACAGAAAGCGATATGACATCGTTCGGATTACTCATTATGTATGATGCAACCTTTTGCTCGGCGTTGCTCATACTGGGTAACAGACTCTGTATTCTCAGAAGCAGAGCCGATCCTCTAGCATTATTTTCTGTCATAAAATTTCTCGACCTTCTACTGTCAACTATCATTTTTAAAATATTTGATATAATGCAAAATACATTTTACACTTTATAAAATAAAATAGCACAAAACCAACCATATTTCAAGATACTTCAGGTGATTTGTTGCATAAATGCAAGTGTAAGGCGATGATTGGTGAATAGTCAAACGGGGTTGTTATGTTTTGATAAAGCTGCATCTTGACATGTTTGTTTGTTGTGTTTTTGGCAAAGCTTCATTTTAACAGGGTTATTTGTTGTGCTGTTTCAACAAATTGACGACAGAAAAATAATTTATATTTCACAAAAAATATTTTCTTATTGAAATTTTCTTTCATATATTCTATACTGCAAGTGAGCAGTAGGCATAATCAATACTTACATAGTAGAAAGGGGTTCATTTTAAAATGAACGATTTTTTAGTGAACACCATCCGCTTCGAACTTGAGGACGCGGTTGGAAAGGAAAACGTATCTTTGCGCATCAGCGATAAAATGTCCCACGCTATCGACTACTTCTGGCTTCCCAGAATGTATGCTGATAAGGGAAATCTCCCTCCTATGGCAGATTATGTGGTTTATCCAGGAAGCGCCGAGGAAGTTTCAAAGGTTCTGGTTATCGCAAATTATTATAAAATCCCAGTTTATCCTTGGGGCGGAGGCTCAGGCTCTCAGGGCGGCGCGATGCCTGTCAAGGGTGGTATACTTCTTGATACCAAACGAATGAATAAGGTTCTGGACTTTGACGAAAAATCCATGACCGTCACGGTTGAGACAGGTATGATCTACACGCAGCTTGAGTGGTACGCAAACGAAAGAGGCTATTCGCTTATGCACTATCCCAGCTCCATAAACTGCGGAACGGTCGGTGGCTTTCTCGCTCATAATGGCATTGGCGTTCTCAGCACGAAGTATGGCAAGATAGATGATCAGTGCCTTAGCGTGGAGATGGTAATACCCAGCGGCGAGATCCTTAAATCCTGTCCTGTCCCCAAGCACTCCTCGGGTCCTGACCTGAAGCATATGTTCATTGGCTCTGAGGGAACGCTGGGTGTTATGACTAAGGCGACCTTTAAGCTTTTCAAGCTGCCCGAAACGCGTAAATTCCGTGCTTTTCTGTTTAAAAGCGTTGCAGACGGATTGGATGCGGGACGTGACATGGTGCAGATGATAAAGCCGTCGATAATCCGTCTTTACGACGAAGCCGAGACGGTTTCGCTCATCAAAAAAGTCATTGGTTTTGCAAAGCCCGGCGCGTTTATGAACGTTGCGCTGGAAGGTTCTGCAGACATGGTTGAGCTTGAAGAGAAGCATATGTTGGAGATATGCGCAAAGTATGGCGCAGAAGATCTTGGCTCTGACTACGGTGAGAAGTGGTGGGACAGCCGCCTGACATTCTTCTACCCCGACAAATGTCTCGATTTCCCGAAGCTGTATGGTACCATGGACACCGTTGCAACTTACAGCAACATCGAAAAAATATACTGGGCCATGAAGGAAGCTGTTGAGCAGTTTGAGGGAGTGCACTTTATTGCTCATTTCTCTCACTGGTACGAGTGGGGCTGCATGATGTATGACCGCTTTATCATGGACAATCCTCCCAGTGATCCTGACGAGGCTTTCCGACTGCACAACGAGATATGGAATGCCGGAATCCGCGCGGCACTAGCCAACGGCGGCGTAGTAAACGATCATCACGGTGTCGGTATAAAGCTTGGCAGACTGATGAAGGAGGAGTATGGTCCTTCTATGCAGGTATTTGAAGGACTTAAGAAAACGCTCGACCCCAACGGGATAATGAATCCCTACAAGATGGGCGTATGAGTCGATTAAGGAGGAAACATTATGCTTTCAGATAAATCCCGTAAGACAGTCGAGGCTTGCCGTTTCTGCTGGATGTGCCGACATCTGTGCCCAGTAGGCCTAGTGACAGGACGCGAGAGCAACGGCCCTCGTGCAAAGGCATTGTTCATCTCCATGCAAGAGCGCGGAGTTGAGCTGGAAAAGGAAACCGCGCTGGATATGTATGAGTGCGCACTGTGCAACGCTTGCGCGTCAAACTGCGAAACCGGCTATGAACCGGCAACATTTATCCGCGATGCACGTTCCGCGCTTGTAGCAAAGAGCCTTGTTCCTGAGAAGGTGCAGAAGGTCATTGATCACCTGTTGGATACAGGCAGTCTGTATGAAGCCGATATCGCACAGGAGCTTGCCAACTTTAATAATCCCGGCTGCGGAAAAATTCTTGTCTATGCCGGAGCGGTAGCAGCGATCAAAGCGCCTGAAATGCTCAGGGCATTCCTGAATCTGCTCGGCAAGGCAGGTGTTGAGTACACTCTGTTTACAGGCGGACACAGCAGTGCAAGTGCCGAATATGATCTGCTCGGCAGTGTACAGGAAGTACAATCAGTTTGTGAAGACTGCGCGAAGGCTTTTAATGATACCAGCGCAGACAAAATAGTAGTCCTTGATCCGGCTGATGCTGTGATGTTCAAGCAGCAGTACCCGATCTGGGGCATAAAGCTGAATGCAGCTGTTGAAACCGCAACTGCATTTGTGGCTGCGCTCGTGAAGGATAGCCGCCTCGTACCCAGCAAAGCAGAGGGTAAAGTGACATATCATGATCCCAGCCGTCTGGCTCGCGATCTTGATGAAACGGAATGTGCGCGCGAGATTATCGCTTCTATGGGCTATGAGCTGTGTGAAATGTGGCAGAGCCGCAAGCTTACAAGAAGCTGTGGCGGTGAAGTGCTTGCAGCACACTCTCCCGAGCTTGTCAGGAAAATGTCCCTTGCCCGACTTGAGGATGCAAAACGCACCGGCGCACAGCTTGTTGTTGCGGCGTGCCCGCAATCTGCGGCAGAGCTTGCAGAGGCAGGCACGATGCCAGTAGCTGATGTGTTCACCCTTCTCGACCGGATGACGGACTAACATGGTACAGCGCAATTAATCGAAAGGGGAAGATACAATGAGCAGCTATATGCTGGGAGTTGATTTCGGAGGCGGAGCATCAAAGGCAACGCTGCTCCGAAGCGACGGGACGGTGATTTGCACTGCCGTCCGGGAATATCCCACCTATTACCCAAACAACGGCTGGGCCGAACAAGCTCCCGAAGAACTTCTTTCGGCCTTCGTGGGCACAGTACGGAGTGTTCTAAAAAACAGCGGAGTAAACCCTGACGAAATTGCAGCAATGGCCATCAGCGCAGCTTCCCAAACGGGCGTGTATCTTGATGAAAACGACAAACCGGTCAGAAACTCGATTTACTGGACCGACAATCGTTGTTCAGCTTATGCTGAGCAGCTCAAGCAACTTGATGCGGAACGCATTTACAATGTGTGTAAAAACATTCCCAGCAGCGCACGAACCGTCACGCACCTTAGATGGATCAGGGAAAACGAGCCGGAAAATCACGCTCGTATAGCCCGTGTAATGTTTGTCAAAGACTATATACGCTATTGCCTGACCGGAGATTTCGTCACCGACTACATCGACGCAATGGGTTCTCTGCTCATGGATGTTGATGCCGGTGTCTGGGACAAAAGGTTGTGCGATTGGGCCGGCGTAAATGAGAATATGCTGCCGAAAATAGTAACGCCTGATGCGTTCGTGGGAGCGATCAAGCCGGAAATGCTCAAACTTACCGGACTTTCGAAAAACACCCGTGTGATTGTCGGTTCTACCGATACTGTCATGGAGGTATATGCAAACGGCGCGATACGCCCCAGACAGATGACGGTCAAGCTTGCTACAGCAGGCAGAATATGCCCCATAACCGAAAGAAACATTCCAAACCCGATGCTTATAAATTATAAGCACGTTGTTCCAGGTCTCTGGTATCCCGGGACAGGAACAAAGAGTTGCGCTGCCTCATATCGCTGGTATCGTGATGTTCTGTGCGGAGCAGAATCGGTGCAGGCGAAAAGAGACAACGTAAATGTATACAAGCTCATGGATGAAGTGGCGGCAAAAATACCCGCTTGCAGCGGCGATCTTTATTTTCATCCGTATCTTCAAGGCGAATTGACCCCGTATTTTGACAATTCACTGCGTGGCAGTTTCACAGGAGTTGCTTCATACCACACAAAGGGACATTTCAACCGTGCGGTGCTTGAGGGGGTTGCCTTCTCACTTAAGGACTGCTATACGGAGATTGAAAAGGCGGATCTCAATATCCGCGAAGCAATTATAATCGGCGGCGGAGCAGGCAGTGTTATCTGGAGTCAAATGGTTTGCGATATGCTGGGCATAGATATGCTCAAGAGAAAAGACGCAGACTCCTCGCTCGGCAGTGCTATGCTTGCCGGAGTTGCGGTTGGAATATTTTCATCATTTGCTGACAGCGTTGAAAAATGTGTTCGCACCGAAAGGATCCTTCATCCTGATAGTGAAGCCGGAAAAATATATGAGTGCGGCTTCAAAAAATACAAGCAAATCCATGACGCGCTTGCCGGTGTATATTCAAGCTGGCAGAATCAACAAATGATATGAACATAGCGGTATGCATGAAATATGTTCCGGCAGACTTAAGTCTGGGCGTTGATGGCAAAAGCGCAGGTATACGCAGGACGCCTGATAATTGCACGATAAATCAGGCCGACAGGTTTGCACTCGAAACAGCGTTGAGAATAAAAGCTCAGATGTACGGCACGGTTAGAGTATACACCATGGGGCCCGCTTTTGCGGAGAACCTTCTTCGAGAGGCCTGCGCACTTGGCGCTGACGAGTTGTATCTTATCAGCGACTCCGCCCTTGCAGGTGCTGATTCATACGCCACGGCTGCTGCGCTGGCGGCTGCTGTTGGCAGGAAAAATGATCTTGTTTTGTGCGGAGAGCGAACGGTGGACGGTGAAACAGGACAAGTGCCTGGCGAGCTGTCAGCAAGACTCGATTTGCCGTATGCCTCTCCGGTCACGGAAATTGTAAAAGTGACGGACGCTGCAATTGTATGCCATAGATCGACCGGGGAAGCGGACGACGTTATAGAAGTTCCGTTTCCTGCGTTGTTGGGCATATCAAACGGCATGAAATGTGTGTCCATGCCCGTTCTGCCAAGTCTCAGGGGTATTCAACGGGCCGCAAATATGAAATTCGTCCGCCTTGGAATTGAAGATTTAGGGCTACGCCCCTGCGATACCGGCGCTGTCGGCTCTCCCACTCGTGTTGAAGCCGTAAAAACGCCCGACTGTACGCGTTGCTGTGTCAAGATTGATGACATTGGAGAGGCTCTGCGCCTCGTGGAGGAGGCAGTCTGTGAGCAATGAGATTTGGGTACTGTGTACCTTTAACTCTGGAGTGCCGGACAGGCGTTCTCTGGAGCTGTTGAACGCAGCATGGACTCTCAGAGCTGAGCGGTCGGAATACACACCGTGTGCAGTTGTTTTCGGCAGCGGTGAGTCGGCAGCCGGTTTCGGATGCGAAAAAATCTATCTGTTGCCGGAGGCAGGCGGTGAATCTGATGCACAGGGTCGAGTTCTTGCCGAGGCAATACGTTCATACGAGCCGGAGATCATCCTTGCTCCGTCAACGCCCAAGGGCAGAGCCATAACATCAATTGCTGCAGCTACTGTCGGTACGGGTCTGACGGCAGACTGCACGGATCTTTCGTTAAGAAGTGACGGGGTGCTTATTCAGACACGACCGGCGCTTGGTGGAAACCTTATAGCCGACATTGTTTGCCCTGAACGTCGCCCGCAGATGGCAACGGTTCGACCGGGAGTGTTCGATTGTGCACAGCTGCCGGCAGTCTCCAGCCAAACTATAGAGTTTTCGTGCGGCACGGAATGGAGAGGCGTGAAACTACTTGAACGACGACCACTTTGCGGCAGCGGACTTGAGCTTGCCGAAAGTGATGTGCTGGTGGCCGGAGGACTCGGAATCGGCTCTGCTGAAGGCTTTGCCGAGCTTCAGAAGCTGGCAGAAGCGCTCGGCGGCAGAGTTGCTGCGTCGAGAGGTGCTGTCAATGCAGGCTACGCCGAATATGAGCGCCAAGTTGGCCTGTCTGGCATGAGTGTGCGGCCACGCATATATCTGGCGATAGGAATATCGGGTGCGGCGCAGCATCTTGCGGGCATCCGTTATGCAGAAAAAATAATTGCGGTAAACAGCGATCCTAGCGCACCGATATTTCGCTATGCCGACATCGGCGTTGTTGCCGACTGGCATGAATTTGTTCCGGCTCTGCTGGAACAGAAAAAAACACAAAGCGCAAACCTTTGTAAAAAGGAAAGCATAAAAAAGAAACAAGGAGAAAAAAAGAAATGAAAAGAGCGAGAAAAGCAATTTCCCTGATACTGTGCATGATTCTTTGCATCAGTGTCCTCACCGCGTGCGGAAACAACGCGAGCAGCGCCCCCAGCGAAGCAGCCGGCAGTGAAGTTGTCGAACTGACCCTCGGCCACATCTACTCCACCAACCACAACGAAGCGGAAGCACTTCAGCAGCTGGCAGACAATCTTGCCACGGCAAGCGACGGCCGCATCAAGCTCACTGTTTATCCTTCGAGCGCTATGGGTTCCGAACGTGAGATGGCTGAGATGGTTGCTCTCGGCACCCTTGACATGGCTTTGTCCGACGGCCCGACCTGGTCGAACACTCTGAACGTCCCCGAAATGGCGGTTTTTGGTCTTCCCTTCCTGTACAACGGTATTGACGGCGAGTTTGCATGCTACGACACCATCATCGAAAACTCCAGAGAGTTCATGAAGAACAGCGGCGTGTATCCTCTCTTCTGCACCAGCGCATCCATCCGCGGTGCAATGCTCGTTAACCATCCCATTAACTCCATCAGCGATGTAAGAGATATCAAGATGCGCGTTCCCGAAATCACCATGTACGTTGAAACATGGAAGAATCTCGGCGCAAATGCAACTCCCACAGCATGGAGTGAGTGCTATACCTCCCTGTCCTCCGGCGTTGTTGATGGCTGCGAGGCTGACCCCTCCACCCTCGTTGACGCGAACCTCCAGGAAGTAACCAATTACTACTCTCAGACTAACCATATGGGTACCATCCACATCATCTCCATAAACGAGAATAAGTGGAACACCATCCCCGCAGAGCTTCAGCAGATCATCCTCGACGAGTGTGCTAAGATTTCCGCAAGTCAGGCAGAAAGCCGCAAGGTTGCTGATGCGGCTGCTATCGAAGCAATGGAGAATGCCGGTGTCGTCGTTAACACGATCAGCGATAAAGCCCGTGCGGAAATGATAGCCGCCCAGCAGCCTCTGTACGATCAGTACGCGAACGACTATGGTCTCGGCGAACTCATCGACACTCTCAAGGAGCTTGGCAAATAACGCAAGCGACCTGCCAATTCAACGGATGTACGGGGCAAATGCCTCGTACATCTTAAAATAAAGAGAAACAAGGAAGTGTGACTTAGTATGCGAATTTTCTTGAAGATTGATAAAGTCGTGGATAAAATACAAGAATACATCTGCTTCTTGCTGTTCTTTGGAATGGTAGTATTCGGAGGCGTAAGCGTGTTTTCGCGCTTTGTCTTTAATATATCGATCACATGGGCGGAGGAAGCAATCAAATTTCTCTGCATCTGGCTCACATTTGTCGGCGCTGCTCTTACTGTAAGGAAAGACGGGCACGTTTCAATAGATATATTTATATCGTTGATAAAAAATGACAAAATAAGAGCTGCTTACTATTGCATATCCCGACTTGTAGGCATAGCATTCCTGTGCGTTTTGCTTCCTGCCTCCATTAAGCTGGTGCAGCTTACCGGCAATTCCATGGCAGCATCCATCAAAATAAGCTGGAGATATATCTATCTCGCCGTTCCTGTTGGCATCATCAATATGCTTTGGGCATATATAACGGCACTGCCGCACTACACCAAATTGCAGTATGAAGAGAAAGCCGAAACTCTGATTGATGTTATCGAAGAGGAAGAGGCAGAGCGTGCGGAAGACATCGGCGGCGATGAAAGCGCCAATAAGGAAGGAGAGAATAAGTAATGATAAAAATAGCGATTGTTTTCCTCCTACTGTTTATGGTACTTGGTGTCCCCGTGGCCTTCGCAATAGGCTTCTCCGGACTTCTTGCCATTTCACTGGGTAGCAACATTGAGCTTTTTACTGTCGTTCAGATGATGGTCAAGGGCATAAATAACTGGGCGCTGATGGCGTGCCCGCTGTTCATCCTTGCCGGCGGAATCATGGGTGAAGCTAAGCTTTCTGACCGAATCGTCAGCTTCTGCGGTGAGCTCGTCTCTTGGATGCGCGGAGGTATAGGTTGCGTGTGCGTTATCGCGAACATGATCTTTGCAGCACTGACCGGCTCCGGCGCAGCATCTATAAGTGCTATTGGCGGACTTGTCACTCCCGAGCTGAAGAAAGCCGGCTACAAGCCAGGCTTTGTCGCCGCTCTTATTGCTGGCGCAGGTGCCCTCGGCCCCATAATTCCTCCCAGCATGAACATGATAGTTTACGGCTCGATAACGGGTGAATCTGTCGGCAAGCTGTTTGTCGGCGGCGTTATTCCAGGTATTATAATAGGCGCATTCCTTATCGGTCTTACAATAGTATTTGCGAACAAATGGGACGTTGACAAGGGTACAGGCAGGTTCAGCCTCAAGCGTCTCTGGAAGACCTTCAAAGACGCTATCTGGGCACTTATCACTCCACTCATAATTATCGGCGGCATACTCAGTGGTGTGTTCACCGCAACCGAGGCCGGTGTTGTTGCCTGCATATACGGTCTTATCTGCGGCCTGTTCATTTATCGCACCGTAAAGCTTCGTGACCTTCCGCATATGTTCCGCGGCGCGACTGAAAGCACCTGCATGATCATGATGATCATGGGCATTGCCGGTGTTTACAGTTACATTTTCGCTGTTGAGAATATTGGCAACTCGGTTGCAACATGGATGCTTAGCATTACCTCCAATAAGTATATAATCCAGCTGCTGATACTCGCGGTAATGACCCTTATAGGTATGTTCATGGAAACCGTTGCTGCCATGACCGTTCTTCTGCCCGTTCTGTACCCCATAGCAATGGGGGTCGGTGTCGATCCCATTGCCTTTGGCGTATGGTATTGCATATCCACAGTCCTCGGTGGTCTGACTCCTCCTGTCGGCGTTTATCTGTTCCAGTCAATGGGCATTGTTCCGGCAAAGTTCAAGGAAGTCGTCCCCTATATGCTGCCGGTTGTTGCGATCGTTATAGTTTGTATGCTGCTTATAATCTTTGTTCCGTCGGTCGCTTCTTGGCTGCCAAATCTGCTGATGAAGTAAACAGGAGAAGGAAGTATGAAAGGAACATTTTCAAGAGCCTTCGGCTGCCCAATGCGCTATATTCAGGGACCGGGCGAATTCTCGAATATAAGAGAGCATATTTGTGAGATAGGCCACTATCCGTTTTACCTTATTGATGGCTTCATCTTCGATGCTATTAAATCACGTTTGGATGAGATATACAGCGATGCACCCGACAGCTTTTGTGCCGCTCGCTTTGGGGGCGAGAGCTGTCAGAGCGAGGTCGATAAGACTGTTGAGGCGATACGCGGCAGCGGCTGCGATCTCATCATAGGCGTAGGCGGCGGCAAAACCATAGACACAACAAAGCTCATTGCAAATACGCTGGATATTGCAAGAGTTATAGTTCCGTCCGCCGCATCGACCGATGCGCCGACAGCCGGTCTTGCCGGGCTCTACACTCCTGATGGAGTACAGATTTGCTCTATCAAAACAAAGCGCAATTCCGAGCTTGTACTTGTTGACAGTGAGATCGTTGTCAATGCACCGGCACGCCTATTTGCTGCCGGCATGGGTGACGCAATGGCAACTTGGCTTGAAGCTTGCGCAAACGAGAGATCCTGCACACCTAACTATATCGGCAATGGATATCGTTCCACGAAGGGTGCGATGGCAATAGCAAAGGAATGTAGCAGGATTCTCTTTGAGGACGGACGAAACGCTCTTATCGCCGTCAAAAGACACCTTGTAACTGAGGAGGTTGAAAATGTTATCGAGGCAAACACCCTCCTCTCCGGACTTGGCTTTGAGAACACCGGCTGTGCAGCAACCCACGGTATACACGCTGGTCTTTCAGAGATCGCCTCAGCACACGCATTCCTTCACGGCGAAAAGGTCTCGTTTGGTATAATATGCCAGATGGTCATTGAGAATACGCCTCAACGTCAGCTTGAAGATACAGTGAGATTTCTCGCAGATATTGAGCTGCCCGTTACGCTCGCTCAGCTCAACATTGAGCCTACTGAGAAAAATCTCAGGCTCATCGTGGATCACACGGTAAACCACAATAATCTTGTGCACCACGAGCCGTGCATAATCAACGAAAGTATTGTGAAAAACGCTATCCTCGCAGCAGATGCCATAGGTCAGGCGTTTCTCGACGGCAAAGTGTAAACAACATCGCGCTGGCGCGATCGGCAAAAGGAAAGGAGCGCACGGTGGACTTTTCAAAGATGCTGAATAAAAAGGAGTCGACACAGTCAAAGCAAGCAAGGCTCAGGCTTGCCTGCCTTGCTGGACTGATACTGCTGTCATTTTATGCGATAACGCAATTTCCCGTTTTTTATGAGGACGGGCCGTCGCTAAACGAATGGATGATGATAGTTTTCGTTATGCTTTCAGCAGACGTTCTCCTTTACGTTGAACGTGCGAGCTCTAATCAATCCGGACGACACCCGCACGATTTCGCGAGCTCCGGTGGAAGTCTCCATGCGTTTTCCTTCTCGACGTTGTTTTGTAAAAAGTGCGGAGCTAGGCTGGCGTTGGGCTGCGTTGGCAAGAGCGGCAAGACCGTGTTCATTACTCCCGGAACAGCGGCTTCCGATACTGAAAAGGTAACGTTTTTCTGCCCGCACTGCGCAAAGGCTGTGTCGAAGAACGCAGCGGAAAAAAGACAGTTTGCCTATTCAAAGCTTCGAGCCTCCCGTCTCCGTGAGCTGGGCGAGGATTTGCGTGCTGCAGAAAGCTATAGGCTCAGCCCCGAATATACAAAGCGCTATGCTTTTATAGCCGTATTACTGTTTCTTGGAGAAATATCATGCTTCTGGTTTGCCAGAAATTCGGCAATAAAGCTGATACTCCCGCTTTCGGTAGGGTATTTTCTTTTCACCGCTCTGTATAACACCGCAATTTCGCTTCGTACACGATACTATGTTGTTGCGGACGGAGTTGTACAAAGAGGCCTTTGGGGGTATTCCATGTACGAGGTAACGAAAAGCTCGTCGTTGATAAAGTTCTCCGGACAGCAGGGAACCGACGCATGGGGACTCTTCACAGAAAAAGAGAATCTTATGATATCCTCTATAATTATTGATTATAAGAATATGCTGTCTGCCCTGAAAGACGTGTGCAAGCAGAAAAACGTCTGCATTATTGAACGTTAAAATAAAAGTATGCAGTTAGGGCGTCAGCGTTGCCTCCCGGCGCTGGCGCCCATAGTATACACACAGCGAAAGGAAAAAGAATGTCGGAATACAATAAAATCAACAAAGAGCTTGCCGAAAAGCTAGAGGCAATCGTCGGTGAAAAACGCTTTATGTACGGAGAAGCTGTCAAGCCGGAATACTCTCACGACGAAATGCCGATATATGGATCTTATGCGCCAGAGGCTGTATGCCTTGTAGAAACCACGGAAGAAGTATCACAAATAATGCAGCTTTGCAACGCTTGGCGTATACCCGTGACCGTGCGCGGCGCAGGAACGGGACTCGTTGGCGGCTGCGTCCCAATCATGGGCGGAGTCGTGCTGTCCACAGAGCGCATGAACAAAATCTTGTCCTATGACCTGAATAACCTAGTTGTCAACATCCAACCCGGCGTGTTACTGTGCGATTTGGCAGCAGATGCGTTGGAGCGCGGTTTGATGTATCCGCCAGATCCAGGCGAAAAGACCGCTACAGTGGGTGGAAACGTTTCCACAAACGCCGGTGGTATGCGCGCAGTAAAATACGGCGTTACGCGAGATTATGTACTCGCCATGACGGTCGTGCTACCTGACGGAAGAATAGTGAAGCTAGGCAAGAGTGTATGCAAAACAAGCTCAGGATACAGCCTGCTTCACCTTATCATTGGCTCAGAAGGTACCCTCGGAATTATAACTGAGCTAGAACTTCGAATGATTCCAAAGCCGCGTATGGAAGTAAGCCTTATCCTTCCCTTTGAAGACATTGTTACGGCAATTTCTTCGGTGCCGAAGCTCAAGCTTTTGAATCTTGACCCGCAGTCATTAGAGTTCATGGAGCGAGACATAATGGATTCTTCGGCAGCTTTTACCGGCAACAAGATATTTCCCACCGTCGTAAACGGTAAGGAGGTCGGAGCCTGCATTCTAATAACGCTTGTCGGGGATTCAGAAGAGGAGCTTACGTTAAAAATGGAGCGTTTGGGTGAGTTTGCAGATCAATTGGGGGCTTATGATGTTCTTGTTGTCTGGACCGATGGGCTGAAAAAGGATGTTTGGGCTGCACGCAGTGCATTTCTGACCGCTATTGAAGCCGAAACAAAGCTCATTGACGAAATGGATGTCGTTGTACCGGTTGACAAGATAGCCATGTTTCTGACCTTTGCTCACGATGAAGCGGAAAAGAGGAATATACGTCTTCGTTCCTTTGGCCACGCCGGAGACGGAAATCTTCATATATATTGTTGTTCAAACGACCTGACTACGGAAGAATTCAAGCAACGAGTAAAGTTTGTTATGGACAGCTGCTACGCAAAATGCACGGAGTTCGGAGGCCAGGTGTCCGGCGAACATTCGATAGGCCACGCAAAGACAGAGTATCTTCTTCAATCGATCGGCGAAACAGCTTTTGGGCTGATGGCAGATATAAAGAAGCTCTTCGACCCGCAGAACATCCTTAACCCTGGAAAAGTATGCCAGATAACGGAGGTATAACTACCATGCTCAATATTTTAGTGTGTGTAAAACAGGTGCCTGATATAAACCTCGTAAAAATGGATCCTGAGACGGGCAGCCTGATACGTGATGGTGTTCCGGCAATACTTAATCCTCTTGATGCCTGTGCACTCGAAGCGGCACTGCTTGTTAAAAAGCAATACGGCGCTCAAGTGACATGCATAAGCATGGGGCCGGACGCTGCCAAGGAAGCATTGCGTGAATGCCTTGCTGCTGGAGCTGACCGCGCGGTGTTGCTGTCGGACAGAGCTTTTGCAAATGCCGATACACTTGCTACAAGCTATGTCATTGCCTCCGCAGCGAAAACTCTGGGCAGCTTTGACTTGGTTTTCTGCGGCAAAGAATCCCTTGACGGCGCAACAGGGCAGATGGCTGCACAGCTTGCTGAGCGCTTTGATACAAGCTTGCTCAGCTGCGTTGAGAGCATTGAAAACATTGCAGAAGATAACAAAACTGTACTCGTCGAGCGTGAGATTGAGTCTGGATTTGAAACAACTCAGGCAAGCTTACCTTGCCTTATCACTGTCGAGAAGACCAATTACCGCTCACATATACCGAATCTCGAAAGCTGGAAAGCTTCAAGGGTCGCTGAAATCACCGTTTTTGACTCAAACACCATTCCCGGACTTGATCCGGCGCAGATAGGTGATCCCGGTTCTCCCACCAAGGTTGCGCGCATATATCCACCAGAGCTTGGTCAATTGGGATTGATTATTGACGAGGGCAATCCAGAGAAAGACGTGGATAAGCTTTTTGCTTTGCTCGGAGGTGTGTCATGAACAAAAAAGATTATAAGGATATGTGGGTGTGCATAGAGCACGACGGTCAAACGGTCGCACCGGTTTCACTGGAGCTCTGCTGTGAGGTACGCCGTATATGCAACGAGGCTAACGAAAGCCTTGTAGCTGTGGTAGTCGGCAATTTGCCCGAAGGCGAGAGGAATAAAATACTTAACTGTGGCGTTGACAAGCTATTGCAAGTTAACGGTGAAGGCTGTGACGAGTTTTCAGTAGACTCATATACTCATATTTTCACTCAATTGTGCCGCAAGTATCTTCCTTCTGCCGTGTTTGTTGGCGGCACAACAAAAGGCCGCGATTTCGCTCCCCGTTTTGCGGCTCGTTTGCCTACCGGCTGCACCTCGGACGCAACGGAGCTAGTCTATAATCCGGATACAACTGATATAGAGTTCGTTGAGCCCGCCGTAGGCGGAAAGATAATGGCGGTAATTACCGTTCCGGTAATGCGGCCCCAGGTCGGAACAATACGTCCGGGCACTTTCAAATACTCACCGTCAGGGGCAAGAGAATGTGAATTTATAGAGGAAAGAATAGATTTTCCCACAGATAAAATTCACACACGCATACTGAGCACCCGGCAAAGTAATACTGACGACAGCTTGGACATAGCATCTGCAGAGGTGATAGTTTGCATTGGAAACGCGATAAAGGGCGCTGAAGCGCTTGAGAAATATCGTCGCCTTGCAGTGCTTCTTGGCGGAAAACTGGGCTGTACACGTCCTGTTTTTGATCGCGGGCTGTTGCCGTTTAAGCTTGTAATAGGGCAGTCGGGAACGGTCGTAAGACCTCGTCTGTACATTGCGTTCGGAGTCTCTGGCGCGGTCAACCATATAAGCGGTATTACAGATTCTGACGTGATCGTCGCCGTTAACAACGACCCTGATGCTGCAATATTTCGCTGCTGCGACTATGGTATCGTCGGCGACATGGATGAGGTGTGCATGGCGATGCTGAAAAAGCGGAGTCAAAAATGCTGATCGCTACCTGAACCGCCGCGGAATCAGCGTACATATATAAAGGCTAACAGGATTGGCGAAGCGTGAGCATAGTCAGTCCTGTTTTCGTTTCATGGGAAAAGCCCGCAAATTCGTCTTGATAAATAAGAATTTGCAAGCTTTAAGAAACTTTGACATTATTCCATTATTCTATGTATAGGCAGTAGCGGTGTCAATTTGGCATCAACAAGCCTTTATCGTTGAATTTTTAAAATTGTGGAAGCATCCCCTAGAAATCAAGTTTTTTGACTACCGGGCAGCCACATTGGTATCCCCAGGCAAACTCAAATATTCTCCAAAGGGCAAATCCCCACATTCTCTCTCCATTATTGTGACACATGTAAATCACGCAGAAATCTTAGCATATCGCTCAGACTCCACGACCTCCATCATGACGGCATAAGGAGACAACTCACCGCTTGCTACCATAGAGAACAAACGAGGTGTGCATCCGGAGACCAAAGCAACACCTTGCTCATTTTTGGTTACAGGCTGATTGCTGTTGCGACTTGCAACATTCCAGAAGACGAGCTGAGGTAATTTGTACCCATGCTCTGCAAATCGATGCTTGGCGTTTTCAAAATTTGGCAAAGACGCATTTCGAACACAGGAATTGAATTCCATATCCGAAATCAAATACAGAGTCTCAGGGAGTTCCTCTTGAGAAACATGGTTGCGCACCGCAGCATCCAGAATCAAATTAAAAACTGCTTCAACATTAGTATCTGCAACCTCGTTAAACGAGCAGAGATACTCCAAGCGCTCAGCAAAGCTTGTCCCTTTGATCTCAATGAGCTGAGGCCGAGAGGAAAACTCTATAAAGAGATTACCGAATATGCCGGTATTACGCTCACCAAAGTACAATCCCAGAGACATAGCTACCGCTGCCGGGAGTGCATTGTCATAGCAATACATGGATCCGGATGTATCCACTATCGCCAGAGCATTTCTCCCATCACCGAAATCAGGAAGCGACTCCCAGGATGCGTTAAGCGACGCCTTTTCGCCGGCAGACAAACGGGTATTAAAGCCCCATCGATTTGCATCCAACGCCGATCTTACAATCTCATATGGAGCAAGTGTGTCCGCGTGCAGCTTATTCTCACCGGCAGTAACAGACTCCAAGAACGCATTATATCGCTCACCGTCATTTCGCAAAAATGCTTTGCGATATTTGAACATTGCCTTCGAAGGCTGCTTAGCGTAGTCGAAAGAATAATCCTTCTCACGAAGATTATTCTCGATGATGCGAATTCTCTTTCTCAACTCTACAAGCGTTTTACGGTATGTCGCATCGGACATACCAAGATACCGAGCAATACGCTTTGCTTTGCGAACAGTCTCGCCGTTGGAAGCATTAACCGAAGGCAACCATTTGGCGAGCAGAGACACATCACCATCTGCAGCAAGATCCGCTTCCAGTTGCTTGCGGATTGTACGCAAGGCATCTCCTTCGCACGCAGTGCCGATTAAAGACACCAAATCATCGAAACGGCCGTACTCCGGAATGAGCTCAATGTTCTTGCGTAAGGACTCCGGTCTATTCTCAGCAAGCCAGTTGGTGATCACACGAAACACACGACGCTCTCCCAGACCTCCTCGAATATCGCGACCGAAAAACAGAATCTTCATTGCAACATCCGCATCCTCTGTGTATGCTCGGACAAACCGCTTGATGATCTCCCCATCCTCTGCCGCTCTGATTGCACCGATGGTCGCAAACAAATCTAAGCAGTCAGACATTGTGGTTGCATTGGTAACTGCGCCGTTTTCTGTGTAGACTATATTTGCCTCGTTTTTCAAATGATTCAACATTTCATTTCCTCCAATCAGACGGCGCAGAAGTGTTTATCACTCAGACGCCTTAAAGTTATAAATAGGCTTCAATATCTCAATTACATCGACAGACTCTCTGATTACATCGATAATGTCTTCAAGCGATTTGTATGCCATAGGAGCTTCGTCGATAGTCGATCCATTTACCGATGTGGTATAGATCCCTTCCATCGTTTTCTTATACGCATCCAAATCCAGCGTTTCTCTCGCCTTGGTACGAGACATAAGGCGGCCGGCACCGTGCGGTGCAGAAAAGTTCCACTCAGGATTACCTTTACCACGGGCCAACACACTACCGTCGCGCATATTGATAGGAATTAAGACAAGTTCTCCATCATGCGCAGCAATAGAGCCCTTTCGGAGGATCATCTCTTTCGTATCAATATAGTTGTGGATGGTATGGAAAGAAGAAATTGCAGACAATCCCGTCTTCTCAAGGATAATTTCTGCCATTAGTTCACGACTTCGCTTTGCGAATTGCTGGCAGATCTCCACGTCGTGAAGATAATCTTTCAGATAGGTGCCATACAAATAGCAGAGATCTGCAGGAATAGTCGGCTCTTTGGCGACCCATTCTTTTTCCAACGCAGTCAACGCTGCTTGAATCTCGGCTCTACGGCCTTGCTCCTTATATGTACGGATTAACTCGTCGCGGCGCTCGAAGTAGTCTGCTTTACCGGCATTCAGGTCGATTGCCAGAGCTTGATACAGCTCTGCAACCTGCTTTCCTAAGTTACGGCTACCGGAATGGATCACTAAATATTTGGTGCCGTCAGCGGCCACATCAATCTCAATGAAATGATTACCGCCTCCCAGTGTCCCAAGGCTTCTCTCCAGGCGCTTGGCTTGTTTCAGGTTTCGATAGCAGTGCAGACCGGTTAAGTCAAATCGCTCCATACGGCCTTCCCAAACATCTCTTCCGCTGGGAATATAATGAGCAGCAGCATCGACCTTTTCAAAATCAACTTCCGCTTTACCAAGTTCTACTGTATACATGCCACAACCAATATCGACACCCACAATGTTCGGCACCACCTTGTCAGTAATTGTCATTGTGGTGCCGATGGTGCAGCCTTTTCCGGTGTGGACATCCGGCATAATCCGAATTTGAGATCCAACCGTAAACTCGTGGTCACACATTCTACGGATTTGTTCAATTGCTTCGGCCTCTACTACTGTTGCATAACAGATAGCCGTGTTAACCTTTCCGTTGATTTCAATCATTGTGCTACTCCTTTCATTTTAGTAACAAGGCATCACCGGGACTTGAACCCGTAAAATCGTAGTCGGTGCTTATTGTTCCCGGTTACAACAGGAACAAAGCTCCGTCAGACCGTGCCACTTCGTTGCTGTAGATGCCTTTAATACAAGACGCACTCTTTTGATACATGCGAGGGATTTCACCTCGCAAACTCTTGCCCCGAAAGCAAGCGCCAATAGTTTGGCCAATGTTTCAGAATATAAAGATATATAATCGCTGTTCGCGTCTTTAACAAAACAAGGCACCATTTGAAGCGGGATTCGGACCCGCGAACGATGATTAACTGTCACCTGCTATAACCACTTAGCTATTCGTCATTGCTGTTGGTGCCTTTTCAAGATACAAGCTCTCGGCAAAACCACCGCTCCAACTCAACGAGAGGCGCAGCATAATCGATTTTGTGTTGCTGTTTGCACCTTACAATCATATTATACGAATCGAAAACGATCTTTTCACGGAAAAAAAGCTGCGAACTTACTTAAGTTCACAGCTTTTTTGAGAAACTAGTCTTTCTTTTATTAAATTAACGAAACTTTCGGGCTCCAGGACCTTCACATATGGCCCAAACGATAATACGCGTATAACGATCTCGGTTTCATCGTTCTCATAATACTTCAGGTGCAAAATGTACGTATCGTCATCCGTGCGTTCTGCCTGCTTCTCAAAATGAGCAAAGTGTAACATGGCTCTTTCCAACGCGTTACGCTCATTTGTGATCTGCAGCGTAAGATCTTTCCGCTGCTCGTCCCTCGGTTTCTCACGCCACGGGCCATGTCCGTTATAGAAATCACAGTTTACAACTCTTCCAAGATTAAACTGCTTAAATTTGCATCCGGTTACTATGATCCGGATCTTATCGTCTTTTACGGAATACTCAAATCCTTTGGGATAAAAACGCACCCACACTTCCTTGCCGTGACGATTCACCATAGTAATTCGAACGGGACGATTGCTCCGAATAGCATTAAGCATCAATCTAAAGTGCTGGATGTATTTTTCGTCTTCAAAAGGATCTCCATCGCCATATTGGTCATAGATTTTGTAGTCTTCCCTTGTAAAGAGTGGTTCAATATTATCAAGCTCCGGAAACTCCACACCAAACAGCTTAACGCGCGGATCCTCTGCTATCGCCTTTAACCATCTCTTTTCGAGAATCGTAAGAGGCGTTGTTGGCTTATGCAGCAATACCGGGGAAAGGTCATCATTGAGCAGTGGCCATTTCCCGGATTTCAACGCCGGAAGTATCGTCAAAACGCTTTCGGAAAAAGCTTCTTCTACCACGCAGCGCTGCAAATCCTTTTCCGTTACTTCAGGATCAAACGCTGCTTCGACGATCTTGGCAACCGTATTGTAATAGACTGAATACAATTCACTAAATATCATGATCGACACCTCCGTCGATCCCATACATCTGATACATTTTTTGTATATCTGCCTTGAATATATTCTCCGCAGTACGATTTGAGAAATTCATCCTTGTGATACGAGAAATGAACGTACGTATCCATGGAAGCATTTCTGTAGTATCAAACACATCGGCAACATAACGATAATGGTTATCGTCAATTTTCTCTACACGACCACAGCGTTTTTCTCTTTCCAGCCGGTGAACGATGAACTGCTCATCGTCTTCAATTTCTATTTCAAACTCAACATGCTCTGCATGCTTGATGTTCCACTTGCAATTCACGCCCCACATATGTGCCTCCGCCTTGCAAAGAGCATCTCGCAACGCATCATACTTCTCGCAGATTTCATCTTCAAGCCGAACATTGGATATATAGTCAAGACGATAGGAATTCAGGCGATTGGCTTTCTCATGGAATGCCAAAAGATTCTGTTTTCCGTTTTGTGCACTTATGTAGATCTTGAGCGGAACCAGACGAATGGTTCGAGCCTCATTCGAATGCCTTCCCAGATTGTCAAGCGTGATATAACGATGTCCGCGAATAGCTTCAAACAGCATGGCCATCACATCGCTGTCCATTGCTTGCGTTATGTAATGGTGCTTAAAGGAAAACACCTCAGAATGTGCCTGCTGCTTGTCCTGCAGAAAAGATCCGATAACGCCACACGGAGCGACCTCACTAAAAAAATCAATGATGTCTGTTAAAGCGGAAATGTCTGTATCCGGG
>CAZBVU010000011.1:0-53426 GCA_964495355.1 uncultured Oscillospiraceae bacterium
GGGCAACAATAGCTGTATCTGGATAATCCTTCTGATAATTATTCTTTTCGCGTGTGGCGGATGCAATTCCTGCGGAAATTCCTGTGGTAACAGCGGATGCGGGTGTGGCTGCGACAATAACAACGGGTGCGGCTGCTGCTAATTCTAGATCGGGGCTTCTTTTGAAGCCCCATTTTAATTTTATTTAAAGAACGGCACGAACAGCGGAATAAATTTCATCGTTTATATCTTCAAGTGATCGCTCAACGCCGTTATTTACCTGTGTAATGCGCGTCCATCCGAAATAATCAGCGGCATAATCCGCTGTGCGCAGGCAACGTTCAAGATATCCTACATCGCGCTCATGTATGTCGGCCTTGGTGTCAGTGTCTTCTTGGCGGCGCTTCATGCGGGAAAGCGAGGTTTGAATATCCACATCAAGATAAATTACCAAATCCGGCTTCGGCAGACCCATTTTACCGTATTCAAGGTCGGCAAGCCACGCAAAAAACTTCGGAAGCTCACTTTTATCAAGCTTTGACCCCTGATGCACAGCGTTGGAGCTGGTGTATCTATCCGATATGATAACACCGCCGCTCTCATAAATCTTTCCCCAATCATCACGGTAGGATGCAAAGCGATCAACCGCGTAAAACGTCGATGCCGTATATGCGTTGACATCCTTGGGGTTAGAGCCGAATTCACCGTTCAGATACATACGGATCAGTGCGCTGCTGTCCTTTTCATAGCGTGGGAACACGATATGATTATAGACAATCCCGTCACTTTCCATTCTCTCACACAGGCGGCGATACTGCGATGACTTACCACTGCCGTCAATTCCTTCGAGAACGATCAGCTTTCCTTTTGACATAGCATAACTCCATAAATAAAGCAGATTGTATAAAATAAATTACCCTATAATGCGCTTCCACAGTGCTGCCAGTATCATCCGCGGAAGCTTCAGCGCCTCTTTCGGGCTCTTTCTGAGACGTGCGAAAAAACCGATCTTTTGCCTTTGTTCAAACGCATCACCGACAGCGAGACTTAAACCTACATTCAGCTCCTGATATGTATCGTAAAGCCAAAGCTCCTGCTTGGGTGAACTGAGGCAAACCAGCAGAAGATCAGGTGATGCGGCGTTTATCTCATCAATTACTTCTGTATCATCAACAAAGCGGCCATTATTCGCCCCTGCAAGCTTAATGCCGGGATAACGGTCAATAATCATCTCTGCCGCGTGTTGGGCATCACTTTCCTTAGTACCCAGCAGAAAAACGCTTTTCCCGCTTAGGCTCAGCCGTGCAAGAAGTGCCGAGGCAAAATCCGCACCGTTCATTTTATAATGCAGCGGCAAACCAAGAAGCTGGGAGGCTATAAATATACCGCGGTCATCCGGCAGTATAAGCCTTGCCGCGCGAATTGCGGCCATCAGGCGCTTGCTCTTTCGCGCATCGAGTGCCAGCTCGGAATCTGGCGCGACTATATACCCACCATCCCGCGCGTCAATTGCACGGCTGGACACCTCCACAGCCTCCGCAATGTCAATGTCACAGTATTTTATACCGAGAATATTTATCCTGTTCATACCTGACCGAACACCTCACCCAGCTTTTCGTGTATAACAAGATCGGCATACCGGTCGTAGGGTGTTTCACTGAGGTTGATAAGCACAAGCTTGTTGCCGGTGTAATAGTTGATCAGCCCCGCCGCAGGATAAACATTCAGTGACGTACCGCCAACGATAAGCACATCTGCACTGCGGATATACTGTATCGCGCGGCGCATTATATCGTCATCCAGTGCTTCTTCATAAAGGACAATATCCGGTCTTATAACACCGCCGCAGGTGCATCGCGGTGCACCCTCGCAGTGGTTGATAACATCCGCGTCATATTTTTTCCTGCAACGTGAGCAATATGCGCGCAGTATGCTTCCGTGAAGCTCCAACACGGTTTGACTACCGGCGGCCTGATGCAGACCGTCAATATTCTGCGTGATGACAGCTTTCAGTTTACCCTCGCGCTCAAGCTGGGCAAGGCGCAAATGCGCACGGTTCGGCATAACACCGTCGATAACAAGCTTTTCATGATGGAAGCGATAGTATTCCTCAGGGTCTCTATCGAAGAAAGTGCGGCTCAATATAGTCTCAGGCGGGTATTTCCACTTCTGGTTATACAGACCATCAACACTGCGAAAATCCGGTATGCCGCTTTCCGTGCTGACGCCTGCCCCGCCAAAGAACACAATATTGTCGCTGTCGGCGATTATCTTTTTCAAGGCTTCAATGTTTTCGTTCATGAAAATACCCTCCTTTCAATAATCAAGTATACTTAAATTACTGCCTTTGTTTTCTCAATAATTGCGTTGAACGCCTCATTGCACTGGGCAAGGCTCAACTCATTTTCACGGCGCGTGACAAAGCGGTAGGTTTCATCACTGCACTTATCGGCCATGGAGACGAGATATATCATGCAGGACTTTATACTGCCCATGGCAAGCTCCGCCCCCTCGCCGAGGTATTCAACGGCACACGGCGGGCAAATGGAACTCAGCTCCTGCATAAGCTGTAGGCACTGCCCCATCATGTTCACAATTTCAGACGAAATGCACCCTGCGGGCTGACGCGCCGCCTCGATACTGCGTGCATCCCCCTCTTTCAGTGCCTTGGAAAGAGGACCTCGGCTTTTAACATCCTCGTCAATGAGATGCACCATATACTCTCTCAGCTTCTCAGCGTTGCGCAGAATATAATCAACGCGCTCATTGTTCTGCTCACGCGCAGTGATTGCCGCGGCGCGGGCAAGCAGTGCGGCAGCGCAGGCCGCATTATATGCAGCGGCAGAACCAACCTCCAGCTTGCCGTCCGGATCACTGAGCGCCTTGGTAAAGTCGGTTGCGTTCTTTGTCTTGTAGATTTCAATAACAATTTTATCAGCCACAGCAAAAACCTCCTTATTCTCTGTTAAATTCTCGCAGGCGCAATCCCTCATTCTTCTGTAGTGCCCAGTTGATGCACCAGTCGGAGGTAAAGAGAAGCAGATTGTTGCCCCTGAAGTCCTGCACCCACTTTGTATCACTGGTCAGATTGAGGCGGCTTATGTCAACATCCTCATTCTCGACCCAACGTACAAGTTCATAAGGCATAGCGCGGCGGCGAATGTCAACGCCGTATTCTGTTTTCAGTCTGTATTCCAGCACCTCAAATTGAAGCACACCAACAACACCGACAATGACTTCCTCAACGCCGGTGTAAGGCTCATGGAATATCTGTATTGCACCCTCCTGCGCGATCTGCATAATGCCCTTTTCAAACTGCTTGCGCTTCATTGTGTCCACACGCTCAACAGCAGCAAAATGCTCCGGCGCGAAGGTGGGAATACCCTCAAAGGTAATGTTCTGGCCCTTTTCGCAGATGGTATCGCCGATTGAGAAAATGCCTGGATCAAACACGCCGATTATATCCCCCGCAAAGGCTTCATCTATAATTGCGCGCTCCTGCGCCATTAGCTGCTGCGGCTGGGCAAGGCGGAGAGGCTTTCCACCCTGAACGTGAAAATATTCCTTGTCGCGCTCAAACCTGCCGGAGCATATGCGCATAAAGGCGATACGGTCGCGGTGTGCCTTGTTCATGTTCGCCTGTATTTTGAAAACGAACGCTGAAAAATGCCCATCAAACGGGTCTACAATGTCATCCCCCGATATTCTAGGCAGCGGCGGCATGGTCATGCGCAAAAAGCTTTCCAAAAACGGCTCAACACCAAAGTTATTAAGAGCTGACCCAAAGAATACCGGACTGAGCTTTCCGTTGCGAACCTTGTCCAAATCAAAATCATAGCCCGCGCCGTCCAGCAGTTCAATGTCATCCGTCAGCGTTTCGCGCAGACGGTGGCCGATAAGCTCATCCAGCTTTTCAGTCTCATCAAGGGTGCACTCTATCGCGCGTATTTTGCTCTGCCCACGGTGAAACTCATTAAAGGCGAGAATCTCACGGCGCTCTCTATCATATACACCCTTAAAATCCTGACCGCAGCCTATAGGCCAGTTCATGGGATAAGTGCCGATGCCAAACTCGGTTTCCAGCTCCTCCATGAGGTCATAGGGGCTTCGCGCCTCACGGTCAAGCTTATTTATAAACGTGAATATGGGGATATTGCGCATTGCGCATATCTTAAAAAGCTTTCTCGTCTGCGGCTCAATACCCTTGGCCGCATCTATCACCATAACAGCGGAATCCGCAGCCATCAAGGTGCGGTAGGTGTCTTCAGAAAAGTCCTGATGTCCCGGGGTATCAAGAATGTTGATGCAATAGCCTTCATATTCAAACTGCATTACGGATGACGTGATGGATATTCCGCGCTGCTTTTCAAGCTCCATCCAGTCAGAAACTGCGTGGCGCGCAGTGGCCTTTCCCTTGACAGAACCGGCCATCTGAATTGCTCCGCCGTAGAGCAGTAATTTCTCTGTCAGTGTTGTTTTACCCGCGTCCGGGTGGGATATGATTGCAAAGGTTCTGCGCCTTTCAATCTCTTTTCTCAGATCTGCCATAGTTCCATTCCTTTTTACGCTATTTTTAACAATTTATATTAGCACACTATACGCCAGAAATCAAAGCTTATTGATGAACAATTTCATTTTTTGTTGTATAGCTCTTCATAATACTCAGTTTTGCTGTTCTGCCTTTTCTAATTTCCACGAAATATCGTTTTCCTCGACCGCAAAACCGTATTTATCGGCGTCTTTATATATTCTTTCACCGTCAAGATTCGGCTGGGAAAAGGCATTGTTTTTCAGAATATAAACATAATCCGGTTCTTTATCATGATTGATGGCGTAGTACAGCGCCAGTCTTTCCTCCGTTATCTCATCCTGGCCGGACAGCCACGCAGAAAAGCTTGCGCACTCGTACCCCTGCGGCATTGAGAGGGTGCACCATGTTTGCTGGGCATAGATAAGCAGTCTACCACCCGACTTGCCCGCATATTCCTGCATATCGTCATATACACGCGTATAATCGTTGCAAAGGCGCTCTGACGTAACTATCCCCCGCGCCGGGCCGCGATCAATCACATTGTTAAGCTTTGAGGGTGAACCGTCCCAAAAGCAATGCTCCGCTTTCACAAATACGGTGAGCGCCGCCAGGCATACGACCGGCAAAATCAACGCGGTGCGCAAGGTTGTACGTCTCCACGCAGTATCTTTTGACCGCTCATTTATCAGCATAGCAATAAACGCAACGCTTGCAATATTGACAATGCTGAAAGCCATGCTCATAACATTGAAGCCCATGTTTGACGTTGCGCTGACGCACACGGAGTAAGCAATCCCAAGCGCAAAAACTGATGTGAACAGCTCACGCGGTTTATTATCCAAAAGAAGATACGCTGTAAAGCCGACAAATGCAAGCGGCAGCATGATGCCGTTATAGTAGCTGTCTGTCAGTTGTCCGCAGAACAGGGCATAACAGCCAACAGTACAGAGTGCGGACAGCGCAAGATACAAAACTGCGTGGTGCTTTCTGCGTTTGTCAAATGCCAAGAGTACAAGCGCTGCACCGTAAAGAGTCAGAGGCAAAATAATAAGCCTGTGCGCTGTGACAAGGCAGTATACATAGTGCTTTAGCATGAATAACAGCGAATAGCTGGGGTGCTCAGGGTCGGAAAACAAACCGGGCAGTGAGTTAATAAGCGACTTGATATCAGAGTGCTTAAAAAAGAACACCGCGAAAAATACGCTGGTAATCAAAACGCCAAGCGTGACGCGCCAAAAAACGCACCACGAAAAAATGCTGTTATTGAAACCTTTCTTGCCCTCTTTTCTCACGACAGAGTATACAGCAGTCAGTACAAAAAACAGCAAATAAACAACCGCCATATACGGACAGCACACCACGGCACAGGCAAAGAATACGCCCGCCAAAACATAATCCGCGCGGCTGTCATTCCCCGCTGTTCCGGCCAAAACACCAGCAAGCGCGAGCGTATCAAGCGCAATTGTGTTGTAGCTGTAGCACATCATGTCAAACGGCGTGAAAAGCATATACAATATACTGGCAGCACAGGCAAATGCGCCGTATTTTCTCAACCGCAGATAGATAATGAACGCGCACAGCGCATGAAGCACAGCATAGACATACCGCGCTGCAAGCATTATCCCCTCGGCAGAGCCGACAACATGGGTATAGACCGCCACAAAAGGAAGCGTTAAAAACGAGCTGAGCTGGGAAAGATGCCATTCGTCCAGAAACAGCTTGTCGCCAAGTGTCAGCCGGTAAGGTACGGTGAGATAAAACGCCTCATCACTGCCGCCGAAGCCATAAGGCACTTTCCACAGCATGAAGATAAACGCGGCAACAAAAAGCACGATATAGACAAGCCACTGCGGGTTTATATTCTTTTTTTCTTTTTGTATGCCCACAATTACTCCTCCTGAGAATTGCTCAGTTAAGTTTAAGCTCTTTCTGTTTCGGCTTAAAAAGCTTTGCGCCAAGTTCATTCAGCAGCTCCGACACAAGGATAAGTGCAAACCCGAACAGCGAGTTTGCTGAAACGTGTTCTCCACCAAATATTGCGGCAAATATCACGCCGAACACCGCTTCCAGCGACATAAGCACGGTCGCCGTGGCCGACGGGGTATATCTCAGTCCCCATGCCTGCAAGAGATAGCACAGTGCCGTGGACACAATGCTCAAATAAGCAAGCGAGAAACACGCGTCCAATGGGAGGCTCTGCGGCAGGGGTTCAAAAAAGAACGCGAGGATAAAGCATATAACACCTGCCACACCAAATTGCACCGTGGACAGTGACAGCGCATCCCATTGCTCAACATAGTGCTCAATAAGTATTATTTGTAAGGCATAAAACACGCCGCAGGACAGCGTAAGCACATCACCGATATTCACCCTGCCAAAGCCATTTTCAAGCGAGACAAGCCCAATGCCGGTTAAGCACAGCACGGACGCTATAAGCGTATTTATCCCCGGCTTTTTCTTATATACAATCCACACCAGAAAGGGCACAAGCATGCAATACGAGGCCGTGAGAAATGCATTCTTGCCGGCAGTGGTGTATACCAGTCCGTAGGTCTGCAAAATGTACGCCGCTGTGAGGCTGAGCCCCATGTATACTGAGCCGAGCAGACTGCGCTTGTCCATTTTCAGCACCTTGCGCCAGCATATGGCCAGAAGAAGAACGGCAGAGACGCTAAAACGTATCGTCAACAGCCAGAGCGTACCAATACTATTGAGCGTAGATTTGAAAATAAAGAACGAGCTTCCCCAGATCAAGGCCGCCGCCAGCAGCGCAAGCCGACCGAGAAATCCATAATTTTTTTGCATTTAATTTTTATTCCTTTGTCATGTGCGGTGCGGCGGCGCGCAGCATCAGCCGCTTCACCCCAATTTCAAAATTGATCTCAACCAAAAAGTCACCGCCCATGGGCTGCATTTTGGCTATAACACCCTTACCAAAGGCTTTGTGATTTACATTATCGCCGACAGAGAAGCTCACCTGCACACTCGCCTGCTCTGTAGATTTTGCAGGTGCTGCAACACCGGCTTTCAGCCGATCTCGCCCGGGGCGATTGCGATAAGAATTGCTGCTCTCACGCGGCGGGTCTTTATGCGCCCAACCGTGAGGTATATTCTTCTCTATATGCTCCTCCGGTATCTCATCAACAAATCTGGAAACGCGGTTTGCCGTCGTTCGGCCAAACAGCATACGCTGTCTCGCGCAGACAAGCGTCAACTGCCGCTCTGCACGCGTGATGGCAACATAGCACAGCCGCCGCTCCTCCTCCATTTCCTCCTGCTCACCGATGGCGCGGATCCCCGGGAATATCCCTTCCTCCATGCCCACGATGAATACAGACGGGAACTCCAAACCTTTAGCCGAGTGCATAGTCATCATCACAACAGCGTCAGTATCAGGGTCATATTTATCAAGGTCGGTATACAATGCGACATTTGCAAGATACCCCTCCAGTGTGTTGTCACCGGAGTCCTTCATATAACCGATAATACTGGATTTAAGCTCCTGCACGTTTTCAATACGCGTCATATCCTCCTGCGTGTTCTTTTCCTCCAACGCGCGGATATAACCGGTCTTGTCTATTATCTCATCCAGAACAGCATCGGGTGAATTTTCCTTTGCAAATGCGCGGATTCCCTCAATCGCGGCATAAAAAGCACCCAGCTTAACCGCAGCGCGTGAAAGCTGAGGATACTCTTCCGCGCGGGCAATAACCTCGTACATAGATATGGCATTTTCGTTTGCGATCTCGCGCACAAGTTCAACCGTTCTGTCGCCTATGCCGCGCGGCGGGCTGTTGATTATCCTCGTCAGGCGCAGGTCGTCAGCCGGTGTGGAAATGACATTCATGTATGACAGCATATCCTTGATCTCAGCGCGGTCAAAAAAGCTGGTGCCGCCAATCACGCGGTAAGGTATGCTGTTGCGTTTGAACGCGTATTCAAGCTGGTATGACTGCGCGTTCATGCGGTACAGCACGGCATGGTCGCGCCAGTTTGCGCCGCGGCCATATTCGGCCATTATCTTCGAGGCGACGTACTGCGCTTCATCATTCTCATTATCTGCAAAGTAGAGCTTTACAAGATTACCCTCGCCGGAATTTGTCCACAGTTCTTTGCCTTTTCTGCCGCGGTTATTCCTGATAACGGCATTGGCCGCGTCAAGGATATGTTCAGTACTGCGGTAGTTCTGTTCCAGCCTTATCGTGCGGCAGCCCTTATACTCCTGCTCAAAAGAAAGAATATTTTCAATCGTCGCGCCACGGAACTTATATATACTCTGGTCGTCATCACCAACAACGCATATATTGCCGCTGCCACCCGCAAGAAGTGACGCCAGGAGATATTGCAGATGGTTCGTGTCCTGATACTCGTCAATAAGCACATATCTGAACCGCCTCTGCCAATAACTGCGCACATCCTCATGCTCAGACAAAAGCTTGACCGTGAAGAAAATAATATCGTCAAAGTCCATCGCATTTGCAGTGAACAAGCGGCGCGCATATTCAACGTATATCTCGCCTATTTTTATCTTGCGGATATCACCGGATATGTTTGCCTGACTCAGATAATCTTTCGCCGTTTTGCCACTGTCCTTTGCGCGGCTTATTTCGGACAATACGCTTCGCGGTGGGAATGCTTTTTCATCAAGCTGCATATCTTTCATTATCCGCTTTATCAGGCTTTGGCTGTCAGCAGAATCGTAAATTGAAAAGGCGGATGAAAAGCCCAGCACCTCTGCATCTCGCCGTAGAATACGCACACAGGCAGAATGAAAGGTGCACGCCCATACATCACTTGCCGCTTCCGTGCCGAGCATACGCTCAATACGGTTTTTCAGTTCACCGGCGGCCTTATTGGTGAATGTGATGGCCAGAATACGCCACGGCTCAACAGGGTCAAGTACAGCAAAAAACTGCGCATTTTCACCGCGCTGTCTGATCTCTTCCAGCGTTCTTTCATCGGCAAAAGCCGGCAGCTCATCACTGTCAGAAGCTTTGCCGTATTTAAGGAGATTTGCAATGCGGTTAACGAGTACAGTGGTCTTGCCGCTTCCGGCACCGGCCAATATAAGCAGCGGCCCCTCCGTGGCCATAACCGCCTCGATCTGCCTGTCATTCAAATGTGCAAAATCTGCGCGTATATATGCCTTACGCGCCTCAATATACTCTTTATTAAATACAGTAGTCATAAATTGAATTTTAACACATCCGGATATAATAAACAAGGCGCAAATTTTGTTGACAAGCATATCCGATATAGACTATTATTTTGTAGAAAATGCTCTAAGCCGAGTATAGTCGAAAGAGAACGCCATGAAAAAACACTTATCCCAAATTATCAAATGGCTGCGCAAACCCGAAAGTGAAAAGCTTTTGATGATTGCACTGCCCTGCATTGCGCTTATAATATCTGCACTGATTCTCACACCCACGATTGCGGTATATAAGGCTAACCGCACCGCCGCAATGGAGGCGTTGCGCGAGAAAAACGCATTGGCAAGTGCCGAAATTGCCGCGCACCCATATATATCTGACATTCACCTTACTGCCGTATCTACAGGCGAGGATATGTTCATCACCGTGTGTGATGCAAACGGCAACGCCATTGAGGGGGTGCGCTTCCAACTAACCCTGATTTCACCGAATAATGAGGAGATACTATGCGCCACCTATACCGATGGAAGTTGTTATCTAGTTGAGCTTGCGCCGGGCAAATACACCGTATCCATGCCGCCGCAGGAGGGCTGTGCCGTGCCCGACAGCATTGAATGTATGGTTCCCTCCTTGACGCACAATGCGCCATCTGTGGATAAGCTGAGTGCCGGTCTGAATAATGTCAGCGGCAAGCTGTTTTTTCAAACAAGCACCGGCGAAATTGCCTCTTCAATTGGGATTGACGTGTCAACCTTTAACCGCTATATCGACTGGGAAGAAGTACGTGATGCCGGCGTTGACTTTGCCATTTTGCGAATTGGCGGGCGCGGCTGGGGTTCGGGACAAATCTATACCGACAGGCGTTTTCAGGAGTTCTATAGCGCCGCACAAGATGCCGGAATGCAAATCGGTGTGTACTTTTATTCGACCGCAACAACCGTCACAGAGGCCGTAGAGGAAGCAGAATATATTATCTCCGTGCTTCACGGTGCGCCGCTTGATGTGCCGGTTTATCTGGACATTGAGTATTCCGGCGATTACCCAAATGGCCGCGCGGACAGGCTGGACAAAGCCGTGAGGACGGATATAATCAACGCCTTTTCCTCAACAATTCGGCACGCAGGATATGAAAGCGGTGTTTACTCCGGCGCATATTACATCACACATGAGCTGGATTTTCGCTCACTATCGCAAAACAGCCTGTGGATAGCAAATTACACGCAAAACAGCGCCCTGCCCAATGTCGGCTACAGCTATGATATCTGGCAGTACACCGAGAGCGGCAGTATACGCGGTATATTCGGCACAGTGGACGTAAATGTAATATTCTAACGATAAAGCAGCGATGCGCATATTGCACATCGCTGCTCATTCTATATTCCGCTGTAGCACTGCTATTCCATCATTTTTCTCAACGCGTCTACAGCGCGGCGTTCCAGGCGCGATATCTGCACCTGCGATACATGCATAACCCTTGCGCAGTCCTGCTGTGTCATGCCGTGGTAGTATCTCAGCGCAACAACCTGCCGTTCTCGCGGCGGCAGCTTCTCAATCGCCGTGCGAAGCGCAACATACTCCACCATTTTATCATCCGCATTGTAATCGCCCAGGATAAGCTCCAGCTTAAACCCATCATCGCCGCTTTCACGCTGCAGGCTTTCAGCAGGACCGGTGGCAACCTCTGCAAAGGCAATTTCCTCCGCAGTAAGACCGGTCTCTGCGGCAAGCTCAGATATATTCGGTTCGCGGCCTATCCGCTGTTCCAACGCGATACGCGCCGCGCGTATATGCGCTGACTGCTCTTTTATCCCACGGCTGACTTTAACAGTACCGTCATCACGCAGAAAGCGCCGTATCTCACCGGAGATTTTCGGCACAGCATATGTGGAAAAGCGTGTGCCGAAGCTTTCGTCAAAGCCGTCTATAGCCTTTAAGAAGCCGACACAGCCCAGCTGATACAGGTCATCCGGATCCACACCACGTCCGAAAAAGCGCTTTGCAATGCTCCATATAAGGCCGGAATTATCCTCAACCAAACGACCCGCCGCCTCCCTGTCACCTGCTTTTGCCGCGCGAATATCGCAAAAAATATCGCTCATTTCCGCCCTACTCTCGGACTTATTGCGCGCAGCATTGTCACCGTTGTGCCTTTTCCGGCAATAGAGCGCACACGAAGCTTGTCCATAAAGCTGGACATTATTGTAAAGCCCATGCCGCTTCTGTCCTCACCACCGGTCGTGTAGAGCGGTTCCATGGCCTGTTCGATGTTGTCAATGCCGCGCCCCCAATCGCGCACAGATATTTCAAGCAATCCACCGTCCAGAATACGCAGTCTCATGCTTATCCGGCCTATATGGTCAGGGTAGGCGTGCACAATGCAATTGGTTACAGCCTCTGATACGGCTGTTTTTATATCTCCCAACTCCTCCATTGTTGGGTCTAGCTGTGACGCAAAGGCCGCCGCCGTCATGCGCGCCAGCGCTTCATTTGCGCTCCTACTGGGAAACTCGATTTTTATGTAGTTCATGCTGTTCATACCATCACTCCTCATTATTTACTCAATGCGACCGGAACAAGTCTGTCAATACCCGACGCGTCAATCACGCGCAGTGGCTGTCTTGCAGGATTCTCGATCCAAACACGCCCGCCCAGCGTTTTCATGCGCTGACTTGTGCGGATGATCACTGCAATGCCGGACGAATCCATAAAGCTGAGTTCGTTTAGCTCCAGCACGCAGTCGCGCGGCAGATACTCGTCCAGCAGCTCGTCAATGGCGCGTATCGTGCACCGTGCCTGATGATGATCCAACTCTCCGGAGAGGTAAATTGTCAGTCTGCCGGAGGAAAAGCTTGTGCGTATGTTCATTCATTTTTCACCCCTGTAAATATAAAAAAGCACTGTGTACTGATGAAGTACACAGTGCCATTTTAAGTTATAGTTGCTGAATTTTATGTCGTTTTTCGGTGTACACCGCTTTTATTTGCCGAGATTTTCAAGGCTGAGCGTAAGATTATCAATAAGTGCTTCCAGCTTAGCCTTCTTCTCGCGCTCGGCATTGACAACAGCCTCCGGTGCGCGGGAAACGAACTTTTCATTGGCAAGCTTGGCAATCTGGCCGTCAAGCTGCTTTCTGGCGTTTGCAAGCTCCTTATTTATGCGCTCACGCTCTTTATCAAGGTCTACAAGCTCCGCAAGAGGCATGAACATACGCGCATTGTCAGTTGCGAGAGAGACTGTACCTTCACCGGCGGATGCATCAGCATCCACCACGCTGACCTCACTTGCAAAGGCGAGTTTGCAGATATAACTGCGTCCGGCCTCAAAAGCGGCTTTCTTGTCAGTTGCAATGATGAGGTGCGCCTTTTTGGACGGCGGCACGTTCATTTCACTGCGGCGGGCACGGACAGCCTTAATGACCGTCATAACCATCTCGAAGTTCTGTTCATCCTGCGGGAAAGACAGCGCTGCATCAAATTCAGGATAACGCGCAACCATCAGCGCCTCACCGTCATGCGGCAATGCCTGCCAGATTTCCTCTGTGATAAACGGCATGAACGGATGCAGAAGCTTCAAAATCTCTGTGAGAACATACAGCAGAACCTTCTGCGCGACAAGGCCGGATTCTTTATCGTCACCATTCAGGCGGGGCTTTGTCAGTTCAATATACCAGTCGCAATAGGTGTCCCAGATGAAATCATAGATCTTTGCTGCGGCAACACCCAGCTCAAAGCTGTCCATATTCTCATTGACCTCTTTGATAACGTCACTGAGCTTGGAAAGAATCCACTTATCCTCTATTGCAAGCGCGTCAAGAGCGGGAAGCTCGTTTTTGTCAATGGTGAGATTCATCATCACAAAGCGTGATGCATTCCATATCTTGTTGCAGAAGTTGCGCATTGCCTCACACTTTTCAACGTAGAAGCGCATATCATTACCGGGTGAGTTGCCGGTGATGAGGTTAAAGCGCAGTGCGTCAGCGCCGTATTTGTCGATGATTTCCAGTGGGTCAATGCCGTTGCCGAGGGACTTGGACATCTTGCGTCCCTGACTGTCGCGGACAAGGCCGTGAATGAAAACAGTCTTAAACGGCTCTTTATCCATCTGCTCCATAGCGGAGAAGATCATTCTTGCAACCCAGAAGAAGATTATGTCATAGCCCGTCACCATAACAGAGGTCGGGTACCAGTAATCAAGCTCAGCAGTTTTTTCCGGCCAGCCCATGGTAGAGAACGGCCAGAGGGCGGAGCTGAACCACGTATCCAGCACGTCCTCATCGCGGGTGATGTTCTTGCTGTGGCAGTGTTCGCACTCGACAGCATCCTCACGTGAGACAGTGATATGCCCGCAATCCGCGCAGTACCATGCGGGAATCTGATGACCCCACCAAAGCTGGCGGGAAATGCACCAGTCATGCACATTTTCCATCCAGTTGAGATAAGTCTTGGTGAAGCGCTCCGGCACGAACTTTATGCGCCCATCCTTGACAACCTCAATCGCTTTTTTTGCAAGCGGCTCCATCTTGACGAACCACTGCGGTGAAAGCATCGGCTCAACAACCTTGCCGCAGCGATAGCAACAGCCAACGTTGTGGTTGTATGCCTCTATCTTGACGAGGTAGCCCTGCTCTTCAAGGTCAGCAACAATGGCCTTGCGCGCCTCGTACCTGTCCATACCATCGTACTTGCCGCCGTTTATTATCTTGCCGTCCTCATCAATGCACTGTATCTGCTCCAAATTATGTCTCAGACCAACTTCAAAGTCGTTGGGGTCATGGCAGGGCGTCATCTTAACAGCGCCCGTGCCGAAGCCCAGCTCGACATAATCATCCGCCACTATGGGCAGCTTGCGCCCAACGAGCGGAAGAATTGCGTTCTTGCCGACAAGGTGCTGATACTTTTCATCCGCAGGATTGACCGCAACACCACTGTCGCCCAGCATGGTTTCCGGTCTGGTCGTGGCAATTATAAATTCTTCTTCAGAGTTTTCGATCGGGTAGCGGATATACCAGAAGCTGCCCGGAATGTCCTTATATTCAACCTCTGCATCTGACAATGCCGTGCGGCAGTTGGGGCACCAGTTGATCATTCTGCGGCCTTTGTAGATAAGTCCTTTATCATACAGCTCACAGAACGTCTCACGCACGGATTTTGCGCATACATCATCCATGGTGAAGCGGCTGCGATCCCAGTCACAGCTAACGCCCATGCTCTTTTGCTGCTCTACTATCCTGTCGCCATACTGCTCTTTCCACGCCCACACACGCTCAAGGAACTTTTCACGGCCAAGGTCATAGCGGGTCTTTCCCTCGGTCTTGCGCAGAACCTCTTCAACCTTTATCTGCGTTGCAATACCTGCATGGTCAACGCCGGGAATCCACAGTGCACTGTAGCCCTGCATACGCTTATAGCGCGTAAGGATATCCTGCAGGGTGGAGTCCATCGCGTGTCCCATGTGAAGCTGGCCAGTCACGTTGGGAGGCGGCATAACGATGGAGAACGGCTTTTTGTCAGGGTCTATCTCACCCTTGAAATAACCGCCATCCATCCACATATCATAGATTTTCTTTTCGACCGCTTTAGGGTCGTACACTTTGGGTAGCTCTTTCATTATTTTTCTCCTCTCCTGTTGCTATGGGAAATGGAAAAGCCCTGAAGCTTTTCCGCTTCAGGGCGATAAAATACCGTGGTACCACCTGAATTCCGCCATACGGCGGCACTCTTGTCTGCTTAACGCGCAGAACACGACCGGACTACACAACTCTACAGCCTTCACCCGATTACTCAGAGCCGACTTTCCACAGCGCATCACAAAGGCTCACACCAACCGCCCTCTCTCTGACATCCGCAAACTGCGTACTCCTGCTCATCATCGTAATAATAAATGGATTATATGATATCAATCCATTTTTGTCAACACCTGAAAGTACAGACAAATTATTTTTTCAGCAGCTTTTTCAGGCCGGAAACATCCGTCACGCCAACATTTTTACCTATTACCTGTCCATTCTCGAATGCAATAAGTGTCGGTATGCTCATCACTGCAAATCTGCGCGCAAGCTCCGGTTCTTCATCAACATCGACCTTGCATATTTTTACACTTCCGTTAAGTTCTGCATCAAGCTGTTCCAAAATGGGTGCCTGCATCCGGCAAGGGCCGAACCACGTTGCCCAAAAGTCAACCAATACAGTCCCCTCGGAAATAAAGCTGTCAAACTCCGCTGTTTTGATGTGTGTAACTGCCATTTTTTATATCTCCTTTATCTTTTTATTTCTTACTGTCTACAAACTCACAGGCAGAAAGCGCTGCAATATTCCCCTCTCCGACCGCCTTAGCCAGTTGAAAAGGCTTGCCCGTACAGTCACCTGCGGCGAAAATGCCCTGCACATTTGTCCTGCACGCGGCGTCAACCTGTATTCCAGCCTTAGACGTTTCAAGGCCGGTGACAAGCTGGGTTGCTGCAATGCTTTCTTTTATTATAAACACACAGTCAACACCATATTCTGTTGCACCTGCAACAAGCTTCTCCGCACGTTCATTTCCGTATATAGCGTATTTCTGCGGTGCATCAAAATAGAGAACGCTGCACCCTATACTCTCCAGGAACTTTGCGTCGTCCTGTGCTTCTCTGCTTGAACCGATGACCGCAACCGTTTTCCCTCGGTAAAGCATACCATCACAGGTTGCGCAATAGCTGACACCGCGGCCAAGAAACTCACTTTCACCGATATAAATGTTTGTGCGCGTTATCCCAAGTGCCAAAATGACTGCGGAGCACACGTAGAAATCATTACCTACCGCAACGCCAAAGCTTTCGCCAAGGGAGGTAACGGATAGTGCGCGCCCCTTTATTATCTCCGCGCCGGAGTTATCAAGCTGCTCGCGAAAACGCAGTGCAAGCTCCTTGCCGGTGATATTATCAAAGCCCGGGTAATTTGTAACGCACTCCGCTTTATAAATTGCGCTGGTCTCAGCATCGTTGGTGACGACAGCAGTGCTTTTACCCCTATTCAGACAGGTAAGCGCCGCCGACAATCCCGCCGCACCGCCGCCGATTATAATTATATCAAAATTCGCCGACATATATTTTACTCCTTTTTGCTTTATCATACCACTTTGGTGTTGAAATATCTACGTCAATCATTTATAATATCTCTAATTCAAGTTGTCAAGTATCGACAGGAGAAAAGAGTAATGGAAGAAACCGCGAGAAACTTTATTGATTCGTTTATTATCGAAGATTTGTCTGAGGGCAATCGCTGCCATGGTATGAAGGTGCATACGCGCTTCCCGCCTGAGCCTAACGGATATCTGCACATCGGCCACTGCAAGGCACTTACAATTGACTTCGGCACGGCAGAGCATTTTGGCGGCATCTGCAACCTCCGCATGGATGACACTAACCCTGCCAAGGAGGATAACGAGTTTGTTGAGGCTATACAGCAGGATATTCACTGGCTGGGCTTCGACTGGGGCGATAGATTCTACTTCGGTTCTGACTATTTTGAGCAGACCTATGAATATGCAGTTGAACTGATCAAAAAGGGGCTTGCATATGTGTGTGAGCTTACGCCTGAGCAGTTCAAGGAATACCGTGGCGACACAACGCATCCCGCCGTCAGCCCGTGGCGCGACAGACCCATTGAAGAAAGTCTGGATCTTTTTGAACGCATGAAGAACGGTGAATTTGAAGAGGGACGCTACACCCTGCGCGCAAAAATTGACCTTGCCAGCGGCAACTTCAATATGCGTGACCCAGTGCTGTACCGTATCAGATATATTGAGCATCACCGTCAGGGTACAAAGTGGTGCATTTTCCCCATGTATGACTTTGCTCACCCGATTCAGGACGCGCTGGAGGGTATTACACATTCCCTCTGCTCCCTCGAATATGAGGCGCACAGGCCGCTTTATGACTGGGTGGTATCCAATGTGTCTATCCCCGGTATCAAGCCGCGCCAGATTGAGTTTGCCCGCCTCGGCATCAACTACACCGTTATGTCCAAGCGCAAGCTGAGAAAGCTTGTTGAGGAGGGATACGTTTCCGGTTGGGATGATCCGCGTATGCCTACTCTGTGCGGTCTGCGCAGGAGAGGTTACACCTCACGCTCTATCCGCGACTTCTGCGAACGCATAGGCGTTTCCAAGGTCGATTCCACCGTTGAGTGGGCATTCCTTGAAAGCTGCCTGCGCGACGACCTGAACGCAAACGCAAAGCGTGTAATGGCTGTTCTGAACCCGATAAAGCTGATAGTGACAAATTACCCTGAGGGGCAGACTGAGTTGCTCCCTGTGGAGAATAATCCCCTCCGTCCCGAGGATGGCACGCGCGAGGTCAGCTTCTCACGCGAGGTGTATATTGAGGCTGAGGACTTTATGGAAGTTCCCGCGCCGAAATATAAGCGTCTTTACCCGGGCAACGAGGTTCGCCTGAAAGGTGCATACCTTGTCACCTGCACCGGATGTAAAAAGGATGAGGACGGCAATATCGTTGAAGTCTACTGTGAATATGACCCAAACAGCCGCGGCGGAGATCCGGCAGATGGCCGCAAGGTCAAGGGCGCAACCGTGCACTGGGTAAATGCACTTGACTGTGCAGATGCCGAGGTGCGTGTTTACAATTACCTCTTCACTGATGCCGAACCCGATGGGCCGGACAAGAATTTCCTCGACTGCCTCAATCCGGACAGTTTGCAGGTTCTCACCGGCTGCAAGGTCGAGGCAAGCCTCGCCAATGCACCGATGCCCGAGGCCGGCAAGGATTCTGAGGGCTATCAGTTCATGCGTCAGGGCTACTTCTGCCTCGATAACAGGGATGCAAAGCCCGGTCATCTGGTGTTCAACCGCTCAGTCGCACTAAAGGACAGTTTCAAGAAATAAGATATAAAACCAAGGGTACAGCCTGATTAGAAAAGCTGTACCCTTGGTTTTTATTATTGAATGATTATTATTCTGTGTATCATTTATAAGCCAAAGAAATGTGCAATCGGGAAATAGATGATCGGAATAAAGAGCGCCGGTATCATGTCGCCGACCTTAATCCGCTCACTGCGAAGCTCCAACATATTAACGGACATTGCAAGGAACATCGGCCCACCAACAGCAGACATTTCAGTTATGACCTCACTGGTGAGATACGGCTGCGCCACGCCCGCCAGCAGTGTTATAGCGCCCTGATATATAAAAATCGGCACAGCAGAGAGTATAACCCCCGGCCCAAGCGCCGCAGAAAGAGCGACTGATGTTACCGCGTCAATCACGCTCTTAGTAAAAAGGGTGCTGTAATCATGGTTTAAGCCTGCCTGAATAGAGCCGAGGATTGCCATTGAGCCCACACAGAAGAGCAGTGAAGAGGTCACAACCGCCTCAGAAAACCTCCCTCTGCACAAGGGTGAACCTTTCATCTTATCTTTTATCATATCGCCGGACGCACTTATTCTGTCATCAAGCTTCAGCGCGATGCCGATTATTGTTCCTATGGTGATGCAGATAACAACAATGAGTATATTGCTTGTCTCAACAGCACCCTGAATACCGATTATGGCAACGATAAAGGCCATGGCCGTCAACAGAGGTTTGGTAAAGCGCTCCCCTATCTTGTTTCCGAAAAGGCTTCCTATAAGGCCGCCGATAATAATAGCAACACTATTTGCAATTGTGCCTAACATAATTTATATATCTCCATTTCAATATTGCTTTGGAGATTATAACGCAAGCCGCAAAAAGTGTCAATCTCCGCTTGTGCACAGAAACAGATATATGATATATTATTTAAAAACGATTGAAAGGCCTAATACATATGCAAAGACATTTATTTTTAACAGGCAGCTCCGGCAATGGCAGATCCGCAACCATTATCAGCGCCCTCGGTGCAAAACTGAAATACGCGGGCGGTTACATGACCTTGGGCGCGAAAAACGAGTTTGGCGGGATAGAGGGCGTTGATTTAATGCCCACGGCCGCGGCCGCCGACATATCCGGGCTGGAGCGTGCACGCATACTGTCATTTGAAAACGGCGCACTTGTCCACAACAATGAGGTGTTCCGCGAGGTTGGTGTGCGCCTGCTGCAAGAGGCGCAGTATTATCCCTTTGCCGTTTTGGACGAATTCGGCGGGTTTGATTTGATAATACCGCAGTTTCGCGAGGCACTGCTTGAAGTCTTAAATTCCGATCTGCCCTGTATCGGCGTGATGATGAGTGAAGATGAGGGCGAAAATCTGCGCACGGTTCTCGGCTTGGGTGAAAAATACACAGCTTTTCGCCGCGCCTTGAAAACTGCGCTGGAAAATGACGCCGACACGCTTATTCTGGATGTTGACAGTAAAGACGATGACCAGATCATCCGAACGCTCCAAAGCTGGATAAGCAAATACGCTGTTTGAGTATACTCACAACCAACTCTGAATATAAATTGAATTAACTAAAAGAAAATGGAGAGGAATAATCCTCTCCGTTTTTATTATGGTGCTTCCAGTTCCCTCTGCGTATCGCGCAGGGCAATGTTAACTGCCGCCCCGCAGTATATAACGATGCAGCAGGAATAAAGCCACAGCATCAGCAGTATTAACGATGCCAACGACCCGTACACAAGCGGGTATCTGGCCGAGTGGCCGATGAATTCTGAGAACATAAGCGTAAACCCGACCAAAACTACCGTTGTAAAAATCGTTCCGGGCAAGGTAGTATATTCATCACAATTGCCTTTGGCGGACTCATACACCCCCCAAACCAGCACAAAGAATATACCGCCCATCACAAGAAAGCGCATCCAGTTCCAAGAACCGCTTATATCTATAAAGGGCAACAACTCATTGACGTATTTAATAAACTGTCTGCCTGTCAGCATCACAAGCATAGCAAAATAGATAGCAGCAAGGAATACCAGGGAGAAAATAACGCTGAACACAAAATACATCACCGCTTTGAACTTCACCCCGCCCTGCATTCTGCCAATCGTGGTCTGCATAGAGCGTGAGGCCGCGGAAGATGATGTTACCAGCACAGCAAGGCCGGCAACCATCATAGCGGGGCTATTATTCGCCGCGACATAATCCAGAAAGCTTTCAAACAGCTCCATCGTTTCTTCTGAAACAAAGCTTCTTATAAATTGCAGTATTCTCAGTGCGCGCTCATAGCTGTTGCCCAACATGGTGTAAAGGCAAATTACCAAAGGAAAGAATGTGAGCGTGAAATAATATGACAATGCCGCAGAAGCACCGGCAATCTGATTATCTGAATATATCCTGACGAAGTTTTTAATAAAGCGGACAATTTTGTTCAGCAATTAGGGTACACTCCCAGATGTAAGAATAAATAAAAAGTTATAAAAGCTCCTCCTTAAAAATCGGAGGAGCTTTACATATGGGATAATATATTATTTCCCGTTGAAAATCTTGAAAATGCTGTCGAACGGATCTTCAGATGTAGCATCGCCGGTCACGGCAGAGCGATCCTCGCTCATAGGAGCGGGAGCAACGGGTGCAGACGCGACAGTTGCAGCAGCCTTTTCAGCAGCGCCGGTGAACAGACCCTGAGAGCGCTCTTTTATAGGGGCAGTGCGCACATTCGCGCTCTGCGCGGCAGATGCAGCGGCCTCACTTGCGGCGCTGACATTAACCCCTTCTTCAAAGCCGGTTGCAATGACGGTTACGCGGATCTCATCCTGCATGGACGGGTCGAAGCTTGCACCAAAGATGATGTTTGCATCGGGATGTGCAGCCTCCTGCACGAGGTTAGCAGCAGTCTCAACATCTTCGAGATCCATATCCTCAGAACCGGTGATGTTGATAAGCACACCGCGAGCGCCGTTAATAGAGGTCTCCATAAGCGGGCTGGCAACAGCGAGCTTTGCGGCATCCTCTGCCTTGCCCTTACCGGCGGCATGGCCAACGCCCATATGGGCAAAGCCAGCCTCACGCATGATGCAGGAAACATCAGCGAAGTCAAGGTTGATAAAGCCGGTGTTCTTTATAAGGTCAGAAATGCTGGTGACTGCCTGATGCAGCACGTCATCCGCAATTTCAAATGCGTTAGCAAGTGTAACCTTTTGGTCGGTTGCATACTTCAAGCGGTCATTCGGGATGATGAGCAGAGAGTCAACACGATCAAGAAGGTCTTTAATGCCCATGTTGGCCTGATCCATACGACGCTTACCCTCAAACTTAAACGGCTTTGTAACAACACCAACCGTAAGTATACCGGCCTCACGCGCGATCTCAGCAACGACAGGTGCGCCGCCGGTACCGGTACCGCCGCCCATACCTGCGGTGATGAACACCATATCTGCATCCTCAATTGCCTTTGCAATGTTGTTGCGGCTCTCCTCGGCGGAGCGCTTGCCAACATCGGGATCAGAGCCTGCGCCCTGTCCGCGAGTCATCTTCTCGCCGATCTGAATCTTCTGATTGGCGCTGGAAACGGCAAGTGCCTGCTTATCCGTATTTATGGCGATAAACTCAACACCCTGCGTCCCTGCCTTGACCATTCTGTTAACAACGTTATTGCCAGCGCCGCCAACGCCGACAACCTTTATAGTCACAACATTTTCAGGCCCTGTTTCGGCTTTGTAATCCATACTTCTGCCTCCTGTGTTTTTATCTAGTCACAAAAAGTGAATTTTTATATTAAACCGTGTTTTATATAATATTACATTTTCCGCTCTAGGTCAATAGATTTTTTTGTTTTTCGGAAATTTTTTGTTATCGAATTGTAATTGCATGCTTTATTCTGACATAAAATGAGCAGTTGCACCATCGGAGAGGTCAAGATATCCAACATCCTCCACTGTAAGCTTATCCAAAACAGCCATAAACATTCCAAATTTATACTCTGTATTTGAATTTGAACCCAGCTTCACTGTCAATCGGCCGCCATAGCTGAATGTTGCGGCGCTTATATCCTCAAAATCAATAAGCGATACCTGAGACGAAAGCCCTCTCTGCTCTATCTGATACAATACCTCGGCCAGATATTCCACCGTCTCGGTGTCACCGCTCTCGGTCTGCATCGGTTCTCCTATAAGGAGCGTACCCGGCTTGATACCGCGCACAGCGATAAGGTTGGACAGCTCACTTTCTGCTGCTTTGCCAAGTACCTTGCAGTTATGGTCAATCGTCCAGTTCTCTTCGCCCAGCGATAAATACGCCAGTGCGCTGCTCTCCGTGACCTCAATGATGACCTTATCAGGCAGTTTACGCTCAACGGTGACTTCTTCGATATACGGCAGCTTTGCAAAGACGCGGCTGAGTGCGGCAAAGCGGTCGAAGAAAAAGAGGTTGTCCCCCTCCTCAATATCTATCGCGCGTATTATCTCGCTGTCGGTATAGTGCGTGTTTCCGTTGACCTCAATATCATTTACGCGGAAGAAAACGCTCATCACGAATATCAGCGCGACCTCAACAATCACAAACATCAGCGGTGCACTGATAGTGCTGTGGCGGCGCGGCTTCATATATTCTGAATGTTTGTCAGCCGGCGGTTGATTAGAATGTGCGTAAGCCATAGGCTCTATCCTTTCGGGGCGTGCCGAAATGCACGGTACGCCCTTATAAAATCAATACTCAAGGTAAATATCTGCGCCCAATGCACGAAGCCGTGCATCAAAATGCTCATACCCGCGCGTTATATGCCCATCATCAAAAATTACAGTCTCTCCATCCGCACTCAATCCCGCAACAATCATAGCGGCACCGCCGCGCAAGTCCGTTGAGTTCAAAGCTGTTCCGTGCAGGTTATCGACCCCCCATATTTCAGCCTTCTGCCCCTCAACGACAATATCAGCTCCAAGGCGGCGAAGCTCCGGCACCTGCCGATAGCGGTTCTCAAATATATTCTCCGTGATTACTGTGCATCCTTCCGCACGGAGGAGTGCCGCCATCAAAACCGGCTGTGCGTCAGTCGGGAAGCCGGGGTATGGTGCAGTGATTATCTCACCCGGTGCTATAAGATGCCCGCCTGAACGGATGTGGACAGACCTATTTGAGCTTATTATATCACATCCAGCCTGATTAAGGAAGTAGAGAACTGTAGAAAAATGCTCCGGCACAACGCCGCGCATTTCAACATTTCCTCCAACAGAGGCCACCGCGCACGCAATTGTGGATGCAACGATTCTGTCCGGTATGATGCGGCACACAGCGCGGCGCGTTGCATGAAAGCCGGAGATCGTAACTGTGTTTGTTCCCGCACCGGATATGTCCGCGCCCATTGCGCGAAGGTATCCTTGCAAGGCGATGATTTCCGGCTCTCTTGCTGCACCGTGTATCACAGTCTCACCTTTTGCGGCGCAGGCGGCCAGCATGGTGTTTTCCGTTGCACCGACACTGGGGAATGGCAACTCTATTGTCACGCCTTTTAACGCGGAGGCGCGGCAACAAATCTCGCTTCCGTTCTCTTCTATCTCCGCACCCATTGCGCGCAGGGCGCTCAGGTGCAGGTCGATAGGGCGCTTACCAAGCTGACATCCGCCGGGCAGTGACAGCCGCGCCTCGCCGCACCGAGCAAGCAATGCGCCCATAAATATAACGGACGAGCGCATTTCCTCCATAAGCTCATGCGGTATTGCACTGCCGGAGAGATATGTAGAGTCTATGTAAACCTCATTGCGCCGCTGCTCCGCTGTGCAGCCAAGATGGCGCAGAATTCTCAGCGCGGCATCAACATCACGAAGCTGGGGTACATTCAAAAGCTCAGAACGCGCGGGGCTTATTATTGATGCCGCGATAATAGGCAGTGTTGCATTCTTTGACCCCTGCACAAAGCAGGCCCCGTCCAGAACTCTCCCGCCGCGTATATGCCATATGTCCATAGCGAACCTCCCCTTATCAGGTTGATGAGCGCACCGCATATGCTCAAAACAACCGGCACATATCAGGCTATAATATGCGCAGGGATGTTCTTTTGTTAATCAATCAGTCCTCTTTGTTGGTAAGAGAGAGAATATTATCCACTATTCTGTTTGCGGCATCCGGCAGTGCGAGTGCGCGCATTGCCGCGGACATACTGTCAAGCTGTGTCTTGTCTGATAAGAGCGCATTTACCATATCAAGCAGAGTTTGCGCGTCAAACTCACCCTCAAGCAAAACCTTTGCACTGCCTGCATTTTCAAGCACGCGCGCGTTCTTCTCCTGATGGTTATTTGTCACATTAGGAGAAGGAACTATTATAACCGGCTTACCCATATACGCAAGCTCGGAGAGCGTAGATGCACCCGCACGGCAGAGGATAATGTCCGCCGCAGCCATCACGCGCGGCATATCGTAAATATACTCGCGCACATCTACACCACGCTGTGCATAGTCAGGTGCAGTCTCATTCAGCTTTTCCATAAAAGCGTCATAATACCGTGTGCCGATAGAGTGTATGAGATGGAACTTCGAGTTCGTATCAAGAAGAGTAATCAGTTCTGACACGATGCCATTCATGTGAGCCGCGCCGAGAGAGCCCCAAACAGATACAACAAGCGGTGTATCAGCATCAATACTAAGCTCTGCCTTGGCGCGGCGCTTATCATACGCAGCAAACTCGCCGCGCACAGGTGTGCCGGTGAATAATATGCGTGACGGATCACTGTATGCATTTTTGCTCTCCTCAAAGCCGACCATAACGCTGTCAACCTTTTTGGCAAGCAGCTTTGTCGTCAGTCCGGGAACGGCATTGCTTTCATGCACAGCCGTGGGTATGCCCAGCTTATGCGCCGCAGTGAGCACCGGATAGCAGACATATCCGCCTGTACCGATAACCGCATCGGGCTGAAAATCCTTGATTATGGACTTAGCCTTTTTTGTGGACGCAAACACATTGCGCACAGTTTCTATATTATGTTTTATCGCCTGCAAGCTCTTTCCCCTGCTGATATTGGTTATTTTCAGAGCCTCAATCTCATAGCCCTCGCGCGGAACAAGCTGCATTTCCATTTTGCCCTCTGCGCCTATAAATAATATCTCGCAGTCGGGCATAAGCTCACGAAGTCTGTCGGCAATCGAAAGTGCCGGATTGATGTGACCGGCAGTTCCTCCGCAGGTAAGTATAAATTTCATTTTATCTGTTTCCTTTCTATTCAGTAACAATCTCGCGCGAAGCGCCGAGAATTATACCCATTTCTATTAGCTCGATAAGCAAAGCCGTACCACCGTAGCTAAAAAACGGCAGGGATATCCCTGTGCACGGAATTAGATTGGTGACAACAGCCACATTCAAAAACACCTGAATTGCAAGCAAGGTCGTTATGCCCGCACACACAAGAAAATCAAAGCGCGTTGGAAGGTGGATTGCGATCCAAAACCCGCGCAGAATAAGCAGCGCAAAAAGGACAAGTATCAGCGCCGCACCGATAAAGCCCAACTCCTCGCAGACGACAGAGAAGATAAAATCATTGTGCTCCTCCGGCAGGTAGAGATATTTCTGCCTGCTGCCGCCAAGCCCCAGTCCACTCAATCCGCCTGAGCCAATTGAATAAAGCGACTGCACAATTTGATACCCCTCATCGGAGGAGCTTGAAAACGGATCGCGCCAGGTGCTGATACGGCTGGACGCATAGGGGAAGAACATAAGCAGCACCACGATCCCCGTTCCAACAACACCAAAGGCCGCCGCAAACCAACCAAGGCGCACACCGCCAAGAAACAACATTGCCCCGCCAATCGCAACGATAATTATGGATGCTGAAAAGTGCGGTTCAAGGACAAGAAGACCGATAATTACAAGCAAAATCGCGCCAAACGGCAGTATTCCATAGCGAAATGTGCGTATTTTGGACTTAACGCGGCAAATAAGCTCAGCAAATGAAATGATAACTGCAAGCTTCGCCAGTTCTGACGGTTGAATGGTGAGCCCGCCTACACCCAACCAACGCCGTGCGCCGTTTGCCTTAACGCCGATAAACGGCACAAGCAGCAGCAAAGCAATAACACCGCCCAGAAAATGAAACGCATAGCGGTGATAAATGCGCATTGGAAAGCGGGAAACCAGCAGCATCCCCGCAACCCCCAGCACAGCAAACAAAAGCTGACGGATAAAGTAGTAGGCGGCATTCCCGCCTGTGATATTGGCAGGGTCATAATAAGCGCGCGCATAGCTGGACGAGAGCACCATCACGACCCCCATCACCAGCAGCAATATAACAACGACAAAAAATGACGTATCGAAGCCGCGCCGCCGCGCTTTAACGGAAACTGCGGAAAAGTCGGCGAGGCGGGCGCTTTCATAACGCATTTTCCCACCTCCCCGACTTTATTATTGCGGCATATCAGAGCGGATAACGGTGAAACACCCCAATAAATGATATGACAGCAAAGGCCAGAGATATTCCTGTAAAGAGAACAAAAAGTTCTCTCTCTTTCCACTTTTTACCCGTCCATCCGCCCATTTCAAGGTGATGATGGAGCGGTGCCATGCGAAAAACACGCTTTCCGTGGGAGAGCTTAAAGTAACCGACCTGAATTATATCGGAGAGCGTTTCCAGAATATAGATTATACCAAGTGTGGCAAGAATCAAGGGCATATCATAGGCAAAGGCAAGCGCCGCAACAGCGCCGCCAAGGAAGAGAGAACCCGTATCGCCCATAAACACCTTGGCAGGGTTGAAATTATATACGAGGAAGCCGAGAAGCCCGCCCACAATGCCGGATGCGAAAATACCCAGTTCAAGATAATTTTCACCCCAGAGCATAGAAACCACAACGTAGAAAAGAAACACAGGTATACTTGTTCCCGTGGCAAGACCGTCAATACCATCAGTGATATTGACTGCATTTACTGTGCCGACAATGACAAACGCCGCAAACACAAAGTAGAGCCAATCGGGCATATGATATGTCACGTTAAAAAACGGTATATAAAGGTCAGAGGACACAAAGCCGATCTCACGCATAAGCAGCACGAAAACAAGTGCGGCGGCAAGCTGCAAAAGGAACTTCATCTTTGCCGTCAGACCGAGATTCTGCTTTTTCTTCAGTTTCTCCCAGTCATCAAGAAAACCTATCGCGCCAAAAACAAGTGCGAACAGCAACACAAAGATGTGCACAAAATCACCGTGCAGCATACCATCAAAGCCGACTGTAAGGCAGACAAAGCAAACCGCGAAAATGAAAATCACGCCGCCCATAGTGGGTGTACCTGTTTTGGCCATGTGCCATGTCGGGCCATTGGATTTTATCTCTTGTCCGGCCTTTTGCCTGCGCAGCCAAGGAATATAGTATTTACCAAATAAGGTGGCAAATAAAAACGCAAGAACAAAGGCAGTTATAAGCTTTATAGTCATAATCTTTCTCCAAACAGGTCAGTTTTAGAGGTTGCGCGCTGTCATTCCCGCGCTTTTCTCTTTTCCAGCCACTCGGCCACAATCTCACGCTCATCCATGTGGTGCTTCTCATGCCCCACGATCTGGTAATCTTCGTGACCTTTGCCAGCAAGTAATATTACATCACCGGAGCGTGCATTGTCAATAGCCCAATGTATTGCTTCTATTCTGTCGCAGATAACTTTCTTTGGAGTGGACTTATCTTGCATACCCGCAACTATCTCATTTATGATGTCCATCGGTTCTTCCGTGCGTGGATTATCGCTGGTCACTATAACAAAATCCGCGTTGTCCGCCGCAATCGCGCCCATAATCGGACGTTTTAATCTATCGCGGTCGCCGCCACAGCCAAATAGACACACAAGGCGGCCACGCGTCACAGGGCGCAGTGTTTTCAGCACAGTTTCAAGTGCCCCCGGTTTATGAGAATAGTCGATGATGATATTGTAATCGCCGTCCGTGGGTACAAGCTCCACCCTGCCCTTTACACCCTTTGCCGTGGCCATGGCATCACAGCAGTCTACAAGGTCAATGCCCAGTGCAAGGCCAACAGATATAGCGCCCAGTGCGTTGGCAACTGAGAATATCCCCGGTATGGCAAGCTTTGTCATTGCAAGCTTATCCTCGTACAGCGCGGCAAAGCGCACGCCGGAGGCGCTCATGCGTACATCCTGCGCCGTTAAATCTGCATCGCTGCTTTCTGATGAAAATGTGATTGTTTTGCAGTTTGCCCCATCCAACATGAACGGTGTCCACTTATCATCATAATTCAGGCATCCGACAGAGCATTGGCTGAAAATTATTCTCTTTGCCGCTGCATACTCTTCCATCGTGCCGTGGAGGTCAAGGTGATCCTGCGAGAGGTTAGTAAACTCAGCAACATCAAAATGCACCCCCGCCACACGTTCCAACGCCAGCGCGTGAGACGACACCTCCATCACAACATGGGTGCAGCCTGCATCCAGCATATCACTGAAAAGCTTGTGCAGTTCAAGGCTTTCAGGCGTTGTATACTCGGTGTAGATATGCTGCTGGCCGATCATATTTCCGTTTGTGCCGATAAGACCAACCTTTGCCCCCAGTTTCAGCTCCAACAGGTGCTTTATCAAGTAGGAGGAGGTAGTTTTGCCGCTTGTACCGGTTATACCTATGACGGTCATTTTACCGGCGGGATTGCCGTAAAATTCACGGCTGACATATGCAAGACCTTTCCGGCAGTCAGCAATACGGACATAGGGTGTGTCGTCTGTCGGCGCAACCTCGCACAATACAGCCGCCGCGCCGCGCTCTACCGCCATCGGGATAAACTTATGCCCATCACTGGTGAAGCCTTTAATCGCAACAAATAAATCACCCTGCTGTGTCAGTCTTGAATTATAGCTTATGCCCGCAATCTCCATATCCAAGTCCGCGGTATATTCGATAATTTCAAGTTCACGCAAAAGCTCTCTAAGCTTCATATACTGCCTCCTGATTTGTTATAATATCTATCTTAATATCTTCCCAGCATATCTTCGTCACGGCTGACCAGACTCACCTCAACCGCCGTTCCATGCTGTGTCATTGTACCCGCACTTATACTCTGTGAACACACAGTCTGCTTCTCCGCATTGGACACTACGCTGGAGGTACGTATGTACATACCGTAATACGACAGCATATCTCTTGCCTGTGCGTAGCTCATTCCGCTCAAATCCGGCATTACTTCAAGCCCCTCGGACGGACTTTCGCCGAGATAGAGAATAATCTGACTATCGGACGCAATCATCGTACCGGACAGCGGCAATTGGTCTGTCACAACATCCCCCTGCCCAATCGTGCGGTATGTCAGCCCCGCATCGTGAATCGCGCCAACAGCCTTGTCAAGCGGCATATCTATAACCAACGGCATGACCGTATCTCCACGCTGCTCGTCGTATTCAGCCTCTACGCCCATATAGGGAAGTATATCCGCCATCATCCGCCCAACAACAGGCGCGGCCATCTGTCCTCCGCTAATGTATATTCCCGACTCGTTAGACGGTGTATCTAAAAAGACAAGCACAGCAATCTGCGGATCATCTGCGGGCGCAAAACCTATAAAAGAGACTATATACTCCTTTTGACCTGTTTTAGCTTCCAGACTTACTTTCTCACTTGTGCCGGTTTTCCCGCCGATACGATATCCGCTCACAGCGGCGTTTCGGCCGGTGCCGTCCGTCTGGTCACCCACAACCTTTTCAAGGATAAGCCGGAGCGTTTCGCTCGTTTCCGTGCTTATCACCTGCCTGACCATCTTGGGACTGCGTTCATAAACGGTAGCGCCGTCAGAGGACATCATACTGCGCACGACATACGGCTGCATTAAATATCCGCCGTTCACACACGCGCTGACAGCCGTAATAAGCTGCAACGGCGTTATCGTAAAGGTCTGTCCAAATGAGGCCGCCGCAAGCTGTGACAGGTTTTTCTGAGAGCAGAATGTATTCTGACTCCACCATATGCTGCCGCTCTCCCCTGCAAGGTCTATTCCCGTAGTCGCAGTGAGGTTGGAATTCTTATCCTCAGTGAGGTTTAAAAAGCCAAAACCCTCGCAGTATTTATAAAATGTCTCCGCGCCAACACGCTGACCGATATTAACGAATGCCACATTGCAGGAATGTTGCACCGCCTGCGTCAGTGTTTGACTGCCGTGGCCGCCGTATTTCCAGCAGCGTATTGGGTTTGTACGCCCAATTACATTCACAGTGCCCGGACAATAAAAACTGTCAGAGGTATTTACCCGACCTTCCTCCAGCGCCATTGCCAGTGTTATAATCTTAAAGGTCGAACCCGGCTCATATGTATCAGATAGTGCCTTGTTGCGCCACTGTCTTATCTGCGCATCATGTAAAAGCGTTTCCGCTTCCTCTTTCGTTTCGGCACTGTCAATCGCAAGCTGTGCTTCCTCGCTCACATCAAGGAAGTTATTCAAATCATAGCCGTCCAATGATGCCATTGCGAGTATTGCGCCTGTATTTACGTCCATCGCAATCGCGCCTGCGCCGTTTTGAATATCATAATCAACAACGGCCTGTTTCAGGTGCTTTTCGATATAATACTGTATTGAGGAGTCAATGGTTGTTACAACGTCATAGCCATCCTCCCCGGGCGTAAACTCCTCAAAACGTGAAAACAACAGCTCCGTTCCGTAGGCATTTGTCGCGCGCACTGTTTTACCGGCAGTACCGGTAAGTGCTGAGTTATACTGCGCCTCTATCCCCTCAAGGCCATAATTGTCCGTACCAACAAAACCTATCAGGTGGCAGGCAAGCGATGAATTGGGATAATAGCGCTTAGTATCCGTTTCAAGGCGGACACCGCGCAGGCCATAATCGGCCTTGAACTGCCGCACCTCATTTGCCAGATCGCTTTCAATCTTTCTCGCAACCGTAACATACCACGAGCCTGTCTGCGCACACTTATCCAGTATATCACGCCGGTCAAGCCCCAGTATTTCAGAAAGCTTATCGGCAATCAAGTTTTTATCCTCGCCATAAAGCTCAATCTCAGCCGGACTGAGGTAAACGTTGTCAACGGACGCGCTAACCGCCAAAGGATTAAGATTCGTATCGTATATCACGCCGCGCGCGGCGGATGAGGGCGCTTCACGAAGCTGCTGACGGATCGCAAGCTCTTCATAATAACTGTGATCCTCAATTTGCAGCTTGTACAGACGCGCAAGCAGCACCGTAAATGCAGCTATGCCGCACAATGCCATCAAAAACATTGCGCGGCGGAGCATTTGCCTTGTCGGTGCATATCGGTAACTTTGACTATTATTTTCAGACATGACGCTCACCCCATATGAACTGGCTATATCACAGCTTATTCAATGGCTTATCCGGCTATGTCTTTAAGTTTTTATCCCACCTGCTCCGATGTGTTTATATATTCTGTTATGTTTATATATTCTATCTGTTCGCCCGAGCAGCGGCACATCCCCAGCACTTCAAAGGCGTATTTTTCCACCGCGTCCAGCGAAACAAGCCGCTCAACCTCAGTAAGCAACACGCGGTTTTCTTCTTTCAATTCTAAAATGCGTGTTGATAATCCGGACGCTGTGTCATCCAGTGCAGCCAGCTTAATTGATGCAAAGAGCGAGAACACGATCAGTATTGCGGAGAACCCGAACAAAATCACGACAAACAGCGTTGCCGATATTTTCTTCACTCACTCACACCCTCTCTGCTACGCGAAGCTTCGCGCTGCGAGAGCGTGGATTTCTGTCTATTTCATCCTGTCTCGGCAATATGGGCTTGCGGCAGACACTTTTGAGGGTCTTTTTGAAGCCGCAAGTACATATTGGAGCCTCTCTTGGGCAGGTACAGCCATTTTCTCTGGCTGTTATACCTGATTTGACTATTCTGTCCTCAAGAGAGTGGAAACTAATCACACATAATCTGCCCCCGACCTTTAACTTGTCAGGTGCAGTGTCCATGAGCGTGCTTATTGCGCCAAGCTCATCATTAACGGCAATACGTATTGCCTGAAAACAGCGCTTTGCAGGGTGCTGCTTTTCGCGCAGAGCCGCCGCCGGAAGCGCACTTTTTATGATATCAACCAATTCAAACGTTGTTGCAATGGGACACTCACTGCGCCGACTGACGATGGCCGCGCTGATGCGGCGGGCGTAGCGCTCTTCCCCATAGTCCCAGAAAATGCGGTTGAGCTTATCCTCAGAATATGTGTTCACAACATCGTATGCCGTAATACCGGCTGACCTGTCCATACGCATATCGAGAGGTGCATCATTCATATATGAAAACCCGCGTTCAGCTTCATCAAGCTGAGGTGAGGAAACGCCCAGATCAAATAACATACCGTCAACCGCGTCAATGCCAAGCCTATCCAGAATTGTGGCCGTGTCGCAAAAATTACCGTGCACAAGCGTTATCTTGTCCGAAAACTCCTCAAGACGCTTCCCTGCGCGCTCAATCGCAGTTTCGTCACGGTCAATGCAGATAAGGCGGCCGGTATCAAGTCTTTTGGCAATCTCATACGAGTGCCCGCCAAGCCCCAAAGTACCGTCAACATATATACCATCGGGTTTTATTGCAAGATTATCAATACATTCATCAAGTAAAACGGAAATATGTATCGGTGTGTCCATTAAAATTCAAGCTCCTCCATAACGGCTGCAATGTTCTCCGGTTTTGTTTCTTCTGCAAATATCACGTTCCACGCTTCACTGTCCCACAATTCGGCGTGATTGTTGCAGCCAATAACCGTCACCTTCTGCTTCAAGCCGGCATATTCGCGTAAATTCTGCGGAATAAGTGCGCGTCCTTGACTATCCAGTTCGCATCTTGCAGCGTGCGCAAAGAGCGGACGCATTTTGCGCTGTTTGATGTAGGGCATGGCACTGACCTTGTCTGAAAGTAGCTTCCAATTCTCCCCGCTGTATGCGCAAAGGCATCTATCCATAGACAATGTAATATAAAAAACATCCCCAAGTTCATCACGTAGCTTTGCGGGGATGAAAATACGCCCCTTATTATCGAGAGAATGTTGATACTCGCCGGTCATTTACTGCTTACCCCTTTCGCCACACAACTGCACCATTTTCCACCACAATCACCCACAGCGTGCTTTTATTATAGATGCGGTTCACATAAAATGCAAGTAAATTCTTTTGTCTTTTTTTGAAGTAATTTGTATCTTTTTCTCCGAAAATGTTATAAAATCCCCCATCAGCTATATATTCGGCTGATGGGGGCTCAAAGCACAATATGTAGTTTTTCAGCAAGTCAATTCTCGCGCTGATTTTTTATCATTGATGCAACCGGCCTCTTTCCACTCGGCGCTGGCTGTGCGCGGCGCACGTCATTGCCTTTCATCTCAGGCTTTGCAGCAGTATTAGGCATCTGCTGTGCATTCCTCTGTTTTGCTTCAGCCGGTTGCTGAACAGCAGGTTCAGCAGATGCACCCGCCACGGCAACACCGCCCACAGCGTTAAAAGCGTTGTGCGCCTTTTGAAGCTTGGCCAAGGCCTCGCTCACGCTCTCCTCAGACTGCTTCATTATTTCGTCAACATACTCTGCCGCGACACGCTTCAGCTCTCTCGATTTAGCCTCCGCAGAGTTGAGCATTTCTGCACTCTTAGCACGGGCAACGCGCACTATCTCCTGCTCCTCAATCATGGCCTTGGATTTTTCCTCTGCACTCTTGCGCATGGCCTCAGCCTCGCGCTTAGCATTGCCGATGAATTCATCGCGCGCCGAAACAAGACGCTTGGCCTCCGCAATGGCGCTGGGCAGATTGGCCTTGATTTCATTGATAATTTCGACAGCCTTCTCGCGCTCAATTATACATTTGTCATTTCCGAGGGGAACACCCCATGCCTCCGTGACCATGCCGTAAAGAATATCAAGGAGTTCGATAATATCGGTGTTGTTATCCATCAATTTTTCCTCCGTTACAAAGCTTTTTTTCAATGTCTTCTATTATTTCATCCGGAACAAAGCCGGTAAGATCCGCGCCGTATTTCGCCATCTCGCGCACAATGGACGAGCTGAGGAAGGTATACTTTGCACTGGAGGTCAAAAACATTGTCTCCATATCGGGGTTTATCTTTTTGTTGAGCAGATCCATCTGGAATTCATACTCAAAGTCAGATGCAGCGCGCAGCCCTTTAACGACTGTCGCCCCATCGTATTTCTTTGCGTACTCTGCCAAAAGCCCATCGGGAGTATCAACATGGACATTGGGATAGCTCTTCACAACACGCCTTACCATATCCGCGCGTTCCTCCACCGTGAACATCGGTGAGGTCTTTGATGCATTTTTCATCACACAGACAATAACTTCGTCAAAAATCAATGATGCGCGGCGGATAATATCAAGATGTCCCAGAGTTATCGGGTCAAAGCTACCCGGGCAAATGGCAATTCTCATACACTGCTCCTGAATTATTATTTAGTGTATTTGCAGAGCTTGACCTTGCCGTAATTATACTCGCGCTGCTTTTTATATGGCGCAGTCATCTCCGGAAGCTGCCTGTCACGGCGCGCCTCACATATTATTATACCACCATCCGACAATATGTCAACCGAATTGATAGTTTTTAGCACTTCATTGTATATATCCGAGTCATACGGCGGGTCAATAAATATTAAATCGAACTTACCGCACCCACGCAGAAAGCCGATTGCATCACACTGCATAACAGCAGCAGACAATCCGCATATTTTCAGATTCTCTTTCACTATTTTTACAGCAGCGCTGCTCTCGTCAACAAACACAGCCTCCGCCGCACCGCGGCTGAGACATTCAATGCCCAGTTGACCTGTACCCGCGAAAAGATCCAGCACACGTCTGCCCTCAATATCAAACTGAATAATGTTGAAGATGGATTCTTTCACGTTATCAGTTGTCGGGCGTATGTCATAGTTTTCCGGTGTTTTTAGCCGTCTTCCGCGCGCCGTGCCGGTTATTACCCTCATTTTATATCCTCCTCTGTTCCTGTGTGGAAATAATCATATACCGCCTGTGCCGTGTTCTTGGGCACAACGAGGCGCAGTTGCTCTACACTCGCCTCTTTCACCGCCCTTACGGATTTAAAATACTTGATAAGGTCCGCGCGTCGGCGTGGTCCAACGCCATCTATTTTATCCAGTGCCGAGACATAGCCCTCATTCCGCAGCGCGCGCTGATACTCAATGGCAAAGCGGTGTGTTTCCTCCTGTATGCCGCCAACAAGCGCAAACACAGCCTGATTTGAGCTTATACCGATCTCGCGTCCATCAGAGGTGATCAATGCACGTGTGCGGTGTCTATCGTCCTTGACCATGCCAAAAACAGGTAACTTCAACCCAAGGTCAGAAAGTGCAGTCTCTGCCACGTTTGCATGGCTTTCACCACCGTCAATCAGCAGCAGCTCCGGCAGAGGCGCGAAGCTTTCATCCCCATCCACAAAATGCTTAAAGCGCCTGTATACCGCCTGATACATACTGGCGTAGTCATCACGCACAGGCATATCCTTAATACGGAACTTCTTATACGCGCGTTTATAGGGCTTACCGTCAACGTGTACTGTCATTGCCGCGACAATGCCTGTGTCGCCAAGGTTGGAAACGTCAAATGCTTCAATTCTTTTGGGAAACTCGTCCAGCTCCAGCGCCTTTTGCAGCCATTCAAGCGTCTTGCTGGTGCGCTGTGCCGCTGTCGTGCGGCGCTGAACCTCCTCATGCGCATTGAGCCGCGCACTGTCTATAAGCCGCATACGCTCCCCGCGTTTTGGCACGTCAATATAAATACGCCGCCCCGAGGTCTCACTCAACAATGCTTCCAACGCGTCCTGTGAATCGACCTCGCACGGCAGAAGTATAGACTTCGGCCAGCCGCCGCGGTGCGCTGTATAGTATTGCAGCACAAGGTCGGTCAGCGCCTCATTGTCGCCTTCCAGCGGTTCATCCATCATCTCTACATCCTTGCCCACGAGATCACCGTTGACAAAATGCAGCACCGTAAAGCAGCTCTTTGCGCCGCGGCAAAAACCGATGGCATCCGTATCGGCAAAGGCTGTTGAAATCACCCTCTGCTTATTGCTGAGCATTTCCACCGCGCGAAGTCTGTCGCGAAGCTCTGCCGCCTGTTCAAAGCGAAGTTCCTCCGCCGCCTGCTCCATCTTTTCTTTCAAATCACTGGCAAGCTCGTTGCTTTTACCCTCCAGGATAAGTACCGCCTGCGCAATACGCGCGCGGTATTCCTCTCCATCGGGTACACCCTTGCACCAACCTGCGCAGTTATTCATCTGGTAGTTCAGGCATGGGCGCTCCTTGCCGATATCACGTGGGAATTTCTTGGCGCAGGACGGCAGAAGAAGCGTCTTTCTTATAGCTTCGATGATCTCATAGGTCTGGCCGCGCCCACCAAATGGGCCATAATAACGCGCATTGTCTTTCCCCTGCTTGCCGACTAAGGTAATGCGCGGATATTCACTCAGCACATCCACACGCACGAATGGATAGCCCTTATCATCTTTAAGCAGAATATTGTACTTGGGCTTGTGGCGCTTTATCAGTGAATTTTCCAGCACCAGCGCCTCAAATTCACTTCCGGCAACAATAACGTTGAAGTCGCGCACCTTTGCGACCATGGCAGCAACCTTTGGCAGATGTTCACCGTGGAAATAGCTTGAAACGCGGTTTTTCAGCTTCTTCGCCTTGCCTACATATATCACCTCACCATGCTCATCCAGCATGATGTAAACGCCCGGGAGAAGCGGCAAATTATTCGCTTTTTCGCTGAGTGTGTCCAGCATATTATGCCTCGCTTACGTTCACGTTGTCTTTATCGGGTTCTTTGCCGAATATCGTCCACACTGTTATTGAGATTATCACTATCACACCGCCGATGAGCGCAAACACGCCTGGGCGTTCGCCGTCAAATATCAGCACCCACACAGGGTTCAGCAGCGGTTCAAGTGCACCCAGCAGGCAGCAGGCAAGCGGCGGGCAATACTGTGTCGCCTTGACGTAAAGTATATACGAAATGCCCAGTTGAAATACGCCGAGAACCAAGATGCAGACCACAGCAGTTGATGTAAACTCCGGCTTTGTTGTTATGATAAACGGCAGACCGACAAGGAAAGTAAATAACTGGCCGTTCAGAATGGCGCTAAAACGTTCATCACCCTCAATGGTGCCAACAGTTATGAACATACCGGCCATGAACATACCTGCCGCAATTGCCACGATGTTGCCGAGAATATATCCCGGCTTTAGCTGGTCGAAGAAGAACAGGGCAATCCCTATAAGCGTAGCCGCGACAACGGCAAAGTCCTTTTTGGATATGCGCTGTTTAAGGAATATAGCCGAAAACACCACGATAAAAACAGGACTGGTGAACTGAAGCACGATTGCATTTGCCGCAGTAGTCAGCTTATTTGCAACAGTAAAGCAGGTATAGACGCTGCCGGCAAAGAACCCGCCGATAAGAGTGTTTTTAGAGAGAATATAGCGTTTGCCGGTTATCAGCATATAAAGCGCAATTGTCAGCGCGGCAATCAGGCTTCTGATACCGGCCACCGCAAAGCCGTTCCACGGTATGAGCTTGATAAAAATACCGGCAATACTCCACAACGCGGCGCACAGCAGCATTTCCAACGATGCAATAGTTTCTTTTTTCATGTTATAATCCCGCCTGATATGAAACAAGGGGCGTGAAAACACGCCCCCTTAGATTTAATAAAGTTGAACAGAAAATTACTCAGAAAAGTCAGAGTCTATAAGCTCTGCCAAGGTCGCAATGGCCTCATCCTCGTCAGCACCATCGGCAATGATAGTGATAGCAGTACCCTTGACGATGCCAAGAGAGAGAACACCCAGAAGGCTCTTTGCATTTACGCGGCGCTCATCCTTTTCGACCCAAATGCTGCTTTTAAACTCGTTGGCTTTCTGAATAAAGAAAGTCGCGGGTCTTGCATGGAGACCAACCTGATTGTTGATGACTACTTCTTTGCTTATCATACTCGCCACTCCTTAAAAATCTCTTTTTAACTGATTAGATTATAATACACCTCTATAGGATATATATAATCTAACAAATTTTTGCCCACACGTCAACAAATTTCGCGCGATTCGTTATTTTACACATTTGCAGACAGCATGAGCGCGAATTTTTATTTCAGTTCGACAACAGTTACACCGGCCTCACCCTCGCCATAACGCCCAAGACGAAACGACTTGACTGCTTTGTTTTTGCGCAGCATCTGCTGCACGGCACTGCGCAAAACGCCGGTGCCTTTGCCGTGGATAATCGTGACCGTCTTTAGCTTTGACATAACCGCGCTGTCAATGTACCGTTCTGCTGCAAGAACGCCCTCAACCGCCTCCATGCCGCGTATATCAATCTCAGACGCGACAACGGATGTACGCAGAGTTGTTGCGGCGGCCGCCGATACGCTGCACTTTTTCTTCTTCGTTTCATTTTCAAGCAGGAGAACATCGTTCTCTTTTGCAGATACGTTCATAATTCCCGCGCGAAGATTCAGCACTCTATCCGGCGATATGGATACTACCTCGGCTTTCATGCCCATGGATTTTATCTTCACCGTGTCACCTACGCGAATCTCGCGAGAGGATTTTTCCTCAACCACCGGCTGTGCTGCCGGCCGCAGGCTTTCCTCCTGCTCATTTAAGCGGCGGCGCAGGGCACTGCGTGCTTCATTTATGCGCTGTGTGTCATCATCGTCGTTGACGTGCTTTTTCATCTCGTCAAGCTCGGCAAACACAGATTCGGCAGTGGCGCGCGCCTCGCTGATAATGCGTTCGGCCTCGCGGCGTGATTTCAAATCCGCCTTTTCAAGTCTGACATCAAGCTCCGCTTTCAAAAATGCAGCTTTCTTGGCGTTTTCTTCAGCAGCTCTCAGCTTCACTGCGACTTCATTTCTGTCTCTTTCCAGCATAAGCCGCGTCTGCTCCAGCTTTTCAATCGTCGCCTCAAAGCTAGCAGATTCCGTATTAACGCGCGTCTTGGCATCCTCAATAACATCATCTCCCAAGCCTAGGCGCTTGGAAATTGCGAATGCATTGGACTTACCCGGGATGCCGACAAGCAGATGGTATGTTGGGCGAAGCGTCTCAACGTCAAACTCGCACGAAGCGTTCTGGACGCGCTGTTCATTCGTGGCATACACTTTCAGCTCAGCATAGTGCGTTGTGGCCGCAATAACGGCGCCCTTACTGCGCGCATTTTCAATTATCGCGATGGCAAGTGCCGCGCCCTCTGTCGGGTCTGTACCGGCACCCAGCTCGTCAAACAGGATAAGCGACCTGTCATCACATTCATCCAGAATACTGATGATATTGGTCATATGTGCTGAGAATGTAGAAAGACTCTGCTCAATGCTCTGCTCATCACCAATATCAGCAAGAATGTGAGAAAATACTGGCATATTACTTCCGTCCGCCGCAGGAATATGCAATCCGCACTGCACCATCGCCGCAAGCAGACCGATAGTTTTCAGTGATACGGTTTTGCCGCCGGTATTGGGGCCTGTGATAACAAGCGTGTCAAAATCACTGCCCAATTCAAGGCTTATCGGCACAGCCTTGCTCTGATCCAGCAACGGGTGGCGTGCGCGGCGCAGGATAACACCGCGATCACTGTCCAGCCCGGGCTGCTGGCAATCAAGCTTATAAGAAAGCTTAGCCTTGGCAAATATAATGTCCAGCCTAACAAGTAGATGATAATCCGTCTCAATATCATCCCTATGCTCAGCACACTCTGCGGAAAGCTCCGCTAATATGCGTTCTATCTCCAGCTTTTCTTTTGCCGCAAGCTCACGAAGCTCATTATTGGCCTTTACAGCCGCCATCGGTTCAACGAAAATTGTCATACCGGAGGCTGATATATCATGGACAAGGCCGGGCACAGCACCCTTGCACTCAGCCTTTACAGGGACAACATACCTGTCTGAGCGCATAGTGATTATCGGCTCCTGCAAAACCTTAGCATAGGCCGGAGATGAAATAATCTTTTGCAGGGCATCACGCGCACGCGCGGCGGCTGCGCGCATCTGTCGGCGCAGAGTTGCCAGCTCTGACGAGGCACTGTCGGCAATTTCATCTTCACCGACAATGGATGTGTTTATCTTTTCTTCAAGGAACTTATTGGCGCGAAGTGCGTAAAAGAGGCTATCTATGCACGTTTTACCAACGCTGTCATCCGCAATATAGCCGCGCACAAGGCGCGCGCATTGCAGCACGCGAGCTATATCCATAAGCTCACGCGTGTTGAGCGCACCGCCGAGATCCGCACGCGACAATGACGCGCGCACATCCTTAACGCCTGAAAAAGACGGGCTTTGCCGCACTGTCATCATTTTCTTTGCCGCGTTCGTTTCCTCCTGCCACCGCCTTACCTCGGCAGGGTCATATGACGGTGTAAGACCGGAAACAGCCTCTTTAGCCGCATCGGATACCGTCTCATGCGACAGCATTTCCAGCACCTGCGGCAGTTCCAAGGTCAATAGTGATTTTTCTGTAAAGCTCATATTATTTCTCCAAAGCGGCGTTATAAGCGCACGCTTTTATAATAATCCAAGGTTGAAAAACCGCGCTCACTTTGACGCAGTAAATAATTTTCAGCTGCGTCACACAGTCTTTTCTCCGCGTCCCCACTGATGTTGAATGAGAAAAGCTGCTTTGCCGGCGCAGTGCAAATATACCGCATCGCAGCAAGAGAATCTGCACACAGCGGGGCTGTATGGCCAAGCTCCACCGTGCGGCACGACCGGCAGCACAACTGACCGTTATCAAGGCTCAGGCATGGGTTATCCGGCTCATCACGCCCGCAGACAGTGCACGCACCCAATTCGGGCGTGTAACCTGCAATGCACATAAGGCGCAGCTCAAATGCGGCTTTTATAAGCGATTCTTTATACATTTTGTGGCTCAACGCATACAGAGAATTTAAACCAAGCTGCATAAGGGCGGCATCCGGCTGATCTTCGACCGCCAACGCGCTTATACATTCTGCAAAATAACAGCCCAAGGAAAGCGCGGTGATATCCGTGTGCAGACCGCTGAAGCTTTCCAGCACAACGCCCTCATTCACAGTCCACTTCCCTTTGTTGAAAAATAGGGTCAACTCGGAATAGGTAAGAACCTGTGTCGAAGCGGCGATTTTGCTGGTTTTTCTCAGCGCACCCCGCGCCTTTGCGGTCAGTCTGCCGTGTTTGTCCGTTATTAGATCCAGTATTCTGTCTGACTCTTTATAGCGTACCTCGCGCAGAATCAGCGCTTTCATTGTTTCGTACATTATATGTAGCTCTCTCAATCCTCCGGCTGGGGTTGACTGCCCAACCGGTCTTTTGCTGTGTTCTCTTTCTTCTGCGTATCGGGATTTCGCGTTGCTTTGTACAGCAGATAATACATAGGGTCACCTGTATCGCTGAAAGCCTGCCATATTGCATCTCGCTCCATCATACCACCTCGTGACTATATTATCTGCATCAAGCGGCAATATAGTGATGGTATATATTAACGCGTATAAGTCAGGCAAAAAGCTTTATTCGTTCTTAAAGCCGAAATTACGCAGAAGCGAAGTTGAGTCACGCCAGTTCTCTTTCACCTTCACCCATGTTTGAAGGTTGACCTTTGTGCCCATAAATTCTTCTATATCAACACGGGCAAGCTCACCAATACGTTTGAGCATCGCGCCCTTTTTGCCAATGATAATACCCTTATGGCTGTCCTTTTCGCAATATATCGTCACTTCAAGGTCGATTATACCATTGTCACGCTCTGTAAAGCGCGTGACTTCAACCGCTGTGCCATGGGGGATTTCCTTGTCGAGGCAGCGCAGCAGCTTCTCACGGACAAGCTCTGCACATATCTGACGCTCTGGCTGGTCGGTTATCATATCATCGGGGAAAAGGTGCGGCCCCTCGACTGCGTATTTCTCCATCTCGTCAAGAAGCTCCTGTATGCCCTCGCCCGTTTTGGCCGAAATGGGTATAATAGAGTCGAACTCATATTCAGCAGAGTATAGCCCCATCACGCTCAAAATGCGGGGCTTCTCAACGGTATCAATCTTGTTGATGACAAGAATTGCGGGCGCACCAGTCTCTTTAATGCGCTGCAACAATGCCTCCTCCTGCTTGCCAATCTCTGCTACGGGTTCAACCAAAAGCAAAACAAGATCAACGTCCGCAACACTTTGGCTGACAACGTTCACCATGTAATCGCCCAAGCGCGTACGTGGTTTGTGGAAGCCTGGGGTGTCCATCAAAACAAGCTGAGTCTCCCCATGCTCAACTATTGCGGTGATTCTGTTTCTTGTCGTCTGCGGTTTATCGGAAACGATGGCGATTTTCTCACCGACCAGTGCATTTGTCAATGTGGACTTGCCGACATTCGGTCTGCCGCAGATAGTTATCATAGCTGATTTTTCCATTTTGTGTTTTCTCCTCTAATTACTCATCGCCCATTATGGCTTTCTCTCTCTCTCGCATCTGACGCTTCATCTCGCCCTCATCAACATGGTCATAACCCAGAAGATGCAGCACCGAATGAACCGTGAGATACATTATTTCACGCTCAAATCCATGACCGAACTCCTCGCCCTGCTGCTCACAGCGCGGCAAAGATATCATCATATCACCCAGCATAATTGCGCCGTTATCAATGTCAACCTCACATTCCGTAGTGTCAAATTCACCGGGTGTCAACTCATTCATTGGAAAGCTTAAAACATCAGTGGGTCTGTCCACATTGCGAAATTCACGGTTAATCTGGTGTATGCCCTCATCATCCGTAAGCATTACGCTGATTTCACACGGCACATTCACACCCTCTGCATCAAGCGTCATCCTTGCGGCCTTTTTTATCAGCGCCGCCGCATTTGTATGGCCGAGGTTTTTAACCTCGCGGCTAATATAGAATATATGCTCCATTGTTATTTCCTCTTATAATTCTTTGTCGGGAGCTTCTTGGTCTGCTCTGTCGGGTGCGCCTTGTCATACACCTCATATGCCTCTATTATCTTCTGCACAAGTCTGTGGCGCACAACGTCAGAGCCGGTAAGCTTGCACACGGCAATATCTTCAATCCCATCCAGCACCTTCATGGCAATCTTCAGGCCGCTGGTTTTATCCTCAGGCAGGTCAATTTGCGTAATATCGCCGGTTATAACGACCTTTGAGCCAAAGCCTATACGCGTCAGAAACATTTTCATCTGCTCACGCGATGTGTTCTGCGCCTCATCCAAGATAATGAAGCTGTCGTCCAGTGTGCGGCCGCGCATATACGCCAGCGGAGCGACCTCTATATTACCTCGCTCAAGATACTTTTGATAGGTATCCGCTCCCAGCATATCAAACAGTGCATCATATAGCGGGCGGAGATACGGGTCAACCTTGCTCTGCAAGTCACCCGGAAGAAAACCCAGTCTCTCCCCCGCCTCAACAGCCGGACGTGTAAGGATGATGCGGTTGACCTCCTCCGCGCGAAACGCCGCAACCGCCGCTGCAACCGCAAGATACGTCTTGCCTGTACCGGCAGGGCCTATGCCGAGTGTAATGGTGTTGTCCGCGATTGCGTCACAATACGCTTTCTGGCCGAGGGTTTTAGGCTTTATCGGCTTACCTTTCGCAGTTATGCACACAACATCTCCGGCAAGCTCATTTATTTTCGTCTCTTTGCCGTCTTTCACAAGCTTGAGGATATATCGCACATTCTGCGCGTCAATATTCTCCCCCTTTGCAGCCAGGGTCAGCAGTCCGTTTATGGCCTTCTCTGCCAGCATGACATCCTCTGCCTCGCCGCAAATGTGGATCATATCATCCCTGTCCAGAACCTTTACACCAAGCTCTGTTTCAATTATGCGCAGATTCTGATCGAAAGAGCCAAACACGCTGATAACGTGTTCCATCCTGTCAACCTTTATAATTTGCTCTATCATTTGCAATTCCTTTCACGGTCATATTCCGTCATGTGCGTATTCTTTCACTCGCGCTATATTCTCAACACACACAGCACGAAGTGTGACAATACATAGTCCGTCACTCTCGCACGATGTTAGTGAGCTGGAAAGAATCTCGCCGCTTATATTGTCCTGTAGGCAGCGCATCAACGATACGCCCATTGCATTCTCATCCGATACCGGCATTGTTTCGGTTTTATACGGTCGGTATTCCTCAACAATCAGCGTTATCGGGAACGCGAATAATCCGCTCACTCCAATTTTATAATTATGTACGATTTTATCACATCCGTCAACAGTATTTTTACCGTCAATATAAAAATTATATCGATTTTTTCCGAATTTAACGGCATAACGCATATATCTCACGCCAAATGACGTCTTTTTCTCTCCGTCCATAGGACTAACAGCACTCAGTTCATACCATGTCTGTGCAATCACATCACCCTGTGCGCGCACATTACGCGTTTTACCATTCAGGCTTTCCATTGTGCCCGATATAAGCACTTCCCCCGCTGTGACCGATTGCCCCGTTGAGACCGCCGGCGCACCGTTTAGCACTGACATTCTGCTTATAATACCCGAATGTGTAGCCACGATATCTGCGCCGTCACTTTCCTCGTATATCTCCGGCTTGTCAAGGCGCTCGGAAACAAGCACGATTGCACGCGATGAGCTGACATTCACGCTCATCCATGAAAGCTCCGGTAAGCGTGTCAATATCTTTGCGCGCACATTATCCGTGTCAATTGCCGGCCAATAGCATCCGCAGTCTACACCGCACTCCGCAAGCGCTCTCAGCACTTCGCCCTTAGCCAACTCCTCACAGCCGTAAACATCAATATCCCAGATAAAAAGAGATGATACTCCCAGCACAGTGAGCACAACCAGCAGCGCAATGAATATCCCCAGATGATTCTTCGCAAAGAGCTTTAATTTGCTTCCGCCGCTTGTATCTACAATATCCATCTGGCACATACAGCGCTGCACAATCTGTTTTACGCTATCCATGCTGTTTTCATATATGTAAAATTCAAGCGCATATGGGTCATCACATTCCAATCCCCACAGCTCTATCGCCTGCATTGCGCACATATTCAGCACGCTTTCAGGAAAAGCGCCTGTCACTTTTACCCGGCAGCAGCCCTTAACTTTTCTTTTCAGCCTCTCCATCATTCCCACTCCATGCTCTGTATGCGCCCTGTGATGAAAACCCGGTCTGCCGTCATAGCCGAAAGGCGCAGCACACTGCCGTTAATTGCAAGCTTCCCCCTCTGCAAGCGTATGACAATGCTTTCCTCACCGTATGATAGAATACCGCGGTGGTTTTCTATGACTACATTTTTTCCGGCCGTGACTGTCACCCTCGACGCGCCCAAAAGTGCATCCGCAGGCAGTTCAAAAGCTTCTGCAAGCGCCTCCGCTGTATTTAATATGTCCTTCAGCGCATACACCTCCAGTCTGTATAAATCTATGCGCTGAAACATAGCTTGTAATACAATAATTACAGCAGATGGAGGATTTTCGGTATTGAAGAACAAAGTTACACTTCTCTGTGCGCTTGCCGCGCTGGGTGCATTGATATTTGCATCGGAATCTGTATTGACAAGCAGCCGTGAGGCATTATCCCTTTGTGCAGAGCTGATTATACCATCTCTTTTTCCATTCTTTGTGATGTCGATTCTGTTAAATCGGCTTGGTCTGCCAAGGGCAATGTCCCGCATACTGGGTTCACTCGCAGAAAAGCTATTTAATGTATCCGGAACCGGCGTAACCGCATTGATTATTGGGCTGACAGGCGGCTATCCTCTGGGCGCGGCATACATTGCCGATATGTGCCGTGCCGAAAGCATAAGTACAGACGAGGGCGAACAGCTATTATCATTCTGCAATAATTCCGGCCCCGCGTTTATTATCGGCGCTGTTGGCGCGGGCACATTCAGGTCTGTGCGCACAGGACTGTATTTATACGGCGTGCATATTTTCGCCGCTGTAATAACAGGCATCATCATGCGCCCTAAAACCAAAGCCGATACAAGCAAAGTTGATTTAGTTTTCGATAATAACAGCATTTCTTTTTCATCTATATTTCCGGATGCTGTCAAGGCCGCCGTGACAGCAGTTATAAATGTTTGCGGTTTTGTGGTGTGCTTTTCTGTCATAGTGGGGTTAATTGACTCGCACGGTGCGTTTTCAACTTTTATCGGACAGGCCGCATCGCACACCGGTATGGAGCTGCACTGGATGCGCAGTCTCTTCACAGGTTTAATTGAGCTGGGCAGTGGGATTGGCCTTATGCGCGCAATGTCCATCACGCCAATTAACCTCGCCCTAGCCGCATTTCTTTTAGGTTGGGGCGGGCTGTCTGTTCATTTCCAGACCATGGCCGTCATATCCGACAGCGGCATAAAAGGCGCCCTGCATTTTGCAGGACGCCTGATAAGCGCAAGCATTGCCGCTTGCCTTGCGTATATTATGTTCTATGCTGTGTTTTAACCACGCAGAGTATCTGCAAAGCGCTCATAGCGCTCAATAGCCGCTTCACAGCTTGCCTTGTCTTTGCCGCGGCTGAGGATATATACCTTTATCTTCGGCTCAGTTCCGGAGGGACGAATGATAAAGCTGCATCCGTCTGCCAGCTCAAAGTACAGCACATTGGAGCCGGAAATGGGCGTTCTATCGACCTTGCCAAGGCCCGCGACCCAAATACTGCCATCAGCATAGTCTCTCAGGCGGATAACCTCTTCACCGGCGATTTCCGTGGGCGGCTCAGAACGGAGTGAGGTCATAAGCGCCGCCATCTTTTGCAGTCCGTCAAGACCCGGCATAACAAGATTTATTGTCTTTTCCTTGAACCAGCCGTACTTTTCATAGAGTGCATTGATAGCGTCAAGCAGGGTCATGCCCTTATCGTGGTAGAATGAGGCCATCTCTGCCACGAGCATTGCCGCGGTGACAGCGTCCTTATCGCGCACATAGTCGCCGCACATATAGCCGTAGCTTTCTTCAAACGCGAAAATGTACTTATATGTACCTGCAGCTGACCACTCTGCAATGCGTTCCGCCATGAACTTGAAACCGGTGAAAGTGTCCTCATAATGCACACCGTTTGCCTCGGACACTGCGCGCGCCATAGCAGTTGTAACTATGCTTGCGACAACGCCTGCGTTTTCGGGCATAGTGCCGGTTGCCTTGCGCGCAGCAATGATATAGTCAAGCAGGAGAACACCAAGTTGGTTGCCGGTGATGGTGACATACTCGCCGTCAGCATTGCGAACCATTGTGCCTATACGGTCAGAGTCGGGGTCAGTGCCGATTATAAGGTCACTGTTGACCTTCTTGGCAAGCTCCACCGCGAGATAGAATCCCTCGGGGTTTTCGGGGTTCGGGCTTTCCACAGTGGGGAAATTGCCGTCAATGACCATCTGCTGCTCAACAGGATAGAGGTGCTTTATACCAAGGCGTTTAAGAGCCTCGGGTACAAGCTTGTATCCGCAGCCGTGAAACGGCGTGTATACAATGCGCAGATCGTCTGCAACCTTGGCAACAGCATCCTTATTTATCGCCTGACCAAGAACGCAGGCAAGAAACGCCTCATCCGTCTCTTCGCCGAGGATCTCAATCTTGCCCTCACTGACAGCGGCATCAAAATCACAGCTCTTGAAGCCGGTGAAGATATCAATTGCCTCCATCTGCTTTGCAATTGCTTCTGCTTTCTGCGGAGGAAGCTGTGCACCGTCAGACCAGTAGACCTTATATCCGTTATATTCCTTGGGATTGTGGCTGGCCGTAATGTTGAGACCTGCCGTAGTGCCGTAATGCAGCACAGCAAAGCTCAGTTCCGGCGTGGGGCGGAGGCTTTCAAAGAAGCGGACATGGATGCCGTTTGCCGCCATAACGCAGGCGGCTTCTTTTGCAAACTCATCACCGTTAAGGCGGCAGTCATGTGCAATTGCAATGCCCTTGTCCATTGCATCCTTGCCCTCGGCCACGATCACATTTGCAAATGCCTGTGTCGCGTGACGGATGATGTGGATGTTCATGTTGTGAAGTCCCAGCTTCATCGTGCCGCGAAGTCCGGCTGTGCCAAACTCCAGCGGGGCAAAAAAGCGGTTTTCAATTTCCTTTTCATCATCGCGAATTGCATCGAGTTCTGCCCACTCCTGCTCACTGAGTGCGGGGCTATCCAGCCAATGCTCGTATTCTTCTTTATAGTTCCTCATTGTTTTCCTCCTTGCATAATTCAATTGCATCCTCATACAGGCTCTCGGGTACATATATATCAGTTCCCTGTCCGCTCATCCCCAGCACGACGCGGCCAAAGCTGCCATCGCCCGGGTATAAAACCAGACACGGAATATTATATGCTTCCAGCATATTTATGCGCAAAGTGTCGCACATATCAAGATTCTTGCAGTTACACAGAAGCACCGGTTTTTCCGGTTCTCCGTTTTCGTCCTTTGGCCAGCGCGCAAGCAACTCGCCGGACATGGCACGTCCCCAGCCGTTGTTATTATCCTGCATATGCAGCTCCTTTCGTCCGTGCATTTATTTATGATATTTTGAACCTTCAATTATTTTGAAGCCGCGGTATATCTGTTCTGCCAGCATAACACGCGCAAGGTGATGCGGAAATGTCATCTCCGACATACTAAGGCGCATATCCGCCCTTGTTTTCACGCTGCTGTCCATCCCATATGAACCGCCGATGATAAAGCACAGCTTAGGCTTTGCGGAATAGGCGCGCTCTTCAAGAAGCTTCGCCATACCCTCGCTTTTCATCTGTTTGCCCTCAACGCACATTGAAACAACAAATGCATCGTTCGGGATGTTCTTTATTATCTCCGTTGCCTCGCGTGAAAGCGCAGATGCAATCTCCTTTTCAGACGGAGCATCCGGCAGACGCTGCTCTGTCAGTTCAATAAGCTCAAATTTGCAATAGGCTTGCAGTCGCTTTTGATATTCTGAAAACGCGTCCACGAAAAACCGCTCGCGCATTTTGCCGACACATATTAGCCTTACTGACTGCATAACTCACGCTCTCCTATGGATACTTCCAACGGTCCCAGCTCCGGTGCGCAGAGAAGCTCTGCTTCAAGGCCGCAAAGCAACTGCCCAACTGCCGCAAGCGCACACTGAGGTGTATTATTAGTGCGGCTTAAATGCCCTAAAATAATGCGCTTTGTTCCATTCAATGCAAGCTCTCTTGCAAATTGCGCACACATATCGTTAGATAAATGCCCTGTGTCAGAAAGAATACGGCGCTTTAAGTAAAAAGGATATGGGCCATCCAGAAGCATCTTTTCATCATGGTTTGCCTCCAGCAGCACCGTATCAACGCCATACAAAGCAGATGAGGTTTCATCCGTAATATACCCAGTGTCCGTTGCCAAGGCGAAGCTGCCTGCATCGGAAACGAGCTTATATCCAACGCTTTCATCCGTATCATGGCTGGTATGAAACGCACAGATATCCATACTGCCCAATGCAAAGCTTGTCCCAACGGGGATGATAACCGTTCTGCCGTCTAACTCCGGCAGCATACCCAACAGTCTATTTATGATGGTATGTGGGGCATACACCTTAAAATCCGACTTTTTTATAAATGTTTTCAGACCCATAATGTGATCAGAGTGCTCATGTGTGATGAGCACTCCGCCGATATCTTCCACTGAAAGCCCCATCTGTGCAAGAAATGTTGTAATTCTGCGTGCGGAGATTCCGGCATCGATCAAAATATTAGTATCTGAATGTGACACAAGCATACAGTTTCCGCTGGAGCTGCTTGCAAATATACAGGCTTTCATCAAAAAACGGGAACCGCCTTATCCGCGTCAGCAGGATCATCAGGGAAGCTGACCTTTTTTATATCTGCACCAAGTGAGCACAGCTTGCCTACAAAGTTCTCATAACCGCGCTCAATATAATGGATATCCTCAACCGCAGTTTCACCTGATGCGCACATACCCGCAATAACCATTGCAGCACCCGCGCGAAGGTCACAGGCCTTGACTGCCGCCCCAACAAGCTGTGTTCCGCCCTCAATCGTGGCAACACGGCCGTCAAGCTGTATCTCTGCCCCCATTTTATGAAGCTCATTTACATATTTGAAGCGGTTATCATAGATACCCTCTGTGATAACGGATGAGCCCTGTGCAAGGCAAAGAAGCGTCCCCATCTGCGGCTGCATATCCGTGGGGAAACCGGGGTAAGGAAGCGTCTTTATGTTCGCATGGCGAAGCGTACTTGCACCCTTGACAAGTATGGAATCCTCATATTCCTGAACTATCGTCCCCGTTTCGCGAAGCTTTGCACTTATGCACTCAAGATGCTTGGGGATAACGTTTTTCACCAGAACCTCGCCGCCGGTTGCAGCGGCCGCGACCATATATGTACCGGCCTCAATCTGGTCAGGTATAATCATATAACTGCCGCCGTGAAGCTTTTCAACGCCGTTGACCTTCACCGTGTCAGTACCGGCACCGCGAATATCAGCGCCCATTGAGTTGAGGAAGTTTGCAAGGTCAACTATATGCGGCTCTCTCGCGGCATTCTCAATTATTGTGCGCCCCTGGGCAAGCGTTGCGGCAAGGATAATGTTCATCGTTGCGCCGACAGACACCTTATCAAGATATATTCTCGCCCCATGCAGGCGGCCTGTTGCGGCCTCAGCGTATACAAACCCGTCTCTGACATCCACTTCCGCACCAAGTGCGGTCATGCCCTTTATATGCTGGTCAATCGGGCGAACGCCGAAATTGCAGCCGCCCGGCATTGTTGTCTTTGCGCGGCCAAAGCGACCAAGCATCGCGCCGATGAGATAATAGGAAGCGCGGATCTTGCGCATAAGATCAAACGGCGCATCCTGAAGTCTGACATCCGTGCAGTCAATATCAACAGTTGAGGGATTGATGTAATTAACCTTTGCCCCCAGCTCACCAAGTATGGTGAGCAGCATATCCGTGTCGCTTATCTGCGGCAGGTTCTCAATGCGGCATACGCCATCCACCATGAGAGCCGCCGGTATTATTGCAACGGCCGCATTTTTCGCGCCGCTGATTTCAACCTCACCGTGCAGCGCTGTGCCGCCATGTATAACATATTTATCCAAAGTGTGCACCTTCCATTACAGTTGCATACTGCCCTTATATAGGCTCATACAAACTAGATTCTACCACACGCCCACATAAATAGCAACTCTTTTCTGATAAACTGGTGTATCTATCCGTAAAAAGCGCCAAATCAGGTGCTGATAAACCAGTTTCATTTCATAAAATGTCCTCTCGACGGAAAATATCGGGAGGACACATACATTATTTGTTGTTTTGGAATCTGTAAAGCATATTTTCCACGCTGTTATCCAGCATAATCAAGAAGCGCTCTCTATCTGCCGGTGTAGAGGCCGGCATACCCATATCAAGCCACTGAGATATCAGGCCGATAATTCCATTAGCGTAGAATTCTATTATGAACTCATAATCACGTCTGTCGATATTGCGCCCTTCACATACAATCTCTGCAAAGCCTCTTATGCACCCCTCCAACCTTTGTTTGAGAAAGCGGAGCATATACCTGCGGCTGTTGGAATTATAAACGTTCATTGCGAAGGTATGGTTTTCATATAGATATTCAAAGAAAGCCACAACATCCTCACGCCAATGGTCATACACAATGCGCTTGGGCAAAACGCGCTTTGCGTCCTCTTCAAAAACCCACTCCAGCAGATCATAAACATCGTCAAAATGATAATAAAAGGTCTGCCTGTTCACGCCGCAGATATCCACAAGATCCTTTACCGTGATCTTATCCATCGGTTTAACAGCCATCATTTTCTTTAGTGCCGCTGCAAATGCGTTTTTAGTTGAAGATGCCATTCCATTCTCCCATTTCGTTATTGTCAATTATACCGATTCTATTTTTGTCAATTATAACACAATGTTCACGAAATGGCAAAACTTTTCTTATAGTTTTCTTATTTATTCACCATCTTAAAATAATACGCCGTTATATGCTTTTCACCGTTAAAAAAGTATGATAAAATGATGATATAATACTTCTGCGCAGAGGTTTACAAATGATCAAAATGTCAGAAACCAAAATAGCTTCAAAGATAAAAGTCTTTCCTGTAAAGCGGCTTTTGTTGTCTATACTCGCCGGGCTTATTGCGTTCAGCCTATTTTGGGGCGTATTTTTCTATCTAAGATACAAGCCAACGGCCGAAATGCTTTCCTATGCCGGAACATACATAATCACCTCATCATCAAGCAGCGCTGTGACCGTGGACGCAAGCACCCTCAGCGTTGATACATCTATCGAACTATCCCCTGACGGAAAATGTTTTCTTCAAACCGGCGATAACATATGGCGCGGACTGTGGGCGCTTGACGGCGATACAGTCACCATCTACTGCGGCTTGATGAGTCTGCGGGCTACAGTCAGTGGTGATAGCCTCACGTTGAAATCCTCATTCAACGCCGGTCAGGAGCTTGTGTTCACCATAAGCGATAACGAAGCTGAGGATGTTGATTTCTCCGCCGGTAAATATGAACTGACAGGTCTTGAAGATAATGGTGTACTGTACACCGGCTCTATTCTGCAAAGTGCGGGCTTTGGCGACTGGTTTATAACCATAACGAAAAGCGGCAGCGGTACTGCGCGAATATTCTCTGACACAGACGACGATATCCGTGTTGAAGATGATTGTATCTTACTGAGAACGCTTCGCCTCGATTACGCGTGCGACGGCAAAACCTTGACTCTGTTATATCCTGATAATGTTACACTTACTTTCACTAAGACAATAAAGGGGTAGAAGCAAAATAAAAAACCATCTTTCACATCATAAGGTTCTCTAAAAGAGCTTTATCTCAGATTTTCCATCTCCGTCACGGCCTACGCTGCGACACCTCGCCCATGGGTAGAGGCAAAAATAGAGGCTGTAGCATTTTGCTACAGCCTCATGTTCTCTCATTATACAGAGAACAACAACTCTGTAAACGTGGGGTACGGCCAATACT
>CAZBVU010000012.1:0-53323 GCA_964495355.1 uncultured Oscillospiraceae bacterium
TGGGTGCGTATCTCATGGCAGAGGGAGGCGGCGGGGCGGTACTCAGTTCGTGTCAGAGAGAGGCATGGGGTGGGTGCACATTTTCACACGGTGTTGCCATATAATTGCAGCGCACAAAGGCAAAAACGGTCTCGTATTTCCTTTTGATACCTCTTACAACTTTTTATCGCTAGTCAAATGCCACAAAAAGTTAGTGCCGATTTTGTGCTATGCGCTGATTTTGTTCAGCAAATATTGATTTTTATTAAATCTGTCTATATCATAGTTAACATCTTTGCGACTTCATTTGCCGGACAAAGGGAGGTTATGACTATGCCCAGACAGGATTTTGACCTGAAAACAATTCTGGATATTCCATCGTGGGAGCTTGTTCAGGATCAACTGGCCAAACTGACAGGAACCGCAATTATCACCATCGACCTGAAAGGAATCCCCGTGACAAAGCACAGTTGCCGCACGGAGTTTTGCAGTGTGATACGCGAAAACCCTGTTTCACGCAAGCGCTGCTATCGCTGTGACGCGCTGGCCGGATTGGAGGCTGTCCGCGCCGGTCGTCCGTACATCTATCTTTGCCACTGCGGAATTGTGGATGTTGCCGTGCCGGTAATGGTGGGTGACAAATATCTGGGTGCTGTGATGTTCGGTCAGGTTCGCATCCCAAACGATGACACAGACAACAAGGTTGAACGTCTGGTGAACGAAATCAGCTCGTTCCAGTCGGATGAGGACAGCGCACGCTCCGACCTGCTGGAAATGTACGAACGTTTGCCGGAAATGGAGTATAAGCGCATTGTGGAGATAGCTGACCTGATAAATGCCATTGTTGAGTACATAGTTGACCGCGCAATAAAGAGCCGAAACGACAAGCAAACCTATGAATGGCTTTTGAGCATGGAGGCAAATAATCGCGGTACGGACGGCAGTATTCAGGAGCTTCATGACCCCAGCCTGTCGGCGCCCGCAAGCATTGACGCTCAACCCAGTGACATAAAAATAGGCAGTGTACTATATCCGGCAATATCGTATATGAACTCTCACCCCAAGGAAATGGTGTCCATGAAAGCCATGGCAGAGCTGTGCCATCTGAGCGAAAGCTATTTTTGCAGACTGTTCAGCAAGGAAATGGGCGAAAACTTCCTCAACTATGTGAACCGAAAAAAGATTGCCCGCTCGAAGGAGCTTCTGCGTGATTCAAAGCTGAACATATCGCAGGTGGCAAGGGAAGTCGGGTATCAGGACACCAGCCATTACATACGCTTGTTCAAACGCTTTGAAGGTGTCACACCGACCATTTATAGACAGTATAATTACAAATAAGCTAAGTGCAGAACGGAAATCGCCGTTCTGCACTTTTTGTGTACAGTGCACAAAAAGCAAACTGTCATTTCGTTCAAGATAATTTTTTGTCAAATGCATATGTCAATTTCAGCGCAGAAAACAAGAGAATTGCACAAAAACCGCACAAAGTGCAACAAAATTGTATATTGAATTCTTGTGCAAATCTGCTATTTTAGAATCACAAACGATAAGTGAAACAGCTAAAACTTGTCGAAACAAACAAAATTGCAGAGAAAGGATAGGGAAAATGAAGAAGAAAAGCGCGAAATTCTGGATAAGCATTGCTCTTGTGCTTGTAATGATAAGCATGTTAGCAACATCTCTTATCCAAACTGATTTTGGAAATGTCAGTGTAAGAGAAATTAACCTTGCAAGCCCGGAGGGTCAGAACATAAGTGCTCTTTTGTTCACGCCTAAGGATGCCTCAGCCGATAACAAACTTCCGCTGATTATTTGCTGTCACGGCAGTTATAACAGCAAGGAAATGCAAGCACAGAACTATGTCGAACTGGCAAGAAGAGGCATGATAGTTTGCAGTATAGATTCCTATTGCCACGGCCTGTCCAGCGTTGAAAATGGCGATAACGGCTCAGTTGATAACACCGATCGCCATTACTGCATGATAGAAACTTTAGAGTATCTTTTAGCCACCCTCGATTGCATAGATACAGACAAGATCGGCCTTACGGGACACTCAATGGGCGGTTTCCACTGCAACGCAACAGTGACGCATTACTTAACGCGCGAAGCGCTTGGTCTAGGAGAGAACCCTATTTCCGCTGTACTTAACTTCGGCTGCGAAACATATCATACATACTGGGGTCTTTATCCCTCTGCGGAAGATATGGATCTTGATGCCATGGTATCAGGTGGAGTAAATGATGTTGATGAGTTAGATGTTGCCAGCAGCGATGTAGCAATCCCCATTGATATGGATTACGGAATTGTTGCGGGAAAGTATGACGAGTGGTTCTTCACAAATGACGAGGGTGACCCAAGATTCTTCCTTAGCAATGATCGTGCAAAGCTCTTTATAAGTCAGGTTGGAGTAGAAGTCGAGGGAGACGTTGAAAACGGCCAGTATTATTACGGTGACGTTGAGGGCGAAGAATATTTCCGCGTTATTTATCAGCCCAACCAAACCCATCCGCTCAATTCTTTCTCCTATGATGGTGCATACGCCTGTGTAGAATTCTTCTACGAGGCATTTGGTGTACCGGCAGGACACGAATATATTGCCCCATCAAATCAGGTTTGGTTTATAAAAGAATTGTTTAACCTTTTGGGTCTCGTTGGTATTGCCATGTTTATTGTGCCTTGCGCATCGCTGCTTATGAAAGTGCCTTGCTTCAGCGAACTTGAGTGCACTGAGGAGCTGTGTGCCAATCCCGGACCGAAAGATAAAAAAGGCAAGTTGATATTTATAGCCACCTATTTCATCAACGGAATTATCCCCGCATTGCTGGTCACACCAGTTATGTTCTGGTGGATTGGTCAGGGCACAGAGGACGTTTGGGTCAGCGATATACCGCATGTTTGGAATCATTTCTTTGGTCAGCCGAACACAAATGAGCTTGCAGTATGGACGGGTGTTGTCGCAATACTCATAGCAGCTGTTCTGTTTGTTTCTTACAAGCTTTACGGAAAGAAAGCTGGGCAAACAGCAAAGGGTCTTGGCTTAGTCATTCCGAAAAAACAAATATTCAAGACAATTATGCTTGCTATCTGTGTAATCACAGGTGTGTATATGCTTACGTTCTTTGCCAACTGGATGTTTACCACGGACTTCAGGTTCTGGATGATCTCTGTAAAAGTATTCTCAGCGGAAACCCTTATGTATGCAGTAATATATATGCTGCCGTTTATACTTTTCTATATTGTAAACTCTGCAGTTGTTAATGGCTTCAACAGAATAGACACACTGAAAGATTGGCAATCTGTTGCCATTACTTGCATAGGCAATGTTGTTGGCATACTGACATTGATCATCGTTGAATATGCGACTTTAATTAACAAAGGCGAATTTGTTTGGAATCCAATGCGTATTTTTAACCTGTTCCCGCTTGTTGTTATGATTCCTGTCGCAACGATAATCAGCAGAAAGCTCTACAAGAAAACCGGCAATATCTACCTTGGCGGCATACTGATTGGTATTCTTTATACAGTCATGACCGTTGCCAATACTATGTTCCGTGGGAGCTTGTTCTTGGGATAATCGAAAAATAGAGCCAGAGCCGCCGCAAATGCGGCGGCTCTTTTCAACCAATCTTTACATATTAAAAAAGGAGGCGTGCCATGAAATATATAATGTCCCTCGACCAAGGCACCACCAGTTCCCGTTGCATACTCTTTGACAAGTCCGGCAACATATGCGCAAGCGTACAGAAAGAGTTTAAGCAGATTTTTCCTCAACCCGGTTGGGTGGAACACGATGCAATGGAAATATGGTTCACCACGCTGGAGGTCAGCCGCAGCGCAATAAATATGCTGGGTATCACAGCTGAGGACATCGCCGCCATTGGCATCACCAACCAGAGAGAAACCACGGTTATCTGGGACAAGGAGACCGGTAAGCCGATACACAATGCCATCGTGTGGCAGTGCCGCCGCACCGCGGACATAATTGACAAGCTGGTTGCCGATGGACACGCCGACACTATCAGATACAAAACCGGCTTACAGCCTGACGCGTATTTTTCAGGCAGTAAAATCAAGTGGCTGCTGGACACCGTGCCCAATGCAAGAGAAAAGGCCGAAAAAGGTCAGCTTCTTTTCGGCACGATCGACACCTGGCTGATATGGAAGCTGACCGGAGGCAGAGTTCATGTAACTGACCAGACCAACGCCAGCCGCACAATGATATACAACATACGCGAGTTGAAATGGGACAAGGGATTACTATCCCTGCTGGACATTCCGGAGTGCATCTTGCCCGAGGTCAAGCCATCCAGCTATATCTACGGCGAAACAGAGTATGAGCTTTACGGCGGGTCGATACCTATTGCGGGTGCGGCAGGCGACCAGCAGTGCGCACTGTTCGGCCAATGCTGTTTTGAGCCGGGGCAGATGAAAAACACCTACGGCACGGGCTGCTTCATGCTGATGAACACCGGCAATGAGGTTGTGGAAAGCAAAAACGGTCTGGTGGCGACAATTGCGGCAGGTTATGCCGATCATGTGGAGTACGCACTCGAGGGCAGTATTTTTGTGGCGGGCGCAGCGATACAGTGGCTGCGTGATGAGCTGCACGTAATATCCACCGCATCCGAGAGCCAGCACTTCGCGGAGTCCGTTTCAGACACGGCAGGGGCATATGTAGTTCCAGCGTTTACTGGTCTTGGCGCGCCGTACTGGAACCAACATTCGCGCGGCACGATAGTCGGCCTTACTCGTGGCTTTTCAAGGGCGCATCTTGTTCGGGCAACGCTTGAATCCCTCGCCTATCAGACATATGATATCGCAAAAGCGATGGAGCGGGACTCCGGAATCAAAATAAGCTCTTTAAAAGTGGACGGTGGCGCCTGCGCGAACAATTTTTTGATGCAGTTTCAGTCGGATATGCTGGGCTGTGACGTGTACCGCCCCTCATGCATCGAGACCACTGCCCTGGGCGCGGCATATCTGGCCGGTCTTGCCGTTGGGTACTGGGAAAGCCCTGCTGACATCAAAAAGCATTGGGCAATAGACAAGGTTTTCTGCCCCAACATTGAGGAGCACGAACGCGCCAAGCGTCTGAACGGCTGGCAAAAGGCTGTTGAGTGCGCCCTCGCATGGTCTGAGGAATAAAGATAAGGGATATACCCACAAGTTCTCTCCCTCCGGCAAAATTACAGATTTTGCCACCTCCCTCGTCAGAGGGAGGCATGGGCTGGTGTACGCTTTTTCATGCAACAGCGTTTCCATCAACACAATTGACCGGCTGTGTACACTGCTTGACTGCGGTGTTGAGGACGTTATCGAATACATCAAACCAGATAAAGCTTAAACCGGTGTGCGGCAAAGTGCGGCACACCGGTTTCACTATTTTATTTACGCTTTTACGATATTCTTCACCCAGACGCCTTTTTTCATCAGGGTTATGCCAATGGCGCACTTTATCACTTCCAACGCGTTCACGCAGAAGTATGCCGAAACTATCGGCATAGCGGTGAAGTGCGACAGGCAGTATGCCACCGGAACTGACACCACCCAGGAAAAGCAGCTGTCGAACAGGAACGTGACCAGCGTTTTGCCGCCGGAACGGATGGTGAAGTACGCGCTGTTTGCAATGCCAAAAAGCGGCATACAGATAGCGCAGACGCATATCAGTTCAGTTGCGAGGGTGCGGATGCTATGCTCCGTATTATAAATCAGCGGGATGAACGGGGCACAGATAGCCAGCAGCACGCCCATCACAACACAGCCCACTATCGTCACGGCGAGCATACGCCACGCGGTGCGCCGCGCATTCGTCAGCTTATCAGCGCCCAGCTCCTGCCCGACAACGATGGCCGTGGCATTGCCCATTGAGAGATAGATGCCGTTGAATATCTGAGATACAGTGGCGCAGATATTAAGCGCTGCAACGACCTGAAGCCCGCGCACGGAGTAGCATTGCAGCAAAACCGCCTGACCACTGCTCCACAGCAGCTCATTGGCAAGCAGCGGCAGGGACTTGGACATGATGCCAAGCGCAAGCTGGCGCGGAAGTGCAAAGCCGCTGAGAACCTTGCGGAAGAACGGATAAAGGTCAATATTGCGCCGGATGCTGACAAGGATTATGCCCAGCTCCACAAAGCGGGAGAGCACCGTTGCGATCGCCGCGCCCACAACGCCGAGTGCCGGGAAACCGAAAAGGCCGAAAATGAGCAGAGAGTTGAAGATGAGATTGACGAATATGGCGGCAATACTCGCTTTCATGGGCAGAACCGTCTGCCCGCTCTCGCGCATTGTGCCGGCAACGCACTGCGTAATGGCAAAGGGAATAAGGCCTATCAGCATAATGTCAAGATAGCTCTCTGCATAGGCAAGGGTTGCAGCCGCGTCCGCCGGTGATGTATCCTCCGCGATATAGCTTTGGATAAGGCTTGACCCAAACGCGCCAAAGAGCGAGAAGCCAACCACGGTTATCACAAGCGCGGCAATCAGCTTAAAGCAGAGGGTATGGCGCACACCGTCATTATCACCGCGGCCAAAAAACTGCGCGCCGAAGATGCCCGCGCCCGCCGTGCAGCCCCATATGCTCACGTTATAAACGAATATGAGCTGGCTGACGATGGCTACCGCACTCATCGACAGAGTGCCGACCTGACCGACCATAACATTGTCAAGCAGGCTGACCACGTTGGAGAGTGTGTTCTGCACGATTATCGGCAAAACGACCGTGAGCACACGGCGATAGAAGCTGCGGTCACCGATCAAACACTCCCGCAGAGTAAGCTTTTCAAAGTGTTCCATAAGAGCTTATAACCTCAAAAAATCAATAACTGTTTATAATAGCAATAGATTATAACCTCCACCACACTTTATGTCAATAGGACGCAGTTACGGCTTTTTATTATTGGGCAGTTCAATTATTATCGATTCAAACGGGCGCAGGTCATAGCTTATGCAGAAGTCCCTGCCGTCACATTCGCTTTCTATCGCGACGAGCGGAGGAATGTCACCACATTCGGACGGGCCGCCGCTGCCGGGCAGACTGTCGTAGGTGCTGAACATACGCTTATACAGTCCCGCCATGGGCACACCGCAGCGGTAGCCGTTATACTGCACCGGTGAGAACGAGCACACCACCAGCACCGCGCCCTCATAGTTCCATGGGTTGCGGCGGATAAAGCTGATAATATTGCGGTCAGAGTCGGTGCTGTTGACCCACTCAAAGGTGACAGGGTCTTTCGAGTCATTATAGAGGCAGGGGTACATCTTATATATACCGATGAGGTTGCGCACGCACTGCATAACGTCCCTGTGGCCGAAGTCACTGGCAAGCGCCCAGTTTATCTCGCGGTTCTCGTCCCACTCGCGATCCTCGCCAAACTCCTGACCCATAAACAGCAGCTTTTTACCCGGATGGGTAAACTGGAAGGTGTACAGGCTTTTAAGCGTGGCAAGCTGATCCGCAGTGCCGCCCGGTGCCTTTTTCGACATTGGGCGCTTGAGGTGCACCACCTCGTCATGGCTGAGCACGAGGACGTAATTCTCCGTAAAGGCATAGTCCGCCGTGTGTGTCAGCTTGCCGTGCAGCCAATGGCGGTACAGCGGGTCTTCCTCGATGTATTTCAGCGTGTCATTCATCCAGCCCATGTTCCACTTGAACAGGAAACCAAGGCCGCCCTTGTCTGTGCTCTCCGTCACGCCCGGCAGGATGGAGGAGTCCTCCGCAATGAGGTATGCGCCGGTTTTCTTCGTGAGGGCGTTGTTGAGCTGCTTTAAAAACTCTGTGCTTTCCAGATTTTCAGAGCCACCGAATTTATTGGGGCGCCACTGGCCGCGGCCAAAGCTGGTGTACAGCATTGCGGCGACCGCGTCCACGCGCAAGGCATCAACATGGAACTCTCGCACCCAGTAGAACGCGCTGGAGATAAGGAAGCTGCGCACCTCGCCCTTGCTGTGATCGAACGCCTTTGTCCCCCACTCCGGATACTCCGCAAGCAGAGGGTCAGCCGATTCATAAAGCGGCGTGCCGTCAAAGTTTTCAAGGCCGAACGTGTCGCGCGGGAAATGCGCGGGAACCCAGTCGAGGATCACGCCGATGCCGTTTGCGTGCATAGTGTCCACAAAATAGCGGAAGTCGTTGGGCGTGCCATAGCGGGCAGTTGGGCAGAAGTAGCCTGTGACCTGATAGCCCCATGAGCCGTCAAACGGATATTCGCATATGCCGATAAGCTCAACATGGGTGTAGCCCATAAATTTCAGGTACTCTGCCAGCTCGTCCGCAAGGCGGCGGTAGTTGAGGAAGCCGTCCTCATTGAGTGAGTAGTCCTTTTTCCATGAGCCGAGGTGCACCTCGTATATCGCCATGGGGCTTTCCAGCGCGTTTTCGCGGGTAAATGCACCACGCGTGGCCGCATCGTGCCATTTATACCCCGACAGCGGACACACTATAGAGCCGTTCGCCGGTCGATGCTCCGAGCGGAACGCGAACGGGTCGGACTTATAGCGCTTTATCCCATCCGCGCCGATGATAACATATCTATAAACATCCCCTACGCGCACGCCTGGCAAAAACGCCTCCCACATCCCATTGTCGGTCAGGTGCATTTCACCGGCGGCCTCATCCCACTGTGTGCGCGAGGTGATGACCGACACGCTTTTTGCATTGGGTGCCCACAGGCAAAATCTCACGCCGGACGTGCCGTTTTCGCGGCGAATATGCGCCCCCATCCTGCGATAGGCAGAATAGTTCTTACCGCTTTTGAAAAGTGCCGCATCGTGCGCAGTAAAGGAAAAATTAGTGTTGATATCCATATGCCCACTCCTTTTTATCAATATAAATAAGGTTTGAGTTTGTGTTTACTATAGTATAACACGGATATCCAAACTTTGAAAGAGGGAAAGCGAAATCCGGCTAATCCAGCAGGTCTAATAGGTATGTATTGGCACTAAAGTTTGCTTAATAACAGTCAAACTTCATAAATTGTTCGCGTGAAATTAACAAATCATCTATTTTACTCTCATATTCTTCTTAAAAATAGCTGTTATTATATGACCATGCTGATGAGAAAGACACAGTCCAATCAGCCGAGACGGAAGGAAACGAAATAAGACACAGGATTATTTGAAAGGAGTTATTATAATGAATAATAAATATATGAACGAAAGTGAAATGATCAACGCCGCGATCCGCGAGCTTGCTATTGACAATGAGACCGTGTATATTGTCTCCTCCGAGACCACAGACGAGTATTTCGAGGTGGTGCTGTGGACAGAGTGGCTGCGCTACGACTGCTGCATCGACCGCGTTACCGGCGAGCTGCTGGGCGTTGACACTGAGCCTGCCGAAGAGGATGACGTGTGCGACATTGAGTTCAACGGTGTCCTCGTCGCAATGGACGAATCCAACGTAGCGTAAAATACGCGCACGAATATAGGTAAGACAACAACAAGGACTGCTGCAAAAGAAAGAGTTGCAGCAGTCCTTGTTGTTATTATGCATTGCCTTGGCTCATTCAAACAGCCATTTTTTCAGGGCGGGGATATCCGGAAGGATGAGGTCGGCACCGGCAAGCTCCAGCTCATTCGGTGCGGCGTAGCCATACTCCATACCGACGGCAAAAATGCCGCACTCATGCGCACCATGAATATCATACTTCGTGTCCCCGATCAACACGGTCTCTTCCGGCGCTGCACCAAGCAGTGCCATTGCTTTTTGCGCGATCTCGCACTTGGTCTGCTCATGCCCCTCGGCGCGGCTGCCGCATACAGCATCAAACAAATCAAGCATCCCCTCGCGCTGCAAAAGCGTCTCCGCCAATACCTGTGGCTTCAGCGTGGCAACAGCCAGCGAACGGCCGTCATCCCGAAGTTCCTGCAAGAGCTGCTTTACCTGCGGGAAAACGCGACATTCATACAATCCTATTGGCACATACCGCTCACGAAATGTGTCCACAAACTGCTTCGCCTGCTCAGGCGTGCCGCCGTAGCGCTCAAGAAACATATCGTCGAGCGGAGGGCCTGCAAAACAGCGAAGCTCATCCAGCTCTGCATCCACGCCAAGCGTATTCAGCGCGTAGCGGGCGGATTTCGTTATCCCCTCCACCGTGTCAAAAACCGTGCCGTCAAAGTCGAAAAGAATGTATTTATACATTTGCCGCTCCTATAACATCCAATTTTGCAATAATAAAAATTATAAATGCCGCGCTGTTTAATGTCAATCCGCAAAAATTGCACATAGTATAATTATATGTAATATGGCATTAGGAGGCAGGAAGGTTTGACAATATCATATTTTCTCGGCGCAAACTCAAAAGACGGTTTCCACTCGCTCTACAACGGGTTTTGCAGTCAGTATGGGGACTATCTGAGCGTAATAAAGGGCGGCCCCGGGACGGGTAAATCCGGCTTCATGCGCAAAATCGGCCGCGCGGCAGAGATGCGCGGGCTGGATGTGGAGTATATCATCTGCTCCGGCGACCCTGAATCACTGGACGGTGTGTATATTCCCGCGCTGCGCCGCGGCTGGGTGGACGGCACAGCACCCCACACTATTGACCCCGTGCGTTTTGGTGTTTCCGGAGATTATGTAAACCTTGGTGCATATCTGCACACACGTCCGGACAGCGCGGAGTGTATGGAGATAAACGCCCTCTTTGATGCCTACAAAGCGGAATACGCGCGGGCATACGCCTATCTTGCGTCTGCGGCCGCGCTTAGGCGCGCCTATATGCCGCCGCTGTTCACCGGTGATGCGCGCGCACTTATTGAGCGGCGGATGCACAACATACTGCGCCGCTGTTCGTCACGTCCCTGTGCGAAGCTGCCGGAGGGTGCATACACGGGTGAGCGGTATTTCCACGCACTAGGCTGTCAGGGTGAAATATGGCTGAGTCACGAGGCCGAAAAGCTGTGCACGCTTATATACCAGTTGGATGATGGTTTCGGCGGGGCTGACATTGCACTGCACATTCTCCTGAATGAAGCGGAAAAGCTGGGTGCAAGGGCGATCGCCGCCCCATGTGCGCTGGACAGTGCGCGGCTTGACGCGCTGTTTATCCCTGAGTGGGATGTGGGCTTTGTTTCGGCTGGGTATGACATTGAGAAGGCTCGGCACATACGCCTTGACGCGGCGATAGATGCCGCGGCTGTACAGCCGTACCGCGCACAGCTGCGCGAGGGGCGTCAGCTTGAAAACCAACTGAAAGCGCGCGCTTTGCAGCAGCTTGGTGAGGCGAAGCGTCTGCACGATGAATTGGAGGCGCACTATAAAAAGCACATGGATTTTACCGCGCTGACAGCTTACACCGAGGGCTATATAGCGCAATTATTCTGAGCACAGCATTGCCGCCGTTTTTATATTGAAAACGGCGGCAGTATTCGTCATTATATGACCGCTCACTCATTCAGGCGGTAGAGGCTATATAGGCCGTATTCCGACTGCGCGGCAAGCGTGTATTTTTCGCTTATAATATCCGATGTGACAAGCGGTGTGTGATATAGGTTAAAGGTCATAACCCACTTCACGCCACATTCGTCAAACTCACGGTAAATAGTCTCTGCAAAGGCTGTGCTATTCGTGCTCATCCACTGCTGCAAGGTGAAAAAGCGGAACGCGGGCATTATATCGCCCTTGAGGTAAATACGGCGCGGGCAGTCAAACGCAACAAAGCTGTCCCGCTCATTCTCAGGTATCCGGTCAAGCAGCACGATGTAATCATCACCGTATTCCTCCAGCGCTTGCGGCGGGTAGACAAGCGTTTTTTCCTTATATACCTTTGCCCCACAGCTTATCAGCACGATAACCGCCATCATAATCCCCACAGCGTGTGAGAGCTTAACGCGTCTCTCCGCGATATCGCTGCTGAAAAGCTCGCACAGGGCGATATAGGCAAACGGCAAAAGGCATATGCCATAGTGGGCATAGTCATTCAGCGTGTACATGAAAAGCGTGTTTATAAGCGCGATCGGCAGCCAGAACAGCGATGTCATACGAGCGCCGCGCTTTTTGAACACCGCGCCCCACAGCGCCGCGAACACAAGACACCACCCCGCAATATTGCGCCTGAACAGCACAAGCTGGGTCATCAGTCCCTGCTGCATCTCCGTACCCGAGGCGGAGGAATAATCGAGGTTGAAAAGTATCGTGCCGTACCACATATCGTACAGCGCCCCGTGCGCGGCAAAATATACGCAAAACGGCACAATAAGCAGCGCCGCGCCTAGGATAAAAGTCAGCGCATTTGCGCCGAGGTTTTTCCAGCGGCCTTTTACGATGAGCACCACCACAATGATGGCAACACCGACGCATACGCCGAGTGCGTTGGTGACGCGCGTCATCACGGCGAACCCGAAGCACGCCCCATATATAAACGCACCGCGCGCATCATGCTCATACTCCCCCGCTGCCGCTGCACTGCACCAGCGCTGCATGAGATAGAACGACGCAAACAGCAGCGGAATAATATACTCCTCAGTTGTGTTGCCCTCGCCCAGATTGGCGGCAAGCACCAGCGGCATGAGCAGCACTGCGGCAAGTGACACTTTCTTTGAAAGCTGTGTGCACAGAAGTTTATACGCAAGATACTCTGCCGCCATCAGGAAAAGCGACTGAAGAATATACACGCCCGTGCGCCCGCAGATGGCATAGCCCACGGCGTTTATGAAAAATATCATTGGCCCTTTATGGTCGAATAAGCCCACATACGGAATAAGTCCCTCACACCAGCCCTTGCCGATGGTCTGGAACATGGCAGAGTCAAAGCCCCAGTCGGAATAAAGGGGTGAGGTCGTCTCCGAAAAGAAAAGCACACCGACAAATGCAGAGATGGCAAAGCAAAGTGCGTACAGCCACCGTGCAGTGTTCCTGTTGCGCGATAGTTCCATTAAAATAGTCCTTTCAAGGGAAGAAGAATTATGCCTATAATACCACGTTTTTCACCTAAAGTCTACACGCGGCGCGATAATTAGGCAGGGAGGCGGTCATGCACCGGCGCGCGGCTCTCCTCGGGCACTATAGCAGCACTTCCACAGGCGCACAGCAGGCACAATGCAGCAAAAAAGAGCACAATATACACCGTTTTACGCGCAGGAATATACATATCTATTCCTCCATTTATCTTTAGGGCTTAGTTTGATGTGGTATACGCCGATAATAAATAAGCGATGCCGTTTTTCCTGCATCGCTTTATGCTTTTTATGGTTCAGTGGTCAGTCTTACCCAGTTGATAAAACGCGACCGCACTGGCCGCCGCAACGTTGAGCGAATCCACCCCGTGCGACATGGGTATGCGCACGGTATAATCACACGCGGCGATCGTGTCGGAGGCAAGACCGTCCCCCTCCGTGCCGAGGACGATGGCAAGCCTCTCCTCTGCGGTAAGGCGCGGGTCGGCAATACTGAGTGAATCATCCCTCAGCGCCATTGCAGCCGTTTTGAAGCCCAGCTCCCTCAGACAGTCGGTATAGGGTATATCCTGCGGCAGATACGTCCACGGTATCTGAAACACCGTACCCATGCTCACGCGGACAGCGCGGCGGTATAGTGGGTCACTGCCAGCGCTGGTAAGCAGCACAGCATCCATCCCGAGTGCGGCCGCAGAGCGGAAGATCGCCCCGATATTCGTGGGGTTCATCACATTTTCCAACACGGCCACACGGCGCGCGCTGCGGCACAACTCCTCCACCGTGGGAAGCGCCGGACGGCGCATTGCGCACAGCATACCGCGCGTCAGGTGAAATCCGGTCAACTGCGTGAGCACATCCAGCTCCGCCGCATACACCGGCACATCCCCACAGCGGGCGATAAGCGCACTGCCCTTGCCGGTGACGTGCTTTGTCTCCATTAAAAACGAAACCGGCACACAGCCCGCGTCAAGCGCCCGTTCTATAACGACCGGACTTTCGGCCACAAAGAGCGCCTTTTCAGGCTGGCCACGAAAAAGCAGCTGGTTTTCCGTCAGGCGGGCGTACACATCCAATTCCGGTGCGGAAAAATCGGTTATCGGGATAACGTTGGGCATATCATTCTCCATATATCACGCGCATCGGTGTATGCCGCCGCGCGATAATTACTATCTGTATAATTCATTTTCCAAGCTTGATTATCAACGCGCTTTACATCCAAAAAGAACCGCGCTTTTCTGCCCTATTAAGGCAAAAAGAAGTATTTTTCCCAGATGATTTTTAGCAAGGATGGCACAAAATGCGTTAACATAAATCACGCTTGAAAATTATTTTTCAAAGAGTTATCTACATTTTCAACAGAGTTTTCAACACGTCAAAAACCTTGAAATATCAAGGACTGTATAAGTTTTTGCCACATTTTCTCACGTCCGGAAAATAATCTTTTGTTACAAAATGCAGACAAAAAATAATTTACATAATCGACAACCGCTCACAGTCACCGCATATTCAGCGCACCCGAATCGGCATAGGACACATAGTCGTTGCCGGAGACGATGATATGGTCAATCAGCGGAACGTCCACCAGCTTTAGCGCAGCTGCAATCTGCTTTGTCGCGGCATCATCCTCACGCGATGGCAAAGCAGCGCCGAACGGGTGGTTATGCGCGATGATGGCCGCGCTTGCCCGCGATTTCAGCGCAAGCTCCACTATGCGGCGCGTGTTGGTCTGTACACTGTTCACAACGCCGCGGCTGACCTCTAAGCAGGCGATAACGTGCTTGCGCGGGTCAAGGCATACTAAGAGCAGCACCTCATCCCGCTCCATCATAAAGCGCGGCACGAAATACTTCGCTGCATCCAGTGAACTTGTTATACGCACCTTTTTCACCGGCTTAACATTGCAATGCTTCATCAACTGCGGCACAAGCGTGATAAGCGCCGCCGCATTCTCGCCAATGCCGGAGATGGTCATAAGCTCCTGCGCAGTGGCGTTGAAAACATTCGTCAGGCTTCCGAAATGGTTTATCAGGTTGTGCGCAATAATGTTCGTGTCCTGACGCGGTATGGCATAGTATAGCAAAATCTCCAGCGCCTCTATATCGCTGAAATTATCAAGTCCATGTTCTAAATAGCGCTCTTTAACGCGTAGTCTGTGTCCGTCATGGACACCCATTGACTCCTACCTCCGTTCTGTTCGGGTATGCTGTCACAGCTCCATGGTCGCATAAGCATTCAGATCGGTTCCTGCAGTGTTCCCCGCCAGATACTCATAATATCCCTGTGCACCTATCATGGCACCGTTATCACCGCAAAGCTTGAGCGGCGGGATATAGAGCGAGAAGTTATTTTCCTGCGCGGCACGCTTAAAGTCCGCGCGGATGCGGGAGTTGGCCGCAACGCCGCCGGCCACAACCACCTTGTCATAGCCGAGGGTCTTTGCTGCGCTGACAGTGCGCGGCACAAGACTATCCGACACGGCCTTGGTAAACGATGCTGCAAGAGAGGCGCGGTCAATTTCCTCACCCTTCTGCTCGGCGTTATGCACAAGGTTTATCACCGCAGTCTTTAAGCCGGAAAAGCTCATATCAAAGGGGTTCCCGTCCACATGGGCGATCGGGAAGCTGTACTTTTTGTCATCCCCGCTCTGGGACAGCTCATCAATGGGCTTACCTCCCGGGTATGGCAGACCCAGCACACGCGCAGTCTTGTCAAAGCACTCACCTGCGGCATCATCACGCGTGGCACCGAGGATCTTCATGTCGGTATAGCCGCGCACATCCACCAGTATGGTGTTGCCACCGGATATGGCAAGGCAGAGGAAAGGCGGCTCCAGCTCCGGATAGGCGAGATAGTTGGCCGCGATATGGCCGCGGATGTGGTGCACCGGTATAAGCGGCGCATTCAGCGCATATGCGCAGGATTTTGCAAAGTTCACGCCCACCAGCACTGCGCCGATAAGCCCCGGCGCATAAGAGACCGCCACCGCGTCAATGTCGCCGCGGGTTATACCGGCGGCTGTTATCGCCTTTTGCGCCAGAATTGAAATAGACTCCACATGACAGCGGGATGCGATCTCCGGCACAACACCGCCATACACCGCGTGCAACTGCGCCTGAGAAAAAATCTGGTCGGTCAATATTTTTCTGCCATCCTCGACCACGGCAACCGCCGTTTCGTCACAGGTGGATTCAAAGGAAAGTATTTTCAATTCATTTCGCCTCACTAAAAAACTTTGTCATAAGCAGAGCATCCTCGCGCGGACGCTCATAATAATTTTTGCGCTCGCCCACCACGGCAAAGCCGTGCTTTTCATACAGGGCGATCGCCGCCGCGTTGGAGCGCCTGACCTCCAGCGTGACAAACGCAAGATTCAGCGCCGCACAGCGCTCACACAGCGCTACTATAAGCGCGTCAGCCAACCCCTGTCTGCGGTATTCGGGCGCAACGGCGACGTTGGATATATACCCCTCGTCGATAATATACATCATACCCACATAGCCCGCGACAGTGCCGCCCACCTCCGCCGCAATGAGGACGTGGGTGCTGTCTGTGAGCTGGGTTTGAAGCTGTTGGCGCGTCCACGGCATGGAAAAGCACGCCTGCTCTATCTCCTCCAGCCGATCAAGCTGGCCGGCATCGGCATCGCGTATTGTATACTCCATGATGTCAGTGCGCCTCCGCCCAACTGTGGCCTATATGCGCATCAACCGTCAGCGGCACGGAAAGCTGCGCCGCGTTTTCCATCTCCTCGGTCAATATCGCCTTTACGCGCTCTGCCTCGTCCAGCGGGCACTCGGCAATCAACTCGTCATGCACCTGTAGGATAAGCCGTGCGCGCAATCCCTCCGCCTTAAGGCGCTTATAAACCGCAACCATGGCAAGCTTCATAATATCAGCCGCTGTGCCCTGTATGGGCATATTCAGCGCCACTCGCTCACCAAATGAGCGCATATTGTAGTTGGAGCTTTTAAGCTCCGGCAAATCGCGGCGGCGGCCGAACAGCGTGGTAACATAGCCGTCAGCCTTGGCGCGGTCAACAATACCGTCCATATAATCGCGCACACCGTGGTACTTTTCAAGATACGCGTCCATATACGCCTTGGCCTCGCTCTGCATAACGCCGATATCCTGTGCAAGGGAGAACGCAGAAATGCCGTACACTATGCCAAAGTTGACCGCCTTTGCCCGCGAACGCAGGGTAGCAGTCACCTCACTGGGCGCGAGGTTGAAAACATTAGCCGCCGTCACGGTGTGGAAGTCCTCACCGCTGGCAAAGGCCGCTTGCATCGTATCGTCACCTGATATATGTGCGAGCAGGCGCAGTTCTATCTGGCTGTAGTCCGCATCGACAAGGCACATCCCGGGCGCGGCAACGAACATATTGCGTATCTCTGCGCCGCGCGGCTTTCGCACGGGGATGTTCTGCAAATTCGGCTCAGTGGATGAGAGGCGGCCAGTCGCGGTGACGGTCATCTGGAAGTTTGTGTGTATGCGCCCGTCCGCGGATATGACCTTTAAAAGCCCATCCGCATAGGTGCTTTTCAGCTTTGTCAGCATACGGTATTCCAGAACATCGTCAACTATCCTGTATTTGCCCCTCAGCTTTTCCAGCACATCGGCGTTCGTGCTCCATCCGGTCTTGGTCTTTTTGCCGTAGGGGAGCTTCAGCGTGTCAAACAGCACCTCACCCAACTGACGCGGGGAGTTGATGTTAAATTCGCACCCTGCATCCGCCCAGATGCGCTTTTGAAGCGCGGCAATATCGTCATTCATGCTCTCGCCGTAATCGAACAGCGCCTTGCGGTCAACGTAGAACCCTGCCTGCTCCATATCGGCAAGCACCTGACACAGCGGAAGCTCCGCCGTATAGTACAGCGTGTCCATCCCCAGCTCTTTCAGCTTGCTTTCCAGCACCGGCTGCAAAAGCCATACAGCCTCCGCGCCATGCCGTTCTTCGCCGAGATAGCGCATGGAGACGCGCTCCGGCTTATAATCGCTGTCGGTCGCGCAGAGAAGATACGCCGCAAGCGCCGTATCAAATGCAAAGCCCTCTGTGCTCAGCCCCTCATTCTGCACAAGGCGCATAATGTCCTTCACGCCGCCGGCGTATTTTTTCATCTCGGGGCTGAATACCGTGTGCAGCAGCGCATTATAGCCATCACCGCACTGCGCCCATGATGCCGCATACACCCGCTCACCGTCGCAAAGCTCTATCCTGTCAAGCCCGTCCAGCGGCTGCACAGCGACAAGTTTTGTATTTTTTATTTTCTCGGCAAGCTCGTATGCTTTTTCTGCATCGGCAAGCTCAACACACTCCATGTGCGCCCCGATGCTGTTTTCTCCGCTCGTTATCGGCGCGGCGCTTTCAGTAAGCCCCCATTTTTCTATGAACTTATTAAACCCAAGCTGCTTGAAAAGGCCAAACAGCTCCGCTTTATAATCATGCGCCCACAGGTTCTCCTCCGGCGCAAACTCCATCGGCACCTCGCGCAGAATGGTGGCCAGCCAGTAGGATGTGCGCGCACTCTCCTCCCCAGCGCTCAACTTCTTGCGCACGCCCTCTTTTATATCAAGCGTGGAAAGGTCTTTATAAATATCCTCCACCGTGCCATAGCGCCGCACAAGCTCCATAGCGGTCTTTTCACCGACACCGGGCACACCCGGGATATTATCGCTGGTATCGCCCATCAGCGCTTTCAGGTCAACCATCTGCGCCGGTGCAAAGCCGTATTCCTCAAAAAATCGCGCGGGGGTGTACATTATCGTCTCCGTCTTGCCCATGCGCGATTTGACATTGCAGACCGTGGTTTTATCGGATATGAGCTGCAAGCTGTCCTTATCGCCGGTGACAACACAGCACGTCCACCCCTGCTCCTCGCAGCGCTTTGCCGCCGTGCCGAGAATATCGTCCGCCTCATAGCCGGACAGCTCATACCGGCGTATACCCATTGCGTCCAGCACAGATTTCAATAGGGGCATCTGCACTGCAAGTTCCTCCGGCATGGGCTTTCTCTGCGCCTTGTAGCCGTCATGCGCCCGGTGGCGGAACGTAGGGTCCTTCAGGTCAAAGCTGACGCATACCGCGTCAGGCTTCACCTCGTCATAAATACGCTGGAATATGGCGAGGAAGCCATACACCGCGTTTGTGGGCGTGCCGTCGGGGGCTGTGAGGGCGCGGACACCGTAAAACGCACGGTTTACGATGCTGTTGCCGTCTATTATCATCAAATTCATGCACAATTCCTCACTTTTCCCCGCGCAGCTTGATTATCTCATCACGAAGCTGTGCTGCTATTTCATATTCAAGCATCTGCGCGGCCTTGCGCATCTTGGTCTCCAACTGGTCGATAAGCGCCTTGCGCTCATGCTCGGTAAGCTTCACGCCGTTTGCTTTCTTTATCTGCGTGGTGTCAGAGGATATCTCGATAAGCTCACGCACGCTCTTTATTATGGTTTTAGGCACTATGCCGTGCGCGGTGTTGTAAGCCGTCTGTATTTCACGGCGGCGCGCCGTCTCATCAATGCAGGCGTGCATTGAGGGCGTGATAGTGTCACCATACATGATGACCATGCTCTCCGCATTTCGCGCGGCGCGGCCAACGGTCTGGATAAGGCTGGTCTCACTGCGCAAAAAGCCCTCTTTATCAGCATCGAGTATCGCCACAAGGCCGACCTCCGGGATATCCAAGCCCTCGCGCAAAAGGTTAATGCCGATAAGCACATCAAACTCACCCACGCGCAGGTCACGGATTATCTCCATGCGCTCAATAGTGCCGATATCGTGATGCATATATCGGCAGCGGATGCCGACGTTCATCAGATACGTGGTGAGATCCTCTGCCATTTTCTTTGTAAGCGTTGTTACCAACACGCGCTGAGAGCGCGCGATCTTTCCGTTTATCTCCGCAATAAGATCATCTATCTGCCCCTCTGTCGGACGCACAATGATCTCCGGATCCAGAAGCCCAGTCGGGCGGATTATCTGCTCTACTATCTGACCGGCGTGTTCGCGCTCATATTCGCCCGGCGTTGCCGACACGAACACGCGCTGGTGTATACGCGCCTCGAACTCATCAAACTTCAGCGGGCGGTTATCGAACGCGGACGGCAGGCGGAAGCCAAACTGCACCAGTGACTCCTTGCGTGCCCTGTCACCGCGGTACATTGCGCGCACCTGTGGCAGTGTGACGTGGCTTTCATCCACAAAAAGCAAAAAGTCCTTCGGAAAATAGTCCAAAAGAGTCATTGGCGGGCTGCCTACCGGTCTATTTGAAACAATGCGGGAATAGTTCTCAATACCGCTGCAATAGCCCAGCTCCTGCATCATTTCTATGTCATAATCAGTGCGCTGTTTTATGCGCTGTGCCTCGATAAGCTTATTATTGTCGGTGAAGTACTTCACCTGCTCGTCACACTCACTGCGTATGCGCTCTATCGCGGCGGCCATCTTCTCTTTCGGCGTGACGTAGTGGCTGGCTGGATACACAACCGCGTGTGTGAGGTAGCGCGTCGGCGCACCTGTGACAACGTTTATCTCGCTTATTCTGTCTATCTCATCGCCGAAAAACTCCACGCGTATGGCGCGGTCATTCCAGTAGGCGGGGAAAATCTCCACCGTGTCACCGCGGACGCGGAACATATTGCGGTCAAAGGCGATGTCATTGCGCTCATACCGCGCCTCAATAAGCTTGCGCAGCAGCTCATCCATGCACCACACCTGACCCGGGCGCATGGATATTGCCATGTTTGCAAAATCATCCGGCTCACCCAAGCCGTAGATACAAGAAACTGACGCCACAACGATAACGTCACGCCGCTCCAACAAAGAGAACGTGGCCGACAGACGCAGACGGTCTATCTCATCGTTTATGGCGCAGTCCTTTTCGATATAGGTGTCAGTATGCGGGATATACGCCTCAGGCTGGTAATAGTCGTAATAGGAGACAAAATACTCCACCGCATTTTCGGGGAAAAACTCTTTAAACTCGCTGCAAAGCTGTGCGGCGAGGGTCTTATTATGCGCAAGGACGAGCGTAGGGCGGTTTAAGCGCGCGATAACATTGGCCATGGTAAACGTCTTGCCGGAGCCGGTAACGCCGAGAAGCACCTGCTCGTCAAGGCCATTTTCTATGCCCGCAACCAGCGCGTCTATCGCCTGCGGCTGATCGCCGGTAGGCTCATATTGAGAAACAAGCTTAAAACCGTCCATATGCTCTCCAAAAAAAGCAGTCTGATAATAAATCCTTCTTACACTCAGCCGTTAGCTGAGCTTTACCACCAGCCGGCCTTCATCCGGCAGGAATTTTATATACCCCTCCTCGGGATAGCACGGCATTTCATCGTACCAATCGCAGTCGAGTATAGTGTCCTCGCGGTACATATACAGGTCGAGGCCGAGATAATATTTGATGAAGCTTATGCGGGTGTAAATGTTCACAAGATCATCGTTCGCACCCATGAAATTGCCGAGATCCAACTCTTCATCAAAGTCCGTGAGGCCGCTTCGCGTGCTGCCGACGAGGTCAATGACCGTATAGCGCTCAAACTGCGGCGTTTCCATTATATCCGCCATCAGGGAGTTATAAAATGAAAACGCGTTTTCATACTCAAGATACATCTTGAGGTACACTTTATTTGCAAAGTATACGTTTGACAGGATGATGACCGCCATCGCCGCAGCGCACACATATCTGACCGCCTTGCGGCAGTCGGGCATATTGTCAAGCACGGCAAGCGTCAGCACATAAAAGGACACGAACGAAAAAATGACGAGCGTATGGATAATATCTGACGATGCCGCAAGGTACATACAATTTACGCTCAATGGGTAGATTGCCGCCAGGATGAGCATGAGTATGCCGCGCTTTGCATCGTGTGTGCGTATTACGGCCACAGCCGCACCGAAAACGATTATCACCGCGCACACGCAGTGCGCCGCAAGGGATACCCCTGACGTGACAAAGCCAAAGTTGCCGGATGTAAATATGCCGACAAAGGCGCTGTACGCCACAAGAAGCCCGTGCAGAATACCGCCGCCGGATGTGACCTCATACTCCTGATATCCGGCACCGAGTGCCGCTTCCACCGCAAGCGTCACCGCGTAGTACAGCACCAGTGACACCACGAGCAGGGCAAAAAATCTTACCGCCGCTTTCAAAACCGACTTCACATCAAGCTCTGGCTGCATAAGCGCCTTGATAAGCCACACCACGCAAAAGCTTGCCGCCAGTGCGACATACGCCTGATATATGCCAAGTGACAGCGCCAGCACAACACAGCCCACCGCCGCGCGGCCCTTGCCGCCTTTTGCAAACAGCCAAACCGCAAGCACGGCGAGGAATATCGCAAGGGAGTAGGATGTACTGGTGAACATATAGCAGAAGTTGCCTGTAACCGCCGGAAACGCCATAAACGCGCCGCAAAGCAGCACGCGCGATGCCGTCTTTTTGAAATCAAACAGGTCAACGGTGAAGCATACAGCCGCCGTCATTAAAAGCAGCGCCAGTACACCATATATCCACGGCATGGAGATATCCGGAAAAACCAGCCTTGTCAGCTCCAGTCCCCAACGCCCGGAGGTGACGGTTGCCCCCTTGGAAAAGAGCGCTGCCGTTTCGTCAGCATTTAAGAGCTTATTGGTGAAAGCGAACATATGCGCGAGAAAGCCGAAGCAGAGTGAGGCTGATATAGTCAACGCATTGCGGCGCACGGCACTTGCCACGGTGATAAACGCCCGCTCACAGAGAGAATAGCTTTTATTCATCGTGCACCCCCTCAGCCCAGCTTAACAACGGCATAACCGTCTATCATTTGTATTGAGCCGTAATATGGGTATTCCTCCATATCGGCAAACTCCGCCGTGGCAGAGAGCTTCTCCGTTTCCTCTGCCGTGGCAAGCGGGATTGTGCTGCCCATATAGCGGCGGAGGAAATTTTCACGAGAGTAGATGTTGATAAGGTCGTGGCTCGGCCCCATGATGTAGCCTAGGTCGATCTCCGGCCTGGTTGTAACGGCATTATCCTGATGCCCGATCAGCGCAAGCTTTGTCTCCTCGTCAAATCCGTCCATATTCTCAACCCGCGCAAGGAGTATGGAATAGAACGAATAGGCGTTTTCATACTCAAGATACATATCGAGATACACCGCGTTTGCAAAGTACACATTGCCCATAAGCATAACGGCAAGTGACACGTAGCACACATCGCGTGCGAGGCGCTTGATGGTCTCCGAACCGGAAAACACTCCGTCCAGCAGCATTGCCGCCAGCACATAAAACGCAACAAAGCTGTATATCACCAGCGTATGTATAGACTCCTTTGCCATTGCAAGGAACATACAGTTCACGCTCAGCGGTAAAAGCAGCACCAGCACCACAAGCAATGCGCCATCCAGCGCACGCCCTGTGCGCATCAGCTTAACACCGCGGCAGACGATGCCGATAAAGCACAGCGCAAAAAGCGCAATGTGCAGCCAGCGCGACAGCTCACTTGTGACAAGGGCATACTCGCGATAGCTGAGATAATAGATGAAGAAATCATACGCCATGCGTATACGCCCGAGTATCCCCGCGCCGCTGGTATTCTCGCGGACGTAGGCATTAAACTCAGCACCTGTAAGCTTGAACACCGCAAGCGTGATGACACCGTACACCGCAAGCGCGGCCACCATCATCAAAAGCGCCGTCAGACCGAATTTTATTGCGGCAGGTGTACGCGTGTCCCCGTCCAGCAGCAGCTTTATCATGTACAGCAGAAGTAAGCTCGCCGTGAGCGCGATATACGCCTGATATATGCCGAGAGACAGCGTCAGCAGCACACCGGCGATAACGCCGCGCCTTACGCCGCCCCGACAGAAAAGATACGCCGACAGCACCGCAAAGAGGAACGACAGCGCATATGCAGAGCTTGTAAACATGAAGCAGAAGGTGCCTGTCTGTGACGGGAACGCCACTATCATACCCGCAAGCAGAATCTGCGTGAGTTTCCCTTTAATCTCAAAAAGGCGCACAATAAGGCACACCGACACCGCCAGCAGCAAGAGGCTGATAACGCCGTAGAGCCACGGCATGGAATAGTCGGGGAATATGGGCTTGACCGCCTCCAACCCCCAGCGGCCGGAGGTGATGGTTGCACCCTTGCCGAAAAGGGACTCTATCTCATCTGCATTGACGAGCTTATTTGCAAAGGCAAACATATGCGCGGCAAAGCCGAAAGCAAGCACGGAGAAGAACGGCAGTCTGTCGCCCGCTGTGGCCGCCAACGCACGCGACAGCGCACGTTCAAGCGGTGTTCGGTTATTATTTTCCATGCTTTGCACTCCTCTTTTCAACGAAATCCGACAGTCTGACGAAGCCATATGCGGCGACCGGTATCATAAGCATGATATACACAAGCGCATACTGGCTCTTCGCCTCAAACAGCAGATGATAGATAAACCCGCCCAGTACAATAAGCGGAAGCAGCGCCCCTTTAATATTGCCGCGGCGCAGAAGCAGAAGCAGACCCAGCGAGAAGCCCGCAAATATGAGCTGCTGATAATAATTCATAAGCTGGGTGAGCCGCCTTGCAAAGGTCTTACAGATAAGTTTGAACACTTCTCCCTGTTCACTGTAGCTTTTGCGCACCTGATTTGTCCACAGCCCCTGATAGGTCGGTTCATTCCACTGGCTTAAAAGCTTGCGTGAGAAAAAATGCCTGCATTCAATTGGCTCACTTGCAAAATGCGCCGCCCTTTCCTTTATCGCGTCACAGGCGGCCTGTGATGCCGCGGCGCTGTCATAGTCCACCGCCGCGAAAAGATCCGTGGTATACGTTGTGTTGTACCAGCCCGAGCAGCTTTTCCCCTCGCTCAAGCCCATGGCCATCCAGCCTGTCAGCGGTATACCGTCACCAAAATCAACATCCATGCGCGCCTCATAGTATTTCTGCGGCAGCCCCTTTGCACACAGCACGAAGGTCAGCATCAGCACAAGGCACACAGCGGATTTTATGGTCGGCTTCTTTAAAAGCGCAACAAGCCAGATTATCGCTATAGCGACAAGAAAGATCATACAGTTTAGCTTTAGTATGACGGCAAGCGCCATGAAAAGCGTACATAAGACTGCATCGCACACCCGCTCCCGCTCAAGAAAGCGCAGGAACATCAACACGCCCGCGCAGGCGGCGGCAAATCCCGGCAGAACGCCGTACATATACGTGCAGAAAAGCAGCGCCGGCAAAAAGAACATGAAAAGCACCGCCGTAACGCGCGTGATATCATCATTTCTGAATATATGGGAAGCGCACCTGACAAGGCACACACTGCCCGCCATGAGGAACGCGACATTCATCCCCTGCAAGGCAAGGGATGAGAATCCCACCGGCGCATTGGGCATGACAAGTGCGAATGCGCGGAAGAAAAGCTCCTCATACAGGGCAAAGCCGAGCTGAAACGGAAAGCAGCGGAAGTAATTATTATAATAGCTATAGTCGCCTTTTGCCGCCTGTCGGGCAAAAAACGTGACAATATATGAATCCTCAGAGGGCTGAAGCTTTGCCGACAACACAAACACCACGCCCAGCACACCCAGCCATACCGCCATAAAAGCCGTGACGCTGGCGACACTGCGCTGTGCAATAAGGCGGCGGATGATGTACACCACCGCCGTGCATATCATAAGCACGATGATGTTGAGGAAGAAGTTATCGTAATTAAAGCTGACGATCTCACCGATGCCGCTGCCGGTGCTCATTCCTGTCGTGCGGATGAGCGACATCGGCATAAGATATGCCATGAACAGCAGCGCAAGCGCCAGAACGATCCTTGCACACAGACGGCTGAGGCTATCTATTTTTTTGTTTAGTCTCTCTGTCACGGTGCATCCTCCGTCAGTTGCGGTTAGTGAACTGCCCTATTTTGCCAACGAGCTTTCTTATCAATGGCTATCATAATAGTTATTATAATATCTTTTGTGTCAAAATACAATACGCCTTGCAAATAAGTAAAACGCAAATATAGGCTGTCAATCCATCCGGCTAATGCCGATTATTGCACTATCCCTCTCCCTGCTTCATCCCAGTTTGACCACAATGAAGTCGCCTATTTTCTTCACCGAACCGTCAATCAGCTTAATTTTACAATTATCATATCATTATATTTCACAACAGAACCATCTGATGGGAAAGTCGTCATGGAACAATATTTTTCCACAAACTCTTCATTTGGATCAAATCCGTAATCCACAGTGCCGACATTTGCATTTTCTATGGTATACGCCTCACCCAAATAATCGTGCATAAAATCGCCTCTGGAATAAACACCCAGCATATCGTTCCTAACCGCAATAATATTCCACATATTTATTTCAGGAACCGAGTATATCTTATTGGTGGATGCCCCAGCAAACACAAAGGTTTCCTCTCCTGTATATTCCGGAAGAAGTTTAACTTTTGCAGCAATCTGCTGACAAAAACCATAGCTTTCCTCATAAACAAGCTTCTGTTTTAAAAACACCATATTGGAAAACGCGCAGTTGGATATTATTAAAAGTGCCATTAAGACTGACGCTGCATCCCTTATGTATTTTCTTTCAAATGAGCATCTGTCAATTATAACGCAGGCAAGAAAATAAAGCGCTATAAAGCCGAAATATTCCAACGAATGTTGATATTCCGTAACAACTGCAAGGCAATTAACCGCAAGTGGCAATACTAATATAAGCACCACAAAAACCAGTTTTTTCTTCCAATCCATTTGGAAAACGAACCTTTTTGCACCTGCAATTGCACATAGCACAATAAGCCCTACATGAAGAAAACGTGCAAAATCTGTTGGAACAAACAGAAGATATCTGTGAATTATAGTCTCCACAAACGTCCAATACGCTACATATATGCCTTTCAAAATATCAACTTTAAGTGATGCTGCCGCATACGCATTATACTCAGTGTGCGTCACTGTCATTATAAGTTTATTGATTGCAAAATACAATATCACACCTGCAGCAAGCAGGGCAATACACTCAACGCCACAAATTAGTATTCTTCGCCAGTCCCACTCATCATCCAGTGTCTTTATCACAAGATACGCCACCATCAGCGCCGCTATAAGTGATATATACGCCTGATATATTCCCAAAACAAACGCGATAAGCAACGAGCACAGAACATACCTGTATCTAACTCTGCTCAAAAACAAATACACTGCCAACGTGGCCAAAAGCACAGCAAGCGCATAGGGTGCAGCTGTAAACATATATGCAAAGGCAAGTGTTTCCGCAGGAAACGATACAATTACTCCCACCAATAGTAACTGTAAAAATTTGCTTCTTATCTCAAACGTGCGTATAATCACGCACGCGGCAATACTCAGCAGCACAATTGTGATAACTCCGTATATCCACGGCATGGACACATCGGGAAAAATGTAGCTTGTCAGTGCAAGCATCCAGCGCCCGGAATCAAGCGTTGCACCCTTTCCGAAAAGATAATTAAGCTCATCTGCATTGACAAACTTATTTGTCAATGCTTGCCCATGGGCAAGCATCCCGCACACTACACCTGAAATAAGTGGGATCTTATGCTCGACTACTAGCGTGAAGAGACTATCATTTTTTAACTTCATTCTCCTGCTCCCTCTCCCTGCTTCATCCCAGCTTGACCACAATGAAGTCGCCTATTTTCTTCACCGAACCGTCATAGGGGTATATCGGCATATCGTCTATTTCTGCACCCGCGCCGGACGCATCCCACTTCGCCCAGTCAAAGGCGGGCGGGTCAAAGCCTGCATAGTAGGTGATAAAATCGTCGCGGCTGTACACGTTGATAAGCCCCTCCATTATGCCAACCAAGTCGGAGGTATCAATTTCCGTGGATTCGTGCAGCAGCTCATGCGCATCGCCCCTTATAAGCACCATCGTGTCTCCGTCATAGCCGTCGGTCGTCTTGATGCGCGTGGCGAGTGTGGAATAAAAGCTGTACGCATTTTCATATTCCAGCTTCATTTTGAGATACAGCCTGTTGGCGTACAGCACATTGCACAGCACAACAACAGCCATAGACGCGATAAGCACATCGCGCGCACGCGTATGCGTCTGCCCCATTATGCTCTCCGCTGCGACTGCGGCGAGAATATACACCGCAACAAAGCTATATAGCATCAGCGTGTGGCGCTGAGCCGAGATTATATAAAGGCAATTCACGCTGAGCGGCACAAGGATAATAAGCCCAGCCAGCAGCCCCACCCGCTTTATTGACGCACGGTGACGCACGCAATAAACAACAAGCTCCACCCCAACTATCACAGCGCATACAAGGTGCATAACCGTCGAAAGCGGCGTTGCGATAAGATGGTAGTACCCCTTATAAAAATACCCCAAAAAGGCTGTGAACGCAACGCGCAGGCCGAAAAGCAGTGACGGCAGATCCGTCTGAAAGCTTGCATCAGCGTAGGAATTATACTCTGTATGCGTGATAAGCATGGTAAGCTTATTCACAACAAAATATACCGCAAGCGAGAGCACAAGATAAGCAAGGCACGCCACGCCGCAGCGTATGATCTGAGCAGGTGTCCACTCATCGTCAAGCGTGCGCTTTATAAGATACACCACGCAGAAGCTTGCCGCAACGGCGAGGTATGCCTGATATATGCCGAGGGAAAACGCCAGCATGATTGCTGCCGGAATGAATCTGCACCTTTCAGTGCGGCACAGCACCACATACACAGACCCCACCGCCAGCATCACAGCCAGCGCATAGGGTGCGCAGGTGAACATATAGCTGAATGTGACGATCTGCGAGGGAAAAACGATCATCAGCGCGGCAAGCACCGCCTTGATAACGCCGCTTTTGATCTCAAACACGCGCACAGTGATGCACACGGCCACAGTCAACATCAAAAGCGAAAGCATACCGTTTACCCACGGCATGGACACATCGGGGAAAATATAGCTTGTCAGCGCAAGCGCCCACCTGCCTGAACTTATGGACTCACCCTTGGCGAAAAGCCCTGCGATCTCGTCCAGATTCAAAAGCTTATTCGTGAACACATAAAGATACGCCGCAAGCCCCGATATAAGCGCAGAAAGCGCGGGAACGGCGTACTGTGACGCCACTGTATTTACTTGTTCGCGCTCTTTCTGCATCATTCTATATCCTTTATCTGAGTTTAATTATTTCGCCGCTCTGCGCCTTTATCGTGCCGCGATATACACCGCAGTCGGCAGGGGTACAGTCGGCGCAATAGTCCATATCCCGCTCTGCACGGTTTATGACAGCGAGGTACACCCCATTCTCCGCACTCTGCGAGAGCGCGTCCGCGCCGGAGGTTATATAACGCAGTATCATCAGCACATCGCTGTTCTCCGCCATAAACACAGCCTCACCGGTGCTGAGTGCATCCGCTGACCGGCGCATATTTGCAAGGTGGGCATAGTAATCGTGAAGCTCACGCTCCCCCTCCTTGAACGGCTGACGGTTGAACGGGTCGCACACGCCGCACATTCCCTGCTCATCCCCATAATAGACACTGGGAACACCGGGTATGGCAAACTGCACGAGAGCACACAGCTTTTCAAGCACGAGCGCACGCGCCAGTGCCGCATCCGATATATTAAGCGCCACCTGCTGCTCACGACTGAGGTCACGGATGTTGAAATCCACACTCAGCGCCGTGCGCAGTCTGTCAACATCATGACTGCCGAGCAGGTTCATGAGCGAATAATACATGGGCTTGGGGTAGTTCATCTGCTGTGCGATAAGAAAATCGCGCAGGGCGTAGGCGTTGATATGCCCGCGCGCAAAGGCGAGCATTGCATTCCTGAACGGGTAATTCATAACCGAGTCGAGCGAATAGCCCAGCGCATAATTGCGGCGCGAACCATAGCTCTCTTTTATCACCGCGTCCTCCCATACTTCGCCAAGGATCAGCGCGTCCTGCTTCTCCTGCTTTGCCGCGCGGCGGATAAGAGTGAGCACCTCATCGGGAAGCTCATCCGCAACATCAAGCCGCCAGCCTGAGGCGCCGCGCCTGAGCCACGTTTTAACAACGCTGTCATCACTTTCAATGATGAAGTCCTGCCACTGGGGATTAGTCTCCTCCACCTCCGGCAGGTCTTTAAACCCCCACCAGCAGCGGTAATCTGCTGGGAACGACTTGAAATCGTACCAATTATAATACGGGGATTTTTCCCCCTGACACGCACCCAATGAGGGGTAATGCGCGTCACGGTTGAAATACACGCTGTCCGCGCCGGTGTGGGAGAACACACCGTCAAGCACAACGCGTATGCCATGCTCACGTGCTGTCTCGCACAGGCGCTGAAAATCCTCCACAGTACCGAGTATGGGGTCAGGGCGCATATAGTCGGAGGTATCATAGCGGTGGTTTGAGCGCGCCTCAACTATCGGGTTGAGATACAGCACGGTTACACCGAGTTCTTTCAGATAATCCAGCTTTTGCTCTATACCGGCCAGTGTGCCGCCGTAAAAATCGTCAGGACTATAATCCCGCTCAAACTCACGCGGCTGCCAGCGCACAGGCTCATCAAGGCTGCCGTGCAGCTCCGCCGTCTGTCCAAGGGCGCAGTGATACTCTACCCCGCGCTTTGCCGTGTCATCATCGGAAAAAGCGAAGCGGTCAGGGAATATCTGATACATCACACTGCGGCGAAACCACGCCGGTGTGTCAAAATCCTCAAGCGCAACCGTCAGGCGGAAGCCGCCGCTCTCGCGGCCGGACACGCGGCCAATGAAGCCGGTATCATCCGGACACAGCCAGTGTGTACCGTCCGCCGTCTCAATGCGGAAGAAATACCACAGTGCCTGCGCCTTATCGGGTGCGGTGAAATGCGCTGCATAGTCGCGCCCCTCGCGCTGCATGGGGTATTCGGTGCGCCCTGCGTCACCGTACACCACCACTTCCGCCGTTTTCACCACGCCGCCCAGTACGCGGAACGCAAGGCGGATATCATCGCCGCATTTTGCCGCGCCGGACGGTGCGCGAAACTCCGCGCGCCGTGCATCAAACATCACGGACAGGCGGCACATCGCCGCAGAGCGCAGAAGGCTTATGACGTGCGCCGTGCGCGGCTGCAAAGCATACACGCTGTCAGTGTTCACCCCGTCTGCGCGAATGTCGGCACAGCAGTGTGTGACAACATTATAGGCCACATTCATCTGGAAGCCGCAGTCATCCATCAAAAGGCGCATAAGCTCCGGCGCGACCAGTGGGTTTGCGTCAGAGTAAAAGCACTCGCGCAGTCTGTCCAGCGTAAGCCCACGGCGCAGGCACACCTGTGCTGCATGGTATGCTGTGGCCGCCGCGTCAAAATATTGCCGGGTGAGCGGAGGGCAATCACTGCCCTCCAGCATGGCGCACAGCGCCGCATCCCCGCCGACAGCGTGCCAGCAGCCATCCGCAAGCTCCGCCGTTACCACGCGGCGGTCAAGGTATTCTATAGAGAGGGTATAATCATCCGACCAGCGCTCTTTATAGTTGCCGCCGAAATATATATTATATCTGGTGTTGTTTACAGCATGCATATGTACAGTTTTGCGTACTCCTGTGCAGAAATTTCAAAGCCAAAGTCAGATTGCATTGCGTTGGAGATGAGGTGCTTCATAGTATCCGGCTGCTGCCATACGGCCAGCGCACGGCGCACCGCGTCGCGAAGCTCCCACGCGTCATAGTTGGCGAAGGTGAAGCCGTTGCCCTCGCCGGTGTACTGGTTGTAGGGCTTCACCGTGTCGCGCAGACCGCCGGTCTCTCTCACTATCGGCAGTGCGCCGTAGCGCATGGCCAGCATCTGACTGAGGCCGCATGGCTCAAAGCGGGAGGGCATGATGAAGAAGTCACTGCCCGCGTAGAACAGGTGCGACAGCGCCTCATTATATCCCAGATACGCGCACAGCCGCCCCGGGTAGCGGGACTGCGCACCGCGCATAAAGTTTTCAAATCTGTCCTCACCGGAGCCTAGCAGCACAAACTGCATATCCTCATGACTCATCAGCTCATCAAGTGCGCAGGATATCAGGTCAAAGCCCTTCTGCTCCGTCATGCGCGTGACCATTGCAAACAGAGGAACCTCCGGACGCACCTCAAGGCCAAGACTGGCTTGAAGCTCTGCCTTGCACTGCGCCTTGCCGCCGAGATGTCCCCTGTCGAAACGCGCAGGGAGCTTCGTGTCGGTTTTGGGGTTGAAGCTCTTTTTGTCGATACCGTTGATTATGCCGGAGAGGTCACCAGCGCGGGCGTTGAGTATCCCGTCCAGCCCCTCGGCAAAGTAGGGTGTGCGGATCTCCCACGCGTAGCTTGGGGAGACGGTGTTGATTTTATCGGCAAACACACAGCCCGCTTTCAGGAAGTTTGCGCAGCCGTACAGCTCCATAAATTCAGAGGTGTAATATTTAGAATCCACACCCAGCAGATCCTGCACAAAGTCAAAGCCGCACTTGCCCTGAAACGCGATATTATGTATCGTCAGCAGGAATTTCAGCTTCTCCTGAACTGCGCCTGGGTACTGCGTGCGCGCAAGCATGGGCAGCATTGCCGTGTGCCAGTCATTGCAGTGGATAACATCTGGGGCAAAGTCCAGATTGGGCACAGCGTCCAGCACTGCGCGGCAGAAGAAGGCATACTGCTCTATCTCATCGTAGCCGCCGCGGTAGATCCAGTTGCCGAAATACCGCTCAGAATCCACAAGGTAGATTGTAACACCGTCCAGCACCAGCTTTTCAATGCCGGCATATTCATGACGCCAGCCGAGATCTACATAGAAGTAGAACATATGCTCTACCTGATCGGCATACTTTTCTTTAATAACGCGGTGATACGGCGTGATAACGCGCGCATCCATGCCCAGTGCGGCAAGGGACTTGGGCAGAGTGCCCACCACATCGGCCAGACCGCCGGTCTTGGAAAGGGGTGCACACTCAGCCGAGGCGAGAAGCACGTTGGGCAGCTCCTTTCTGCCGCGCTGTTTTAACATTTCACGAAATTCCTTTTTCATGTTTTCTCCTCCGTCAGTTTATTGTTTCTCCGATTCTCCAATTAAGATTACAGGCTCAATTTTTTGCGCTATTCTCGCATTATATTTATAACTAAGTTATTATACCGCGTTTTGCTGTCAATTCCAAGTATAAAATAAGCGCGGGTGAATATTTTTATGTCGCGTTACATTTGTTCCTGAATTATTCAACTCACGCCACTTGACATTTTCCCAGAACCGTTGTATATTATTCCCACGGACATCTTCACTTATGGTCGTGGGGCAATTAGCGCCCTGTCTCCCAGAGTTGAAGCGTTGTCCGCTTTTTTTATCTGTATACAACAGTCTGCCTTGGTCGTATGCTTTCTGTAGAGTGATGTGGTATATTTTGTATTTGGCGACCTTATATCCACTTTCCGCATTGCTTTGCAATGTGTGGTATGTATTGGTTGCCGTTTCTTTTGCCCCCATATCAGTTGATATTTTTCTTTTCAGTTCTGTAACACTGTCAAATTACTTAACCCATATATACTTAAAATCTTCATTCCGATGTCTCCCTCTCCGTCACGGCTTACGCCGTGCCACCTCTTCCAGTGGGAGAGTCAAGAAAAGGGGCGCAGCGATTTTTCTTCTCGCTGCAGCCCCTTATTATTTTATATCTTATAATCTTATATCAAATTTCAGATTTTAGAAAATTTATATTTTCCCTTTCCATAACCGCTTACAGGTTCAATTATATTCGCATCTAATAATTTTTTTATAAGCTTTGACGCGCTAGAATTTTGTAGTTCAAGCAGTTCCACAACAGCACTTCTTCCGAACACATCATAGCCGAATTCATCGAACATTCTGTAAATATGGATAACTGTTTTGGCGGAAAAATCGCTTAACTTTTTTGAAAGTCTACTTTCAAAGTCCACTTTTTCTGCTTCAATATCTACTTTTGCGTTTTGAATGTCTACTTTTTTGTCTTGCATTATTGCGTCAATGTGCAAATTACGATTGGATAATTCATTGTGTTCGTTCAAAACCAAATTTCTTATAAACACCTCAAGATATTTGGTCGTTTCATAAATTCCTTTTTGAATATTGGTATAATTAGCCCGAACAAGCGAATTGCGAAAATACCAAGCGTTCTGGGCAAAAATATCATTTGTCGCAGAAAAACCGAGTGTGCGCAGATATTTGATAAAGAAAACCGCCGTTGTTCTTGTATTACCTTCGCCAAAAGCATGAATTTGCCACAATCCCGAAACAAATTTAGCAAGATGCCGGATTATCTCATCCATAGATAATTCCTTATAGCTAAAATCCTTTTCCTGCAAAAAGTCATACTCCAAAGTGGCTTTTAGCTCAGAAGCGCTGCCATATACAACGGTTGCCCCGTCCAAAACCCACTCCTTTTTTGTGATATTATAATCTCTTATCTTTCCTGCGTGTTTATAAATACCCTGAAAAAGTTTTCTGTGAATAGAAATATATTCATTCGGTGAAAATGAAAAAGCAGTTTCCGACAATATTTCGGCGATGCGTGCAGATACTTTATCCGCCTCTTCTGTACGCGCGTCATCCGATATATGCCCCGCTTTTTCTTCATAATACGCATCAATAAGATTTTGAGCCTCTTTGAGTGTAATTTCACCCTCAATATTTTTGACCGCTGTATCAATTAGATACTCTGATGTTTTTAATCCGTCAACCGTCTGCAATCCAATGGCCGTGCTCCAAACGTAGCCCTTACTGCGCTTATCCGGCTCTGACTCTTTTAGGTATTCTTTGAAAGGGTCTTTTTGCAGTCTTTCATCTTCACTCATATATAAAATATCCTTTATTTCAGTTACTTTTTTAATATATTATATCATAAAATCATTATTTCATCAACTGTTCATGAAAACAAAATAAGCGCGGGTGAATATTTCTTCATCCGCGCTTATTAAGCATATATAACTCAGATAATATGTATCACGCCGAAGGTGATGCCGGTGATGATCGCGGCCGCCATCAGCACGCCGAGGAAAATGCACGGCACAGCGTGGCGAAGCTTCATATCCAGCAGCGCCGCGATAAGCGCCCCTGTCCATGCACCCGTTCCGGGAAGCGGAATACCGACAAAAAGCAAGAGTGCTATAGGCCCGTACTTCTCAACGGATTCGCCCTTGAGGTGCGCCTTATTTTCAAGCTTTGTGATAAACGAATCCATCTTGGGTATACGGCGGCGCATCCAGTGAAAAATGCGGTTGATATACACCACGATAAACGGCACCGGCACCATGTTGCCAAGCACCGCCGCCGCAAGCGCCAGCGGATAATCAAGCCCGAAGCCTATACCGTACGGCAGACCGCCGCGAAGTTCGATAATGGGAACCATTGAAATAAAAAACGTTGCAATAAATCTGCCGACAGTCGTACTTGTGAGCCAAGAAATCATAAATTTACTCCATCCGAAAAGAATCACTGAATTATATCACACAATATTGGAATTGGCAATTTAAGAATATATAAAAATTTACGTATATTACCGCATAATTGTTTGTTGTCTTTTCTGACAGTGCAAGATATAATATGTTCCGTAAATTATTGTTGATATTCAAGGAGCGCAGGGTGAATAAGCGTATGAACACTTTGCAGGCTCTCCGTTTTCTGGCCTGCCTTTGCATTTTCGCGCATCATTGCTACATAATCGAGTTTGTATACTGGGGTGTATCGGTATTTTTCGTGCTGTCCGGTTTCCTCATGGCGTACAACTATTACGGCAGACCCGCTCTGTCGGTCAGTCCGCTTGCAAGTCTGCGTTTTTCAATCGGCAAGGTGGGCAAGCTCTATCCCCTGCACATTCTCGCGCTGCTTCCGGTACTCGCGCTGAACATATACTTTCGCGAAAGCAACGGAACTGACTGGGCAGGCATTGTGACGAGCATGGTATATAACCTGCTGCTCATACAGGCCTGGTCGTTGGATTACGCAGTATCGCTGAACGGTGTGGCGTGGTATCTGTCCGTATGCCTGTTTTTGTACTTCATGTTCCCGTATGTTCTCTCCTGCATACGCTCATACCGTTCGCGCAAAACCGCCTTTGCCGCTGTTATCGCGCTATATTGCGCGGAGTTTGCGCTTGCCTTTGCCGCTGCGCCAATATCCCGTCAGCTTTACGGTGACACGCAGGCCGCCGTGCAGTTTACCTCGTGGTTCGGATATATGTTCCCGATATTCCGCTTTTTTGACTTTGCAATAGGCTGCAATCTGGGCTACATCTTCCTCACGCGGTCTAAGGGTGATGGCGAGGGACGCCGTGCGTGTGCACTTCTCGATCTTGGGTGCGTGGTGCTTTTCATCGCAGCAATATACATATACTCAAGCGACCTTTTCCTCGCACAAAAAGAATTCAGCTCCGCTGTGATTGTACTGCCGTTCTCGGTCGCGATGGTTTATCATTTCGCTGTTGGCAAAGGGATTATTCCACGCCTTTTTACAAACCGCGTCACCATTTTCCTCGGCAATCGAGCGCGTATTTCTTCCTTATCCATCAGGACTTTGTCCGGCTGTGCTATATGCTGCTTGACCGTCTCGGACTGAGCGTCAGCCAATGCAAGCCGATGCTGTTTTTCGGCTGTGGTGCACTTGCTATTGCAGCGTCCATAGTGTATGATAAGCTTGACCGCGCACTGCGCAAAAGGGCGAAAAGCAAGGCGCTGAAAACAAACAAGACCTGATAATTTTTTAGGCGCATCCCATTTGTTTGGGATGCGCCTTTTTACAAGGGTTATATGGTTAATTGGTTATCTGTACACACAAAGGATTGGATTGAAAACACAACCTGTGAGGCTTACTTGATTTCCAGTCTGCGGCTGGCGGGGATCTCCTCTTTCTTCTTGGGGAGGGTCAGGGTGAGAACACCATCGGTATAGGCGGCCTCAATACCGTCAACATCAATGCCGGTAACATCGAAGCAGCGGCTGTAGGAGCCATAGAAGCGCTCGCGCTTGACGAAGTTCTTTTTCTTGTCCTCATCCGTGGTGTCAAGCTTACGCTCGGCACTGATGGTCAGGCAGTCATTCTCAATGTCGATCTTGATATCGTCCTTATTAAAGCCGGGCAGTTCGCTTTCCAGCTTGTAGGCATCACCGGTGTCGCTTACGTCGGTACGGAATGCAGACACAACATTGCTGGCGCTGCCGAAGAAGCTGCGCTCCAGATTATCCATCTCGCGGAACGGGTCAAAGCTTGCCATGTGGCGCATCGTGCGGTCAAAAGGAATAAGTTCAAACATAATATATACCTCCAAAATTTTATTACACATTTATTTTTGACGAAACTTTCATTTCTTTCGTTTCATCGTGTATATAAAATACCGCACAAATGTTAATAAATATAGTTATATCTATGAACAAACTGTTAACGTTGGCACTCTTTTAATTTGAGTGCTAATTTTCATCGTAAAAACGGAAGCCTACCCTGATTTTTCAGAGCAGACTTCCGATTATAGTATTGCGTTATATGCCAGGTTTACATAACTGCTGATGCCAGTGGATAACCAACCAGTGTCATAACCGCGATTGCGGCGAGTGCGAACAGCCCGCCCCATATGAACATACTCTTGGAATCCGTCCAGCCGGAGGCGATGGCCACGGTGTTTATGGTGCTCTGCCCCGCCGGTGTCATGTTGCACACGGATGCGCCGAAGCCAACAAGCGCGATTATCGCCGATACGCTGACCGTACCCTCCGGCAGGGCAAGCGTGATGCTGAGCGCAATGGCGCTGACGACAGTGGTGGTGACGATGTTGGAGGAGAAATTAGTCTCAATCACCGTCCATGCCACGAAGAACACCACCAGCGCGGACGCAGGCAGCGCAAGCGCAACAGGCGCCAGCAGCTCACTCAGCCATGTGCTGATGCCGATGTCGGCATTGGTAAGACAGCTTCCAAGCTGTGTTGCAGTAGCGGTCATGAGGATACTGCCCCACATCACATTTTTTGACGTGTCAGCAAAGCTCATTATCGACTTGCCATCATCCGTCATTATAAAGAGGATAAGACAGCCGACCATGGGCGGCATCGCCGTTGTCCAGGAATTGACCGTGCTGTAAAACGCAGGCCATATGCCCTTGACGAGGCTGGGCACTATCCACAGCAGCACCGTAACCGCCATTGCAAGGAGGACGATCTTTTCCTTTCTATCGGGTGCCGGAACTGTGCCGCGCAGACTCATTGCCTTTTGCGGGTCAATATCCGCTGTGTCATCAGGGCGCAGGATAAAGCGGAAGATAAGCACCATCAGCGCAAGGATGACAATGCCTGTTGGTACGCCCATCGCCATGAATTGAAACTGGTTTATCTCATGCCCTGTGGCCGAGGCGTAATAGCCCATTGCAAGCGTCGGCCACACATGGCCGATAGGCGTCATACCGGAGGAGAGGCTGATAGCAAAGGCCGTACCCATCATCATGCAGTTTGCCGCCTTGCTGCCCTTTTTCAGCTCAAGGACGCTGAATATATCCTCCAAAAAGGGCATGAACGCCACAAAGAGTACAGAGGGTGAAATAAACAGCCCCATGAACGTCACCGCCGCCCACATAAAGCACATGAAGTGCCACGCGCCCTTGCGCGCGACACGGTTGGTGATAAATGCAACCGTGCACCGGCGGACAAAATTCGTCTTGGACAGGGGGTAGACGAGCATGAATGTGAAAATCAGAAACGCGACCGTAGAGTTGCCGAACGCGCCGGAAAAGGTCTTGCCAAAGCCGTAGCTGGGCAGAAATCCAATCATAAGCAGCGTTATCAGGCACGGCCAGTCTATCGAAATGCCCATCCACATGATAAGGGATGCAATGAATATGCCGAAAACGGACATTGCCTCACTCGTCAGCGCACCTGTCGGCGGGATGAAGCGGAACACGACCATGACTGCGGCCGCAAATATTAAGATAATATTCCGCTTTGCCGCACTGCGGAAATCATTTTTCTTTATCTCAGGCATTTCCCGCTCCCCTTTTCACAGTGTGAGATCCCCATCCCTGACCCAGCCGAGCTTGCTGCAGACAAGGTTGATAAGCGGCGTGAGCACCGCTGGAAGCACTATCGCGATAAGCACGAGGCCGAGCCAGTCAAACGCCGTGGGCGATATGGCCGCTGCCCCCTTTGCGGCAGCCTCTGCCGAGGGTGAGAGCCATCCTGTCCAAACCCCGACAGGCCCGCAAAGGCCGCAGGTGCCCATGCCGGAGTTTATTGCAGCGCCGTTCATCTCCAGCTTGAAAAGGCAGGTCGCGATCGGCCCTGTTATCGCCGAGGCGGCAGTAGGCGCTATCCACACGCGCGGATTGCGCACGATGTTGGGCATTTGCAGCATGGAGGTGCCAAGCCCCTGACTGACAAGCCCGCCCCAGCTATTTTCCTTAAACGACATCACGGCAAAGCCGACCATCTGCGCACAGCAGCCCGCAACAGCCGCACCGCCCGCAAGACCTGTAAGCTGCAGCACAGAGCATATCGCCGCAGACGATATGGGCAGGGTCAGCGCCATGCCGACAAGCACAGACACGGCAATGCCCATCCAGAACGGTTGAAGCTTCGTTGCGGAATCTATAAGCAGGCCAAAAGCAGCCGCGGCAGTGCCGATAGGCGGGGCGATCCACTTTGCCAGCGTGACGCCGACAAGAATCGTGACGCCGGGCGTGACAAGGATATCCACCTTGGTCTCCTTGCTGACTGCCTTGCCAAACTCAGCAGCAACTATCGCAATTATCAGCACCGCAAGCGGCCCGCCTGCGCCGCCCTCTGCATTGGCGGCATAGCCCACCGCCGCCAGGGAGAACAGCACCATCGGGTCAGCCTTAAGCGCGTAGCCTATGGCCACCGCCATCGCAGGGCCGGACACGGACATTGCATAGCTGCCCACATCGGCAAGGAATACAATGCCAAGCTGCTGGCCGAGTGTTTTGATGATAGTGCCGATAAGCAGGGAGCAGAAAAGTCCCTGTGCCATTGCGCCTAGCGCGTCTATACCGTAGCGCTGGGCGGAAAAGACAATGTTCTTCCTCGCAAGAAAGCTTTTAAATTTACTCACTTTATTTCTCCTGTGTTATCTCGTCTGTACAATCAGGAGCTGCATTGTCCGCGGCCACAACAGTTTCCTTGCCGCGCTTGCGTTTTATAAGCACCAGCGCAAGGCCGCCTGCCGCCAGCACGCCAAGCACGCACAAGCCGACAATCAACGCAACTGTACCTGTGTTGTCCTGTACAAGATACACTATTGACGCGCCGTTTTCAAGAGGAAATACAACATAGCTTCCGTCACGGCTGTAATTGAGCGGGGTAAGCACGCCGTCATCAAGGGTGTACAGTGCGCCGTTTTCCGCCGTCAGCATACGCACGGTGAGCGCATCATCATAATTATTCACTTTTATTGTGTACGCCATCAGCACACTGCCATTTTTAATGCCGAGCGCGGCGCAATCCGGCTCAAACGGGGCGGCGATAAGCGTCTGCCCCTCGGCGAACACGCCCTCTGCAAGGAACAGCGATTCATCCTCGCCGCTTGCAAGCGTTGTGATCGGCCGCAGATACTCGCCATCAACAACGATGCTGTAATAGATGGCAGAGTTGTCAAATTCATCCCACTGCCAGTGCATACCGTCCTTATCCGGCACCTCCGGCAAGGCCGTGACCGACCCGCCGAACGGCACATCCTCCGTGGCAACGGTCTCACCCTCAACATCGAATGTGACTTTTATCTTCAAAAAGCTGTCGGGCGTATTTTCCAGCTTGGAGAACTTATCATACTCCATATAATCCGACTGTCCGGTAAAGCTGAAGCCATCCACGCCGCCGACATTGCTGTCAGTGTAGATATTATTCTGCACCGTGCCGTCAGCATAGCCCGCAACAGAGCCCTGATACTCAGCGTAGCTTTCGATATGAGGCATGGCGCGGCAGTTTGAAATGTTCTTACCCAAGCCCGCAACACCGCCGACATAGCTCGTTGCCGAGAGGTTAACGCGCGCATAGCAGCCGTCAAGCGTGCCCGTGCTGTAACCGGCAATGCCGCCTGCATATTCCTCAGCTGCGCTTATATCACCCGCCGCGGAGCACTGCACCATTGCACCGTAATCCATGCGCCCTGCAATGCCGCCTGCATAGGACTTGAATGCGTCTACATCCGCATAGCTTTCGCAGTTTGAAATGCGCGCAAGCACCTCATACTGACCATTGCCCAGCACAACGGAGGTGAGCTGCAGCTGATCCTCGCGGTCGAACGCGATATCCAGCGCCACATTGCCCGCAATGCCGCCCACGTTCGTGTCAGCGGATATGTAGGCGCGGTTTTCACAGCGTGCAACAAGACAACTGGCATCCTCATCCGCCTCGTCCAAGGATATATCATGCACCTCCGGGTCTTTATCCAGACTGTCGGTGAGGTCATACATCATGTTTACTATCGTGGCGGATGCGTTCATCAGGTGCAGCACGACATCCTGCAGCCCATAAACCACCGCCTCATCGCCCATTACGTTTGCCATCTCCTGCATGAGGTATACCACCTGCTGCATATTGCCGCTGAGCTGCTCCATATCGGCATCATTCGGGTCGTACCAGGTCGTGCCGCCGGTGCCGGCTTCTCCGCCGCCCTCGGTACTGCCTGCGTCACCCGTGCCGCCGGAGTCTCCCCCGGTATCACCGCCTACGCTGCCGCTTATATCACCAAAATCAGGCCACTGCTCCATGCCGCCGATAATATCATTGCTGTCACCCACAATGCCCAGCGCCTCCTGCATCAGCAGTGCCGCCTGAGACTGCATTGCACCGAGGTGCTGCAGCACATTCTGCATTGAGCTTTCCAACTGATAAAGCTCATTTTGCAGCGCGGCAAGACCTGAGCCGGAGTAGTTCCACTGGGAATACGGTTCAAGCTGGCCGACAATACCGCCAACGTCCTTGCGGCCTGTTATCTCGCCGGTGTTGGTGCAGTCGGTTATGCGCCCGCTCTGTCTGCCGGCGATGCCGCCTATGTTATAGCCTGTGTGGGGATAGCCTATAGTGCCGATATTGGTGCAGTTGGATACGCTGGCCGTATTAAGCCCCACTATGCCGCCAAGGTCGGTTATGTCTATGATATCCTCCTCCGCAAAGGAGAGCGAGGAGATGTCAAAGCCGGTGGTGCTGCTGTCAATGACCTTATACTCCGTGTTCACCAGCATCGCGCTCTGGCAATCGTTAACCACACCGCGGTTTTCACCCGCGATACCGCCGATGCGGTGCTGGCCGTTTATCGTGCCGCGCGCCTGACAGCCGGAGACTGTGCCGCTTTCCATATTCAAACCGACAACACCGCCTGCGACGCGGACGGCCTGTATGTCACCGTCAAAGCTGCAATTTGTCACCTTACCGAAGTTCACGCCCACGACGCCGCCGATATTCTCGCCATAGCCTGTAGCGTTGAACGTGCCGAACACGGTGAGGTTTTTCACCTCACCCCCGTCGAGGACGCAGCGGATGAACCCCTGTGACGAGCCTGCGGCATCAAAGTTGATGCCGATAATGCTGTGTCCGCGCCCATCAAACACGCCAGACAGCAGTGGAATAGGCGTGAAATCAAGACCGGTGAGGTTGATATCATTTCTAAGGACGAAGATTTTGCCCTTTGACCACGTGTCAGACACGCACTTTTCAGAAAGCTCAATAAGCTGCTGTGCGTTTGAAATGCTTACCGTCTCCTGCTTTTCCAGCGTTTGTTCCGCTGCATCCGCCGCCACGCCGAGCACCGGTGACAGCAGCAAAAGCGCACACATCAGCACTGCCGTTAACTTCTTCACGCTATCCCGCCTTTCTTTGCTCCAATCTTGGTTTTTTCTATCACTTTATCCATCAGCACGATAAGCTGCGGCAGCACCGTCATAACCAGTATAACGGATATAAGTGCGCCGCGCCCGATCGCAAGGCCGATGTGACCTATGTACACATCCGTCACGCGGTAAGCTATCAAAAAGCCCGCAACAGTCATTATCATACCGGAGGTCATTACCGTGGGGAACGCCTCGTCCACGGCCTGTATCATGGCCGCCTTGGGTTCAAGCGTCTTGCGCAAGTCCAGATAGTGGCTCATCATAACGATTGCATAGTCGATGGTAGCGCCCATCTGTATTGCGGAAACTATCATATTCGTAACAAAGGAAGCATTGGTATCTGTGAGGTACGGGAAGGTGAAGTTTATCCATATACTGCCCTGTATCACAAACACCAGCAGCGCCGCGCCGCCGATAGACTTGAACGTAAACACCAGAATGATGAACACGAACGCAATCGTCAGCACGTTTATCAGCATGGAGTCACCATTAAAGGTGTCTGCCAGCTCACGCGCACTTGTCACCTCGCCGATGACAAGGCACTCCCCCTCGCCGTAATAGCTGTCGGCCAGGGTGCGCAGGGCATCCGTCAGGGCGCGGCTATCCTCGCCCTCGTCAGGCACATCCGCCATAATTACCATGCGATCCCAATTCTCGCCGCGAAGCTGTGCCTCGCCGCGCTCCAACTGGCCACGCAGATCGTCCAACTGGTCAGCCGCCTCATCGTCCAGCGTGACAATGCCCTGATCTATCTTCTCAAAGAGGTAGAGGAACATATCTATAAGCGGCACTTCATACGTCTCCGAACTGCCGAACAGCGGCTGATACTGCTCATGCTGCACGCCGTAGGCCGTGTACAGCATCTGCGCCTCCTCATAGTCGATATCAAGCAGCATTGCGAACATACGCGGCGTATACTTATCGGTAAGCACCTTGCCGTCCTCAATCTCAATATTGGCAAGGCCGGTGACGCTTTTCACATGGTCAAGCTCTTTTGCCTGGGCGAGTATCTCTTTTTCGTAATCGTAATTTGTGTTCGGCACAAGGATGGCGATCATTGTGTCGTGGGTAAAGGTCTCTGTCACCTTGCGGGAGGCCGCGCGGGATTCCGAAACAACAAGGTCATCAATGGTGCTGTCGGAAAAGGCGTACTCCGTGTGGGTTGAGCAGTATATTGCAAACGGGATTATCAAAATGAAAATGCTGACAGAGCCCAATCTGGTTTTCATCAGGAAACGCCCCCACCCGTCAATATGCGGCACGAGTGAGCGGTGGTTGGCTTTGCGCAGAGGCCCTGCGAAAAACGCTATAAGCCCCGGCATCAGCAAAAACACGGTTATCAGACTGCACACAATACTCTTGGACAGCACAAGGCCGAGGTCATACCCCAGTCTGAACTGCATCAGCATCAGTGCGACAAGGCCGGATATAGTGGTAAGGCTGGAGGACGATATCTCCACTATCGACTTGGACAGCGCCTCCACCAGCGCGTCATACTCCGTGTCAAAGCGCAGGGTTTCATCCTGATAGCGGTGGGCGAAGATGATGGCATAGTCAATGGCGAGGGCAAGCTGCATAATAACGGCAATAGAGTTGGTAATTGACGATATCTCGCCCAGCCAGAAGTTCGTGCCCATATTCAGCACCGCCGCCACAGAGAACACGATTGCGAACACAACCACCTCAAAATAACTGCGCGAGGTGAACAGCAGCACCGCCACAATGACCACAGCCGCCAGCGCCACAACGCCGACCATCTGGTTCGCGATCTCCGTGACGAGATCCTGTCCTATCTCAGAGGATATGTAGGTGTCAAAGCCGGAGGTCATTGCGCGTATGGTGTTCATCGTGGCCGCTACGCCCTCATCCTCACTGTCAGCATCGAATGAGACCGAGATGAGCGCGGAGGAGCTGACAAAGTGCGCGTCAGAATCATCAAAAGTGACCTCTGTGACGTGTTCCAGCTCGGCAATTTCATCTGCCATGGCCTTGGCGCGCTCATAGGTGGTGTTGGCAAGCATGATGTTGGCCGAGGCGTAGGTGGTGAACTCCTCCTCCATTATGGTCAAGCCGCGGCGTGTGTCCGTATCTGCCGGCAGAAAGGCCGTGATGTCGTCATTTACGCGCACACGGCCTATGCTCATCACGCAGTATACGCACGCCGCCGCAAACGCAATGAGTACAAACACGCGCTTATCAACTATAAATTTTGACACCTTTTTCAGAATATTGTCTTCCAACGATAGTCCTCCCTGCCTGTTTTAAAGTCCGGCCGAAAGGGATTCTGACCGGACTTGATACAATGCGACAATTATTGTATCACCTTATAAAATTGGTGTAGTGCTTGCTTTCCGCCTTCGGCAGACCGTACTGCTGCTTACCAAGGGCGATACTGCGCATAAGGAACACGATGTTGCGCGCCAGCATACGCATAGTCTCCAAGCCCTCGATGTCCTCGCTCGCCTCGCCGGGCTTCTGGCCGTGGATGCTGTTCCAGTAGCGGCTGGACGCGATGGGCATACCGGCAATGGTGAAGTATTTGTTCAGCTCATCAAAGGTTGCGGACGCACCGCCGCGGCGGCAGCACACCACGCTTGCACCTACCTTCATAGTCTTGTTGGAATCCGTGCTGTAAAACAGCCTATCCAGGCACGCAATGAGCGTAGCATTGGCAGAGGCGTAGTAAACCGGACTTGCCACCACCAGTGCATCAGCCGCGTCAAGCTTGACCGCCAGCTCATTTACAACATCATCAAACACGCATTTGCCCGTTTCCGTGCATTTGCCACAGGCTATGCAGCCGCGTACTTCTTTATTACCGACCAGCACAGTTTCGTACTCAACGCCGCTCTCTTCAAACACTTTTTCCATCTCGTGCAGGGCAATGGCCGTGTTGCCGTTTGCCCTCGGGCTGCCGTTTATCATCAAAACCTTTAGCTTTTCCATAGTCTGCATCCTTTCATTCTATAAGTATACCGCAAAAAATTAAGAGCAAAGTTAAATGGACATTCCGCTTTATCCTAATGTATTATAATACCGCATATTTCCTTAAAATGCAAATGTACTTTCATGCACAGTTAAAGAAAAATATTGTTGCCGTCCAGCATGGGTAGATACTCCTCATGGCAGGTGAGGAATATGACCTGATGGCGCTGTGCGCACGCCTTGACAAGTCTGCTTGCCTGTGCAGCGCGTTCATCATCCATATCCGCAAAGGGGTCATCCAGCACGATAACGCCGCCGCCCTCGGGGAAAAGATGCTCCAGCACAGCAAGGCGAAACGCCAGCGACACCGTCTCCTTTGTTCCCTCTGAGAGCTTGCCGTAATCCAGAAGGCGGTTGGCGCTGTAGATATTCATGTTCAGCTTATCCGGCATGGGGAACTCTGAGCTGACGCGGCCGTCCGTGATAAGGGAAAGATATTCCGCAAAGTGTGCCGCAACATCCTGCATGGGATTATCGTGTATGCTCTCTTTCTGCGCTTTGAAAACCTCGGCAATGTGCATCCAGTGATCCAGCAGCTTTTTCGCCTCGTCAAAGCGGCGCTGTGCCTGTTCCAGCACCTCGCGCGGATTCTCGCTGCTGCTGTCCATGAAGCTTTCCAGTCGGCTTGCGGCCGCTGTTTTTATCGTCAGCGCCGTCTCCCTCATCTCGCGCTTGCGCTTGAGCTCGCGTGAAAGTGACGCAAGGTGTCCGTCCGGGTCTGAAATTGCGGCATACTCCGCCGGTATATCCTCCGCGCCGGACATTGCCTGCTTTGCCTTGAGAAGTGCGTTTTCAACCTCAAGGCGCTTCACTTTCAGCTCATTCACACTGCCGTACTCGTCAGCATAGCCGCCTATGATCGTCTCACTTGCGGCCACATAGCGCACAGGGTCACGGTTTGCGCACACCAGTGCAAGCTCCCGCTCTATCTCATTCTCACCGCGCACTGCGCCGCTTATCGCACCCGCGGCGGCTTCAAGCGCGTCCATTGTGGTGTTGCCCAGCAGTAAGCTTAGCCGCGCGGAAACGCTCTCCGCCTTTGTCTTTGCCGCAGAAGCTTTATTTGCCAGCTCTTCAAGCGCCTCCACATTTGTCACTGCATAGCGGGTAAATATCTCGGCAGCGCGGCTTTTGTGCTCATTCAACTCAGTCTCCACCTTGGCAACGTCCACGTTGGCAGGTGATAGCTGCATCTCCATCACATTCGGCACGGTGATTTTCACCGCCTCGTGTATCGCCGCTGCACCGTCATTTACGGAAATGCGCTCACCGGTGCGCAGGGAGGTTATTATTACATCGTGTCCATCCGCCAGCTTTATTGCCGCATTGAGGTTTATGCCGCAGAGCATATTTTCAAGGCGGGTTATACTGCGCTGTGCAAGGCGCACACACTTTATCTCCTCATCCGTAGGGCAAGGGCTGTTTGCCGCGTCTGCTTCAAGCGCTTTCAGCTCGGTTGCACACGCCTTTGCGCGCTCGTACTGATTCAGGGTTCCGCGGTTCGCCTTTTCCTCCAGCAGTGCACGCGCACGCACCAGACTGTCAGCCAGCTTCGGCCATTCGGCCAGGGCACTGTCAATCCGCTTCAGCTCCTTATCCAGCCGCGCTATTTTATCCTTTCGCTCCTGCTGCACGGCTAACTGCCCTGCATAGGCGCTGAAGCGCGTGTATTCCTCCTCCGCTACAGCCACAGCGGCATCCTTTGCGGCATAGTCCCCCGCCGTGCTGTCTGCATCCGCTTCAAGGCGGGACAGCTCGTTCATAGCCGCTTTCGCCTCGTCCACGGCGTAATACGCTTCCAATATCTGTCCCGCGCCTCGTGCCCAGCGGCCACCGCCGGTCTTGCGCACAGGCTGTGCCCGCTCATAATCCCAGTGACTGCCTGCCACCTCGTCCAGCTTTCGCTGTATGGCCTGTTCTATCGCGTCAACGGATATACCGTCACTTTCTGCAAACGCCTGTGACACCGCATCGGCAAGCTCTGCCTTGGCATCGGTTTTTTTAGATGCGTCAAGAATGGTCTGCAAGGCGGCGTCCGTGTTTTTCTGTGAGGACAGCAGCATATCCGCATATACGCCCTCACCGTACACCAAAACCTCCTTTAGAACCTCATCAATGCGCTCCTGATTGCGGATAACGCCATCCGGCGTTGACAGCACACAGCGTTCATCCGCGCCCCATACCTTTGTGAGGGTATATTCGCCGCTGTCGGTTTCAAAGCATATCCTACCGTCGGCAGAATCGCTGACGATGACAGAGCCTTTGCGCGCGGCCGGCAGATATGTGTCAATAAAATCGCGGTCAGTTCTCTTGTTCAGCTTGACATTTTGAAAAAGCGTGCGCGAAATGAGATTGACCAGAGTGCTTTTGCCGCTTTCATTTTTGCCGCAGATAACATTTATACCGCTTTCAAGCGCTACACTCTTATCGCGAATACCTGCAAACTCCTCGCAGGCGATCTTCGTTATCTTCATTTATCTGCCCTCCTTCAGTTCTGCCAGCAGTTCATACACAAGCTGTGCCTCCTTCGGCTCGTCCAGCAGTGCCGTCAATAATCCGGCAGAAAAGGACGTCTCCGGAAACTCTGCATCTATCAGCGCCTTAGAGATAAGCTTGCTTAGCGAATAGTCTGTGTAGGTTCCCTCTATAAACCTGGCAAGCGCTGCATCCACAGCAGTGTGCCGCACCTCATATTCCTCCGCCGTGACAGCGCCGGAGAGGATAACATCCACAACACTGTTATCGTCCAGCTCATCTAATGTCCGGTGCAAACACTCCTCCATCATACCGGCGGTGAGTGTGATATGCTTTCTATAAAAGCGGAGATTGCCCGATATGACCTTTTTAGCCCTGATGGTTTTATCCTCGGCTATCTCAATGACAAAGCATACGCCCTCCGTGTTGCAGGCAACATCCGTCTGCACATGGGTTCCGGCATTGAACACCTTGTCCTGAGTGGGCGTGAGCTCCTCCGTCAGGCCACGCGGAAACGGCACATGGGTGTGGCCTATCAGCCACGCGTCAAGCGGAATACTGTCCAGCTCCGCGCGTGACATGAGAAAGTACTGTCCCTCGCTGTCTATCGTCTCCCCCTCTACCGCGCCGTGGGCAATGCCAATGCGGTATGTGTCATCCGGCGTGATATTCTCCGCCTTTATCCAGCCGAGATTATTTTCCCCCGCCGCTGAGTGCAGTGAGGTGCACAGCGCCGGATACAGCACCACGCGCTGTTCATCCACATCCAGCTCGTATGGGCGATAGTCCGTCAGCAGCAGGATATTATCATGCTCCGCCATCAGCTCTTTGAAATACTGCCAGACCCTAACATTGTTATCATAGTAATCGTGGTTGCCGGGCAGCACAACGACCGTCCCGTGAAAGTGGGAGAGTGAATCCAGAATCGTTTTTACAGTTGCTTTCGCCACACCGCCCGTAGTGTGGAAAAGGTCACCCGTGATGACAAAAAGTGCGCAGTCTTCCTCATTTGCGCGCTGCACCATGCCGTCAAACGCGTCAATCCTGCGCGATGCGAGAATGGATGCGTGCTCATGGCTGGCATATTTCAGCCCTATATGGTTATCTCCGGTAACGAATATCTTTATCATTGCAGCACCTCATTTATAATGTCTGTTTCATTAGTTTAGATTATAACACAAAGACAGCGCTTGTAAAGTTTTCTCCACGTTAAACACGTGTAAAAAAGCACAGCCGTTTTTCTCGGTTGTGCTTTTTGTGATGCAATTTTTCTCTCACTTATCGCTGTAGGCTGCAAGGCAGGCCTTATAGGTCATGTAGCAGTCAAACTTGGCCACGACCTCAAACGGTGCGTGCATACTCAGCACAGGCACACCGGCGTCAATAGTGTCGATATTGCGGTTGGCCATATACTTTGCGATTGTGCCGCCGCCGCCCTGATCGACCTTGCCCAGCTCTGCCAGTTGCCAAACGACATTGTTCTCGGCAAACAGCCGCCTAAGATACGCGACCACCTCTGCCGAAGCGTCACTCGTGCCGGACTTGCCGCGCGCGCCGGTGAACTTGCAGATGCCCACGCCGTAATTTACCTTGGAGTCACTGCGCTTTTCCGAGACCTCCGGGTACAGCGGGTCATAGGCGTTGGTAACGTCTGCGGAGATGCAGAAGCTGTTTTCGTAGCAACGGCGAAGCGCCACGCCCTGAGCGGCGCACAAATCCTCCATAAAGCAGTCAAATGCGCTGCTCTGCATACCGGTCACACCGTCAGATCCGGTCTCCTCCTTGTCCGCGAGGATGCACACGCAGGTGCGCTCCGGCTGCTCCACGTCAAAGATTGCTTTCAGCTCAGCGTAGGCGCACACCCTGTCATCGTGGCCGTAGCCGCCGATCAGTGAACGGTCAAGCCCTATCTCGCACACGTCAAAGGCGGGTACTGCGGCAAGCTCTGCCGAGAGGAAATCTTCCTCCGTGATGCCGTACATATCGTTCAGCAGGCTCATCACCGCAAGCTTCACTCTGTCCTTTCCCTCGTCAGCATACGGTGCAGAGCCGAGGAGAATGTTCAGCCCCTCGCCGGTGAAGCCCTCGGAGAGCGTTTTTTTCATCTGGTCTGCAGCGAGATGCGGCAGAAGATCGGTAATGACGAATTTCGGCTCGTCCTTCTCGCGCCCCAGAGCAATATTTATAACCTCGCCGTTTTTGAGGGCGACTGCACCGTGCAGTTCAAGCGGGATGGTGACCCACTGATACTTCTTGATGCCGCCATAATAGTGCGTTTTGAAATAGCACAGCTCGTCCTGCTCGTACATGGGGATCTGCTTGAGGTCAAGGCGCGGCGAGTCAACGTGCGCGCCCGCGATAACGCAGCCCGCGTCAAGCGGACGTTTGCCGATAACGGCCAGCATAAGCGCCTTGCCGCGGTTATTTTTATATATCTTCATGCCCGGCTCCAGCGGCATACCGGCGGTATACTCCACAAAGCCGCGCGCCTCTGCCTGTGCAATCGCGTTTAGCACAGCCTCCCGCTCCATACGAGAGCGGTCAAGGAAGTCCATATACCCCGCGCAATAATCCTCCAGCAGGACGCGCTCCTGCGTATCTATAAGGTCATAACCGTTCTTCTGTTCATAAAACAGCTTTTCGCGAAGCTCACTCATTTTTCAATACCTCCGTAAAAATTTTCATACAGCAGTCGGAAAATTCCTCTCTCGTGCCGTTGTTGTGCAAAATATGGTCGCAGTGGGCAATAAAATACTCGTCCGGATGCTGTGCCGACACGCGAAGCTCGGCATATTCGCGGCTTATATTGTCGCGCTGCTGTATGCGCGCAAGGCGCACCTCTCTGTCGGCTATCACGCCGAATGTGACATCACACATATCCGCCGCACCGCTGGAAAAAAGCTCGATCGCGTCTATCGCGGCGAGGGTGCCGCCGCACATGGCGTGGTCGCATATACGCTCATGCACAGCGTTCAGGATGAAGCCGCGTGTCAGCTCATTGAGTGCTTGCAGCTTCACTTCATCTGCGAACGCTATCCGGCCAAGTGCTTTCGTGTCTACCGCACCGTCTATCACAGCGCCGGGGAATTTCGCATCTATCGCGGCGACAAGCCCCGCATCCGTGTGCAGCAGCTCATGATACAGCGCGTCGCAGTCAATTACCAGCGCGCCGAGTTCGGCCAGCGTATTTAGCGCAGTGGTCTTGCCGCTGCCGGTGCCGCCGGTAATGCCCACAAGCGTCACACCCTCTGCAAGCGCGTTGGCAATTGCGCTCCTATCCAGTGCGCCCTGACGCAGGATTTTATAAGGTGCGGCGCTCATATCTATAAGCGTGGATTCATGCCCTATACCGCACTCGCCCCCGTCAATGACGGCATCTATCTTGCCGTCGAAATAATCCAGCACCGTATGCGCGTTCTTGGGGCTTGCCTCGCCGGACGGGTTTGCCGACGGTGCGGCAAACGGGAGCTTTGCCGCTTTCAGCGCGGCAAGCGTCAGCTCATGCGCCGGGCATCTAAGTCCGACTGTCGTGCCGCCTGCGCGCACGATATTGGGCACCGTGTCCTTTGCCTGCATCACAATCGTGAGCGGCCCCGGCCAGAACTTTTCCGCCAGAAGCCGCGCCTGCGGCGGCACAGGGGCGCAGTATTCGTCCATCGCGTCCGCGCCCGCCACCATCAGCGACAGCGGCTTTACCTCCGGTCTGCCCTTGACCTCGTATATCCGGTGCACAGCGCACTCATCAAGGCCGTTTGCGGCAAGGCCGTACACCGTCTCCGTCGGCACGGCGACAAGCCCTCCCGCCGCTATTATTTGCGCGGCGCGGTCGATATCATCTATTATCATCTCGGTTTTCACGGCTTTATTCCTCCGTCTGCTGTCTCAGCTTCTCCGCCTGCTCTGCTGTGACAAGTGCATCTATCAGCGCGTCAAGGTCACCGTTTATAATCGCGGCAATGTTGAAGTTTTTGTTGTCCCCTGTCAGGCGGTGATCCGTCACGCGGTTCTGCGGAAAGTTATATGTGCGCACGCGGTCGCTCCTGTCGCCTGTGCCGATCTGACTTTTGCGCTCTGCGGCAACGGCGGCGTTCTGCCGCGCGACCTCTGCCTCATACAGCTTTGAGCGCATGATCTGCAAGGCGCGGTCTTTATTTTTATACTGGCTGCGCTCATCCTGACATTCCACCACCGTACCGGTCGGCAGGTGGGTTATGCGAATGGCGCTCTCCGTCTTGTTGACGTGCTGCCCGCCCGCGCCGGATGAACGATAGGTGTCAATTTTCAGCTCGTTCATATCCAGTTTAAAGTCAACCTCGCCAATCTCCGGTAGGACAGCAACGGTAGCGGCGGAGGTGTGGATGCGCCCGCCAGACTCCGTCACCGGAACGCGCTGCACACGGTGGCCGCCGGCCTCAAATTTCAGCCGTGAATATGCGCCAAGCCCCTCCACCACAAAGCTTATCTCCTTGATGCCGCCAAGCTCCGTCTCGTTGATGTTCGCAATGTCTATCTTCCAGCCCTTGCGCTCGGCGTACATGGAGTACATTCTAAATAGGTCAGAGGCGAAAAGCATACCCTCTTCCCCACCGACGCCGCCGCGTATCTCCATGATGACGTTTTTGCTGTCGTTCGGGTCTTTGGGCAGAAGCAGCAGCTTTATCTCAGTCTCCAGCCGCTCCCGCTCGGCCTTGGCAGTGGCATATTCCTCCTGCGCAAGCTCGCGCATTTCCACATCGTCCATAAGGAGCTTCGCGCCATCCATGTCCTCCCCCGCCTTTTCATAGGCGCAGTACGCCTCAACTATCGGGGCAAGCTCACGCGATTCGCGCTCATACCGTGCGTACAGCGCAGGGTCGGAATACGTCTCCGGCAGTTCCATGCGCGCAACAAGCTGCTCATATTGATTTTTTAAAGCTTTCAGCTTTTCAAACATCGGCTATCTCCGTTAAAATATAATATTGGTATTATTTTAGCACAACCGTGCCCATGTGTAAACAAAAGTTAAATGACGCGCTGCAACATTTTGCAGCGCGTCATCAGTCTGTCAAAGAACCCCATGCTTACGTTAGGCGGAAGCAGGGGGTATTGCATATTTGAGGCGTAAAAGCGAGAATAATTGATGAAAAACGGAGTTTCGCCAACTCCATTCAGCCAGCTTTTTCAGATTCATGGCAGCATATTTA
>CAZBVU010000013.1:0-48259 GCA_964495355.1 uncultured Oscillospiraceae bacterium
ATAGAAGTATACTGCGTTTTATCAGTCGTGGCAATGCTCACAATCGTGGATTTCAAGCTCTTTGGGGTCGTAGGCTATGCCGTTTCTGTCATAGTAATCCTTGACAGCGGCGCGGACAGCCTCCTCTGCGAGGACAGAGCAGTGTATCTTCTGCGGTGGCAGACCGTCAAGCGCATCCACGACTGCCTGATTTGAAAGCTCCAGCGCCTCTTTTACTGACTTACCCTTTATAAGCTCTGTTGCCATGGAGCTTGTGGCAATCGCGCTACCGCAGCCGAAGGTGTTGAACTTGCAATCGGTGATGATGCCGTTATCATCCACCTTGATATACATACGCATGATGTCGCCGCATTTTGCGTTGCCGACTTCACCTACGCCGTCTGCGTCCTCTATCTTGCCAACGTTGCGCGGATTCTGAAAATGATCCATTACCTTTTCGCTGTAAAGTGCCATTGTTGTTATCTCCTTTATGTGTAATTGTGAAATGTGTTTATTGCTTTATATAAGGTGCGGTCTCTCGCCCTTTTCCAGCTCGTCCCACACCGGTGACATATTGCGCAGATAATCCACCACCTTTGGCACTGTGGCGATTATATGGTCTATCTCCTCCATGGTGTTATACTCGCCTATCGACAGGCGCAGTGAGCCGTGTGCAACCTCGTGCGGCAGGCCGAGGCTGAGCAGCACATGGCTGGGGTCAAGTGAGCCGGACGTACACGCGGAACCGGAGGACGCGCATATACCGTTCATATCCAGCATCAGCAGCAGGCTTTCACCCTCGATGCCCTCAAAGCACATATTAACCGTGCCGGGCACATGGTGCTCAAGGCTGCCGTTTATCTTGCTGTGAGGTATCTTGGAAAGCTCAGTAAACAGCTTGTCGCGCATGGCGGTTATCTTAACGGTGTTCTCCGCCATGTTATCGCACGCCTCTTTCAGCGCCGCCGCCATCGCCGCGATACCGGCCATATTCTCCGTTCCGGCGCGCTTGCCGCGCTCCTGTCCACCGCCCTCTATGAGGTTGAAAAGAGGCACGCCCTTTCTCACATACAGCGCACCCACGCCCTTGGGCGCATGGAACTTATGCCCCGACATGGACAGCATATCTATATTCATCGCCTTTACGTCTATCGGCATATGGCCGACAGCCTGCACCGCATCCGTGTGGAACAGCACACCCCTCTCGCGGCAGAGTGCGCCTATCTCCGCAACAGGCTGAAGCGTGCCTATCTCATTATTCGCGAACATAACGGTTACAAGGCAGGTATCCTCACGCAGGGCGTTTTCAACATCCTCAATGCGCACAACGCCGTCCTCATGCACATCCAGTAGCGTCACCTCATAGCCCTCTTTTTCAAGACGGGTGAGGGTGTGCAGCACCGCATGATGCTCAAACTTTGTGGAAATGATGTGCTTTTTGCCTTTTCTCGCGCCAAGACGCGCCGCCGACCAAATCGCCTGATTGTCGGCCTCGCTGCCGCCGGAGGTGAAGTATATCTCCTTCCCCTCGGCATTGATGCACGCAGCGACTGTATCACGCGCGGCATCAAGCCCCTCTTTAGCGTCCTGCGCAAAGGAATACAGGCTGGACGGATTGCCGTACATCGTTGTAAGATACGGCATCATCGCGTCAAGCGCCGTCTTGCTGACAGCCGTTGTCGCGGCATTATCTGCATATACAAACATTGTGTCTATCTCCTCTCAACTGTATATATACCTTATATTTAATTAACTTTTTTCCATCTCTCACCGGTGATTATATCTTGCAGCGTCACCGTGTCGAGATACTCGTTTATCCTCTCGTCCAGCTCCATCCACATGGGCACGGTCATGCACTCACCCGCGCGCTCACAGTGGACACTGCCGCTTTTTATGCACGACACCGGCGCAAGGTTATCCTCAATACAGCGCAGTATGTCACCCACACGGTATTCCTCCGGCGCTTTCGAGAGGCGATAGCCCCCCTCTTTGCCGCGGGTGCTTTCCACCAGCGCCGCCTTTTTCAGGTTGCTGACGATGATCTCCAGATACTTCATCGACACCTGCTGCCTGTCCGCAATTGTTTTGAGCGAGATGAACCCCTCATCCTGATGCTGTGCAAGATCCAGCATCACGCGCAGGGCATAGCGCCCCTTACTTGTCACATTCATCTTGTTCGCCTCCTTTATTATCAGCATTCTCTATACCTAAATCTATTTGTAATTCCTACATTTATAATTTACCATAATTTTAGTAGGATTTAAATAGGCAATCGCATCAACATCGTCGTATATGCTGTGCAAAATTTGCACAACTAAATTGCAAATTACCTCTTGCTTTATTTCGCTAATGTGGTATTATAGCAGCGTGCTAATCAAGTAGCGCATAAACGAGACGGAGTTTGAAAATAAGACCGGGCTGCACAATGCGCCCATATCAAAAAATTTGGGAGGAAACAAAAATGAAAAAAGTTATTTCCATGCTTCTCGCACTCACCATGGTATTCGCGCTGTGCGCCTGCGGCAGCAGCTCTGCCAGCAAGTCCGACGCCGCTGCTGAAAGCGACCTGAGCTACGTCCAGGGCAAGGGCACACTCATCGTTGGCATCACCGACTTTGAGCCGATGGATTACAAGAACGAGAGCGGCGAATGGATCGGCTTCGACGCGGACATGGCAAATGCATTTGCTGAGTCTATCGGTGTCAAGGCTGAGTTCGTTGAGATCGACTGGGACAACAAGATCCTTGAGATCAACAACAAGAGCATCGACTGCGTATGGAACGGCATGACCCTCACCCCCGAAGTTACCAATTCCATGGCCTGCTCCGAAGCTTACTGCAACAATGCACAGGTCGTCGTTGTGAAGTCCGATGTTGCTGAGCAGTACCAGACTAAGGAGAGCCTTTCTGAGCTGAGCTTTGCTGTTGAGGCCGGTTCCGCCGGTGAGGCTGCTGTTAAGGAGCTTGGGCTTGAGCCGGTTGCAGTTCAGAACCAGGCCGCCGCACTGATGGAGGTCAAGGCCGGCACTGCTGACGCTTGTGTTATCGACCTTCTCATGGCCGGCGCAATGATCGGCGAAGGCACCAGCTACCCCGATCTCAGCTACACTGTTGAGCTGACGAGTGAGGAATACGGCGTTGGCTTCCGCACCGGCAGTGACCTTGCCGCAAAGCTGAACGAGTTCTTCAAGGCAAGCTACGATGACGGCAGCATGCTTGAGACCGCAAAGCAGTACGGCGTGCAGGAATCCATTGTTGCAAAATAACGGCAACTAGTGTACAATATAAATCCTTACTTTTAAGAAAACGCAGAGAGGGTACTCCCCTCTCTGCGTTGAACGCGAGTTTAAACCCCATACATAACTATCAGATATTAAGAGGTTCGCTATGTTCCAGACCGTTCTATTATCGCTCTCTCAGGGCTTTCTAAAATCGCTTGAAATATTCGCGCTGACGCTTTTGGGCGCAATTCCTCTCGGGCTTATTCTTTCGCTGGGCTCAATGAGCCGCTTTAAGCCGCTGAGCTATCTTGTCAAGCTTATAGTGTGGATAATCCGCGGCACACCGCTGATGCTCCAGCTTCTGATAATCTACTACGGTCCGGGCATCATTCTGGGCAACAACTGGTGGGGCAGCAGCTCAAACGGCCGCTTCATCGCCGCAATGGTTACGTTCATCTTCAACTACGCCTGCTATTTCTCCGAAATATTCCGCGGCGGTATTGAGGGTGTTCCCCGCGGCCAGCGTGAGGCTGGGCAGGTGCTGGGCATGACGAACACGCAGATTTTCTTCCGCGTGACGCTTATGCAGGTGATAAAGCGCATAGTGCCGCCCATGGGCAACGAGATAATCACCCTTGTCAAGGACACCTCACTTGTGCGCGTTATCTCCGTGTACGAGGTCATGTGGAACGGTCAGGCGTTCATCAAGTCTGCGGGTATAATCTGGCCGCTGTTCTTCACCGGTGTGTACTATCTTGCGTTCAGCGGACTACTGACGGTGCTGCTGGGTCAGCTTGAAAAGAAGCTGGACTATTTCAGAGTGTGAGGAGGATGAGTTATGGCTTTGCTTGAAGTAAAAGACCTGAAAAAGAGCTTTGACGAGCTGGAAGTATTGAAAGGGATAAGCTTTTCCATGGAGCGCGGCGAGACGCTGTCTGTCATCGGCCCATCCGGCGGCGGCAAAACCACGCTGCTCCGGTGCATGAATTTCCTTGAAATGCCCGATTCCGGCCTTATCACAGTGAATGGTGACGTGCTGTATTCCTCCGACAAGGAGCACAAGCTGACTGAAACCGAGATTCGCCGCAACCGCCTGCACTTTGGTCTGGTGTTCCAGAGCTTCAACCTTTTCCCGCAGTACACCGCGCTCGAAAATGTCGCCCTTGCGCCCAAGCTTCAGGCCAAGAGCCGCGAGGATTTCCGCGGAAATAAGAGAGAGATAAATGCTGCTATTGACGCAAAGGCTGAGGAGCTTCTGCGCCGCGTGGGGCTGGGTGATAAGCTGGGCTTCTATCCGCATCAGCTTTCCGGCGGTCAGCAGCAGCGTGTTGCTATCGCGCGCGCCCTCGCGCTCACCCCTGAGGTGCTGTTCTTTGACGAGCCGACAAGTGCCCTTGACCCGGAGCTTACCGGCGAGGTGCTTGGCGTTATCCGCCAGCTTGCCAGCGAAAAGATGACCATGGTGGTCGTGACGCATGAGATGAGCTTTGCCAAGGCCGTGTCCGACAAGGTGCTGTTCATGGACGGCGGCTGCATTGCCGAACAGGGCACGCCCGAACAGGTGTTCGATAATCCCCGCGAAGAGCGCACCAAACAGTTCCTCAGCAGCTACGGCAAGTAAGTATTTGTGTAATAACGTGAGCTGAAATAAAAACTCCGACCTGTGATTATAGTCATAGGTCGGAGTTTTTGCGTGTTGTTTGTTGGATAGGTTTGGGGCGACTGTTACCCTCTCCGTCACGGCTTACGCCGTGCCACCTCTCCCAGAGGGCGAGGCAAGTGGAGGCTTTGGGTGCAGGGCAATATCTACATATTTAACCGCCGCTCGAACTAATGTTCGGGCGGCGGTTTTAGGCAAGGTTTAGGAAGCAATGTTGCTGGGGGGATGGGAAAGGCAGTTAATCCAATTCCGTGGTGGAATTTAAGATATCGCCTGTGCGCGCGTCAATTACGTAATCATAGTCCATGCCGAAGGTCTCGATCTCAACTTCATACCATGCGGTGTAGTGGTTCTTCTCAAACTCGGCCTTTATTTCCTTGATCTCATTGAGGGCGAGGCCGGAATCCTTCACCGCGATATCCTCCGCGGTATTGCGGCCGATATAGGTGGTGTTGTGTCTCCAAATAAAGAAGCCGCCAATACACGCGCCTATAAGCACGAGCACGAGGGCTACGATCAAAATGGTCTTTACAGTCTTGTTCATGTTCGTGTCTCCTCTCAATTTTACTTTACGAGATGATAATAATATGATATTTTAAGAAAAGAATTAACCAATCTCTTAATCTTTTCAGATAGTATATTACCAACACACAACAGCGAGGGGAATACTATGAGAATACTTGTTGTAGAGGATGAAAAGCACCTCAACCGGATAATCACCGGCGCAATGCAGGATGAGGGCTACAGCGTGGATAGCTGCTTCAACGGCGCTGACGCGCTGGACTATGCCCTGGCCACGGATTACGATGTAATGATACTGGACATCATGCTGCCAAAGATGGACGGGTTGGAGCTGGTGCGCCAGCTGCGCCAGCGCGGGAACATCACGCCGGTGCTGTTTCTCACCGCGCGTGACAGTGTGGCCGACCGCGTGGCCGGTCTTGAAAGCGGCGGCGACTATTACCTGACAAAACCCTTTGATTTTCAGGAGCTTATTGCCGTTGTGCACGTTATGACGCGCAAATACACCGGCAACCGCTCAAACATTTACACGATTGCAGATCTCACGCTGGACGTATCCTCCCGCACGGCTACGCGCGCCGGGAAAACCATTGACCTGACGCAAAAGGAATTTGCGCTGCTGGAATACATGGTGCGCAACCGCGGCGTGGTACTGTCGCGCGAGATGATAGAGAACAACCTGTGGAACTTCGACTATGAGGGCGGGACGAACGTGGTGGATGTATACGTCGGCTACCTGCGCAAGAAGATGGACACGGGCTTTTCCAAGAAGCTTATACACACGGTTTGGGGCACCGGCTGGGTGCTGAGAGAGGAGTGAGCTGCATCCATGTCCGCAAAGCTTAGGGTGACGCTGTGGGTCACATTTATGATGCTGCTGGTGTCGGCAATGGTGCTGGTGTTCGTGCTGGTTATAAACGGCTCTGCCATTACGGACGACCCCGCCGGTCGGCTGGTAAAGGTGGTGCAAAAAAACGCTGATGACGTGGAGTTTGACCGCGGTCATTTTGAATGGGATGATCTGGACTGCTACAAGCAGGGCGTATATTGCAGCTATTACAGTGAGGCAGGTGCGTTGCTGTACGGCGCGCAGCCGGAAAGCTGGCTGCTGGAGATTCCTTTTGAGGCGAACATACTGCGCACGGTGGACGCAGACGGCAAGGACATATACGTTTACGACACGCAGCTTGATATGGAGGTCGCAAAGATTTGGGTGCGCGGCATGGTGGAGGCTGACAATCAGTCAAAGCTGATGCACGTCATCCTCGTGCTGACGATAACGCTGCTGCCGGTGATGCTGGTGCTGTCGATCGGCGGCGGCTGGCTGATAGCTTGGTCAGCTTTTCTCCCGATGGAGCGCATTGTCAGCGCCGCCAACAGCATATCGGACGGTGACGATATGTCGCGCCGCGTGAACATGAAGAAAGGCCCAAGTGAGATGCGCCGCCTTGCAGCCGCCTTTGACAAGATGCTGTCGCGCCTTGAAGCCTCGTTCATATCCGAACGGCAGTTCGCCTCGGACGCATCGCATGAGCTGAGAACGCCGATAACCGTGATACTTGCAGAATGTGACCACGCAAAGCGCAAGGACGTCACGCGGGAGGACTTTCTCGAATCCATCGCGGTTATTGAGGAGCAGGGTATGCAGATGGGTGAACTGGTGCAGTCACTGCTTAGCCTGACGCGTATGCAGCAGGGCACTGACCGCTACCCCATGGTAAACGGCAATCTGAGTGAGTTTGTGGAGTCCTGCTGTGATGAATTTATACCGGCAGATGCGCGCGGGATAACACTGAGCAAGGCCATCGTGCCGAACATTGAGGCGGAGTACAATCACGCACTCATGTCGCGTGTGGTGCAGAATTTATTGCAGAACGCGTATAAATACGGCCGCGACGGCGGGCACATCCGCATTGTTCTCAATGATGAGCGTGACGCGGTGGTGCTGTCCGTGGCAGATGACGGAATCGGCATTGCAGAGGGCGATATAGAGCATATCTGGCAGCGCTTCTGGCAGGCAGACACCTCCCGTGGGGAGGACGGCGGCAGTGGTCTCGGCCTTGCGATGGTAAAGGAGATAACGGAGTTCCACGGCGGCTCTGTCAGCGTGGAGAGTACACTTGGTCAGGGCAGTACATTCTATGTGAAGCTGCCGAAGAAAAAATATAGATAACTTTTCGAAAAAAAGCAGGCAGGACGCTAAAATCCTGCCTGTTTTTCATATTATAATCAGTTGTTATTCTGGCCGTAGTAGGCGTTTTTGCCGTGTTTGCGGAGATAATGTTTGTCCAAAAGCTCCTGCTGCATATGTCCGGCCTCGTGGTTTATGCTCATGGCGTGCCAATCCATAAATGCAACCTCTTCCATCACAACCGCATTGTGCACCGCCTCATGCGCATCCTTGCCCCACGCAAACGGCCCGTGGGAATACACCACAACACCCGGTATAGCCGCAGGGTCAAGGTCGGCAAAGGTCTCTATAATAACATTGCCGGTCTCTTTTTCATATTCGCCGTGTATCTCCTCCGCCGTCATTTTTCGGGTACATGGGATATCGCCGTAGAAATAGTCAGCGTGGGTCGTGCCCATTGCGGGGATGGCAAGCCCAGCCTGCGCGAAGGTGGTCGCCCAGCGGGAATGAGTATGCACAATGCCGCCGCACTCCGGAAACGCCTTATAGAGCGCGACATGGGTGGGCGTGTCGCTGGACGGCTTCCACTTACCCTCAACGCGCTTGCCGTCAAGGTCAACAACGACCATATCCTCAGCCGTCATGCTGTCATACTCCACACCGGAGGGTTTTATCACGACAAGGCCGCTGGCGCGGTCGATAGCGGAGACATTACCCCATGTGAACGTGACAAGGCCGTACTTGGGCAGCAGCAAATTTGCCTTTAACACTTCTTCTTTCAGTTTTTCAAGCATAATTATACCTCTCTGTTCGCTCTTGCGACAACGCGCAGGGCAAGCTTGTCCATAATGCCGAGATCGTACACAGTCTGGAATATAGTGTAGCGCGGGCGGATCTCCTTGCAGTAGCGGAATGTGGACAGCAGCAGCTCATCACTGACGTTGATCTCTGCCGGTGTGCTGGGGCATCCGATATCGTGTAGCAGGGCGTGCACCTCGTCTGCCTTGGGCAGGGTGGCAAGCTGTGCGCGCACACTATCCCATTTTTTCTCCATGCTGTCAATACGCTTGAGTCTGCCCTCAACGCCGTTCTTATCGGCCTTTTCCTCCATCTCCAGCACAGCGTCTGCCGCCGCGCCGTAATGCGTGCGTATCTCATGCTCCCACGCGGCTTTGTCATAGGCGCGGGCAGCGGCTCTCGCCGCGTCAAAATCAACCTTTTCTTTATAAAGCTCCTCGGCCAGCATTAGCACCAACACCGTACCCACGGCGACCTGCTCACCGTGCATGGCCGGTTTTTCGCCAAGCTGCTCCAATATAGTCTCCCAATAGTGGGACATATGATGCTCCGCACCGGAGGCAGGACGTGAATCCCCGTAGAGGCTTATCGCCGCGCCGGAGAGGACAAGCCCGCGCATAACACTGCCCAGCGTCTCAGGGTCACGCTCTTTAATCTTGGGTGCCTGCTTCATCACATCAGCGACACAGCCGCGCACGAGGTTGACAATATTCTCGCAGTAATGCTCACCATTTATTATGCGCGCAAGCTCCCAGTCGTTCAGGCAGGTCAGCTTGCCGATGAGATCGCCAAAGCCCGCAACGGTCATGCGGTAGGGTGCGGTTTTGAGTATATCCGTATCGCCGATGATGACCTCGGTGCAGTGTGCGGGCATGGTGGCTTTCAGGTCATTCACATTCATTATGCCGATGGAGGCGGCAAACCCGTCCATGGGTGCGCCGGTGGCCACGGTGAAGCACGGAAGCGCCAGCTTAAAGCTGGAATAGCGTGTCATATCCGTGATAGAGCCTGTGCCCACGCCGATTATAAGGTCGCAGTTATCGCGCTTATTTATCACGATCTCGCCCAGTGTGGCCTCGTCAAAGCCCAGATGCTTCAGCACATGGACATATGCATCCACGCCGCTCTCTTTAAGCAGCTTCTCGCATTTTGCGCCGGCTATCTTATATGTTATCTCATCGCAGAGTATCATCGGGTGGGCATAGCCCAGCTTCTTCACATACTGCGGCAGCGTCTCAATCGCGCCTTTTCCGATCTCAACGCCCTTTATGGGCACATAGTGCGTTCTGCCGCATGAGCAATCAAGCTTAGCATCAAGATAATTTGCCAGTGCCTGCGGACTATCATACATTTTCATAACAAAGCTTATCCTCCATTTCGACAGCTTTCGGCGGCGCTCACACCGCTGAAACGTGAGCGCCCTCGAAAACTATCTAAAAGATAAGCCCGCAAAAATGCGGGCTTATCCTGAAAAACATAGATACTATGCCGGTATGCTATTAGCCCTGAACAGCAGCGAGGTGCTCATTCCACTTTGCAAGAAGGTCAGCCTTCTTCTCGGTGAGGGTGGGGACGTCACGAGTGACCCAGGTGATGTCGCCGGAAGCCTTCAGCCATGCATTGTCGGGGGTGGTGTAGTTGGCATTGGTGAAGCGGAGAGTGCCTTCCATGTACTCTGCCATGGCGCTCTGACCCTCAGCGGAGCAGACGAAGTTGACGAATGCCTTTGCAGCGGCCATGTGAGGTGCACCCTTGATAACGCCCATACCGAATGCGGAAGCGGAGGTGCCGTTGGAGGGGTAACGAACCTCGGTGACAGCCTCAGTGCCGAGCTCAGCTGCGCTCTGGTTGAGCTTGATTGCGCCGTCCTCGTAGGTCAGGCCGACAACGTACTCACCGTCAGAGACGGAGTTGAAGCAGACGGAGGACTTCTCAACAACGACGAGGTTCTCGAGGAGAGCGTCGATGTAGTTCCAGGATTCCTCAGTGTCGATGCCGTAAACGGAGAAGATGTTGCAGAGGTTGTTCCATGCAGCGGAAGAGCTGTTAGGATCAGAGAACACAATCTTGCCCTTGAGTGCGGGGTCAAGCAGATCTTCGTAGGACTGAATGTTCAGACCCAGCTCTGCCTCAAGCTCAGTGTTGACGCAGAAGCAAACGGTGGAGAGGTGGTCCATGGTGTAGAAGCCGTTGGGGGTGCTGTAACCGTCCATAGACTCATCATCATAGATGGAAACCCACTCTTCAAACAGATCCTTATACTTGTCGCCGTCGGAATCGGCAAGGCCGCCCCAAGTAACGTCACCCTGGGGATTGCCGGCTTCAGCCTGGATCTTTGCGGTGAACTCACCGGCGGAACCGGAGATAACTTCGATCTCGATGTCGGGGTAGACTGCGTTGAAGCAGGTACGCAGAGCGTCGAGGTCAGCCTCGGTCATAGAGGTGTAGAGCACGAGAGTGTCGCCCAGATCTTCTTCTGCGGCTGCCTCTTCTGCGGGAGCTTCGGCAGCGGGTGCCTCTGCGGGAGCCTCAGCTGCGGGAGCTTCGGTGGTGGAGCCGCATGCGCACAGTGCAAAGATCATGCACAGTGCCATTACGAGTGCAAGGATTTTCTTCATTTTTGTTCTCCTTTGTTAGTTTTATTCCCTGATGCTTTTGCATCTAGTGGGTCGGATGTGATGATGGCTTAAAGCTGGATATCGTCCTCAGACTTGCTTATCGCCATGTACAGGAACAAGCTGAGCGCGGTGATAACGGTGAGTATTGCCGCAAACGCCGCCGCCGTGCCATACTCGCCGCGGCCTATGTAGATGTAAGCCTGCATGGTGAGGGTGGTGGTCTTGTTACTGTAGAGTATGACAGAGCTGGAAAGCTCAGTGACTATTGCAACCCAGCTCAAAATAGCGCCGGAGAGGATGCCGTTGGACATCATGGGTACGGTTATCTTGATGAAGGTTTTCAGCTTCGAGGCGCCAAGGCTTATTGCCGCCTCCTCAATGCTGATGGGTATCTGCATCAGGGTCGCCGTGGCCGATCTTATCGTGTACGGCATACGTCTTATTGCAAAGGACATTATCATGATGGTCATCGTGCCGGTGAGTGCAATGGGCTTAGAGCCGTAGGCAATCAGCAGGGCAATACCGATAACGGCGCCGGGCATGATGTAGGGCAGCATCGCAATGGTGTCAAGGCTGTGGTTGAGCGTGCTGTTGCGGCGCACAACGAGGTACGCCAGAACGACCGCAATGATAATGATGACCGCCAGCGCGATAACGCCCATGACGAGGGTGTTGCGCGAGGCAAGGACAAGCTTTTTGTTGATGGCGCTCTGGTAATTGCCGAGGGAGTAGCCCACGCCGAACAGCGAGCCCTTACTTCTTCTGAAGCTGAGATAGATTATGTACAGCTGCGGGAGAATGGCCACGCCGCACAGCACATAGCAGTAAAGGTGCATGAGGAAGCCGGAGATCCCCTTTGCCTCTTTTTTCTCCACAGGGTGCAGGGTGTTGATGGAGAATTTGAAGCGGCCTGTCGCCCATTTCTGGAGGAAGAATATTACGGCAGTGACAATGACCGCAATGATGGCAAGCGCGGCGGCAAAGTTGTAGTTTGCACCGTTTTCGCCCAGGTACTCATTGTACAGCAACACGGGGAAGGTCTTGAAGCCCTCACCGAGGATAGTGGGTGTGCCGAAGTCTGCAAACGCCTGCATGAACACCATCAGCGTTGCCGCGAGGATGGTGGGCATGGTGAGGTGCAGCACGATGTTGAAAAGGCGCTTTACACCGGTGCAGCCCATGTTGGCAGAAGCCTCCATGAGGGTATTGTCAATGCTTTTAAACGCGCCGTTCATGTAGATGAACACCAGCGGGAAGAACTTCAGCGTCTGCGAGAGGGCGATGCCGCCAAAGCCGTAGATGCTGGGCAGGGTGATGCCCAACGCGTCCTTGAAAAACTTTGTTATGACACCACTGCGGCCAAGCAGCATGACCCATGAGTATGCGCCAAGGAACGGGGCTGACATACAGCACAGAATACTCACCACAAAGAGGAGCTTTGCGCCCTTCAGCTTATAAAAGGCATAGAAATACGCAAAGGGTATGCCGATAAGCAGCGTGAGGAACGTGACGAAGATGGTTATCTTGAATGAGTTGTAGATGGTATCTACATAATAGCTGTTGCTGAAAAACTTCTCAAACTGCTCCAGCGAGAAGCTGCCGTCAGGCATGATGACCGACTGCTTTATAACGCCGAACATCGGGTATATCAGCACCGCGACGAACAGCAGCAGAAGCAGTATGGACACTATCAACCAGCCGTCAAAACGTTTTTTGACCATTGCTCGTCCCTCCGTTACGCTGTAACGCAGTCGTTGCACACACCGGTGAGTATATTCTCACTGCCGTCGGCGGTGAAGAGGTTGACCTTCTCGGTGTTGATTTTCAGCTTGATTTCAGAGCCCGGCTCAATAATACTGTCGATGGAGGATTCCTGAATGATCTCCACCTCTTCGCCGGAGGAGAGATGCACAAAGTAGTGAGTGTTCAGGCCGAGGAACACGCAGTCATCCACGATTGCGGAGATGCCTTCTTTACTATCCCGCTCCAGAAGGAACTCTTCCGGACGCACGCTCATCACGATATCCTGTGCGTGCTGATGCTCGGGGCGGACAGTGTCGATCTCCGCGCGGTAACCGGACATGGTCTCCAGATAGGTCTTGCCGCCGTCGACCGCCAGCTTGCCCTTTATAACGTTGGAGCGGCCGATAAACGTGGCGACAAAGAGGTTGGACGGACGCTGGTAAATGCTCTTGGGAGTGCCGATATGCTGGATAACACCGGCGTTCATAACGGCGATACGGTCAGAAACGGCCATAGCCTCTTCCTGGTCATGCGTAACGTAAACGGTGGTGATGCCGACATTGTGCTGGATGTTCTTTATAACGGTGCGCATCTCCACACGCAGCTTCGCGTCAAGGTTGGAAAGCGGCTCATCCATCAGCAGAACGTCCGGCTCAATGCACAGGGCGCGTGCAAGTGCAACACGCTGCTGCTGGCCGCCGGAAAGACGCTCGGGCATACGGTCGGCATACTCATCAATCTGCATGAGCTTCATGAATCTGTCTGCCTGATCTTTCAGCTTGTCCTTGGGGAACTTCTTGTTCTTCAGACCGAACTCAACATTCTTGCGCACGGTGTAGTGCGGGAATATCGCATAGTTCTGGAACACCATACCGATGTTGCGCTTTGCGGGGTCAAGGTCGTTTATGCGCTTTTCGCCAAAGTAAAAGTCGCCGCCCTCAATGCTGTTAAAGCCCGCGATCATTCGCAGCAGAGTGGTCTTGCCGCAGCCGGAGGGACCAAGCAGCGTAAAAAACTCGCCCTCGCGGATGTCCAGATTCAGATCAGGGATGATGACATTGTCACCGTACTTTTTCAGAGCGTGCTTTATGATTATTTCTTCGCTCACTTGTACTCTCTCCTTTTTATATAAACTTATATATATCTATCATCCGGCGTGTTCTCATCAGCGTCAGACGATTGCGTACAAGGGGTGAATTATCCAAAAGTGCGGGGAGCTGAGCTTCATCAATGCCGATGCTTTCCATCGTTCTCTTTGCGCCGATAGTTTCCAGCAGGCTGTAGAGGTATTCCTCCGTGGGCAGCTCGCTGACGATTTGGCGTATCTCCGCCCAGCTGTCTATAAGCTTGCTCTCGCTGACCTTGGCGAGACAGTCATTTTCATTTTCCTTAATAAGCGCCTCGGCGACCTCGCCGCCAAAGAAGCTTTCAAAGTGCGCATTTTCCACCGGTGCATACGGCTTTACATACGGCGCGATATCCTCGATTGCGGTAAGGCGCCTGTATTCGTGCACCGTCAAAAGTGAGCCGACACCGGTTTTTTCACCATGCATGGAGTCAAACGCAACGGGGAATGACACCGGACGCATCTCCGTCATATGGGAGATGTGATGCTCACCACCGGAGGCAGGGCGGGAATTGCCCATAAGCTGCATTGCAACACCGCTCATGATAAGGGCATATGTAACATCGGCAAAGGCCTTATCCTCGCCGCGGGCAATGCCGGGCACACTGTCCATAACAGTGTCTGCCGCCTGCTTCATTATTTCATATATTTTCTCACAAATATGTTCGCCTGTCAACACGCGGGAAATTCGCCAGTCGCACAGCGCCGTGTATTTTGCCATGATATCGCCGACACCGCTGCGCACAAGCTCAACAGGGGCGTTCTTTATAATGTCGATATCCGCAATCACCAGCTCCGGCGCGATGGCGGGCAGGGTCTTTTTAAAGCCGTACCAGGTCATTGCGGCAACCGTGCTGCAAAAACCGTCCACACTGGCAGCAGTCGGGCAGGAGACAAAGCGTATACCCCTGTCATGTGCGCAGTAGCGCGCGATATCGTGGATAGTGCCGCTGCCGACAGCAACTATGACCTCCACATCCGCGTCCAGCTTTGCCAGCACCTCGGCCGTGGATATCTCGTTTGCGTGCAGTCCGGCTGAGTGGAGTATGATCTCCTGCTGTGCCTGAGGGTGTCTTCCCTCAGTCGCGGCGTAGGCGTTCTCGCCATACAGGGCGCAGCGCTTACCCTCAACGCCAAACTTCGTCATATACTCTTCAAACTTTTTCAGGCAGCCGGCCTCTATGACAGCCGCCCTCGTCTCCATATCGTGCACCCTGCCGCAGGTGCACTGACCACCGTATTGTGTGCAGTCGATAACCATTGTCTATACCCCTTTACAGCAATTCTTTCAAATACTCGCCAAGGCGGGTATAATCATCCACGCAGATAAATCTGAAATCCGATTTGTACACGGCCTCATCATTCCCGCCGGGGCCGTAATCGTCCCCCACATAGACAAGTTCTGAATAGTCGTAGCCATAATCTCTGCAATACCTGTCCAGCGCGTAATATTTATTGTAGGGGAACGGCGCAAGGTCAAATGATGATGACCCGCCGATGAACACGGTATAATCAGAAAAGGCCTCACACACCGTGAGATAGAGCGGCTTGCGCTTTGACCTGTCAGGGTCAAAGGCCAGCTTATCCTTAATGTCCGCCTTTGTGCCCAGAAGCGGGAACGTGACACAGCCGGAATCGTGATATTCCACATTGTCACCGGCAAACTCAGTATAGCCGAATTTCTCTCTCAGCATCGTCACACGCTTTTCAACACTGTCCCTGTCGCAGGGGGCGTGCTCATCAAAAACCTTGTCCAGCTCATGTGTGGCGGGGTTATAGGTGCAAAACTGCATACCGTAGTTGCCTATAATGTCGATGGGGTAGCCGCCCATCTGCTTGAAAATGCGGCTGCACATCCCCGCGCCGACCATAAGCAGCTTATACTTTTTTGAAAGCGCATCCAGTATCCCCAGATTCGGCTGGGCAAGGGGCGTTTTGTGCTGGGTAAGCGTTCCGTCCAAATCAAATGCGATCAGTTTTGTCTTTTCCACCGTTAACTTCCCTCTCCGCCGCACAGCGCGGGCACATTTGTTAAAATTATATTTTAACTCGTTTTTTACAGCTCTCTATCCGGCTCATTTTCATCAAAATTAACAAAACCGATTATAACCATTTTACTTGACATATGCAAGCTTTGGCGCTAATATTGAAAAACAATCAAAAACGATCAAGACGACAGTGGGTAACGTGAATGAAAGAAGAACGTTTTCAAAAAATACTAAGTATTCTGTCCGACAAGGACTATGTCAGCGTTGAACGCCTGAGCAAGGAACTGTTTGTCAGTATGCCTACCGTTCGGCGCGATTTGAACACGATGCAGGACATGGGGCTGGTGATACGCAGTCACGGCGGGGTTATGATGCGCCGCGGCGAGGCGGACGGTGGGCCGGCGGTGTTCAGGATGGGTATAAACGCAGGCGAAAAGCTGAAGCTGGACAAGGCCGCGGCAAAGCTTCTGCGCGACAACATAATGGTGTTCATGGATGAATCAACCACCACCCTGCACATCATCGACCAGATGCCCGCTTTTAAAAACATCACCGTTGTGACAAACAGCATCTCCGTGTTGCAGCTATCCGCCAAATACGGTCTGCCCACGATATGCATCGGCGGCGAAATGAGCTATGACACTATGAGCTTCTATGGCCGCGACGCGGAGGATATGATAAAGCGCTATGGCATAGACATAATGTTTTTCTCCTCCTCCGCGATAACCTCGCGCAGTTGGATAGCCGACTACAGCCCGCAGGCAAACTCACTGCGGCGGCAGGTGATACAGCTTGCTGACCAGAAGGTGTTTCTCTGCGACAAGAGCAAATTCTTAAAGCCGGGGGCATATATGCTCATGCCGCTTGACGAGGCGGATCATATAATCACCAACTCTCCACTGCCGCCGGAGCTTGACCCCGGACAGGCAACAATAACGATAGTATAAAAAAATACCTCTGCCATAGCAGAGGTTAATATAAGGAGGCATTATTATGGCATTCGATACCGATGCAAGGCTTCAAAATCAGGTAATATACTCAATATATGTCCGCAGTCACACGCCTGAGGGCACATTCAAGGCAATAATCCCGGATCTGGACAGGATAAAGGCGCTGGGCACAGATATAATATGGTTCATGCCCATCCACCCCATAGGCGTTGAGGGGAAGAAGGGCTCACTCGGTTGTCCGTATGCAAACCGCGACTACCGCACGGTAAATCCCGCCTACGGCACGATGGAGGATTTCAAAGCGCTGGTTGATGAGATACATACGCGCGGCATGAAGTGCATGATAGATGTTGTCTACAATCACACCTCGCCCGACTCCACCCTGTATGCACAGCATCCGGAGTTTTTCTATCACGACAAGGACGGCCGCCCCGGCAACAAGATGGGCAGTTGGTCTGACGTAATCGACCTTGACTACTCCGTGCGCGGGCTGTGGGATTATCAGATAGAAAGCCTCAAAATGTGGGCAGAGATCGTTGACGGCTTTCGCTGTGATGTTGCGTCCTTTGTGCCGCTGGAATTCTGGCAGGAGGCGCGCCGCGCCGTGAAGAGCGTGAGGCCGGACTGCATATGGCTGGCAGAGAGCGTGCATCTCCGCTACGGCTGTCTTGCGCGGCGGCAGGGCGTATACTCCATGCTGGATGCTGACGGTTACGCCGCTTTCGACATAGAGTACGACTATGACACGCGCGACGCAATGGACAAGTTCCTCGCCGGTAAGGCCACGCTAAGCCACTGGCTGGATCTAATCAACTATCAGGAGGGCGCATACCCCGCCAACTACAACAAACTCCGCTGTCTTGAAAACCACGACCAGCCGCGCATTGCGTCATTTATCAGCGACATGAGCGCGCTGAACAGCTACACCGCCATGCTGTATTTCCTCAAGGGCACAACGCTTATCTACGCAGGGCAGGAGTATGCCGACACGCATCTGCCCAGTTTATTTGAAAAAGAGCCTATCAACCGTGCGACAGGTCATGATCTCTCCGCGCTCATGCAGAGACTATGCACCATAAAGCGCGACTGTTTCGGCCATTCCGACTGGTTTTGGAGCGAGGCTGACGACGAAACCAGCCTCGCCATATGTGAGCGCGGCGGGGATGCGCGGCGCTTTGTCGGCATATTTCCGCTGTGCGCCAAGGTGCAGGAGTGCACCGTAAATGTACCTGACGGCGATTATAAAGAGCTTATATACGGCGGCACGGTCAGCGTTCGCGGCGGTAAGCTTTGCTGCGACGGTACACCGCTCATATTTCAGGCTGAGTAACGCCTAGCTGAGTTCACAGCGTTATCTCGCCGTGCATATTCGTTTTAAATTCGCGCTCCAACTCCGCAAGGGACAGGCCGCGCTCCAGCAGCCACATCAGCTTGGTCACGGCGGCCTCGGTGGTCATATCGCCGGCAGGTATCGCGCCGCAGTCCAGCGCGCGCTGTCCAACCTCATAGGTGGTCATATCCGTGGCCTCATACAGGCACTGACTGCAAATCACGACCGCAACACCCCGCGCCACAAGCGCACTTATCTGCGCCACAACGTCACGCCGCAGGAAGTTTATCCCGCCTGAGCCGAATGCCTCTATCACAAGCCCGCGGCAGCCGGCATCGGCAAACGCGGAGAACAGGCGCGGGTCAACACCCGGGATAAGCTTCATAAGTGCGACCTTGCTGCTGACGCGGTTTTCAAGGCGGCACTCCCCCTCTGCGCGCGGTATAAGCTCTTTTCTCACGGATAGGCCGTGGGAGTTTATCTCTGCCACGGCAGGGAGGTTGATGCTTTCAAACGCATTGAACGCCGTTGTGCGCACCTTGACCGCGCGGCAGCCGAGAAACACCTTCCTGTCAAACGCCACGAATATGCCGCTCACACCGGAAGCCGCCATCGCAAAGGCGCATTGAAGGTTCGCATACGCGTCAGAGAGGATGTTTGCAATCGGCATCTGACTGCCCGTCAGCACGATGGGTCTATCAATATTGGGCAGCATAAACGTCAGCGCGGAGGCGGTGTACGCCATAGTGTCCGTGCCGTGGGTGATAACAACACCGTCATAGTCTGTGCGCATATCATATATGCACTGCGCAATAAGTGCCCACTCCTCCGGCTGGATGTTGCTGGAGTCGAGTGTGAGCAGCGAGTGGACAGTTATATCATAGCTGTCATGCCCGGGAAAGGCCAGAAGCCAGCCCTCGTCAGCCCCCGGCTGCAAGCCGTGCGCCGAGGGAACGGACATTATCGTGCCGCCCGTGGTGATGAGCAGTATGCGCTTTTTATCGTTCATGTGGTTTAATCCTTTCTCGCTTTGTATGAAAGCATTATAGCACGGGCAAGCCCGTTTGCAACGGCAAATGCAATTATTTATTAACGTTGTATTGCAATGCGCCGGTCAATGTGATAGAATCACTTCCGTTCAGTTCGGTCAAATAATCATATTTGACTGCATTATATTAAATAAAACAAGGAGTGAGCTATTTGAAGTTTTCATCTAAAATCGAAAAATGCGGACTGTCACCTATGCGCAAGTTTGGACCGGCCGCAGCCGCCGCAGAGGAACGCGGCATCGCCATTTATCATCTCAACATTGGTCAGCCGGACATAGCCACTCCGGACGCTTATTTCAACGCACTGCGCAATTTCAACCAGCCGGTTGTGGAGTATGCCCCTTCTGCCGGTATAAACGTGCTGCTGGATGCCGTGCGCGGCTATTACGGCAGGATAGGCGTTGAGCTTGGGCGTGACGAGCTGCTGGTCACGACCGGCGGCAGTGAGGCGCTGCAAATGCTTATGGCCGCAATACTGGATGACGGTGACGAAGTTATCGTACCCGAGCCCTTCTACCCCAACTATTCCACCGCCGTCACACTGGCCGGTGCATCTATACGCCCGCTCACCACCTCCCCCGAGACCGGCTATCACTACGCCGAGCGTGAGAGGGTAGAAGCTTGCATAAACGCACACACCCGCGCCATACTCATCACCAACCCCGGCAACCCCACCGGCGCTGTGCTGACGCCGAGTGAGCTGCAAATGCTGCTGGATGTTGCGCGTGATCATGAGCTGTTCCTTGTCTGCGATGAGGTGTACAGAGAGTTTGTGTACGCTGATGAGCCGCTTATGAGTGCGCTGCAATACCCGGGCTACGAGGAGAACGTGGTGGTCATTGACTCTGCGTCAAAGCGTTTTTCCGCGTGTGGTGCGCGTATAGGTATGCTCATAAGCAAGAACCACGCCCTTATAAACGAGTGCATGAAGTGGTGCCAGTGCCGCCTGTCCGTTTCCACGGTCGATCAGCTTGCCGCGGCGGAGCTTTACTCTGTCGGCAGTGACTATTTTGCCGCTGTGCGTGATGAGTACAAGGCGCGGCGCGACACGATAATGGCCAAGCTGAAAGAGATTCCGGGCGTTGTGTGCCGCGTTCCGGCGGGTGCATTCTATGTGATGGCCGCGCTGCCGGTTGACGATGCGGACAAGTTCCAGACCTGGCTGCTCAATGAATTTGACGATAAGGGAGAGACTGTCATGTTCGCCTGCGGTGAGCCGTTCTACGGCACACCTGGCAAGGGCAAAAACGAGGTGCGCATGGCCTACGTCCTAAAGCGCGAGGCGCTTGAGCGTGCGATGGACATTCTCGCCATCGCGATTGAAAAGTATAATAAGCTGCACTGATCGTGCACAGGTTAACAAAAAATCTGCCGTTTTTCCGCGGCAGATTTTTATATTTTCAGATTTTTCTCTTTTGCCTTTTTATGTGCCCAGCGGTGGAAAACATATGTCAGCGAAAGCAAAATTGGGGGTTCAGTGGGGAAAAACACGCATAAAATTACCGTAAAATAGCCAAAAGTGTGTCGAAAGACTTGACGAAATGCCCAATAAGATGTATTATTCAATGGTGATTCTATAGTTACATAGATCGAGGAGGAACTTGTAAATGAGCATGATTCCTGAAGTTAAATGCCGCCGATGCGGAGAGACGTTTTCTTCATTGCGCAGTCGGTGTCCCAGTTGCGGTATACGCAGGGTCACACAGAGCACACGCACTCCCAGCCCTACGCCTGCTACCGTCAGGGGTACAGCCGCCTATGAGCGCGCAGAGGCAAACACTAAATGGCAAATGATTTTTGGTTTGATATTGGTCGTCGCGGTTATTCTGGCTGTCATTGTCATGGTATCCACCAGTCTTGACGGTGCGGACAACGTGCAAAGCAAGGTAACGGCTCCTGTCGCTATGACAAGCAACGTGCCCACGATTGAGGCTGCACCCACTATGGCGCCCACACCCACTCCGTCGCTGGAGAAGATCGAGGTCAAGAATTACGAAAACGTGATAACAGACTTCACCATGCACCTGAGCAACAATGAGGTGGTCAAGCTTACCGCAGTGCCGTATCCCATGACGGTTGAGGGCGTTAAGTTCACATGGTCGGTCAGTGACGATTCCATCCTCCAGCTTACACCCAGCGATGATACGCAAAGCTGCGATGTCACCATCATCGGCACAATCGCAGGCGGCGTCAAGCTGACTGTATCGGCCTTCGGTGTTGAGCAGACTGTAACAGTCTACTGCGTAAACTAAAAAACGACATTTAACTTTCAAAAAAATGACCTGCCAAACCGGCAGGTCATTTTTACAGCTTTAAAATCCCATCCCCGCTGCATTTGCAGCGGGGATATATAGTTAAGTCTCTATTTCCTTGTACATTGCGGGGGCAGTCGATTTGTTGGCAGTCTCGCTTATCTGCGTGACCTCCACCTTCAGCGTCCTCTGGCCGAACGCTATCTCTATAACGTCCCCCACCTTCACCTGATAGCTTGCCTTGACCTGGCGGCCGTTCACCATCACACGTTCACCGTCACAGGCTTCATTGGCCACGGTTCTGCGCTTTATCAGGCGGGAAACCTTTAGGTATTTATCCAGTCTCATTTTTACGTCTCCAAGCTGGTTTTAAGCCATTTCACATATCATAAAAGCAGCGGTAAATTACCGCTGCTTTTATCTTATCAGCTTACTTTGCAACTGCGTCCTTGAGAGCCTTGCCTGCCTTGAAGCCGGCAATGCGGGTAGCAGCGATGGTGATGATTTCCTTGGTTCTGGGGTTCTGACCCTGACGAGCAGCGCGCTCCTTAACATCAAAAGTGCCGAAGCCGACGAGCTGAACCTTGTCACCTGCGGCGAGAGCAGCAGTGATAGTCTCAAAAACTGCGTTGACTGCCTTTTCGCTGTCCTTCTTAGACATACCGGCGTTTGCTGCAACGGCGGCTATAAGTTCGGTCTTATTCATTGAAAATTCCTCCTAAAAATGTATGGCATCTGCCACGATATGATGAGTCTGCCCGAAATTGATGCAGAATACTCATTTTAGCTTACTGCACTCTGTCTCCAAAAGCGCAGCATAAAGAATCTAGCATATTTCACCGTTAATATCAAGTGTAAATTTCCTGAAAATATGTTCATTTTGAAAATTATGCTCTAAAATCAGTGAATGTGCAGTATTCTCCCAATTTTTTCGCCACCGGGGATAAGTTTCAGGTCGTCACCGGTGATGGTTCTGAAGCTGATAGCAGACACCGCATACACCACGACCGCCACGATAATGGCCGCCATCATGCACACCGCCGTGCCAAGCCAGCTGCCCGCGCCGATAAAGCGTGCGCACAGCCCGTATATTGCCCACGCAGCCGCGCCCATCAGCAGGCTTGCCGCAAGCGGGCGCACGAACACCGGCGCGAGATGTGGCCGTTCATCCAGCGTGCGGCACATGAACACATAGTTCATCACAGCCATCACAAGATAGCTGACCAGTGTGCCAACCGGCGCACCGTAAATATTTATCTCCGGCCTTGCCACGAGGAACCAGTTTACCGCGATCTTTATCACGCCGCCGGATATCATCGTAAGCATTGTCAGCCGCTCCTTACCGGAGGCTTGCAGCACGGCATTTTCCATCAGCACGATGCACACGAAGAAGCTGGCCGCGCCCATCACGCTGAGTATTCCCGGGCCTGCGGCGTTGCTGTTGGGGTAGAGCACGTTCATTATCGGCTCACTCAACACCATCAGTCCCACGCCCATGGGCATACTGATAACAGCAGAGATACGCATGGAATCCTCGGATATTTTCGCGGCCTCGGCATTGTCGCGCCGCGCTATTGCGCCGGATATTGCCGGCACGATGGCGATGGTGAGGGGTGTGATGAACGCCGCAGGCAGGTTAAAGAGCGTCTGCGCCTTGCCATACACACCATAGAGCACCTTGGCCTGATAGTAGCTGAAGCCGGCGGCGGTCTGCAGGCGGTTCATGCACAGCTTTGAGTCGATGGAGTTGAGTATCGCCATGATGCACGCGCCGAACGCAATGGGTATGCCGATGGTGAGAATGTCCTTTATTATCTTGCCGGCAGAGTCCACTGTGTCGTCATCCTCGGGCGTATCGTTTACATCGACTATGCCCGCAGAGTACGGTGAGCTTAAAAGGTCATAGTTGCGGCGCTTGTACACCACCATGTACAGCAGCGACACCACCGAGCCTATAGACACGCCCAGTATCGCGCCCGCCGACCCTGCCGGACGGCCAAGCCCCGCCTTCATTATAGCAAGCGAGATTATAAGCCCCGATATGACCTTGAACAGCACCTCCAGCACCTCATCGACGGTGGTGGGGATCATGTTGCCGTTGCCCTGGCAGTAGCCGCGATAGGCCGACACAAGGCACACAAGCAAAATTGCAGGGCTCATCGCCTTTATGCTGAGCGCCGCGTCCGGATTTTCAAGGTACTTGTCCGCAAGCCACTCCGGGAACAAAAACAGTATCAGCGCGAACACCAGACCTATCACGAAGAAGGTCGCGCGCGCCACGCGGAACGTCTTTTCCTCCTGCTTTACGCGGCCATTCGCGTCCGCCTCTGCCACGAGGCGCGACAGCGCCACCGGCAGACCCGCCGTGGCAAGCGTAAAGAAGATGTAGTATATATTATAAGCGCCCATGAACATGGAATAACCCTCATCACCGAGGATGTTTCCAAGTGGGATCTTATAAATAAAGCCCAGAATCTTCATTATTATCACGCCGACAGTGAGTATCGCCGCGCCGTGCATATAGTTTTGACCCTTTCTGCTGGCCATTACGCTCCTCCTTTGTTTAAGCGGGCGCTAAATACGCATCCGCCTTAGTTTACCCAACCTTATACCTTTGCAATATAAGGCCGCGCCATTGAAAAAGCAAGGCTTTTCTGCCGTGCATCCGGCAAAGTGCAGGACGCACGGCAGTAATTTTCATAAAGCTTCGTATTAAACTCTGCTGAGAATGTCGCGCGCAACGTACACGCCGCTTGCAGAGGCGTGGGACAGGGAGTGCGTGACGCCTGAACCGTCACCTATCACATAAAGTCCCGGCTCCTTGGTTTGCAGGTGATTATCAAGCTCAACCTCCATGTTGTAGAACTTGACCTCCACACCGTAAAGGAGCGTGTCATCATTGGCAGTACCCGGGGCTATCTTGTCGAGCGCGTAGATCATCTCGATGATACCGTCCAGTATACGCTTGGGGATAACAAGGCTGAGATCACCTGGCGTTGCCGCCAGTGTCGGCGTGACAAAGTTCTCCTCAATGCGGCGCACTGTGCTGCGGCGGCCGCGGACAAGGTCGCCAAAGCGCTGCACCATAACACCGCCGCCGAGCATATTGGAAAGGCGCGCGATGCTCTCGCCGTAGCCGTTGGAATCTTTAAACGGCTCAGAGAAGTGCTTGCTGACGAGGAGGGCGAAATTGGTGTTTTCGGTGTGCTTGCTCTTATCCTCATAGCTGTGGCCGTTGACCGTGACGATGCCGTTGGTGTTTTCGTTTACGACAACGCCGTTCGGGTTCATGCAGAATGTGCGCACCAGATCTTCAAACTTCTCCGTGCGGTAGACTATCTTGCTTTCGTAGAGCTTATCTGTGAGGTGGGCGAAGATTTCAGCCGGAAGCTCCACACGCACGCCGATATCGACGCGGTTGGACTTTGTCGGTATACCAAGGCTCTCGCATATACCCTCCAGCCACTTGCTGCCGCTGCGGCCAACGGACACAACGCAGTCCTTGCAGGCGTAGCTGTCCTCACCAACGTGGACAACGTAGCCGGCGTCAGTCTTGTCAATGCCGGTGACGGCGGAGTTGAAGTAGAAATCGACCTTGTCCTTCATCTCATCATAGATGTTGCCAAGGACGACATAGTTAATGTCCGTGCCGAGGTGACGCACCTGAGCATCGAGAAGGTGCAGACCGTTCTCAAGGCACTGACGCTTGATCTCGGTGTTGGCTGTGGAGTAAAGGCGTGTACCCTCGCCGCCGTGACTGAGGTTTATCCCATCCACATACTTCATCAGCTCAATGGCCTCTTCCTTGCCGACATACTCATACAGCGTGCCGCCGAACTGGTTTGTGATGTTATACTTGCCGTCAGAGAATGCGCCCGCGCCGCCGAAGCCGCTCATAATGCTGCACACAGGGCATTTTGCGCACACCTTGACCTTTTTCCCATCTATCGGGCAGCGGCGCTGCGCCAGAGGGCGGCCAAGCTCAAACACGGCGACCTTCAGCCCCTTATTCGCCTGCGCAAGCTCATACGCGGAAAAAATACCGCCGGGACCTGCACCGATGATGATAACGTCATAATTTTTCATTGTAGCTCCTCCAAAATCATTTTTCGGGGGTACACCGCACAAAAAGCGATGCACAAAGTATGTCTATCTCCGTTTTACCGTTGTAAAAACAACACCGTATCCCCTTTCGGGAATACGGTGTCAAAATTGTATCCTCGTTTACTTTACTACATACAGCGCAATAAGTCAAGTGAACGATATGTGAATAAGTTGAAAATTCAGCGAATTTACAGCTCAATCGCCTTTTTCGGGCAGGCGGCAGCGCACGCGCCGCAGGCAATGCACTCATCATAATTGCATTTCCACGTCTTGTTTGCGCGGTCAACCTCCAGCGCACCCTGCGGGCACTTCTTCGCACAGAGGGTGCAGAACACGCATTTGCTGCTGTCGCAAACGGGCTTGCCGTCATCGCGTGGCATAACGGCGCACGCAGGTGCGGCGCTCTCTGCCGCGGGTGCAGCATCCGCAGGCTTTGCCGCCGGCTTCTTCGCCGGGCGGATGTGCGTGCCGGTGACGATGAGATCTTCTTCCTTTGTGGCTATCATGTGATAGTCACCGGTGAACTCTATCGCCTTGGTGGAGCAGAAGTCAGCACAGGTTGCGCAGAACGTGCATGAGCCAAGGTTGAAGCTGAGGGTTATTTTGTCGCCCTCCTCCACCTTTTCTATCACGCGCGTTATCGCGTTGCCGGAGCAGACCCTCTCGCACATACCGCAGCCAAGGCACTTATCCGCATGGTACACGATGCGCCCACGGTAGTTCGGCGCAGCCTCACTGGGGACGGCAGGGTACATTGCGCAGCTCGGTTTGCTGAAAAGCTGGCTTATGGCCTCTTTAACAAACGGAAAATCCATTATTTCTGCCCCCTTTTCTCACTGAGTATCTTTGAGGCAAGCGCAAGACCGTCAATGACCGCCTCAGGCTTCGGTGCGCATCCGGCCACGTCCACATCAACGTGGACGTACTTGCTAAGCGGCCCTGCTATGGAATAGCTGCCCTTAAACACGTTGCCGGACTGTGGGCACGAGCCCATAGTGACGATGCACTTGGGTTCCGGAACCTGCTCTATCGCGCGCAGGACGCGCGGGAGAGACTGCTTCGTGACAGGCCCTGTCACGACCACTATATCCGCATGACGCGGTGAGCCGGTCAGCTTGAAGCCGAGGCGCTCTGCGTCATAGCGCGGTGTAAGCACACTGACAAGCTCAATATCACAGCCGTTGCAGGAGCCGGCGTTGATATGGAACAGCCACGGGGATTTTGCCGTGCTCTCATTTATGAGTTTTTTGAACATATTCCTCGCCCCTCCTTTTTACAGGCCGTACCATACCAGCACAAGGCTTATCGCCGCAAGCGCCGTAACGACCGTCCAGTAATACTTAAACACCTGCTCGACCTTCAGTCGCGCCGTGACCGCGTGGACAAGCGATATCATCACCGCCGTGATAACAAAGCACAGCGCAAAGAGGATCAGCGCATCCAGCACGATTATCCCTGTGCCTATACCGCCAAGGAACAGCGCCACGAAAAGGCTGGTCAGGGTGAGCAGCTTCACCGCATGGGAAAGCTTATACACTGCAAGCGGGCCGCCGCTGTACTCCGCGAGAAGTCCCTCACAGATCTCAGTCTCCGCCTCGGCCGTGTCGAAGGGATGACTGCCGGTCTCACCGGGGATGACGAGCAAAAACGCAATCGCCGCGGGAATCAGGCTTGCCCGGGTGATAAGGCTGCCGTTTTCGAGCTGCCATGCGGCAATATTGCTCATCGAGAAGGTGACACTGTCACCGCCGACCGCCTTGCCGACTGCAAGCAGCACCAGCACCAGCGGCAGCTCACACGCGATTACCGTGACCATCTCGCGGCTAAGGCCAACACCGGCATAAGGTGAGCCGGTGGCCGCGCCGCCCAGCATCACGGACATGGCGGGGATGAGCAGCAGGTAGAGGATAACCACAACGTCCGCCATACCGGAGAACGCCGCCCAACCGTGGATGGGGATGAACATTTGCAGCACAACAAGCGCCGCCAGCCCCACGATAGGCGCTGCAAGAAACACGGTCTTATTCGCGGCGGCGGGAACTATCGTCTCCTTGCCGCAAAGCTTGAAGAAATCATAGAACGGCTGCAGTATGGGCGGGCCGACACGCTTTTGCATCCTTGCAACAAGCTTGCGGTCAATGCCGCAAAGCAGCATACCCACAACAAAGCAGAACAGGAAGCCGGGGAAAATAAGTATATAGCCCAGATATTCAAGAGCCGTCAAAAATATAGTCATCATTCCCACCTCCTTATAGAACTATCATTATGAACACTATCGCCAGTGCCAGCGCGACCGTGGCCCACAGCGCATAGTCGTTCACAACGCCAGAGTGGAGCTTGTGCATAAAGTCGAAGTAGTGCCGCCAATTGTGCTTGAAGCCCCAGAACAGATCGCCGCCGCCGACCTGAGAGTACACACTCTCCTCGCCGCCGAAGAACAGATCATACTTTGCCTCAACACTCTCGCCGGTGCTGACGCTAACGCTGTCATACTTTCCGGAAAGCGCCACTATCGTAACAGACAACAGCGCAATGCCCATCAGCAGCAGCCACGAAACCGGACTCCAATAACCGACAGTGGAGAACGACACGACCGACACGGCCGGGAAGTTCTCGCCCATGGTGGCGGCGGCGTAGCCGTTGCCCATCATGGTGTCGATATACTGCGCGGTGCTGAAAACAGCGCGGGCCGCAGGCTCGGTGAGGTAGCGGTTGACGTAGCTGGGGAAGAGGCCGGTCAGCACGCACAAAACGGCGAAAATGCACATTGCGATTATCATGCTGGGCTTTGCGTCCTTCACATTTTCAAACCGCGCGGGCAGTCTGCCGAAGAACACGGACTGGCTGACCTTCACAAAGGAGGCAAGCGTGAGAATAGATGTGACAAGGGCGATTATCGTCACGAGGAGATAGCCGATGTTGCCGGTCTCTGCGGCCTTTTCATAGGTGGCCTGATAGATCATCCACTTTGATGCAAAGCCGTTGAACGGGGGCAGACCGCTGATGGAAAATGCGCCGACAAGGAACAGACCCGTTGTCCACGGCATTTTCTTGGAAAGGCCGCCCAGTTCATCAAGGTTCGTGGTGCCGGTTTCATACAGCACAGCACCTGCCGCAAGGAACAGCAGACCCTTGAAGAGGGTGTGGTTCATGGCGTGGTACAGGCCGGCGGAGATTCCAAGGCCGGTGCACAGGCCGATGGCCGTGAGTACATAGCCTATCTGCGAGATACTGTGGAACGCCAGCAGACGCTTAAAGTCATGCTGGGCAAGCGCCATCGTAACGCACACGAACATACTGACGGAACCGACGAACACCAGCAAAAACTGGAATGAGCTGAGTCCCATGGTCTGGAACAGCATATAGGTGAGCCTTATGATGCCGTAGATACCCGACTTTGTAAGCACGCCGGAGATAAGCACGGAGATTGATGCGGGGGCTGCACCGTGCGCATCCGCGGCCAGCGGGTGGAACGGCACGATGAACGCCTTTGTGGAAAAGCCTATGTACAAAAGTGCGAATGCAAGCTTGGTGGAGGTGTTGAAGTTGCCCGGGACAAGCGCAGCAAGCTGGGCAAAGTTCAGGGTATGGGTCTGCGCGTAGAGCATGATTATGCCCACGAGAATACAGGTAGAACCCATGCACCCCACGACGAGGTACTTAAACGCCGCCTCCAGCGCACCGTGCGCACTGTTCCTGAACGCTGTCAGCGCGACAGCCGCGAAGGTGAGTATCTCGATCATGATGAACATATTGAAGATATCACCGGTAAGAACAAGGCCGATAACGCCGCCAGACAGCATGAGGAAGAGCGTATAATACTGCGATACGTTCTCATCCTTATCCATGTATTGCAGCGAGTATATACCCGACACGAACACTGCAACGGAGATGAGCAGAGCGAAGAACAGACCCAGTGCATCGACCTCCAGCGCAATGCCTATCGCATACCCGCCCGCTATAGAGCGCGAGCCCATCCAGTAGGAGATTATCTCACCGTTGAAGAACACGGGCTTAATAAGCGAGACTATGCACGCGAGGGATATGGACACTGCCAAAACCGCGACCGTATTGCGCACGGCCTTTCTGTGGCCGAACATCACGATAAGGAATGCGCCCAGAAACAGCACCATTATTGAGTAGACAGGGAAGTGATGATAGTCAAAAAAGCTCATCCTCTCAGCCTCCTTATCTCTCTGGTGTCAAGTGTGCCGTAACTCTCCTCCAGCTTGATGACAAGCGCGAGGGACATTGCCGTTACACACGCGCCGATAACTATACTCGTAAGCGTGAGTGCCTGCGGGATAGGGTCAACGAAGTAGCTGGCCGCAGTAAGCTCACCCGCGGTATAGATAGGGGCAGTGCCGCCGGGGTTGAAGCCGATGGATATTATCAAAAGGTTAACGCCGTAATCGCATATGCCAAGGCCGATAACCGTTTTGACAAGGTTATACTTGGTGATTATCGTGTAAAAGCCAAGTGCGATAAGGAAGAATGACGCGATATAGTTAAAAGTTATCATATCGTTTACCTCACTTCCTGTTGTCTACGTCCTTGCCGGACAGAAGCCCCAGCATGGACAGGGACAGTACGCCAACGCCGCAAAGCACGTTCAGGCCAACCGCCTCATCCATCCACGCGATAGTACCCGAGGAGATGAGTGCGCCGATATCACCGTTGGTATAGGCGATGTTCTGGCAGAACTGCACACCGAACACAACGCCCAGCATGGCAAGGGCGATATACACCGTGACGGCAAAGCCCTCTACCCGGCGCAGTATATCAGGCTTCAGCACGCGGCAGGTCGTCTCATAGCCGTGGCCGAGATAGATGAGGATTATCACAGCCGTCATCAAAACGCCGCCCTGAAAGCCGCCGCCCGGGGAGATATGGCCGTGAAGAATAACGTAAAACACATACACCAGCGTCAGCGGCAGCACCATGTCACAGCCACAGCGCTGAATAACGCGCTTTATGACGATCTCATTGTCATTTTTCATCTTGCGCCTGTTCCTCCTTCTTGTTTTCTTTTGTGCCGCTATAGAGGATAACGGCTGAACCCGCAACCGCGGTTATGAGGATAAACGCCTCGCCCATCGTGTCGTAGCCGCGGAAGTCAAAGACGATACTGGTAACGTCATTGACAGCGTGGGTCTTATCAAGGTTCTGCTGCACGATCGCGGCGGCCGCGCCGTCAACATTCGTGTCATCATAGGCAGAGGGGTTCTGCTGCAGCTCATACACACTCGGTGCGGCGGCGGTGCCGTCATAGGTGTGGGGCATGGCCGCCATTGTTACGCTGGCGTACACGCCCGCGAACAGGAATATACCGAGGGAGACCCATGTCAAAAACTTCTTCATTTATCGTCCCCTCCTCTGATCTTTTTGAGGGTGACTATAAATATCAGCGGGCTGAGTGCCGCACCGACAGCGGCCTCAGATATTGCAACGTCCGGCGCGTGCAGGAGAAGAAACTCCGCCGCGGCGAATATGCCTGTCACGCCCAGTGCAATGACAGAGCTTAAAAGCTTATCCGTGCAGCTTGCAACGAGCGCGGATATGATGATGCCGCTCACGGCGATCACATTGAGCACTATAAGCAGATTACTCATCAAAATCCCTCCTGTAATCGTCGATCTCCATCTCTTTTTCGGGGCGAATACCGGCCTGATATGCGCCCTTTGCTATCGCGTGTGCGCCGACAGGGTTGGTGACTATAACAAGCACCATGATAACGCCGACCTTTACCGCCGTGGCGGGGCTGTTCATGATAAAGATAGCGTACAGCAGTGAACCCAGCCCAACGCCGATAACGCCAAGGGTGGTGATGCAGGTGCTGGCCTGCATACGGGAGAAGGTGTCGGGCATTTTGATTATGCCGATGGTGCCTGCGAGAGCGAAGAACGCGCCCATAGCGATGAGAACATCAATTATCATCCTCAGCATGGTATACCCACCTCCCCTTGTCAAGATAACGGCCGACAAGCATCGTGTTGATGATGCCGAGCATAGCGCTGATTATCGCAATGTCAAGATAAATGCCTCTGCCGGAAAAGAGCGAGAACAGCATCATTGCGCAGCACATACAAATGTCAGTCGAGTCTGCCGCAACCATTCTGTCCGCGGCGTTCGGCCCTTTGATAAGCCGGTAAAGGTTCATCATTGCGAACAGGCCGAAGATAACAGCGAAGATAAGCAGATCTGTCATCTCCATATCCTCCTTATCCATTTTTCCATGTTACCCTTAATCATGTCACCGGCCTCCTCACCGTCTGCCGTGACATCTATCCAGTGAATGTAGTAATAGGTCTGGTCATTCTCCTCGGCGATCTCCATGGTGATCGTACCCGGGGTGAGGGTGATGCAGTTGGCAAGCTGTGCCTGCGCGTAGCTGCCCTTCAGATTTACCGGAACCTTAACTATGCCGGGGTTGATCTTTTTGCATCCGCCGTAGCAGCGCTTTGCCATGTCCCAATTGGCCTTTATCAGCTCCCACAGGAACACAACGAAGTTATAAAACAGTGCCGTGAGAAGCGTGAGGGGGTTGAAAAAGCGAAATGCGCGGTCATGGATAAAGAATCTTGCGGAGAACAGCGCCACAACAAGGCTGACTATCACGCCGGCAATAAGCTCCTGTGCGTCAAAGCTCCACGTCAGCAGTATCCAGAAGCCAAAGCACAACACGAAGGTACTCAGCACGCCGGACAGGGTCGTTTTATGCAAGATAACACATCTCCTTTCTTTTCTGCGGGGTTGTAACCCGTTCTTATATATATGAATTTTTTATTCCTTATTTTCACTCACTACAAGGCTTTCAACATAGAATTCGCGCCCGCCGGTCATTTTAAGCGCCGTTCCGCCGCAGACGGGGCATTTAGCCTCGCGCCGGTCAACCTCGCCCTGGTAGCCGCACTCAGCACACAAAAACTCGGTTTTCGGCACGCGCACTGTCAGCACCGCGCCCTCCGCCGGAGAGTCCTTTGCCGCGTAGGGGAAAAACTCATTCAGGCACTCAGGCACAACTCCCGAATATTCGCCCACGCACAGTCTTATCTCCTCCACGCGCGTAAACCCCTGCTTTGCGCTTTCATCATTCACTATGTCGATTATGCCCTTTGCAATCGCCAGCTCGTGCATTATCTGTCAAGGCAGCTGAAGCACGGGTCAATGCTGGCGATTATAAGTCCTGCATCGGCTACGGTGTTGCCCCTCAGCATGAACGGCACGGTGGGCGTATTCTTATAGCTTGGCACATGGATGCTGACGCGGTGGTTATTAAACCCGCCGTCACCCACCACCATGTGGCTGAGCTGGCCGCGCGGCGCTTCATGGCGCGCAACCGCCACACCGGGCTTTATCTTTATCAGCTTGTTGCCGAGGTTTATCGGCCCGTCGGGGAGCTTGCCCAGTGCCTGCTCTATTATCTTGATGCTTTCATAACATTCAAGCGCACGCACGACCACGCGGGCGAACACGTCGCCGCTGTCCACCACAGGCACGTCAAAGTCAAAGTCCTCATAGGACGAGTAGGGTGCGTCATGGCGGACGTCGATCTTCACGCCGGATGCCCTGGCATGGGGGCCGACAGCGCCCATACGCAATGCGTCCTCACGCTTCAGCACGCCCACACCCTTTGTGCGCATGGCAAGTGTCTTGTCGTTGAGCACGATCTCAACTATTCTGTCCATCGGTGCTTTCAGCTTTTCAAGGCCGGCAAGTATCTCTGCCTTCAAGCCGTCATCAATATCGCGTCTTGCGCCGCCCACAGTGACCATCGCGTAGTTGACGCGGTTGCCGCTGAGCTTTTCAAGCAGATCCATTATTATCTCGCGCTCATCCCAGATGTGCATGAAAAGGCTGTCATGGCCGACGATGTGGCAGGCGATACCCAGCCACAGGAAGTGGGAGTGCAGTCTCTCCAGCTCGGCCGTTATCACGCGGATATACTCGCCGCGCTTGGGCACCTCGATGCCGTTTATCGCCTCAACCGCCATCGCGTAGGTCAGCGCGTGAGAGTGCGAACAGATGCCGCACACACGTTCAACCAGCACCAGCGTCTGGATAGCGTTGCGCTCCGTGGCAAGCTTTTCTATGCCGCGGTGGTTATAGCCGACAAACACCTCCGCGTCCTTTATTACCTCGCCCTCGGTTATGAGATTTGCGTGTATCGGCTCCTCCAACGCGGGATGGTACGGGCCGATAGGTACGATGTAGCTCATGCTCTCTCCCTCCTCACTTCACGTTCTTTTCCACAAGCTCGCTCAGCGGTGTTACCATTATCTGTCCCTTGCCCTGCGTTTCCAGCATATCCTCCGGCAAGAACAACCGCTTTGACACGTCCAGCCCCTCAAACTCGATGCCGAACAGCTCATTAAGCTCGCGCTCAGGCCACTCCGCCGCCGTGTCGTATATCGGCGCGATAGATGGCAGCTTCGTTTCACCTACAACATGATACGATTCTATGGCCGGATCTACGGCATAGTCGTATGACACGTCCATCTGTCCATCCGTATCAATGTAGGCGTGGATCATCACAAGATACTTTCCCGCGCGGTGCATTTTCTCCGCCGTGGGGACTATATCATCCCGTGTGATATTGATCCGCTTGTACTCCTGCATATAAATATCACCTCTTAATTATTATTTCTCATTATCTGAAATCCGGTCTCGACCGGCATTTTCATTCGTATTTCATTCTCTCTGTCAGCATATGCGCGGAAGCTGTGCGCCGGTGAGCTTTTGTAGCACGCGTCTGCCGCCGAAGGCGTTGTTCATCACGACCCTGCCGGAATATTTATCCGTCACCGTGCCGATGATGGCCGCCTCGTGCCCCACATTCTGTGCGCGCATTGCCGCAAGCGCCGCATCCGCCATTTCAGGTGCAACAACTGCCAGCAGCTTGCCCTCGTTTGCGCAGTACAGCGCATCCAGCCCCAGCATATCGCACGCGGCTGTCACCTCGGGGTGCACAGGTATTGCCGCCTCGTCCAGTTCAATGCCAAGCGCTGTCCCCTCCACAAACTCGTTGAGGGTCGTTGCCACGCCGCCGCGCGTCGGGTCGCGCAGAATACGCACGCCGCCGCAGTCAAGCACCGCTGAGGCCAGCTCATGCAGGGGGGCGCAGTCTGATGTGACAGTGCCCTGCATCATGCCACTTCTCGCCAGCATTATCGCTGTGCCATGGTCGCCCGTCGCACCGGACAGCAGCACCTTGTCCCCTGTGCGGATATTCCGCGGCGAAAGTCCTGGGTATTTCACAAAGCCGACACCGGCGGTATTTATATATATCTTATCTCCGCGGCCGCGCTCAACAACCTTTGTGTCACCCGTGACCACGCGCACGCCCGCGCTTTTCGCCGCGGCTGCGATTGACTGCACCACCCGCTCAAGTGCCGACAGTGCAAGCCCCTCTTCTATAATAAAGGCACAGCTTATATATTGCGGCACTGCACCGCACATTGCAAGGTCATTCACCGTGCCGCAGATGCTCAGCTTGCCGATGTCCCCGCCGGGAAAAAATATTGGGTCAACCACAAAGCTGTCGGTTGAAAAGGCTATGCTCTCTGCCCCCGGCAGAACAGCACCGTCACCCAATTCGTTCAGCGCGGCATTGTCGAACGCCGGCAGCAGCATATCTTCTATCAGGCGCGAGGTTTTCTTCCCCCCACTGCCATAATCAAGTGTAATTATCTCTTCCATCATGCCCAGTCCTCATATCTGACCGTACTTATACGCCGCAGCGCACGCGCCCTCTGACGACACCATGCACGGTCCTACCGGATCCTCCGGTGTGCACGCCCTGCCGAAAAGCGGGCAGTCCTCACTTCTTATGCGCCCGCATATCACCTCACCGCAGCGGCACGCTGTCTCTGCTCCCGCTTTGGGTACGGTTAGCGCGAATTTCCGCTCCGCGTCAAAGTCGGCAAGCTCCTCTTTCAGCTTCAATCCGCTGTCGTCTATCTCGCCAAGGCCGCGCCATATGTCGCGCCGCGTGTCAAAGGAGGCTGCTATCATCCGCTGTGCAAGCACATTGCCCTCGCGCCGCACAGCGCGGGTATATTCATTCTCAACGTGCCTGTCGCCGCCTGCAAGCTGACTTAAAAGCTTATACACGGCAAGCAGTATATCCTCCGGCTCAAACCCCGCTATCACAGCGGGCAGACCGTACTCTGCCGGCAGGAAGTCAAAGCCCTGCGCGCCGATTATCGTGGCCACGTGCCCCGGGCAAATGAAGCCATCTATATCAAACCCATCCTGCGCGATGAGTGTGCGCAGTGCAGGCTCCACCGTTTTCAGCATTGACCAGATCGAGAAGTTTTTGACCCCCTCATCCCGCGCCGTCAGCACGGCGGCGGCTGTCCCGGGGGCTGTGGTTTCAAACCCCACACCCAGAAAAACGACCTCGCTGTTTTTCTCGCGCTTTGCAAGCTGCACGGCATCTATCGGAGAATACACTATCTCCACCCGTGCGCCCTCTGCGCGGCGCCGAAGCAGACTGTCTCCCCTTCTCGTCCCGGGTACGCGAAGCATATCGCCGTAGCTTGCAATGATCACATTCTCCCTCATGGCAAGCGCAAGCACAGCATCTATCACCTCCGGCGGGGTAACGCACACAGGGCATCCCGGCCCTGACAGAAGCCGAACCCCCTCCGGCAGTATACTGCGCAGTCCTGCACGGGCGATGGCCATCGTGTGCGTGCCGCAGACCTCCATCAGCTTCACATTCTCATGCGGAAGCTGATCTATTGCAGAGATAAGTCTGCGCATATCATCACAGGTGCGTGATGGCATCTGCGACCTCCTCCCACGCTTCCAGATCCTCCAGCGCCTGCTGCTGGCCAAGGCGCTCTATTGCAAAGCCGGCATGAACTATCACATATTCGCCTAGCTTCGGCTCATCAATGAAATCCACGCGCATTTCTCTGCGCATCCCCATTGCCTCGCCAACGGCGCGCACACCGTCCAGCTCGACTATTTTCAGCGGTATCGCAAGACACATTTTTTCTTTTCCTTACTTAATTATCTTTTCTTCAAGTTTCGATTGCGCCACCATAAGCTGGCCGAGGCTTATCCCCTCGTCATTCGCGGAAACGCGGCTGTGATGGTACACCTTGAACCCACGCGCTTCAAGCTTTGGCAGCAGGGCGTGCATTATCATCATGTTCTGAAAGCTTCCGCCGGACAGCGTCACCCTGTCAAGGCCGGTTCTTGCGTGGGCATACTCGCACTGGCGCACCGCCATCTCAACCAAGGTGTTTATAAACCGCGCGGCGATAATGCCCGTGTCTACACCTGCATCCATGTCGCGCACTATCTCGCGTATCATATCGCGCCAGTCAAAGCAGCACAGCGCCCCGTCTGTCAGCGTGACCGTGTATGCGCCGCGCTCATTTTCATCGGCGGCAGCCTCCAACAGAACGGCGCCCTGCCCCTCGTATGAGCAATGCGTTTTTATCCCCAGTATCGCGGCCACACCGTCAAACAGCCGCCCCATGCCCGAGGACAACGGGCAGTTAAACCCTGCTGCAAGCTGTTTTGCCAGCGCGTCGGCATTTTCCACCGTGTGCGTACTGCATCCGCTGTCATCAAGCAGGGCATACGCCACGCGGTAGCTCTCTTTAACCGCCCTGTCGCCGCCGATAAGCGGGATAGGCCGGATACTGCCGAGGCGCTCAAATCCGGCATAGTCACCCACAAGACACTCCGCGCCCCAGCTCGTTCCATCCGTGCCATAGCCTGTACCGTCCCACACAAGGCCGATAACCGCACCCGTCAGGTCATTATCTGCCATGCAGGATGCCATATGCGCGTGATGGTGCTGCACCTGAATAAGCTCTATACTGTCCTCCTGTGCGCGTCGCTGGGCATACTCTGTGGACATATAGTCCGGATGCATATCGCACACGACAGCGTGCGGCGTGATATCAAATAAGCGCTCAAAATGCCGTATCTGCTGTTCGTAATTTTCAAGCGTGTCGTAATTTTTCAGATCTCCGATATGCTGACTGGGGAAGGCGTAGCCCGGCTTTGAGATGCAGAAGCTGGCCTTCTGCTCTGCGCCGAGGGCAAGTATGCGCTCATTACAGCCCTCCACTTTTATCGGAAACGGCACATATCCGCGTGAGCGCCGCGCGGGGTATTCCTTACCGTCATACACCCAGCACAGTGAATCGTCACAGCGCGTCTGTATCTCGCGGTTATGCAGCAAAAACCCATCCGCAATGCCGTGCAGACGCTGCACAGCCTCATCATTTTTATACATAATTGGCGTGTCGGAGATGTTGGCCGAGGTCATTATAAGCGTGTCCAGATCCCCATCCATCAGGAGGTAGTGCAAGGGTGTATACGGCAGCATCACACCCACACGGCCATTCTCGCTCAGGTGCATAAGGGCGGTATTGTCGCGCTTTTTCAGCAGCACGATCGGGCGGCGAAAGCTTGTGAGAATCCGCTTTTCATCCTCGTCCACCTCGCACAGGCGCTGCACCGCGTCAATATCGCGGCACATCACGGCGAAGGGCTTTTCATCCCTGTGCTTGCGGCGGCGAAGCTCCAGCGCAACGGCGCTATCCTCCACCGTGCAGGCAAGGTGTATCCCGCCCAGCCCCTTCACGGCGATTATCTTCCCCTTGCGGATATATTCCCGCGCAAGCTCTATCGCGTCACCCGCCAGCTCATTACCGTCAGCGTCCAGGAAGAACACACGCGGCCCGCACACCGGACAGCAATCCGGCTGTGCATGATAGCGGCGATCCTCAATGTCGTGATATTCCCTGTCACAGTCCGGACACATGGGGAACACGCCCATTGAGGTTTTTATCCTGTCATACGGCACGTCTTTTATTATCGTAAAGCGCGGGCCGCAGTTGGTGCAGTTTATAAAGGGGTATCTATAGCGGCGGTCAGTCGGCGTGAACAGCTCACGCAGGCAATCATCACATATCCCTATGTCAGGCGATATAAGCGTGTCGCGCATACTTTCCGTCTTGCTCTGGCGGATCTCAAAATCGGTGTAGCCTGCAAGCTCATCGGTATACTCCGCCTCAACACGTTCGATCACGGCAAGCTTCGGCGCCCGCTCCGGTATTGCGCGCACAAACCGCTCCAGCTCCGCGCGTTCACCCTCCAACTCCAGCTCCACGCCGGAGGAGGTGTTTTTTATATATCCCACAAGGGCATAATCCGTCACGAGTTTATGTATAAACGGGCGAAAGCCGACACCCTGAACGATGCCCCTGATTTTCAGCAATAATCTTTCCACGCCGCGCCTGCCTTAGTTAATTTATTATCAATAAACTATTATATATTATTTGCATAGCCTATGCAAGCTTTTTATTCGTGTTCTGTCAAAGAAATTTTTCTGTTAAACGATGCTCTTTTGCTCTTTATATTATAAGACTGTTAACCTCAGGAATCAATAATAGTAATTTTATTAACAAAAAATTTATACAATCCCGCTCAAAAAGCTCAGTTCCGCCCACTTTCAGAAAATTATTCCTCATTTACATAGTCATATGTTCCCTTTTATATAGCATTGTGCGGCATTATCCGGACGCAGGGTATAAAAATGGAGCTGCAGCGACTTCATTTTTCGCTACAGCTCCTAATCTTGCCTCTCCCTATGGGAGAGGTGGCACGGCGTAAGCCGTGACGGAGAGGGAAACACTGGGATAAAGATTTCTTAGAAATATCTCTCTCTAGAGGGGAATCCAGGAATATATGTGTTTTTATCTCTTGGCCGGTATGATCTCTATCCAATACCCGTCCGGATCTTCGATGAAGTATATGCCCATTTCGGGGTTTTCAAAGCAGATGCAGCCCATCTTCTCATGCTTTTCGTGCGCCGCGGCGTAATCCTCCGCCGTGAGTGCCAGATGGAATTCCTGCTCACCAAGGTCATACGCCTCCGGATGGTCGCGAAGCCAGGTCAGCTCAAGGCGGAAATTCGTCTCCCCATCACCGAGGAAGATTATTTTATAGCGCCCGTCTGCGGCATTTTTCTCGCGCACCGGTTTAAGGCCGAGCGCCTCATCATAGAATTTCAGGCTGCGCTCCATATCCTGCACGTTAAAGTTGAAGTGGTTGAACTTAAACATTCGCTCTCTCCTTTTTTCTTTATGCCAACGCCCTGCTTTTTACGGCAGGGCGTTGTTATTTTCAATTATTGCCGTATCAATCAGCCCTGCACACCGGCCTGAGCGGGTGCAGTGTCCTCACCCTGAGCCTCGGTCTGCTGGCCGATCTGCTCCTCGGGGATGAAGATGCGGTGGTTCTGCTGGGTGAGCGAGACAAAGTTGTTGTTCTCATCAATTATGATCTCAAGGTCATAATCATACTCACCATCGTTGAATTTAAGCGTTGAGGCACTGGTCAGCTCCCAAGTGAGGGCATACTCAGTATCTTCAAACTTTTCAACGCCGGTACCGTCAATGTAGAGGATAAGGGTGTTGGTGGGGCTGCTCTGCTCGGCAAGCTGTCTGCCGACAAAGAGCTGCTGAATGACCTCAGGATCACCTCTGACATACCAGGTATCGTTTTTATAGTCGTACGCCTTGAATGCATCAAGGAACACGATGTCTATCCCGCTCTCATTCTGGGCGGCTTCCTCGTCAACAAGATGGTTATCGTCCGTCATTGCGCACACAACAGTCTTAACCAGCTCACCGGCCTCAACCTTCATATAGGCAATACCGATGCTGGAATTGTCCGCCGCTTCAAAGTAGATGTAGTCATCGCCACGCACGCCGTTGGCATACCATGCATCACCGGAGTGTGTGCCGTTGAGTGCCTGACCCATGTTGACCGTTGCGGGATTGACATTCGCCTCGGGCTTCAGTGCGTCAACCGCTGCAATGGTCTCACCCTCGGTTTCAACCAAGGTACCGGAGCCCAGGGTCGTGTCACTCGGCTTTTTCACCTCTGCGCTGTCATTGCCGCAGGCGGCGAAGCTGAGCGCCATGACGCAGACCAGTGCCAGTATAATTACCAGTATGATCATCTTCATAGTTCTTTTTTTCATTATATGTTCTCCTTTCGGTATAACATCCGTTATGTAGTCACATATACAGTTTAATAATACCACAACTTTCTGCAATATGGAACTGTTTTTTGTGAATTTACATAATATTTTTATTTGCTGATGCACTGCCCACCGATATACACGGCCTTGATGTTGAGCTCATCGTCCAAAACGACAAAATCCGCATATTTTCCGGTGTCAAGTGAGCCTATCGTGTCAAAGCAGCGGATGGCGCGCGCCGGTGCCTCCGTCAGCGCGTACAGCGCATCCTCCAGCGCGATACCGTAGGACACCACGTTTTTCAGCTCCTGCGCTAGATTGGTGGATGAGCCTGCCAGAGTTCCGTCAAGCAGCGTGGCCTTTCCGTTTTTCATCACTATCGGCTGACCACCCAGCTCATAATCGCCGTCCGTCATTCCGGCGCAGCGCAGAGAGTCGCTGATTATTACCAGCTTCCTGCCGAACATTTTATGCACTGCGTTTATCACTGCCGGATGTATGTGCAGCCCGTCGCATATCAGCTCCACCGTCGCCCCTGACATCAACGCCGCGCCGACAAGCCCCGGCTTTCTGTGATGCAGCGGCTCCATGCCGTTGAAAAGATGGGTGGTGTGCGCCGCACCCGCAGCAAATCCTTCCATTGCCTGCTCATAGTTTGCCGTACTGTGGCCGAGAGAGACCGTGCACACCTTGGACGCATGGCGGATAAATTCGGGTGCTCCGTCCAGCTCCGGCGCGACGGTGATCAGCCGCACCATACCGCCGCTGGCCTCATTTATTCTGTCGAACATATCCGCGTCCGGCGCGTGGAGATTGTCAGGATTCTGCGCACCGCGCTTTGCGTATGAGATGAACGGCCCTTCCAGATGGATGCCCGCTATACGCGCGCCGTTTTCCGCCCGCTCAAAGTCGCGCACGCAGTGCGCCGCGGCGACAAGCTGCGGCTCTTTCAGCGTCATCGTGGTGGGGCAAAAGCTTGTCACACCGTGTTCGGCATAGTATTTGCTGAGTGTTTGCAGCCCCTGCGGGTCAGCGTCACTCGCGTCTGCGCCCATTGCACCGTGGGAATGGATATCCACAAAGCCCGGCACAACGTATGCGCCGTTCAGGTCTAATCCGCCCTCGCCGCCAAAGCCGATCACTTTCTCGTCAAATTCCATTCCGCCATGGACAAATGCGCCGTTTATGAATATTCTCGCGTTGGTTATTTTCAATGTGTTCTCCCCCTTATAACTATAACTTTATTTCAGCCAAGTATATATTTTTCTATACCCGCAGCCACGCCCGCGTCATTGTTGGATAACGTCAGCACGTCTGCCGCGCGTTTTGTGCTCTCCAATGCATTCGCCATTGCTATACCCAGCCCCGCCGCCGACAGCATATCTTCATCATTCAGGCTGTCACCGAATGCCGCCGTGTCCGCAATGTCTATTTTCAGCTCACGGCACAGCGCTTTCAGGCCGTTGCCCTTACCGGCGAGGCGGCTGTTGACCTCTATATTATTTGAGACGGAGGTTGAAAACAAAAGTTCCGGAAAAAGCTTAGGCAGGCGTTCAAGCTCCCTGTCGCGCATGGAAATATCGTGGAAATATGCCTGCAATTTCTGCACGTCCTTCCCCTTTTGGTGCAGGTACTCTTTAAGCTCCGGCACAGGCACGCGCAGGGTTTTTACAAGGTGCAGTATGCCTTTATCCGGCACATAGTAGTCCGCCTCGTCATACATTTTCTGCGTTATGAAGCCGGAATTATCCTGATAGCAGTCGTACATCACCGGCAGTTTGTCCATCTCCTCATAAAACCTCAGCGCGATGTCCAGCGGCACATCGGCAGAGTAGATGGTTCTGTCCTCTACGGCATCGTACACATACGCGCCGTTTATACATATATAATAACGTATGAACGGCAGCGCCCGCACCGCCTCCGGCACACCGCTGTGTATGCGGCCTGTCGCAGGTACGATGTGTATCCCCCGACCGGCGGCCGCGCACAGTGCATCTATATTCTTTTGCGGGATGGTTTTGTCGTTATTCAGAAACGTCCCGTCAAGGTCAAAGGCGATCAGCTTGCAGTTCAAGACTCTTCCTCCAGATAATTTGCTTTATGCTGATTATGCAGCAAAAATCACATTTTGGCAATAGCAAGTTTTATTCTTTAACGCCGCCATTACCGCGTATGTGCAGTTGATTGTTGACATTTCGCGCTTTCTTGTAGTAATGTAGACAAAAAGCACTTCGGAGGATGTATGAAGAAGCATTATGACTTGACCGGCGCTGACGCGCTGACACATTATTATAAATTCATATCCATTGCTCTGGCGGTGCTGCTGGCGGCTCTTTTAGTGCCGATGCTGCTTATCGCGTGCTATGACGTGCCCAGTGCGGACGATTACAGCTTCGGCGCAAGGGCACACACCGCGTTTGAGGCCGGCGGCTCATTTTTCGCCGCGATAAAGGCCGCCTTCACCGAGGCGCGCATCGCCCACAGCACGTGGCAGGGCACGTTCTCTGCCATATTCCTGATGGCGCTGCAGCCCGCCGTGTTCGGCGAGTCGCCTTATGCGCTGACCGCGCCCATAATGCTGTGTGCGCTTATTGTCGGGTGCTATCTTTTCTGCTCGTTTCTTTTTGGCCGCGTATTCGGCGCGGGGCAGCATCTCGGCGGGTGCGTTGCCGCGCTGCTGTGCATCATGTTCACCCAGCTTCCGCTCTCCTCCGTGCAGGGGTTTTACTGGTATAACGGCGCTGTGTACTACACGTTTTTCTACGGGCTCACCCTCGCCGCGCTTGCGCTGGGTATTGCTCTGCTGTATAAGGGCGGTGCCGCGCGTCAGGCGGGCTTGGCGCTGCTGCTGTTTTTCATCGGCGGCGGGAACTATGTAACGATGCTCACCCTGCTTATAATCGGCGCAAGCGCTGTTGGGCTGCTGCTTATCATGCGTGATGCCCGCTATAAGCGCCTTATCCTGCCGCTTGCGGCACTGGCGACGGCCGCCGCGCTCAGCATAACCGCGCCCGGCAATGCTGTCCGTCAGGCAAACTACACCGTCACGCCCAATGCGATTGAGGCCGTGCTGCTGTCATTTGAAAGCGCGGCGAGCTACTTTGCCTCATGGACGAAGCTGCCGCAATTGGGTATGATCGCGCTGATGGCGGCGCTCATGTGGCCGATGGCAGCGAGGGCAGAGTTCTCTTTCCGCTTCCCCGCGCTGGTAACGCTGTGGTCGTGGTGCCTGTACTCTGCAATGTTCTGCCCGCCTATCTACGCAATGGGTGATGCGGGTGATTATCGGCTTTTGAACATTATCTATTTCACATATTTGCTTGCGCTGTCCGTCAATCTCTTTTACTGGATGGGCTGGCTGGCAAAGCGCCTTCACCGAGGGAAGGCCAAGGTTAATCTGCGTGCGTATTTTGCCTCAGTGCTGACAGGCGGCGCGGTAATGGCCGTGTGTATGCTGCTTGCGGTGCACATGGGGCAGTCGCTTACATCCGTAAGCGCTCTGTACTCCCTGCGCACAGGCGAGGCCGCGCAGTACCGTGCCTGCGCCGCTGAGCGGTATGAGATTTTGCACGACGGGAGCGTAAAAGATGCCGTCCTGCCCGAGTTCCCCGTGCAGCCCTATGTGCTGTACTACGATGATATAACCTCCTCCCCCACCGACTGGCGCAACCTCGCCCTCCAAACGTACTACGAAAAAAACAGCGTAGTAATATCGGGGTGAGGGGCGAATAGTATTAACAGGGTGCTGTAGCGAAAAGCGGACTCGCTACAGCACCATTAACACTACAAATAAGATACCGAGGCGACTGTTTTTGTCGTCTCGGTATCTTGCGTCTTGGGGCTGTTTTACTACAGCCCATTCTGTTTTATCGCACACGCTTCATTTGCACCGCCATGTACATTATTTCATCAGCAAAACTATGACCCAGTTTTGCTTACGTAGTTTTATGCTCGTTATTTAGCCGTTGCGGAATAGTGAACTGCATACCTATCTGCTCGTGATACAGTGAGACTGTACTCAATAACCTCATCGTTATCAGTAAGCCCAATAGCAGACACGTAAAAAGCAGAAGTTCCCTTTTCTACGCAAAGCAGTTCCGCTTCATCATTGCGGATTTTCGTTGTGCGTATGTTTTGTTGTAGGTGGGTTATATCGAGATTAAATCTATCTCGCAGAACAGCATACAGAGATGCCATGCCATCAAACCTAAATGACATGAGCGTGGGGCATTTTGCTTTTTCAATATACGAAGTTTCAATAGATATCAGCACCTCGTCTATCAGCCGCAGCCTTTTCAATTCAAACACCTTTGTGCCCAAAGGAACGCCCAGCATACGTGAGACCTTTAAATTTGCATCCACCTCTGAGAAGCTCAACTGACGGCTGGTTACTCTATGACCGGACATTTGCCATGACGTGGAGAACGAAATAAAATTTGATGATTCCTCAACAAATTTGTGTGGAGCAAGAAAAGTTCCGCTTCCAGGGACTGTGAAAACCACATCTTCACCCGAAAGTTGTGCCAAAGCACGTCGAAGTGATGCACGGCTGCATGAAAACATTTCACACATCGCTCTCTCTCCCGGCAATGCATCACCTGGTTTGAGTGAATTTTTATATATATACTCCAGTATATCTTCGCGGATATCATCACTAACAAAATTGCTATATTTGCTCAACTTGTCACCCCTCCCGTGTACGGCTGGTACTTGAAAGATGGTAGAAATAAATAAAACTACCGGCCTTGCTGAGTTTGTTGTTACCATCATCACACCTATCTTTGAATCTGCCTCGTTCACATTTCCCGCTCTTGTATTTGCTTTTTGCGCTGCATACACATTCTCATGCGGCGGCTTCTGGGATGGCTCCATGGTGTTCATGCCTATCGTCGTGCCTATAGCACAAGCGTTGGGAATGAATCCTCTGCTATCGTGCATGGCACTCGTATGTGCTGCCACTGCCGGATCCACGACCTATGTTGCCGGTGATGCTGTGCTCGTTGCGTCACGCGCTGTGGATATTAAGCCCATATATCAGGCCAAGGCAACGCTACCATATGCTCTTGTATCGTATGGCATTACAATAATCGCGTTCCTGATCACTGGCTTTGTTCAGCAAATGTGACGTAAACATAGAGGAGGTATTACTAAATGGATAAGGCAGATCTTATTTTATATTCAAATCATGTGTTTACAGCCGAAAATGACAGCACATTTGCTGGCGGCGTGGCTATCTGCGGCAACAAAATAATAGCTGTCGGCACACGAAATGAGCTGGAAATGTATATTGATGCTGACACCGTATTGCGCGAATACAACGATGCAATGATAATGCCTGGTTTCGTTGAGGCTCATATGCATTTCGCGCCTGGTGCACTATATTCAAGCAAATATTTTATAAGCGATATAGTTAACTCGCGCTCTGAGGAAGAGTGTGCAGAAATGGTCGGAGAATTTGCCAGAAAGCACCCTGAATACAAACGTATTGTGGGTCAGGGCTGGTTTCCTGCCAACTGGAACGATGCCCCTTTGCCAACAAAGTACTCGCTTGACCGCGTTGTTCCAGACCGACCTGTTTATCTTGCTGCCGCCGATGGGCATACCGGTTGGCTCAACAGCTGCGCTCTTGAAGAAGCAGCACAAACATTAGGTTTCTCCTCAGATTTGGAAGAATACAGTGATAACATAATAAAGCTTCCTAACGGTGAGGCAAGTGGTGTTTTGAGAGAGCACGCATGGTTCAGGTTTGGTGCGGATATGGTCAATTTTCCGGCACCTGAAATAGCAGATGAGGTGGAGATAAGCCTCTTGAAAGCGATGAACCGCGCTGGTATAACAAGTTTGTGCGAAATGTCTGGTGTGCTGTCAGGGCTGAATTATGATGCACTGGAAAGCATAGAAAAGCGCGGTAAGCTTACAGCACGCGTTTTTCTCAATCCAGGTCTTAAAGACGACGAGGAACAGCGCGATGTCCGCGCATTGGCTGCAAGGTATCATTCCGATCGGCTTTGCGTTACCGGCGTAAAGGAAATGGTGGACGGTGTAACATCAACATGCACCGGGTATCTTCTTGAGCCGTATACAGATCGTCCTGATACCCGTGGTGAACCCATGCAGCCGCGAGAATTCTACGAAAAAAGTGTAATTGCCGCAAATCGTCACGGTTTTAGTGTGCGTCTACATTGTATTGCTGATGGTTCTGTACGTCTCGCACTTGACTGCTTTAAGAAGTCTGCTGCGGTTAACGACACTTCCAATTTAAGAAACACTATAGAGCATATCGAGAACATACATCCCGATGATATCCCGCGCTTTGCCGCGCTAAATGTTGTTCCCTCTATGCAGCCACGTCATCTTCCACTTGAAGATAACGAAAAAATCACCCGAATGGGCATTGAGCGTTGTCGCTGGGAATGGCCGTTCCGCTCCATAATTGATTCTGGTGCTGTCCTAGCTTTTGGAACCGATTATCCGGTTGTTGATTATGACCCTCTGTCCAGCATCTATTTTGCAGTTACCCGACTGGGGTATGACGGTAAGCCTACAGGTGTAAATCCACAGGAGGCTGTTAGTGTCGGGGAAGCACTTCGAGCATACACCTACGGCGGCGCATATGCCACCAACCGCGAAAACGTGATCGGTACACTTGCGCAGGGCAAATATGCTGACATAATCGTAGTCGATCACAACTTGTTGAATATTCCTGTTGAAGATATCCCAAAATGCCGCGTCATTCTCACCGTTATGGATGGCGAAATAGTACATGAGGCATAAAGTGCGGCAACTGTTATAATGTGAACAATATAAAAAGGAGGTGTATACTATGAATTGGTGCAAAAAAATGTTTGGCGTTGAAAAACCAATAATTGCTCTGCTCCATTTGAATGCTTTCCCGGGCGATCCGCTTTTTGCAAAAGGAGACAGCATGGAAAAAACTGTGGAGGACGCACGTCAAGATCTTCATGCGCTACAGGATGGCGGTGTTGATGGAATATTGTTTTCCAATGAATTTTCTTTGCCATATCAGACCAAGGTTGATACTGTCGGTGTCTGCTCAATGGCACGTGTAATCGGTGAGCTTAAAAGTGATATACGCGTACCCTTTGGCGTTGATTGTGAGTCTGATGTGCTAGCCTCCATTGACCTCGCAGCTGCAGTATCCGCAAATTTTGTGCGCGGTCTTTTCACCGGCGTATATGCAGGTGACTGCGGGCTAATTGCGCCGGATATCGCAACCGTATTGCGCAGAAAGAAGGCACTTGGTCTAGATGATTGTAAACTGTTATATTTTATAAACAATGAGGCTGATGAATATATTGTCAAGCGCGAGCTTACAGCAATCGCAAAATCAACTATATTCTCATGCCGCCCAGATGCTTTTCTTTTGATGGGCTTCCACGCAGGTGAAGAACCGGAGTTGAATATGACAGAAAAAATTCAAAAAGCAGCTAACGGTGTTCCGGTCTTTACTGGGACAGGATGCCGTGCCGACAATATAATTGAAAAGTTGTGTCACTCAGATGGTGCCACTGTCGGCACCACTTTCAAAGTGGATGGTAAATTTGAAAACCATATAGACCCTCAACGTGTAAAAGATTTCATGGCTCAGGTGAATATATACCGGCAGCAATTTGAAAAGACCTGACGCGCAGCTATTCCTAACCTCATAATAACCACTGAGGAGCTTATCTCAACAGAGATAAGCTCCTCAGTGCAGCTACACATTATCAATACAGCAGTGATCCGTGTTCTGGTTTTGGTTTAAATTTT
>CAZBVU010000014.1:0-47948 GCA_964495355.1 uncultured Oscillospiraceae bacterium
GTAATGTCCCACGAGTTGTGATGGGGAGCAGTGCTGAATCTCACCCCGCCTAAAAGTGCAGAAACCCACCGTTTCGGAATCCGAAACGGTGGGTTTAGTGGTTGCGGGGGAAGGATTTGAACCAACGACCTCCGGGTTATGAGCCCGACGAGCTACCAGCTGCTCTACCCCGCGATATTAACTTATACTGCTCAACAGCGGATATATATTAGCACATATAAGCCGTAATGTCAACCCTTGATTTTTGCATAACGCTTTTTTCATGCCGTAACAGCGTGCATAACGCAGGCTGTCACGGTTTTTTCCTTTTCAGCTTATGCTTTTTGCCGTCAGGCGTGACGACGTAGGTGTTGTCCAGCACCTGCATTGCGCCCTGCCGCCACTCTGCGATATACTCCTTGCGCAGGGCATCGCGCTCCGCCGTCTCGTCCGCGGTCAGTTCGCGCAGCTTTGCAATGCGGGCAAGCTCATTTATTCTGTTAAGCTTTGTGTTTTCCATATTACAGCTCCCCCTCCTCCAGCGTTCCAAGCTCATCCAGCGTCAGCTCAAACGCGGGGATAAAATGCTCCAGAAAATATTTCACCTCGGGCAGTGTACTGCGCTCAAGCTGGGCGCGGGTCTGCTTCTCGGCGGACAAAAACTCATCATTACCGGCGCGGCGCTCCTCAACACACTTGATGTACGCTGACAGCTTGTCCGCCGCCTTTACGAGGTCATGCGTCCGCGCGGCAGTCTCCCCCATCAAAAGCGGCTCAAACGCGGGGCGCACCTCATCCGGCAGGGTCTGCAAAAGCTTTTCGCACGCGATATCCTCCACCTGCTTATACGCGTCACGGATAAGCTCATTATGATACTTTATCGGCGTGGGCAGGTCGCCGGTCAGAATCTCAGAGCAGTCATGATACAGCGCGGCCGCGGCATACTCATTCGGGTCACACGCCACGCCGAACACATCGCGCCGTATCACCGCGAGCGCGTGGGCGATCACCGCGCACATATGGCTGTGCTCCTGTATATTTTCAGGCAGGGCGTTGCGCATCAGGCTCCACCGCCCGATATAACGCATACGCGAGATATAAGCAAAAAAACTGTCAGACATAGTGTTCTCTCTATCCATAAATTTAATACAAATATATGATACCACGATTGCGCCCGCTTTTCAACCGTGGTATATTTATATTCACACATACCGATTGGAGAACGCACCATGAAAAGCCACACGATAATAGACGCACACGTTCACATCTCGCCACAGTTTGACAGCACCGCCCTCACCGACTTCTTCACCGCAGGCGAGGCGCGCGCGGACAAGGCGTGCATATGCGCCGTTGCACACAGAGAGGGGATCTCCCTAACCGCGCTTGCGCTGGACGCAAAGCGCCGCGCCCCCGAACGGTTTTACGCGTTCTGCTGTCCGGACGCGGCCGCGTACAGCCAACACACAGACACACTCGGCGCGCATCAGGCCGCATACTGTGAAGCGCTCATGCAGGCGGGCTGTGACGGCGTGAAAATGCTGGAGGGCAAGCCTCAGATGCGCAAAATGTACCCCATACCGGACTTTTCTTCCCTCTGCTGGGAGGAATACTGGGCGTGGGCAGAGCGCAGTCAAACGCCGATACTCATGCACCTCAACGACCCGGAGAACTTCTGGGACGCTGAGAACGCACCGTCCTTTGCGGTGCAGCAGGGCTGGCTGTATGACGAAAGCTACGTCAACAACGAGGCGCAGTACACCCAAATGCTGACGGTTCTGGCGCGCCACCCAAGGCTGAGAATCTGCTTTGCGCACTTTTTCTTCATGTCCGCCCAGCTTGACCGCCTCAGCGCGATACTGGACGCATACGAGAACCTGTACATCGACCTCACCCCGGGGATAGAGATGTACGAGAACTTCTCCCGCAGCTTTGACGCGACACGCGCCTTTTTCACAAAGTATCACGACAGGATAATATACGGCACCGACATCGGCGGCCGGTGCGTGCTCATGGGCGAGGACAAACCCTTTAACCGCAGCGAAAACCGCCGCAGGCCGGAGATAGTGCAGCGCTTTCTTATGGGCAAGGGCGAGGTCGAAATCACGTCCGACGGCGATTTTCTGATAGGGCGTGCACCGTTCACAATGCGCTGTCTCGGCCTTGAGGGGGACGCGCTGGACGAAATCCTGAGCGGGAACTTCATGCGCTTTGTCGCCGCGAGACCGCGTGAAACAGCTACCGACTGAGCATGAGGGCTACCGCGTGAGAATCATAGCCGGGAATGAATATATACCTGAAATAAAAGCGCTTATCATAGAGTATGTACAGCAGCTTAACAGAGACCTGACATTTCAGGACATCGACAGCGAGCTGAGCGACCCTGCGGCAAAATACACCGCGCCGCAGGGCGAGATACTCATCGCCATTGAAGATAACGCCGTGTTGGGCATGGTTGCCTACCATAGGCACTCTGACACGCGCTGTGAAATGAAGCGTTTATATGTGCGCCCTGCCGCAAGGGGACTGCATTTAGGTGAGCGCTTGGTCACGGAAATAATAGCGCACGCAAAATCCGCCGGGTACAGGGAAATGGTGCTGGACACCCTCACCTATATGGAGGCCGCGATCTATCTATATAAAAAGCATGGATTTGAAGAATGTGCCCCGTATTATAATAACCCCATGGACGATGTTATTTATATGATAAAACGTCTATAACGATATAAAAACGCAAGTTGAGTGCTTTTCACACCCAACTTGCGTCTGTTTTTGCTTATCTTATTGTTCGTTCAACCGTCCCGATACACTATATAAGCATTTCTAATGGATTGGCATTGCTCGCATCAGTGACACTTTAGGTACATTTCAATGATTGAAGCAGCGTACTTACAGTATGCTTTTAGTTACAAAAAGGCAATACTCACTGTTGCTTTGTTTTATAAACCCCATCATTGACCTCTAAATCTATGTACGGCTTACTCGAATAAACCGAAGTTGTAGTTTCTTCAACCACAGAAGAAATCTTTTCGAAATCTACTGAGCCGTATTCTCGAAAGCTGTTTTCATCGTGTATGGCGCATATGAGATCTTTCGCATCCATATCAAATGATATGTCAAAAACAATTTTACTGTCATCAAACATATCAAACATTGATCTTCCTTTCTCCATAAACGTTTCATACACCAGTTCACGTATAGCGTCCTCTTTTATTCTTATAACACGCAATACATTCGGTTTAATTTTTTTGTTTTCATTATTTTGATTTCTCCTATCCAATTCTACCTGTTCAGAAATAAGCCGTACCTGCTTTAATGCATATTGATTGCGCTCATCAAGAGCTGCTTTCTGCTCCAGAGCGCTTGCCTGCTTCGCCTGAAGCTCATCAATTTCTGTTTGGCATTGCTCTCGCTGTGCAGTCAGTTTATTCTTTTCTTTTCGAATTTCATCTAATTCAAATTGTGTTACCGCAAAGGCGTTTACCTGCACAAGCGAGAGCATAATTGAGCGAACTACACTCAGCGAAGCAAGGCATTTTATTTGCCGCGTTCGTTTCATCTTCGCTTCTCCATTGTGTGGGTGGATTGCTTAGTCAAGTCTCCTGCCTATCATTATACTGTAAGCAGAGGGAAGATTTCCAGAGTTCTGGTGAAACCATTTGCTTTGGATACCTAATAACTTTATTGCATCGCCGATGGATTACTACGGCATTTGTCAATAAAGCTTCTGAAACCTTTAAGGAATTGAAGCCCTCCTAACAAATCTGGATTGGGGAGCGAAGCATACACTATCTCTTTTTAAAAAGCAATGACATAATTGAAAAAAATATCATGTTACCTATTATCAAACAGATATGAAACATAATCAAAATGCCAGCGATGGACTTATCGCAGTCTGCAGCAATACAGATTACTATATTAAGCAGTCCCAAAATTAAAAAGAAAAGGGAAAGCAGTAGTTCAAAGTAAAGGTATCGCGGAATTACGCATTGCTTTATATGAAAAAGAATCTTCATCCACCTTTTCGGAATAATGTAATGCTTTGGGTAATATCGAGAATTTGTTCCAATATCTTTTATCATTCCAACTGCCGAGTTTCTACAACTCATACAAGATAGAACCGCAATTCCTAAGAAAACAAAAATGTAGTTAAATACCATTGTTGCCCCTTCCAGTTGCTACCAAGGTTTCCGTGTGGGAGCATCAGGAAACAGGTCAAAACTACTGTATTTCCCGTTGATGCCACTAGATACTCCGGTGCCCACTGCATATCTGAAACTAGCAGCCCAGGCTGTGGTTGTAAAGAAGATATATCGAAAATTATTTCATTTCTACCAAATGGAACATAATCAATGCCGGATGCTTCTAATATTTCAATTATTCCTTGATTATTATCAGATAAACAACGGTTCATAATTTCCATTTCTGTCCATTTTCCTTTCGCAGCAAAACGTTTATGGACAGCCTATTTCCCCACGCAGAAGCGGGCAAAGATACGGTTGGTTACATCCTCGCGGATGCTGCGGCCTGTCAGCTCGCCCAGCGCCAGCATAGCGCCTTCCACCTCAGTCAGCACAATGTCCGGCGTTGCGCCCACCATCACGGCAGACAGCGCCGCCTCTATATATTCCAGCGCACGCGTCACAGCGTCCGCCTGCCGCGCGTTGGTCAGTATTTCGCCCGCGGGCACGTCCGGCAGGGGGAACAGCGCCTGTATCGCCGCCTCCAGCGCGTCCAGCCCCTCACCGGTCACGGCGCTGACAACCACGCGCTGTAAGGGCGACTCTATATCAAGCTCCACGGGTTCAAGGTCAGCCTTGGATATGATGATAAGCGCGTTGCGAGCGCGTTCGGCGGCGCGGATTATCTCGGCATCCTCTGCATCTGCCGCGCGGCTGCCATCCACAACAGCGAGGATCAATTGCGCCTCCTCCATTGCGCGGCGGCTGCGCTCAACCCCAAGGCGCTCCACCTCGTCGCACGTCTCACGTATACCGGCGGTATCCGTCAGGCGCAGGGTGAGCGAGCCTATACGAAGCTTCTCCTCTATGGTGTCGCGCGTTGTGCCGGGGATCTGGGTGACTATGGCGCGGTCATAGCCCAACAGCGCATTGAGCAGTGAGCTTTTGCCCGCGTTCGGGCGGCCGACTATCGCACAGGGGATGCCGCCCTGCATCAGCCGCCCGCGCTCAAACGTGGCAAGCAGTGCGCGCAGACTGGCCGCGGCTGACTGCATCTGCTGCTTATACTCCTCCAGCCGGAAATCCTCTATATCCTCATCGGGATAGTCCAACACGGCGTGAAAATGCGCGCTCATATCCATGAGGAGCGTATATATGCCCTCCGTGCGGCGGCTGACTGCGCCGGACAACTGCCCGGCGGCGTTCCGCGCGGCCTCGATGCTCTCTGCATCTATGATGTCGGCCACGGCCTCCGCGCTGGTAAGCTCCATACGGCCGGATAGGAACGCCCGCTTAGTAAACTCGCCCGGACCTGCCTGACGCGCACCAAGGGCAAATATCTCCTCCAAGGCCGCGCGCAGCACCACAGGTGAGCCGTGGCATTGCAGCTCCGCCGTGTCCTCGCCGGTATAGCTGTGCCCCTCGCGGCTGACCGTGCACAAGCATACATCCAAAAGCGCCCCATCGCGCGCGCACAGGCGGCCATACACCAGTTTTCTGTCCTCGTTTGAGGACATTTTTTTGCCGTTCGCGGGGAAGAACAGCCTGTCCACAATATCAAATGTGCGCTCACCGGAAATGCGGATAATCCCTATCGCGGCAAGCTGTGCGCCGGTGGCAACGGCGGCAATAGTGTCAGTTTTCATTGTATGCCCTCCAATACCTCAAGAAGCTGCGGCAGTTCGCAGGGTGCATATATGCACCCTGTCGGCGCCTCCGCACCGCCAAAGCCGTATGCCGCGTGGATAAAGTCGCAATCGGCGGCCTTGGCGCTCTGCTCATCAATTACGGTATCGCCCACGTACACGGCGCGGTGCAGGTCATGCCGCTGTGCGATAAGGCGGATATTGTCCACTTTTTTAAGGCCGGTACTGCCCTCGGTCGCATAGTCGGTAAAGTATTTGCCGCAGTCGAACAGGTCAAAGAACAGCTCCATATACCCCGCCTGACAATTGCTGACCGCAAACAACCTATAGCGCGCCGACAGCGTGCACAGCATCTCTGCAACACCGGCGTATATCCGCGCGCCGTGCTGCCGGATGTACGGTATCTCATCTGCCATACATTGCTGGCACACGCTCATGCGCATATCGCCGAACTGCGAAAACAGCGTGTCCGCGATACCCGCCGAGGTCATGCCCATTATGGATTCAACGCCCTCAACGGTCGGCACCTGCGATGCGCCGTAGCGCTCGCGCAGGGTGTTGCCCCAGCTTGCGGCAATACTCTCGCGCGTGTCCCACAGTGTACCGTCAAGGTCAAATATTATTGCGTCATATTTCATTTCTATTTTTATCCTTTAACTTATATCTATGCCAATTATACCAAAAGAAGCTTCCGTATGGAAGCTTCTTTTATCAGGTAATATAGCAAATCAGGTGTGATCCGCCTTTTCTGCGCGGGCGGCGCGTGCAGCCTTTTCATCAATGCGCTCAGACACATAGTAGCTGAGGGAGAGCAGACTGTCGGAGAAATGGACGTTCTCCACAATAACAGAGCTGTTGGGGGCGGTGAGGTCAACGTTGGTGAAGTTCCAAATCGCCTCAATGCCGTTGGAGGTGAGCAGCTCCGTCACAGGGATGGCGGCCTCTTTAGGCACGGTGAGAACGGCCACATCGACCTTGTTGGTGCTGAGATAATTCTCCAGCTCCGCAAGGGAGAGGATGGGCACGCCGTTAAACTCCGTCCCGATAAGGGCGGGGGAGATATCGAACGCCGCAACGAGGTTGAAGCCCCATGCGCTGAAGCAGAAATTGTCCATCAATGCGCGGCCAATGTTACCGGCGCCGACGAGGATGGCGCTGTAGCCACGATCAGTGCCGAGGATGGTTGCGATCTGCCCGCGAAGCGCGGCGACATTGTAACCGTAACCCTGCTGGCCAAACTCACCAAAGCAGCTGAAATCCTGACGGATCTGAGACGGTGTGAGACCAAGCTGCTGGCCCAACTCAAACGAGGAAATGCGGCTTACGCCTGTATTCATCAGTTCGTCCAGCTTGCGCAGATATCTGGGAAGCCGGCGAATAACGTTATTAGAAACCTTAATATTTTTCAAAGAAAACCTCTCCTTACGCGTGAAATGCCATTTTCATAATTTCGCGAATAAATCACACACAAAATCATTTATGGCCATTATAGCACACGAAAGGAGAGGTTTCAAGAATATTTATTCAAAAAGGATAACCGCTCAATTTAATTTCTAACTTGTTAACAATTTATTGTTGCTGTGCGGCCATTTCATTGGCGAGATTTATAACTCCGTCTATAATGCCAATATATTCCTCCGCAGTGAAGCCCGGGGTGAAGGTGACCGGCTGCTTGTTATCATCATGGGTCAGCACGAGCACCGTGTCCTCGTATATGCACACGAGGATAACGCACTCCTCCTCACCCTGCTTATAGGTGATAACGTCCAGATACTCCGGCTCTATATCCTCCGGCAGCAGCGCTTTAAGCTGCTCATCCAGCGGCTTCGGCTCACTCACCATCGGGGGTGCAGCATCCGTTACAGCGCTCTGCCCGTCTGCAGGCGGCGTTGGTGCCTCCGGTGCGGCGCTCTCAACCGGCTGTGCGGCGGGCGCGGCGGGGGCGGCCTCTTCCGCTTTTTCGTCCTCAGTCTCGGCATTGGTGAGAAGCTGTGCGCAAAGCTCCGTTACGTCTATCGCGCGCAGGTCAATGCTGCGCACAATGTCAGCTTCGCCTTTTTCTGCCTCGCCGTTGTCCGCTTCACCGGCGGCGGGGGCGGCGGCCGTGTCCTCCGGTGTTGCGGAGGGCATCATTGTGGCTGCACTGTCAGGTGCAGCCACAGATACGTTCGTATCTGCTTCTGCTGACGCTGCATTGCTGTCCGCTATTTCCGCATCCGCTGCGGGGGCGGTCGGCTCTACCGTAGGCTCTGTTGTCGGTGCTGCTGTGGGTTCGGGCGTGGGCTCAGCGGTCGGTCCGGGTGTTGCCGCCGGTGTCGGCTCTGCCGTGGGTACCGGTGTCGGGGTAGGTGTCGGCACGTGGGTTGGGGTCTGCGTCACAACAGGCGTGGGTACCGGTGTGCTCATCGCGTTCGGCGCGGGGGTGAAGTCAGGGAATACCATGGGTGCTTCACTCTGCACTGGGGCGGTGGGGGTGGACTTCTCCGGCACATAGCCGTAGTTCTCACTGTCGGGCACTTCGCTGGCCGCGGACACGCTGTAGTTTGCAAACGGTGTCGGTGTGGGTGCGGCAGTGGGCGTGGGTGCAGCGACAGAGGCTTCCTGCGTCGCTACCGCGGCCGTGTTGCCGAACGCCTCGCGGCTTGTGCGCCCCTCGTAAACGGCGGTCTCATTTCGGGAGCTGTTCACTATTGCGACCCCGCCTATTGCGGCGATAAGCAGCGCGACACACGCGGCGGTTGCAATAAGGCTCTTCATCTGGCGGGTCAGCCTCAAGCCGCCGGACTTGTGCTGCTCACTGCGCCTGTGATTCTCTGCGCGGTTGCGGCGCATTATCTCCCCACGGCGGATCTCCGCCATAATATTGTCTGTCAGTTCCTCGGGCGGTTCTTCCAGGTCGGAGGAAAGATTATCTGACAGTATGGAAAACGCTTGATACATTGCCGTACATTCGCGGCAAGTGCCAAGGTGCTCCGCCAAGGCAGCGCGCTCATCCCGCGTCAGATCCTCATCCAACATTCTGCTTATAAGTTCCTGATAGTAATCGCATCCGCTCATGACAGATCACCTCCTCTCTCTTTGCTTGACGAGACAAACTCCGGAATGTTCCCGTCTTTAATCAAAAATGTGCATAATTTTTTTCTCGCCCTGAAAATGCGCGATTTCACCGTGCCTTCCTCGATGCCCAGCACGTCCGCGATCTCCTCGTAGCTCAGCCCCTGTATCTCGCGCAGAAGCAATATCTCGCGGTGTTCGGGCGGCAGTGACGACAGCCCGCGCCGCACAGCGTCCCGCGTTAAGCTGCGGTCAAGCAGATATTCCGGCGATTGCGACTCATCCGCGATATCCAGCTCAACCTCCTCGCCGTCATCGTTCTCCGTTGACAGCGACACTGTCGGCTTCCTGTTCTTGCTGCGCAGAAAATCCAAACACACGTTCGACACAATACGGTACAGCCACACGGAGAATTTGCTCTCCCCGCGAAACGCGCCGAGCGAATTATACGCCTTTATAAACGCCTCCTGCGACATATCCGCCGCATCCTCGCTGTTGCCGGTCATGCGCAGCGCAAGGTTGTACACGTTTTTCTCATATTCCTTTACCAATGCCTCGTAAGCATCAACATCGCCGTCAAGCACGGCACTGATCACAGCAGCTTCCTGCTCACGCGTCATTCAACCATTCCCCCCTCCAACGAAGGCTTTATATATATCAAATAAAGTCGCATAAAAGCAAAATTATATGTATGCTGCTTATTTCAAATCGCGCTTAATATCCGCGGCTATTTTATGCACATCATCCAGCGTGTCCACATGGACAAGCTGGTTGCGGTAATACGCCGCATACGGCACACCGTGCAGATACCACGGCAGATGATGCCGCGCCTCCAGACAGGCGGCGCGTTCACCGGCAAACTCAGCCAGCGTTTCTATCTGGTGCACGCCGGTATCTATGCGCACGCTCAGCGGCGGCAGCTCCGGCACGTCAAGACCGGCAATTGCGGCGTTGCCCTGCTCAAAAAGCCACGGATCACCGAACGCGCCGCGCCCTATCATGGCAAGGTCACAGCCGGTATAGCGCAGTATGTGCGCCGCATCCTCGCCGGAGAATATATCGCCGTTTGCGATAACCGGTATTTTGACGGCCTTTTTCACCTCGCGGATTATATCCCAGTCGGCGCGACCCGAGTACATCTGCACGCGCGTGCGCCCATGCACGGCCAGCGCCGATGCGCCCGCCTGCTCGCATATCTGCGCCATCTCTATGGCGTTCACACAGCCGCTGTCCCAGCCCTTGCGGAACTTCACCGTCACCGGCACTGTTACCGCGCGCACGACCTGCTCCACTATCTGTCCGGCAAGCTCCGGCGTTTTCATCAACGCAGACCCATCGCCGGACTTTACGACCTTACCCACGGGGCAGCCCATATTGATGTCCAGTATATCCGCACCCGAAATCTCCAGCGCAAGCTGTGCCGCCTCTGCCATCACCTCCGGCTCGTGCCCGAATATCTGCACGGCGCAGGGATGCTCATCCATGGGGATGTGCAAAAGTGCGCGGGTCTTTTCATCCTTATATACAAGCGCCTTCGCGCTTACCATCTCAGTCGTTGTCATTGCCGCGCCATGCGCACGGCATACCTCACGGAATGCGAAATCCGTCACGCCCGCCATGGGCGCCAGCACCAGCTTTCCCGCAAGCTCAACATTGCCTATCTTCACCATGATATATCAAGCCCCACCGGACAATGGTCAGACCCCATTATCTCCGGAAAAATATATGCGTCCTTTATCTTCCCGCGCAGACGCTCGGACGCCACGAAATAGTCGATACGCCAGCCAACGTTCCTCTCTCTGGCCGCCATGCGGTAGCTCCACCATGAATACGCGTCGCGCCTGTCGGGGTAGAGCGTGCGGAACGTGTCGATAAAGCCGGCTGAGAGCAGCTCCGTGAATTTGCCGCGCTCCTCATATGAAAAGCCAGGCTTGCCGATGTTCGGCTTGGGGTTTTTCAGGTCTATCTCTTCATGCGCAACGTTAAGGTCGCCGCACATGATAACAGGCTTTTTAGCGTCCAGCTCCGCAAGATACGCGCGGAAATCATCCTCCCAGCTCATGCGGTAGTCAATGCGCTTCAGCTCGTCCTGCGCGTTGGGTGTGTATACGCACACAAGGTAAAAGTCCGCGTATTCCAGCGTTATCACGCGTCCCTCGGTGCAATGCTCGCCCTGCGGGAGGTTATATGCCACGGACAGTGGCGTGTGGCGCGTGAATATCGCCGTGCCGGAATAGCCCTTCTTCTCGGCGTAGCACCAGTAGCTTTCATATCCCGGGAGGACAAGGTCAACCTGCCCCTCCTGCAGCTTCGTCTCCTGCAGACAGACAAAATCCGCATCGAAGCTCCAGAATATATCTTCAAAGCCTTTTTTTAGGACGGCGCGAAGGCCGTTAACGTTCCATGAAATAAACCTCATTTTTTATTTTCCTCGCTGTTTGCTATGCGGCTTTCCTCCGCACCGCGTGCATCGTTGAGTGAGGCGTTGCGCAGTCTGGGCACCGCGCCCGCGGCTGTACCCAAGGTTGCTGTGACCTTGCGCGCAACAACGCGGTTGATTTTCAGCCCCTCCGCGTAAAATTTCGCCTCATAATCCGTCATGACTCCGACAGGGCCGTTGGCGTGCAGATCGTGCGTCAACTCATGCAGCTCCCACCCCTCGGCGGTGAACTGCTCTATCGACCAGTCAAAAAGCGGGGTGTTGTCGGTTTTGAAGTGGATCTCCCCGCCCAGCGGCAACGCGTCCGCATAGCGGCGCAGAAACGCCGGTGAGGTCAGGCGCAGCTTTGCATCACGGCTTTTCGGCCACGGGTCGCAGAAGTTTATATATATACGCCCTGTCTCTCCGGGGGCAAACATCTCCGGCAGTGCGGCGGCATCGCCGTCTATAAAGCGGACGTTGGTTAGGCCGCGGTCGCGCACGCGCTCCATCGCGATTATCATCGCGTCCGGCACCTTTTCCACAGCCAGCAGCAGCGTGTCCGGCATTGCGGCAGCCGTGTCCACGGTGAAGCGCCCCTTGCCGCAGCCAAGCTCCAGCGCCAGTGCAGTGTGTCCCACAAAATCTGCCAGCCAGCTTCCGCGGTGCGCCGTGCTGTCCTCTATCAAAAACTCCGCACACTTTTCCATGCGCGCGTCAAGGTTGTGTCTTTTTCTCATTCTCATATCAGTAGGTGCGCTCCTGTCCGATTATATCTCAATTATTTATAATACCACAACGCCAATAAAACATCAATCACGAAAAATATTAAGATTTTGGGGTTAGATACGCTCCCCCACAACGCGCAAAATCGGCGCTGCGAGGCAGCGCCGATTGATTGGTTTTTGCGTATTAAGTTGCGGGTGTGGGATTATGCAGCCTTGAGCTCCTTGTCTGCGGTCTTCTTGCCGAACCAGATGACAACGCAAACATAAGCAACTGCGAACACAGCGCCGATTATGTAAGCGGCAGTCCAGGGGAGGTTGAAGCCGATGTGAGCATTCATGATGTAGGTCATGGTGACGAATGCATAGAAGCAGCCCGGGAGCATGGGGATCCATGCGAACTTGCCCTTGCCGTTGCGGAACATCCAGACAGCAATGCACGCGAATGCGAACAGAGACAGGGTCTGGTTGGACCATGCGAAGTAACGCCACAGGGTGTTGAAGCCGGAAGCGTTGGTCTTTGCCCATACGAGGATGGCAGCAACAAGTGCAAAGATGATGGAGGAGAGAGCCAGACGCTTGCCGTTGGTGCTCTGGTCGATGTGCAGAGTGTCAGCAAGGGTCAGACGCAGGCCGCGGAGTGCGGTGTCGCCGGAGGTGATGGGGAGAACGATAACGCCAAGCAGAGCAATGATGCCGCCGATGTTGCCGAGGATGTCCTTGCAGACGACACCGACAGTAGCGGTTGCCTTGCTGGGATCGGGAACCTGGAGACCGAGGTTGTAAACGCCCATTGCGCCGGCAGCCCAAACCATTGCGATGAAGCCTTCGAGGATCATCATGTAGTAGAAGGTGGTGCGGCCTTCGCGCTCACTCTTCATGGTACGGGTGATGATAGCGGTCTGAGTGGAGTGGAAGCCGGAAAGGATACCACACGCAACAGTGACAAAGAACACGGGGATGAAGTGGTTGCCGCCGAAGTACTCAGAGTAGTTGAACACACCGTTGTACTCCCAAACGCTGTCCCACAGCTCAACAAGAGGATAGCCCTTTGCGAAGATGCCGATGAACACGCCAACTGCGGAGAAGAGCAGGATAGCGCCGAACACAGGGTAGATGCGGCCGATGATAGCGTCGATGGGGAACACAGTTGCGATGAGGTAGTACGCAAAGATAACTGCGTAGATAACCCAAGTGGAGACTGCGTCAGCAGAGCCGGAGAAGCCGAAAACCTGAGTTGCAGCGATGTCGCCCGGGGTGTAGATGAACACAGCGCCGACGAGGAGGAGAAGCAGGCAGACGAACACGTTGTAAACAGCGTATACGCCCTTGCCGGTGTACTTCTTGATCATGTCGGGCATCTGAGTGCCGCCGTCACGCAGGCAGATCATGCCGGAGAAATAGTCGTGCATTGCGCCGCCGATAACGTTGCCTATAGGGATGGTGATGAACGCAATAGGTCCAAACAGAATGCCCTGGATAGGTCCAATGATAGGACCGGTACCGGCAATGTTCAGCAGGTTGATGAGGCTGTTCTTCCAGCTCTTCATGGGGACGTAGTCAACGCCGTCCTGCTTGGTGTATGCAGGGGTCTTGCGATCGTCAGGTCCAAAAACCTTTTCGCAAAGCTTGCTGTAGAAGAAAGCTCCTACAAAGAGAATAACGAGGCCGAGTATGAATGTTAACAAAATAAACCCTCCCTTTTCTTTACAAAAATTTGGTCGTTACATTCAGTGGTCGGCCCGACCACCTTTCTACGGTAATGCCGGAATGAATAAACTTGCGGCAGTACCCTTATGCTCTCTTATAATACTATTCATTTATGTTAAGATTCTATTCTCATAATCAGCGCAAGATTAAAGATTCCGTAAAGAAGCCGTGTGGATCAGCTAATTTCTTTGCGCAGCTTTAGGTTTCTTTGTGTCAAAACAATGACATATTGTCAACGCGACTGCGGAAAAATATGCTCCGCAGCCGCGTTTTTGGCGTTTATGTGATTTTTCGGTCTTTATAGTCTCCCGCAAGGGCAAGCGATCATTTCATCACTCATTCCATCGCTCAAAATGTGATTGATGGAATGAGCGATGGGAGATTACTTTTTCTCCAATGCAGACAGACGCTCGGCAAGTCAAAGCCGAGCGTCTGTTGTGTTTATTAGGTTTTGTTGGCCATGATTAGCTTCAACGCGAGGGCTTTCAGCGCCGACAGCCCGGTTTACTGCTTTTGATATTCCGTTCGTCCTCCCTCTATGATATCAATCCATCTTAAAAGTGTTGATTTTTTGATAATCATTCTTGCGGACACCTTCAACTTTTCCTCTTTTTTATTTGGCTGTACATCCTCTAAAATAAATACACAATCACCGTCAACATCAACCATATTTAACCGTCCGTGCGCAAACGCATTTCTAATATGGTAAAACACACTCATAAATTGGTTTTTTTGATTGTCAACAGCACAAATTCTTTCACGAGAAAAATCGGATGGAAAAGATTCTTTTAAGTCAGCTTTCTCCAATGCCGTTTCCATTTCATTATAGCCTTTGGACGAAAAGAGCAGGTCGTAATTAGACGCAGCCTGACGGAGTTGCTTATTTAGATAATATGGTTTTTTCCAAGGCTTGTCCCATCCATATTCCGAAAGGCTGATGCTCATTGAAGATTGGCTTGCACACGGCGAATGAAAAACAAAGAAAACTACTATTCTGAACAAATCAACGTCATTAAATCTATCGGGTGCAATTCTTTCCAGCCATTGAGGATTACGTTGTGAATAGACGACACTCATCTTTACTCCTTAAAGCTGACAATCATAAAGTACCCTTTTTCCGGGTCTTTACCAGCACCCAACACTGAAAGCAGTTCATCATTGTCAGTAATATACACATATTCATTTTCAATTGAAAGCTCATAGCCATTATCCTGCACCGCTGCTCTTATGTACTTGTAGTTTGCATCGGCTTCTGCCTGCTCATCCCCCAGCAAATATATATACTGCTTAGTTGTGCCGTTGTTCAGTTCTGAATCGTAGGTAATGCCATATACAACAGAATCAGGCGTGGGAATATGCAGTTCTCCAAAATATTCAATAGGAGATGGCTTATCTTCATTTCCCTCTATATAATCCATATCCTCTGCCATAAAAAAGCATGAGCTTGCAATCTGGTTCATATAAAACTGATACAACGTCATTTGTTCATCTGTAGATACATCATATCTGTCAATTACCGCAGTCGGATCAGCGCTGGCAAGTAACTTCACCTGAAAAAGAATTCGTTCCAGTTCTTCTTCCCCATCGCAAGTCTCAATTATTTCATCGTACGCATCGACCATTGCACACGCATATTCGTAAGCCGATTCCAGCGTCTTTTCTTTTTTCGTTCCATCCAGTTCCGACGCTTTCACGACACACGAAATTAAATCTTCACCCGCGCTTATAACCTTATCAAAGCCATTTTGCAGACACTCGACCAATTCTTCGTTTTGTGTCTCTCCGCATCTCTGACATACACCCAATGCAGTTGTGTGTCCCAACGCTTCTCCTTTTTCATCGCCGCATAGAGTACACACCTTTGGCGATGTGCAGTCTGCCGGAGCATACTTGTGTGCATGATAGCCTCCTCCGATGATCATAAAGCACAGGCAGCTTAAGGCAAGGAAGTTAAGTAGTGTTTTTCTCATTTTTCTCTCCTGCTAAACACAGAGGAAAGGCAGATAACCTTTCCTCTATATTCGTTTTTTTACTGTAAACACTATGCTACAATAGTGTCACCGACCACAGCTCAAAAGCCCATGTTCGGTTTTCTCCTTTAAATGAGATAGCGCAACAACACTTAGTTGTTCTTTGCATACCACTCCCAGAAGTCATCGCTATAACCCAAAAAGCCATTTGGGTCGTGACCCACATCTCTTCTTTTGTGGCCGGAACAACCTGTCAACAGCATAGCAATCAGTATAGCTATGGCAACAATGCTTGCAGTTTTTTTCTTCATGACTAACTCTCTCCCTTCTTTAAAATTTGAGTTTTCAAAAGGTGTACTTATTTGTAAGGAGGTAATAGCGCAAAATAAGTTCAAAATCTGGGCATTGGCAATGGAAAAATACGCAAAACCACTTGAAAATCATGGACGAGACATGTATAATAAATACTTGGATAGGCAAAAGGCGATTTTACAAATAAGTACACTTTTCTGTAAAAATCGCCTTTTTACAATAACTCGTCTTTTTCGTAAATCTCCGCTCGATAGCGGAATGTGGACAGCGGCATTGAACACAGCTTTGCCGCCCTTGTCCCTGTGATTTCACCGCGCTTCCACGCGCGGCACACCTCACAGAAATTTTCCGGCAAGGGGCGCGGCGGTCTGCCAAAGCGCACGCCCCTTGCTTTTGCCGCCGCAATGCCCTCGGCCTGACGCTGGCGGATATTTGTGCGCTCATTTTCCGCCACAAAGGACAGCACCTGCAACACTATGTCTGCAAGAAATGTGCCCATCAGGTCTTTGCCGCGGCGGGTGTCCAGCAGCGGCATATCCAGCACCACTATATCCACGCGCTTTTCCTTGGTAAGCATACGCCACTGATTCTGTATATCCTCGTAGTTTCGCCCTAAGCGGTCAATGCTTTTCACATAGACAATATCGCCCTCTTTCAAGCGCCTTACCAGCCTTTTATACATAGGTCTTTCAAAATCCTTGCCGGACTGCTTGTCCAGATAAACATTTTTCTCCTCTACGCCAACTTCCTTTAAGGCGATCAGCTGCCTATCCTCATTTTGCTCTTTTGTGCTTACTCTCACATAGCCATATATCATTTATAGTCCTCTTGTATTTTTCCAAAATGCAGACAGACGCCCGGCAACTCAAAGCCGAGCGTCTTTTTTATCAGGTTTTGTTGGCCTTGATTATCTCCAAAGCGAGGGTTTTCAGCGCCGACAGACCGGCCATTGCTGCGCCGAGGAGGGCAGCTGTCCATGCGCTGCTGTCACAGCCAAGCTCAGCTGCCGCCGGAAGCGCCACGAGGAAGCCCTCCAAAAACGTCCACGCCGCGCGCTCCAATATATTCTTCCAATCCATAATCATTTCTCCCTTTCGTTTATTCCCGTCTGTCAAAAAAGTTCAGCAACGTTCTTTAACAGCCTGAGTTATTTTTAATATGTTCGTTATGCTCCAGATCCTCTATGCGGTGGTTTGCCACCTTTAGCTGCTCCGTGACGAGAGCGGCACGCTTTTCCAGCTCATATGTGCGCTCTATCACGGTGTTGTGCCGGTCAACCTTTTTCTCCAAGGCCTCAAGGCGGTAGGCAATAAGCGCGCTGGCCTTTCTGTTGGCAAGATACGCGCCGGTCAGCGTGCCCGCAAAGCCGAGCAGCGCCACTATCACGGCCTCACTCATTCGCGCACCCCCTCCCACACAAGTGCCGCCCAGCTTGCCGCGCCGCACACACCGTCAGGCACAAGGCCGTGCGCAGTCTGGAATGCGGTCAGTGCGGCGCGGGTCTTATCGCCGTACTCGCCATCCACCCACACGGGGTCATAGCCGCGCACCCTCAACGCCCCCTGCATTGCGCCCACAGCGGCGCTCACCGTGCCTGCGGTGATAATGGGCAGTGCGATTTCTGCCGTGCGCGGGGTTTTGTTCTCCTCCCTTGCATCATCGGGTGCATATCTCAGCACGCAGTCCCACGGATAATTATAGTAGGCGCGCACGGCGATCTCGCGGCCGGTCTGGTCACCGGTCACGCCGCCGGTTGCGGCACCGTGCTCATTTGCGCTTGCCTGTACGAGCTGTCCATTGCCGATATAAAGCGCCGTGTGGCGGGCGCAGTTTAGCAGCACATCACCGCGCACAAGCCCCGCGCCGCCTGAAAGCGACACACGCGCTGTCACGTCCGCAAACCCATGGCGCAGCATACTGCCGCGCATATCGCCGGTGTAGCTGCAATCAAGCGGCACGCCCACCGCGCGGTAACAGCTTATGACAAGGCTGCTGCAATCATAGTCTGGCCCCCAGCGCACATGTTGGTCATAGCCGTGGGTGTTGTCTGCGGCGATTTGCAGCGCCTTGGTCACGGCAAGCTCAGTCACTGTTGATTTGTCCGTTATCCATGCCCCCTTTATGTCAGCCACACACGGTACACTCTCAGCGTCAGCGGCAGGACTGTGGTGCCGCTATAGTAGGTGTATACCGGACAGACGATGTAGCGCGATTCATTGATGGCCGATACATCCAGTGTCGCGGTCTTTTTCGTGGTGGTGGAGCTGTTGGTGAGTTGGGTTGAGGCGCCGGTGCTGATGGTGTCGTTCAGCGCGGCGATCGTGCTGATGTACGCCACACCGGAAATGCTGCTGAACTCTATATTCAGCGTTGAATACGGTGTGAGGTCAATCGGCTTTGCAGTGATCAACTGCGTGCCGCTACCGTTATTGGATATCACGTTTGACGCGCTGAGATACATACTGCCCTCGTCAAGCGTAAGTGTGCCGGTGACGCCCTGCATTGTGGCGTTTATGCCGCGCGCCTGTGTCGTCCAGCCGCCGGTATAGGTGCTGTAGGTGTTGCCAGTGTCATAAAGATGCACGTCCCAATTCACCCACGCGCCGTTTTTATATGTCACAGCCTCCAGCGTGCTCCACTGATTAAGGGTGGAATTATACTGCTTGGCCGCCAGCGGATAGATATAGAGGTTCTGTCCACTTATAGGCATTATAGGCACATGGCTCTGCATCCCCTGCGATATCCATATCGTACCGTTGGCGGGTGAGGTCGGCTTTTCGCACTGTATGCACACCGTGGGCGGGGTTGTCGCGGTTTTTATCCACATGGTGTTCTCCTCCGGCGAGGACGGCTGGGTGGTTGATGTGACAATGCTGTAATTCAGCTCAGCGCCGCTCGACAGCGTTGCTATGCCCGCTGCCATTTCAGAGGGTTTATATGTCTCCGTGCCGCCGGTCTTGGCGCGGAGCGCCTGCGCAATGGCGGTATAGTAGCTGTTATTCGTTGTGACTGTCGCCATCAGTAGCTCACCTCATCTCCGTCTGGCAATGCCGCCAGCACGTCAGACACTATCTGCTGCTTATCACCGGCGGTGAAATAGTCCGTACCGCGGACGGGTGTGTATCCGTCAGTACCGTTGCGGCCATTTGTTCCGGCATCTCCTTTATCTCCTTTATCTCCTTTATCACCTTTGTCTCCCTTTGCGCCCTTCAAAGCCGCAAGCTGCTGTGATGTGAAGTCGGCGTAGGTAAAGGCCGCGCCGCGCTCACCGGTATCACCCTTGTCACCCTTATCTCCTTTATCCCCCTTTGCACCCTTATCGCCATCCGCGCCCTTGTCACCCTTCAACGAGGCAAGCTGTGTGGGGGTAAAGTCTGCATAAGTGAAGCTGTCGCCTTTGTCTCCCTTATCGCCCTTATCACCTTTGTCTCCTTTATCACCTTTTGCGCCCTGTTCCCCCTTGAATGAGGCAAGCTGCTCCGGCGTGAAATCTTCATAGGTAAAGCCCGATTCACCCTTATCACCTTTTGCGCCCTGTTCGCCGCGCTCACCCTTTTCGCCGCGCAGACCGGTGAATGAAAAGCTGAGTATGCCGCCCTGCTCACTCTCAGTCAGGGTCACATTTACATTGGGCGTGCCCACAGTGTCATCAACGCTGGCAGTGGCCGCGCTTATACCGGCACTGCGGCAGGCAGAGAGGGCGCTTTTCGTCTCAGCGACCAGTTCTGTCAGGGCAGTAAACTCGGATGCAGAGGTCAGCGTGTCATCCTCAACGGCGTTTTCAAACACGGTGATGGCAAAGCGCGGCGACACTATCAGCTCCCCGCCCTCGCCGTATACGCGTATCTCGCACTCCACTCGGCCGGCAGTGCCGGTGGTCTGCGCGGTCAGGTCGTACACGGCGCGGCCATCGGCGAGGGTACAGCCGTTAAAGAGCGCGGTGCCGTCCGGCTTTCGCGCGGCAAACACCGCATACGCGCCCTCACCTGGGTCAAACGGTCTGCCGCCGCTCATCAGCGCCGCGACAAGCCGTCTGCCGCTCTCACCGCGTCGGACGGACATATTGCCCTGCGAGGTCGTGCGCTCTATATCCAGCGCGATATAATATGTGCTCTTGTTCATTTCGCGCCCTCCTCAGCGGCTTGCAGAGCTGTTTTTCGTATACCCCGCAGAGCCGTTGCCTGTTCTATTGGCAGACGCGGCAGCTTTGCCGGACGCGCCGTACTCTTTCTCCCAGGCTTTCTGGCTTCTCGGCCCCCATGCGCCGTCAACCGCGATGTTATAGCCCTTGTTTCTCAGCTCACGCTGAACGATTGCAGCGTCTCTGCCGTCAGGCGCGGTGTTGGGGTAGTAGGTGGATGATCTTTTGGACGAGGACGCACCCTGCGCATTTGCCTGTGTGGAGGTAAGGCCGGTCATGGCGTAATATTTCTCCGCCGTGATAAGCCCCATGCCGTAGGCCACGGCGGGATTGGATGCAATCCAGTATTCGCGCATCCTGTTTGCTGTCTCATTGCCGTACAGCGCGGCGTACCCGTCAAAGTCGCCGTACTTTGCGCGTGCGGCCGCCTCGCTCTGCGCCCGCTCATACTCTTTTTCCCTGGCCTGCTGTTCGCGCTGCTGCTCGTCCTGCTCGCGCTGATAGGTCTGCTCCTGAATGTAGTTATAGTCATCCAGTGCGTCCTCATACTGTTTATACTCCCTGTCGCGCAGACCCTGCACAAGGTCATAGCGCTCACGCAGGGCATCGCCCTCGTCCTGATATCTGCTGTATGCCAGAGAGTACAGCTCCGGCACAACAGCGTCCAGCTCCTGCAGATACGTGTCATAGCTCTGTCTGCCGACATTCTCCGCATAGCTGGAGCTGTACCCGCCGGTGAGCGCGGCCGCTTCGCCTATGGTGTCGCGCATAGCAAGGCGCCCCTTGCGGATGTAGCTGTCCTTATACTGCCGATAAAGCGCGTCATTGTCTGCATCATACTTAAACTCGCCACGGGAGTTTATGCTGTCATAAATATCGCCAAGCTCCTTTTCGTAGCTGGCCGCATACTGGGGCTTTGTGCCCCTGCGCAATTTTTCTTCGTTGGTCATTACATTCTCCTTTTTATTCATATCGCCGCGTGCCATCCGCCGCGGGAAAATATATATGGTTCTGCCTCTCTCCATGCACCGTCTGCGTATATGCAGCAATTCGCTCTTTTCATCTCACCGCTGAGATATATCCGCGCCTCCGGCTTTTTCTCCGGCGGCACGATGGTTATCGCGGTCGTCAATGCATCGTCTGCGGAGACGTTTCGCGTGACAAGGTAGTATACCTGCCCGCTCTCCACAGCGTAGGTGAAGGTGTAGTCTGGTGCGCCGCTCTCGCCCGAGGTGTAGCGGATATAGTCCACCGCCTCGCCGTAGCTGACATCTATTTTGTCATTGGGGCTGAGATAGCCGATGATAAACAGTCCCTGCGTCAGGGTGCTGTCGGCTGTGGATATGCTGACCGTGCCGCTGTGGGCAAAGCTCATTTCTATCACGCTGTATTTGCCGGTGCTGAGTGACACTGTGCGTGTTTTCGTTTCCTCCATGGCGTAATACTGCGCTCTGTCCCCCTCTGACCATTTCGGCGCGGGCGGGGAGATCGTGAAGGCCACGCTGCCCGCATACGCCGCGCCGCTGCATATTGCGAACACATAGTACACCTTGTCCTTTTCCACGCGCACGGCTGAGGAATACCCCTCGGCGCTGAATTCGCGCAGAATACTGACAGGTCTGCCGGTATCCATATAGACCTCCGGCTGGTCGGACAGAAAAAGCTTTGATAGCTGTGTGTCCCCTGTCGTTGTCACCACGATATCTGTCTGCACCGAGTAGGCAAAGCTTATCGGCATACGGCCAATCTCGCCCTTATTCAGGCTCATGGTGAAGCTGCGCTCTGTCTGCGGCAGATTATACTGTGCGGCGAAATCCTTTATGCTCAGCTCAACCTCCACCGTGCCGCCGCTTTCACTGCCGCCGGAGGATATCTGCCCCGACAATCCGCCGTATATTGCAGGGTGCTTTGTGCCGGTTTGCAGGGTGTCGTTCCAGTTGCCGGTGGCGTAGTGATATATCTGGTTGCTGCTGTAGGCTGAGTATTGCGCGGACGAGGTGAACCAGAAATACAGCGTGTCCGGCGCACCGCTCAGCGCGGGGAACGGGAAGGTGATATAGTTGCCCACATTGCTCGCCTCGAACGACACAGGCCCTGCCATTGCTATGTACCCGCCGGGAGGTGCATTGACCGCTGCGTTCAGTCCTCCGGTCGGATCGCTGGTGTAGAGATAGCAGCACGCAGTTGACGGATTTTTTGTTGACAGTGGGCTTACAAAGTTCGTGCCTATGCCGAACGCCGCTATTGAGCTGTCGGCGCTGTCGTAATTTGCCGTGGCGCGGTACACAACGCATTTATCGCACGGCGCGACGTAATCCGCGCCCGACAGCGCCGCCGGCACCACCGCCGTCAGCATCTCAGCCTCGGCTTTGTCGCCCTCCTCGCGCGGAAGTATGCTGGCCGAGGGGAAGGCATCCATTGCGTCGGCGTGCTTGTTCGCAATGGCGTTGAACAGCCACGCACTGGTCGGCTCTATCTGGTTTTTCCCGCTGCCCTGCCGCAGGCACTCCCACTGGCGCAGCTTGTACCATTGCTGGTCATCTATCATGCGCTTTTCAAGGTTCGCCTTGCCCGCCTTGTACTTTAGAAGCGTCTTGTACGCGCCGCGCACCTCGTCCGCGCCTATGACAGGCCGCCCCTGCAAAGCAGCATCGGGAATATTTTGCTTTGTTTCAGTCATTTATGATCTCCATTCTCTTTCTTGCGCGCTGTGCGCCAAGCTCACCGGGGGCTATGTCCAGCAGCAGCTTCAAGCCGTCATCGCCCTCGGCCGCGGCGCTCAGTCGGGGCTTTATCGGGCGCGACATGAGGAAGTAGCGCGTCTCGTCCGCGATGTGATCCTCGCCGTCACTGTCCAGATCCTCCACGCGCTGTGTGTCGTATTGCAGCAGCGGCAGTGTGCGGATAAACGCCGCACAGTTTTTGAACACGTACATCATGGGGTATCCGTTTTCGTCAAACGCCAGGCGATAATGAAGCTGCATCCAGCCGGGTATACGCGCATTGTCACCGCGCGTGAAGTATACGCCGTGGCGCGCGGCACAGTCGGCTATGCTCTCGCCGGTCGAACCGTCCCATATCGCTGGGTCTGCCACGCCGCTTATGCGCTTGCCGCAAAGCCAGCGGTGCTCATGCTCGGTGCGCGCAATTTCCGAAAATACCTTGTCCGGCGTCCAGCGCACACCCTCATTGGGCGTCTCCGTGCAGCCGTACAGCTCCAATATTCTGTACACCACGCCGTCATAATCCACCGCCCACCAGCCGCAGGAAAAGGGTCTGTGATACCCCCAGTCGAACGAGCGGTAGATCCGCCACTCGGCGGGTATCTCAAAGGGCTGGATAACATGGGTGTAGCGGCGGTTGGCGTAGTTTTCGGGTCTGTCGTAGAAATCCTCAAAAAACTGCCCCATGTGCACATCCCATGACCCCTCCAGCCACGCCTCTCTCAGCTTCGGCGGCAGGGCTTCAAGCTGGCGGATATAGTCGGGCTGTGCGCGCATGAGCGCCTTGTTGTCGCGCACACCGGCCTGAATAAAGCTGTATTCCTCCGGTCTCTCGCCCTGCTTGAAGTGCCTGTCAACAAACAGCCGCTTCACCCAGCCGTGTCCCACGCCGCCGGGGTTGCAGGTGAGATAGCAGCGCTTGGGCATACTCTCATCTGCGCCGCGCACGCACGCGCTCAGCACGCGGAACTGCTCCTCCGTAAGCTGTGTGGCCTCGTCAATGTACATCACGTCACATTCTGTTCCCTGAAAGTTCAATAGATCCATGTCGTTTGCGCAATAGCGGAACAGTATGCGGCTCGAATTGGGCAGGGTGATCTCTTTGCGCGTGTCGTTATAGCTGTAGCACCCCTTCGGCAGAAGCTGCAAAAACGGCTTTATGTGGTTGGCGTACAGCTCAGGATAGCTTCGGCGGATTACAAGCTGCGTCACCCCGGGGTAACGCGCCGCCGTTATCAATGCGTTCACGCGCACGGCCCAGCTTTTGCCGCCGCCTCGCGCGCCGCCGTAGGCCACATATTTGTGCCCGTCCTCAAAAAAGCGGCGCTGCTTGTCGTTTGGCGCGGGTATGTCGATACTAGGCATATGCACGCTCCTTTATGCATCGGGCGGACGCGGTGCGCCGCCCTCCACGCGTATCACGATCTCGCCGCCGTCCTCTGCCTCGTCCGGCGGCGCGTCCATCAGCTCCCGCAGGTCTTTCAGCGCACCCGTGATTGATTTGAGCACCTTTGGATCTTCCGGACTTGCCGCCGCAATCGAACTGCGTATCAGCTCCGCCGCCGCGTCTGTCATGTCCACAAAGCGGCGGCACCGCGCGTCCTTCTCCGCGCGTGCGTCTGTGCTTTTCATTTTGTTATCTCCTCTCCCCTCCCTTCGCGCAGCCGAGGCGCTTTCTCACTCATACTTGCTCCACAGCATCTTTGCGATCAGGCACTCCTCCCACGCATCGCAGCAATAGCGCGCCTTATACGCGTCCACAGTGCCGGAGAACGCATTGTGTATCGCACTGTTTTCCTGCACGCCCTCGCAGTGAATAACCTTCTTCTCCTCCGCCCTGTAGAATGGGCACCGCGCATCCGCGCTCATTACGTTTCTTCCCATACTTCCTCCTCGCCTGTTTCGCTTTCCGTCTGCCATAACCATTCCGGCAACGCCGGGCACGTTCCGCGCGCGCTCTCTCCGTCTCCATCATCCATTGGCAGCATCGCCGCCGCTGCCCAGCGCTCAAGCCGTGGTGTAAGCTGTGTGATCAAGGCATCCTCCGCTTCGTTCTTTTGTCACGGTTTGTGACCGCGCAAGCGCAAAAGAATTCGGGCGCACGGTGTTTCCACCTGCCCCGCTATTCTGTTGACTGCCTGTCACGCTTCGTGACGATTGCAGTTTACCATTTTATTTCTGCCAAGTCAATCCCCCGACCGGCAAATATTGAAATTTTTTTATTTTGAATTTACAGCATACTTATATTTATATACAACTAAAACTTTTTCTTTACATTTGTCACAATTTGTGATAGTATTCCTTTATAAAGGCGAGTAGTGCCTTTTTCCACAGCGTAAATTAACAAATTGAAAGGACGCGGGTACTTTGTCACATTTCAGCGGCACCTTGATCCACCTGCGCAAGAAGATGGGGCTGTCACAGCAGGGTCTGGCCGATGCCACAGGGCTGTCCCGCAGCGCCATTGGTATGTACGAAACCGGCAAGCGTGAGCCGGATATTGACACTTTGCGCCTCTTTTCGCAGTTTTTCGGCGTTGACATGAACACACTGACCTCACCCCAGACCGCGCAGGACGCGGATTTGGCCGAGCTTCTGGAGGCACTGCGGAACAGGGACGAAATGCGTATGCTCTTCAAGCTTGCCAAGGATGCCACGCCTGAGGACGTGCGCAAGGCCGTGAAGATCATAGAGGCGCTTCATAATGACTGATTATTTCGTGCGCCTGGTCGAGCTTCCACTGCGGGTTGAGGGGGTCACCCTGCCCAACTCTGACGGCAGCTTCAGCGTGTACATCAATTCGCTGCTCTCTGAGGATAAGCGTGCGGAGGTTCTGCGGCATGAGCTGCGCCATATTTCAGCAGAGCATTTTTATACCGAGATGCCCGTTGAACATATGGAGCGGCAGGCCTGCGGCGAGGCACTGAACATCGTTCTGCACCCGCCGGAGGGGAAGATCGCGCATTTTCCGCACGAGGATGCACTCGCCGCCTACGTTCGCCGCCTTGCAAAGCAGTGCGGGGCGAAGCTTCCGTGCTTATAACACTTGAATTCTCCGCCCCTTTGTTGTATTCTCTATTAGCGCCGCTGCGTGGCGGCAAGTTTTTCTTGGAAAGTTTTTGTTATCTATGAGTAGTTATTCCTATTATGATGAGTATGCCACGGTTTCCGTCACGCTCACACAGAAAGAGGCGCGTTCCGGCTGTATCTGCCGCGTGCGCTATCCTGGTGCGCCCGAGCCGTTGCGTGTGCAGTTCCCGCGCGGCACGCGTGATGGTGACGTGCTGTATGTGGACGCGCCGGTGTACAACGGCTACGGCGGTATTGAGGAGCAATCACTGCGTATTCTCGTCTCTGTGAAAAAGCCTAACCGTGCTTACGCTGCCGGTGCTTTATTGGCCTTTGTCGCAGCGGCGGCGCTGGGCGTTATACTCACCACTTTTCTGCGTGATGCCCGAACAGAGCGCGTCCCCGCGCCGGAGATTACCATCGCCGCGCAGGGTGAGAACAATGCCACAGCCAACGTTATAGATGCTGTGCCCGGTACGCCGCAGGTCAGTCAGGCGCGGCAGGAGGCGCAGGCACTCATCCCGCATTTTGAGCTTCGCTACTACCTCTCCCAGCTTGACGATCGGCTTCTAAGCTGCTTTTGCGATATGTACAGCGCGGTCAGCTCATTTTCCGCCACCTGCAATTTTGATGAGCCGCTCACCAAGGATGAGCTGTCAAATCTGGCGCTGCTGCTGACCTATGAGTGTCCGGAGCTGCTGCAATTCTCCTCTTCGGAGACGATATCCTTCTACACCGACACGAATGACCATGTGATTTCCGCCCAGCTTCCTCTCGCCCTCTCACGTGAAGAATATGAGAGTGAGTACCGCGTGTGCAGCGGCATTGCGCAGACGCTGGCGGCCAAGGCCGAGGGCATGAGCGAATATGAAAAAGAGCTTATCGCCTACGAGTATATCACCACCAACTGCTTTTACAGCTATGATTCGCCCAACGCCGGCACAGCCTACGGCGCGCTGGGTGAGCGCGAGGCCAAGTGCGACGGCATAAGCCTTGCCATGAAGTGGCTTTGTGAGGAGATGGGCATTTCCTGCATGGTCATGGCCGGCAACGCCTACGGTGACCCCGTCGGCCACGCGTGGAACGTTGTGTGCATTGACGGCACTTATTATGACCTTGACGTTACAAACGATGTCAACACCGCCGAGCGTGACTGCAACCTCTACCCCGCGTTCAACGTTTCACGTCACTGGATACGCGCCGCCTATCCTGACAAAATATCCTTCTCCGGTTTTCTCATCGTCCCCGGCAGTGAGAGCATGAACATGAGCTATCACGCGCTCAACGGCTCATTTGTCGCCGCGGGTGATGAGTATGAGCAGGCGCTCTTTAACCGGCTCAACTCGCTTCAATCCGGAGAGAGCGCGTTTATCCAGTTTGAAAGTGATGAGGATTATAAGCTTTTCATCAGCTCCATCCACGATATTATGGGGCGCTGGGGCGATAATCAGAAGGCTGGCTTCAATTATCATTCTTATTATCTGGACAGCTTCCGCGTCTGCCGCATAACCATTACATACCTATGATGAAAAACGGGCGTACACTCATTCTAATTAGATGTGTACACCCGTTTTTTGTATCATTACTTTAAACGTTAAAAAGCATCGCCGCATTGCGGCGATGCTTTCAACGTTAAATCAGTAGTAGCGCTTGTTCTTGTTCTTGCGAGCGGCCTCGGACTTCTTGCGGCGCTTGACGCTGGGGCTCTGATAGTACTCTTTCTTTCTCAGGTCAGCCAGAACGCCGGACTTTGCACAGCTTCTCTTGAATCTTTTAAGAGCGTTGTCCAAAGACTCGTTTTCCTTGACATATATTTCAGACATTTATTTCCCTCCCTCCAGACACGCCTTGCGGCGCTTCAAGGGCCAACAATCGGCTGTTTAACAGTGGTATTATACCTATTTTCACGCCGGTTGTCAACAATCACTTTGCCTTGAGGATCAAATTTATAAGCTTGTTCTTGACGAGGATGGTCTTTACCAGCTGCATACCCTCCATCTGGCGCTTGATCTTTTCGTCAGCCATTGCAGCGGCAAGGATGGTGTCCTCATCCGCGTCAGTGGCCACGGTGATCGTTGAGCGCAGCTTGCCATTCACCTGAACGGCCATCTCGCGCACAGCGTCAATGGTCTTGGCCTCGTCATACACCGGCCAAGCTGCCTGCATTGCCATCGTGCCATGCTTTGCAGCGAAGCCCTCCAGCTCCCACATTTCCTCTGTGATGTGCGGTGCAAACGGGCTGAGCATGAGCAGAAGCTGCTCCAAATCGCCCTTGGACAGGCCGTTGGCGTAGAACTCATTCACCATGGTCATCATTGCGGCGATAGCGGTGTTCATCTTCAACTGGTCAATATCCTCTGTGACCTTCTTAATGGTCTTGTGGATAATGGACTCATTCTTTTTGGAGACGGCCGCATCGTCCGTGGCGATATCCATCAGACCCCAGCAGCGGTCAAGGAAGCGCTTGCAGCCCTTTACGGCCTCATTCGACCATATAACGGCCTTTTCAAAGTCGCCTATGAACATGATGTACATACGCATGGTGTCCGCGCCGTACTGGTCAACGATATCATTGGGGTTAACAACGTTGCCGCGGGACTTGGACATCTTTATGCCGCCCTCACCGAGAATCATGCCGTGGGAGGTGCGCTTTGCGTAGGGTTCGGGCGTGTGGACAACGCCGATATCGTACAGGAACTTGTGCCAGAAGCGGGAGTAGAGCAGGTGCAGGGTGGTATGCTCCATACCGCCGTTGTACCAGTCAACAGGCCCCCAATAATTTTCGGCCTCTTTGCTGACAAGCTCGTTGTCGTTGTGCGGATCCATATAGCGCAGGAAGTACCAGCTCGACCCCGCCCACTGGGGCATGGTGTCCGTCTCGCGCTTGGCCGCGCCGCCGCAGCAGGGGCAGGTGGTGTTCACCCAGTCGGTCATCTTGGACAGAGGGCTTTCGCCGTCATCCGTCGGCTCGTAGGAATCGACCTGCGGCAGGACAAGCGGCAGCTCGCTTTCATCAATGGGCACCCAGCCGCACTTCGGGCAGTTGATAAGGGGGATCGGCTCTCCCCAGTAACGCTGGCGGGAGAACACCCAGTCGCGCAACTTGTAGTTGACCTTTTCGTGGCCTATTCCCTGCTCCACGACCCATTTTTTCATTGCGGGTATCGCTTCTTTAACGGTCATACCGTCAAGGAAGCCGGAGTTGACCATTATTCCGGTATCGTCCTTGAGCGTGAATGCGGCCTCCTCAATGTTGCCGCCCTTTACCACCTCAACGATATCGCAGTTGAACTTCTTTGCAAACTCCCAGTCACGGTCATCATGCGCGGGAACAGCCATGATAGCGCCCGTGCCATAGGTGACGAGGACATAGTCGGAGATGAATATGGGTATCTCCTTGCCGTTGACGGGATTTATCGCGCGCACACCCTCAAGGCGCACGCCGGTTTTCTCCTTATCCAGCTCCGCGCGCTCAAAGTCGGACTTGTGCGCGGCTTCATCCACATATGCGCTGACCTCATCCCAGTTGGTGATTATATCGCGCCACTTCTTAACATACTCATGCTCCGGCGCGAGAACCATGTACGTTGCGCCGAACAGCGTGTCCGGACGCGTGGTGTACACCACGATGTCATCACCGCAGGTAGACTTGAATGTGACCTCTGCACCGGTGGAGCGGCCTATCCAGTTTTTCTGCTGGATTTTCACACGCTCGATGTAGTCCAGATCGTCCAGATCATCAATAAGGCGCTGTGCATACTTGGTTATCGCCAGCATCCACTGGCTCTTCTCCTTGCGCACGACCTCACTGCCGCAGCGCTCGCACACACCGTTTACAACCTCTTCATTTGCCAGCACGCACTTGCAGCTTGTGCACCAGTTGACAGGCATGGTGGTCTTGTACGCCAGACCTTTCTTGAAAAGCTGCAGGAATATCCACTGTGTCCACTTGTAGTATTTGGGGTCAGTCGTGTCAACCACTCTGTCCCAGTCAAAGCCGAAGCCCAGCATTTTCAGCTGAGAGGTGAAGTTTGCAATGTTCTTCTCCGTCACGACGGCGGGGTGGATGTGATTTTTGATGGCGTAGTTCTCCGTGGGCAGGCCGAACGCGTCAAACCCTATCGGGAAGAGCACGTTGTAGCCCTGCATACGCTTTTTGCGCGCGATGATATCCATTGCTGTGTAGGGTCTGGGGTGGCCGACGTGCAGTCCCTGTCCGGAGGGATAGGGGAACTCAACCAGCGCGTAGAACTTGGGCTTTTCGCTGTTGGTCTCGGCGGCATAGGGCTTGGTTTCTTCCCAACGCTGCTGCCATTTCTTTTCTATTGCGGTAAAATCGTATTTCATAGTAGATCAGTCCCTTTTCATTTTAATATAAATAAAATGTCCGTGCAGCCCTCATGAACCGGTGCTTAAATTACTCTGCATCGGTCTGAGGGCACGGAAGGGATGAGAGATCCACTTCCTCAGAGTCGCTCCACAGGCGTTCAAGATTGTAGAATTTTCTGGCCTCATCCGTGAACACGTGGACAATAACACTGCCGAAATCCATCAGCACCCATATGTCCGAACGCAGACCCTCACGGCGTATTGGCGGCTCACCTGATTCGGAGAGCTGCTTATCGACCTCATCCACCAGCGCCTTGATGTGCGTAGAGGATGTGCCGTTGCAGATGACAAAGTAATCGGCGATCACAGTATGCTCTGCCGTGTGCAGAACCTTTATATCTCTGGCCTTTTTATCGGTCAGTGCTTTTGCGGCGATGCCGGCTATTTCAGCGGGAGTAAGCATATTTCATTTCTCCTTTTATCAATTATCCTTGGTGTACCATTGGTAAGCGTCCAAAGTGTCTTTATGCACGTTCGCGCCGGCGCTCTTTATATCTTCCAGACTCATTTCCAGTCCCAGCGCCATTGCCGCGTCCAGATCCTTATACGCCAGTGTTCTCAGCTTGTCCACGCCCGCGAAGTCACGCGTAGGCTCGATATAATCGGCCATGTAGATTATCTTCTCCAGCAGCGTCATATCCGGCTTGCCGGTGGTGTGCCAGCGTATTGCCTCATACACCTCGTCCGACACCCCAAACTCGTCCCTCGCCATTGCCGCGCCCGTCATCGCGTGCAGCAGCTTCACATTGGCAAGCTGATCTTTATCGCAGATAATACCATACTTTTCGCACAATATCAACTGTTCTTCGCGGTCAAGCTTCTTTGTTATGTCGTGCAAAATCCCCGCCTCGGCCGCATTTTCGGCGTTTTCGCCATAGTGCATTGCAAGGCGCACAGCCTCGCTTTCACAGCCTGCAACGTGCGCCACGCGCTTTGCTGTCAGATGCTGCTTCACCGCCTCGCGCAGCCAGCACAGCTCCGGCATGGCGTCATAGTAGCGATGCTTTATGATCTCGGCATACACCGCATTGTCCAGCAGATCAGACCCCAGCCGCAGGCGCAGCCACACGCGTATCTCACTTGAGCTCATGGGCAGCGGCACATGATTCAACAGCACCACGCGTGCACCATACTCACGCTCCATATGAGCTTTGTGTGCGCGCAGTGCATCCAAATCATCTTCCTCGCGCGACACGACAGCCAGCACGCAGTTATCAAGGAGGTAGCGGAACTCATACCACTCCTCAAAGCTCAGCAGCATATCAGACCCGACAACGAGATATAGCTCGTCCGCGGGGTACTGCACACGCAGATCGCGTATGGTGTGCGCGGTGTAGCTTTTTCCGCGGCGCTCTATCTCGATGGGGCTTATTTTCGCGTTGGGTATGCTGCGGAATGCAAGGCGGCACAGCGCCATGCGCTCCTCGGCTGTGGGGCTGCCCGGCTCCATGCTTTTGTGAGGAGGGATATTATCCGGTATGATAATCAGCTCATCCGGGCAAAGCTCCTGCGCGACAGTGCGCGCGGCCTCCAAATGTCCAAGATGCGGCGGGTTGAAGCTTCCGCCGTATATGGCGATCTTCATTTTTTTCTGTCCTTTACAAGCTCTATCTTAGGCGCTTTGTTGTTGCGCTTATACAGCACAAAGCGCGTACCTATCACCTGCACCTGCTCAGCACCGCACGCCTCGGACAGTGCATCGCACGCTTCTCTCGCGGTCAGCATTGAGTTTTCAAGCACCCTGCCCTTTACAAGCTCTCTTGCGCGCAGCGCCTCATTTACGGAGGTAATGACCGTATCGGTCACGCCGCCCTTGCCTATGTGTATTATTGTGTCCTCCTGCATCGCAAGTGCGCGAAGCTGGGCACGCTGTTTACTGGTTATTGGCATTGATATGCTCCTTTAATATCTTTATAAATTCCCTCAGAGCCTTACCCCTGTGGGATATTGCGTTCTTTTCCTCGCTTGTCAGCTCTGCATTGCTCTTATCCTGCCCAAGTGCACAGAACACCGGGTCATAGCCGAAGCCGTTTTCGCCTCTGGGCGCGTAGAGGATGTTTCCCTCACATTCGCCACTTGTTTGCAGCACAGTTCCGTCCGGCATGGTGCAGCATATGCAGCACACAAAGCGTGCTCGGCGATTTTCCTCATCGCCCAGCTTTTTCAGCAGATAACCGTACTTCTCGCTGTCGGGTGCATCGTGCGGCGCACCATAGCGCGCGGTGTGCACGCCCGGTTCACCGTTCAGCGCGTCCACCATCAATCCGGAATCATCCGCAACTGCGGCACAGCCCGTGGCCTTTGTCACGGCTATCGCCTTGAGATAGGCGTTTTCCTCAAAGGTCGTGCCGTTTTCCTCCACCTCGAAGTCACAGCCGGCCTCGCGCTGGCTCACCAGTTCTATGTCCATATCCGCCGTGAGTGAGCGGAATTCCTTCACCTTGTTGTTATTGTTGCTTGCAAGTATAAGCTTCATCATTTAAATAGCGCCTCTACATAATTTTTCGCGTCAAAGGGGATGAGGTCATCCATACCCTCGCCAACGCCGACATACTTCACGCCCACACCAAGCTCTGCTGCTATGGGGAACACTATGCCGCCCTTTGCCGTACCGTCCAGCTTCGTCAGCACGATGCCGGTCAACCCTGCCGTATTCTTAAACTCCTTTGCCTGCACAAGGCCATTTTGCCCTGTGGTCGCATCCAGCACCAGCAGCGTCTCCACATCGGCCTCCGGCAGCTCTCTGTCGATAATGCGGCGTATCTTGCCCAGCTCGTTCATGAGGTTGGTTTTGTTGTGCAGTCTGCCCGCCGTGTCGATTATAACGATGTCCGTGCCGCGCGCCTTGGCCGCCGACAGTGCATCGAACACCACTGCGGCCGGGTCACTGCCCTCCTCATGGCGCACGATATCCGCGCCGGAGAGCTCTGCCCATATGCCAAGCTGCTCTGCCGCCGCCGCGCGGAACGTGTCACCCGCGCACAGCAGCACTTTTTTCCCATCCTGCACAAACTGATGTGCAAGCTTGCCGATGGTGGTGGTCTTGCCCACACCGTTCACGCCCACCATGAGTATAACAGCCGGCTTTGTTTCCAGCTTCAGCGCGGCGTCATTCACCGTCAGCATATCGGAAAGCAGCTCCACCAGACCCGCACGCGCCTCATAGCCCTTGCGGAAGCGGCGCTCCCAGGTCATTTTTTTCAGTGCCTGCACTATCTTATCTGTCGTGGCGGCACCCACGTCAGACATGACCAGAAGATCCTCCAGGTCGTCATAGAAATAATCGCTGTCCGGCTGATAGTCCTGAAAAAGCTCCTCAAGCTCCGCCATGTTGGTGCGGGTCTTGGTAAGGCCGGAAAATAACTTGTCAAATAAGCCCATAGCTGCCTCCTATAGTTGTTTGTTGCATCAATGGCCGCGTCATTCCTCAATCGTCTTTTGCGCGGCTTCAAGATCCAGCTCTATCACGGTGGACACACCCTTTTCCTGCATGGTCACGCCATACAGCATATCCGCCTCTTCCATCGTGCCGCGGCGGTGCGTGATCACCAGAAACTGCGTCTTGTCGGACATACGGCGCATATACTGCGCATAGCGGTTAACGTTGGCCTCATCCAACGCGGCCTCTATCTCGTCCATCACGCAAAACGGCGTGGGGCGTACCTTCAGTATCGCAAAGTACAGCGCAATCGCCACAAATGCCATCTCGCCGCCGGAGAGGAGAGATATGTTCGACAGTGCCTTGCCCGGCGGCTGCACCTTGATGTCAATGCCGCAGTTGAGCACATCATTTTCATCCTCCAGTATAAGCGCCGCCTTGCCGCCGCCAAACAGCTCCAAAAACGTCTGGCGGAAGCTCTCGTCTATCTCCTTGAACTTTGCGGTGAACACCGCTTTCATCTCGCCCGTTATCTCGTTTATAATGCCGACCAGCTCACCCTTGGCCTTTTCCACATCGTCGCGCTGTCCCGCGAGGAACTCATAGCGGGTGTTTACGCGCTCATACTCCTCTATCGCGCCCAGGTTCGGACTGCCCAGCGCATTTATGTCGCGCCGCAGCTCATTTATGGCGCGGTTGGCCTTTTGCAGGTTGGGTACCTCCTGCCTCAGTGCGCTTGCGGCGCTGTGGCTCAGCTCATAATTATCCCACAGCTTGTCGAGGATCTGCCGCTCCTCCATCTCGGCGGCAAGCTTGCGCTGCTCTATACGCGCATTCTGCCGCTCCAGCTCGTGTATCTCCTCATTGCGCTTCTGCGCGTCCTTGTCGTTCTGGGTGCGTCTGCCCTCCAGCTCAAGCTTGCGCGCGGCAATGTCTGCGATCTCCGCGCGTATCACGGCGATTCTTTCATTTATCTTCCGGCATTTCAGCTCCGTCTCCGCCTGACGTGCGCGGAAATCCGCAATACGCCGCTCGTGCGTGTCCACAAGTGCGCGGCGCTGCTCACTGTCTCCGGAGAGGCTGGCCATCAGCGCCTCTAACTGCCGTGCAGAGGTCTCCGTCGTGCGCATCTCGGCCTCAAAGGAGGATTGGCGGCTTTTCAGCTCTGCCTGATCTTCCAGCGCCATGTCAAGGTCATAGCGCACCTTTGCCAGCGATGAGCGCACGCGCTCTAACTCATCGGCACATTCCTTTTCGCGCACGACTATTCTCTCGCGCTGCTTTTTCAGCTTTTCCAGCTCATTCGCGCGGGACAGTATGCCGCTGTTCTTCGCAGCGCTGCCGCCCGTCATTGAACCGCCCGCATTTACCAGTTGCCCGTCCAGCGTGACAATGCGCAGGCTGTTCCCGCTCTGTTTGGACATTCTCACTGCATCTGCAAGCGTCTCCGCCACGACGGTGCGCCCCAGCAGATTCACAACAATGCTCTTATACCGCTCATCATAGCGCACAAGCTCACTGGCTATGCCCACAAAGCCCGGGTCGCGCGTAGGTGCGTTGTTCATCAGCGTGCCGCGTATCGTGTCCAGCGGCAAAAACGTCGCGCGCCCCGCGTCCAGACGCTTGAGCAGCTCTATGGCACTGCGTCCGTCATTTTGGGAATCCACCACGATGTTCTGCGCCGCCGCGCCCAGCGCTGTCTCAACAGCCAGCGCACACTCACTGTCCGTGCGCAGAAGATTTGCCACCGGCCCATGCACGCCCCTGATATTGCCGCGCGCACTCTCGCGCATAACGGTCTTAACAGCCTTTGAGTAGCCCTCAAAGTCCTTTTCCATCTCGGTCAGCATCGCAATGCGCGAGTCCATACTGCGCACATCAATTTGCAGCTTTGTGGCGCGCTCGCTCGCCGCGGCGAGGGCATCCTCGCGGCTTTTCAGCTTTATGCGGCATCCGTCCAGCACGTTGCGGTTGGCGTTCTGCTCCTCTGCCAGCGCTGTCAGTTCATCGCGCAGCTCATGTATGCGCGCCTTGGCATCGTCGATCTTTCCGCGCAGTTCGCCCACGCGGCTCTCCTGCTCGTCCAATTCGCGCAGGGTGCGCTCCTTGCTTTCGATGCTGCTTTCAACATTAGCCTTTATCACAGCGATCGAGGCCTCACACTCACTGCACTCACTCTCCGCCGCAGAAAGCCGCTCACGCGCGTTTTCGCTTTCAATATCCTTCTGGTGCATCCTCTCGGATATGCTGTCTGTCGAAGCGTAGAGGGAATCCAGCTCATGCCGTGCGCTTTCCAAGGCGTTATTTACCTGCTCATATTCCAGCGCAACGGCGGCCGACTGCTCATGCAGTCTGTCCAGCGTTGTCATCCACACGGATATTTCCTGTATTCTCAGCTCATCTCTCAGCTTCAAATACCGCTTTGCCGTCTCTGACTGCTTTTTCAGCGGCCCGACCTGCATTTCCAGCTCTTCTATCTTGTCATTTATGCGCAGCAGGTTTTCCTCGGTTTTGGACAGCTTGTGTTCCGCTTCCTCCTTGCGGTAGCGGTAGCGGGAAATACCGGCAGCCTCTTCAAACACCTCGCGCCTGTCCGCGCTCTTGGAGGATACTATATCCGCTATCTTGCCCTGTCCGATGATGGAGTAACCATCCCTGCCAAGGCCGGTGTCCATGAGGAGGCTGTTTATGTCCTTTAGTCTGACAGGCTGCTTGTTGATGTAATACTCACTCTCGCCGCTGCGGTAATATCTGCGCGTCAGCATTATCTCGCTGCTGTCACTCTGGAATATATGCGCGGAGTTGTCTATAATAAGGCTGACCTGTGCAAAGCCCAGCGCGCCACGCTTCTGCGTGCCGCCGAAGATCACATCCTCCATCTTGCTGCCGCGCAGTGCCTTGCTGCGCTGCTCACCCATGACCCACATGATCGCGTCAGAAATGTTTGACTTTCCCGACCCGTTAGGCCCGACGATGGCGGTTATATCCTTTTCAAATGTGAGACGGGTCTTGTCCGCAAAGGACTTAAAGCCCTGTATCTCCAATGCCTTTAAATACAACTGAACGACCTCAATTTACAATCTGTTTTATTGCGATATTAACGAGTTATTATACTATATTTTTTTTCTGCTTTCAACAGAAAGAATCTCAATATCGCCCTTTTTTATCGGCAGGGCGCGCACTTTCACCCCTGAGAGGGCAAACTCTGCGCACAGTGCGCGTATATTGCCGCGGTGCTGGCCTGTCATCTGGCTTGTAAGTGTGCTGTCAACGCCGAGTGTCACAATGCTGTTTTGCGCAATGTCGGCATTTTTGAAAAGTGCGCGCGCCTTGTCCAGCATTATCCGGCTCTTCACCAGCTCACCCAGTGCCGGGTGATATGCCCCTCCTGCGGCCGCCCCGCCGGAAAGCTCCTCCGTTGGGTTAAGGCCGAGGCGGATTATCGGTATCCCCGCCGCCTCAAAAAGCGGCACTATCTGCGCACAGTATTCCACAGCCTCAACTACCGTGTGCTCCTTATACCGTCCCACCTGCCACAGGTCGTACAGCGCCGTATCGCGCACTATCACCGTCGGGTATATGCGCACACCGTCCGGCCGCAGGGCGATTATCCTCTGCGCCGTCTCCACTGTCCGCGCCGCGCTGTCCCCGGGCAGGCCGGTCATCATCTGCAATATCAGCCGGAAGCCCGCCGCCTTTATCAGCCGTGACGCGTTCTCCACATCGTCGGCGGTGTGGCCGCGGCCTGACAGTTCAAGCACCTCATCGCACATTGACTGCGCGCCAAGCTCTATCGTCTCCACGCCGTAGCGCTTCAGGCGCTTTAGCACCTCTCCGTCTATCGCGTCAGGCCGCGTGGACAGGCGCAGGGCATCAATGTCGCCCATATCCATTCTACGCTTTGCCGCCGATAAAAGTGCCTCCTGCTGGTCAACCGGTATGGCAGTGAAGCTCCCTCCGTAAAACGCCAATTGCCGCTTTGCCCCTTTCGGGAGCAAGGCGGCTGCATTATCTATCGCTATTTCCACGTCCTGCGCGGTGGCCGGTGCCGTGCTGCCCGATATTCTGCGCTGGTTGCAGAACACGCAGTCATTCGGACAGCCCAGATGCGGTACGAACACCGGTATAACACACTCTCTCGCGCTCATGCGTTCAGCGCCTCCAGTGCGCATCCGGCGGCCATCTGTTCGGCCTCTTTTTTGGTTCTTCCCTTACCCTCTCCTGCGGGCACACCGTTTATGCACACGCGGAAAGAAAAGGTCTTGCAGTGGTCAGGGCCGGTCTCGTCTATCAGCTCATAGCTGACCTGCCCACCGGCTGATTTCTGCACCAGCTCCTGCAACTGCGTCTTATAGTCGGCAGAGCGGTGCTGCTCTCCCAGCTCTGCATGGGAGAGTATTTTGTCCATGATAAACCGGCGCGATTCATCCATTGAGCCCGTGTCGATGTACATTGCGGCAATGATGGCCTCCACCATGTCCGCAAGTATTGAGGCGCGCTCACGCCCGCCGGTATGCTCCTCACCGCGGCCAAGGCGCATATAGCCCCCAAGACCCAGTTCACGCGCCACCGCGTGCAGGCTCGCCTCGCACACAAGCTCCGCGCGCAGCCGCGTCATTCTCCCCTCGGGCAGCTTCGGCTCATGCCGGTAGAGGAAATCTGCCGTGACCAGCCCCAGGATGGAATCACCCAGAAACTCCAGCCGCTCATAGCTTTCCGCATCCGCGTGATGCTCGTTTGCGTAGGAGGAGTGCGTCAGCGCTGTCAGCAGCAGCGCCTTATTTTTGAAGTTGTAGCCGATTTTGGCTTCAAGCTTGTCCATTTTCTTCTTCGACCTTGATCTTCATATACTCAATGTTATCATTTATGTCCGCAATGATGCCCGACTGCACAAACCCCACTGCCTGACGCACAGCAGAGAATAAACTGTCCGCATTGGATGCACCGTGCGCCTTTATAACCGGCTTTGAAATGCCTATCAGCGCCGTGCCGCCCACCTCGTTTACATCCATCGACTTTTTCATCTCTTTCAGGTCGTTCTTTATAACGGCGGCGGCCAGCTTGTTTGCAAGGCTTTTATAGAATACACCCTTGAGTGCGCCCATTATGTACTTCACTGCGCCCTCTGTCGTTTTCAGCAGCACATTTCCGGTGAAGCCGTCCGTCACCACTACATCTGCCTTGCCCGCGAACACATCCGTCCCCTCAACGTTGCCGATGAAGTTTATCCTGCCTTCCGCGCCTGCCTTTTTCAGCAGTGCGAACGCCTGATGCTGCAATGTGCCGCCCTTGGTGTCCTCCGTGCCGACATTTAATAGACCCACGCGCGGTGCATCACAGCCCATTATCTTCTTCGCGTAGAAGCTGCCCATATATGCAAATTGCAGCAGGTATTCCGCTGTGCACTCCACATTCGCGCCGCAGTCTATCAGCATCACTCCATGCTCACCCGAGGGCAGAACCGGTGCAAGCGCCGCGCGGCGTATCCCGCGTATGCGCTTCACTGTCAGCGTGGCGCCGGTCAGAAGTGCGCCTGTACTGCCGGCGGACACTACCGCGTCACCCTCGCCGTCTTTCAGCAGCGTCAGCGCCACGGCCATGGATGAATCCTTTTTGCGCCGCGTGGCGGTACTGGGGTCGTCCTCCATGCTTATCACCTCGGAGGCGTGCACGATTTTTATATCGTCACAGCCCTCATTTTCAAGGCACGCTCGAACCCTATCCTCAATTCCAACCAGCGTTACATCAACGCCCAGCTCACGGTGTGCGCGGACTGCACCCTTGACTATTTCCTCAGGGGCATTGTCGCCGCCCATTGCGTCGATTATTATCCTCACAGCCTGAATACCTCCTTTTCTGACAGCTTATCTATTATCTCCAACGAACGCCGCGAAATCTCAGCGTTCTTGTTTCTCTTGCCTTTCACGCGGTAGCCCAGCGGCGTGATGATGCCAAAGTTTATGTTCATCGGCTGGAAATCACCCACCGATCCGCCGGATATATACTCTGCCAGTGCGCCTATCGCCGTCTCCTGCGGAAAGTCCACGCTTTCAAGCCCCAGCACACGCGCCGCGGTCTCTATGCCCACCAGCATACCGGACGCAGCCGACTCCACATAGCCCTCCACGCCGGTCATCTGTCCGGCAAAGCTGATGCGCGGGTCACTGCGCAGTCTATAATATCTGTCCAGCAGCTTGGGACTATTTAGATATGTGTTGCGGTGCATCACGCCATAGCGCACAAACTCCGCATTTTTCAGCGCCGGTATCATGGAGAACACGCGCTTCTGCTCACCCCATGTCAGGTGCGTCTGGAAGCCGACAATGTTGTATATCGTTCCCTCGGCATTGTCGCGGCGAAGCTGCACCACGGCATAATTCTCTCTGCCGGTGCGCGGGTCAACCAGACCCACCGGCTTCAGCGGTCCATAGCGCAGTGTGTCCACGCCGCGCCGCGCCATAACCTCAACCGGCATACAACCCTCGAACACTCCCCCATCGTCAAAGCCGTGCACCTCGGCCTCCCTCGCGTCCACCAGCTCCTTAATAAAGGCGAGATACTCGTCCTTATCCATCGGGCAGTTGACGTAGTCTGCTGTGCCCTTATCGTAGCGTGAGGCGAAAAACGCGCTGTCCATATCCACGCTGTCCAGCGTAACTATCGGTGCGACTGCATCGTAAAAGTGCAGGTCACTTTCCGGGCAGAGTGCGGCTATCCGGTCGGCTATCACGTCACTTGACAGCGGCCCTGTCGCGATAACCACCTCGCCCTCCGGTATTTCAGTGGCCTCAGCGCGGACTATCTCTATATTATCCTGTGCGGCCAGCTTATCTGTGATGTATTTTGAAAAGCCCTCTCTGTCCACTGCCAGCGCGCCGCCGGCAGCCACGCGGTTAGCGTCGGCACTCTCCATTATCAGCGAGCCGAGCTTGCGCATCTCCGCTTTCAGCAGTCCCACCGCGTTTGTCAGTTCATCACTGCGCAGGGAGTTGGAGCATACCAGCTCCGCAAAATTATCCGATTGATGCGCAGGCGTCCGCTTTGTGGGCTTCATCTCCACAAGGCGCACGTCTATGCCGCGCTTTGAAAGCTGCCATGCACATTCGCTTCCCGCAAGTCCCGCGCCAAGTACGCTTACTTTTTTCATTCTTCCTTAGTTTCCTCGGTTTTTGTTGTCTTTTTCTTTGTGGTCGTCTTAGACGCCGTTGTTTTGGCCGTTGTTTTCTTTATAGATGTTGATTTTTTAGCGGTGGTCGTTTTCTTCTTCGCCGCAGTGGATTTTGCGCTTGCAGCGGTGGATTTTTTTGCCGTCGCTTTCTTTGCCGCAGGCTTCTTTTCGTCCGCGGGGGCGGCATTTTCCGTGGCCGCGTCGTCCGCTTTTTCCTCCGTGGCAGCGGCTTTTTTCTTGTAGCCGCGCTGATCCTCCGGCACAAAGTTCACGCACTGGTCATTCTCGCAGAACGGCTTTGCATAGCCTCTGCCGCTGCGCTTGAACATCGTCTTGCCGCAGGCGGGGCAAAAGTCCTTTGTCGGCACATCCCATGTGATAAAGCCGCAGGCATCCTCACCGCGCTCACACGCATAGAACACATAGCCCTTCTTCGATGTGCGCTTTAATATTCTGCCGCCGCACTTGGGGCACTTGCCCGGCATTTCTACTACTATCGGCTTTGTGAATGTGCACTCGGGGAAGCCCGGGCAGGCGAGGAAGTGGCCGAATTTGCCCTTCTTCACCACCATCTGCTTGCCGCACACGTCGCAGTATTCATCGCTCAGCACATCCGGCACCTTTATCTTCACGCCGTCCAGTGCCTGCTCTGCCGCGTCCAGCTCACCGCCGAAGTCCTTGTAGAAATCGGCCAGCACGTCGCGCCATTCGGCCTTGCCGCTTTCTATCTCGTCCAGCTCTTCTTCCATGTGGTTTGTGAATTTCAGATCCACAATATCCGCAAAATGCTCGCGCATAAGCTTGGTCACGACCTCGCCCAGCGGTGTAGGGCGAAGATACTTGCCCTCTTTTATCACATAGTCGTGGGAGGTTATCGTGGATATAGTCGGCGCGTAGGTGGACGGGCGGCCAATGCCCTTTTCCTCCATCGCGCGGATAAGTGTGGCCTCGGTGTAGCGTGCGGGCGGCTGGGTGAACTGCTGGTCCGGTGTCAGCTTGTCCAGATATACCTCCTGCCCCTCGCTCAGGCTGGGCAGAGGATTGGCCAGCTCCGCGCTCTCCTCGTCGCGCTGCTCCTCGTACACCTTCGTGTAGCCGGGGAATTTAAGCTCAGAATAATTTGCGCGGAAGGTATGCCCTGCACTCTCCGTCTCAACGGCCACATTGTCGTAAACCGCATTTGCCATCTGGCAGGCGGTGAAGCGCCCCCAGATCAGGCGGTAAAGGCGGTACTGCTCCTGCGTCAGATCCTTGCGCACGCTCTCCGGCGTCAGCTTCACATCGGTCGGGCGTATGGCCTCGTGCGCATCCTGCGCACCGGCCTTGGTTTTGAAGCGTCTGGGCTGAGCGGGGCAATATGCCGCGCCGTATTTTTCCGTTATAAACGCGCGCACAGCCGCCAGCGCCTCATCCGAAAGGCGAAGCGAGTCGGTTCTCATGTAGGTTATAAGGCCGATGCTGCCCTGTCCTGCGATCTCAACGCCCTCATAGAGCTGCTGCGCAATGGACATGGTGCGCCGCGGCGTCATACCAAGGCGGCGTGAAGCCTCCTGCTGCAGGGTGGAGGTTATGAACGGCGGCGCGGGATTCTTCTGCTTTTCGCCGCGCTTCACATTTTTTATGATAAACGGCGCCTTCTTCACAGCGTCCATCACCGCGTTTGTGTCCGCTTCGGATTTCAGCTCTTTTTTCTTGCCGTTTGTGCCGTAATAACGCGCGGTGAAGCCGCTCTCGCTGCCCGCGCAATGCAGATGTGCATCCAAAAGCCAGTATTCCTCGCTTACGAATGCGGTTATCTCCTCCTCACGGTCAACCACCATCCGCGTTGCAACAGACTGCACGCGTCCGGCGGATAGACCCTTTTTCACCTTGCGCCACAGCAGCGGCGAAAGCTTATAGCCCACTATGCGGTCAAGGATGCGCCGCGCCTGCTGTGCGTCTACCAGATCCTGATCTATCGCGCGTGGGTTCTGTATGCTCTCGGTCACAACCTTTTTTGTGATCTCGTTGAACGTGACGCGCTTTGCCTTTTCGTCATCCAGACCCAGCAGTTCTTTCAGATGCCAGGATATTGCTTCACCCTCGCGGTCAGGGTCAGTCGCGAGATACACTGTGCCCGCGCTCTTGGCGTCCTTTTTCAGCTCGCTTATAAGCTCTCTCTTATCCTTTACCGGGATATACTGCGGCTCAAAGCCGTTTTCAATATCCACGCCCAGCTTGCTTTTCGGCAGGTCGCGCAGATGTCCCATGGATGCCTTGACTTTATAGTTGCTCCCCAGATATTTTTCTATCGTTTTAGCCTTCGCCGGTGACTCCACGATGACGAGTTCCTTTGCTTTTGCCATTATTTCTCCTCACTTTTTTGCTGTATTCAATGAAAAGCGCCTGCCGGACTGACGGTAAACAAAGCCTTTCAGCTCCAACAACGTCAGTTGTGCAAGAACGACTGCGGCCGAAAGTCCGCTCGTCTCTATTATATCATCTATATGTGTCCCGTCCGGCTCAATCGCGCTGATGATTTTCAACTGCGTCTCATTAAGCCCGTCAAGCTGCGCTTTCAAGTCAATATATCGCTCAGCGTTTGGCTTGTCAATCACTTTTTTTGTTTTTTTGCGTCGAATTGGTGCTTTTTCCTCATTTTGCACCATATCTGCGGCCTCGCGTGCGGCGTTTATCGCCCCCGTCTCAGGGCACTTCACCGTCTCCGGATACCGCCACTCAAATTCGCTCATCACGTCCCATCCGGTCGTCACCAGCTTCGCCCCGTCGCGCAGCATATCTATTGTGCCCACACTGTTTGCGGCATCCGCATTGCCCGGCACGGCAAACAACTCCTTGCCCTGCTCTGCCGCCTCCTCCACAAAAAGGCGCGTGCCGCTCTGCGCGGGCGCCTCCACTGCCAGCACACCCACAGCCAAACCTGCGGCTATTCTGTTTCTGTCCCGGAAAAAGCTTCTCTTCGGCGGTGTTCCCGGCGCATATTCGCTCACCAGTGCGCCGCGCTCCAAAACGGTTTTAGCCAATGCGCTGTTTTCCGTCTCGTGCGCTGTGCCCAGCACACCAATGCACCGCCCGCCCACTTTCAATGCGCCGACAGCCGCCGCGCCATCGATCCCGCGTGTCAGTCCTGACACGATTAAACCGCCGCACTGCACGATCTCGGCGGCAAGCCCGCGCGCCATTTTCAGGCCGTAGCTCGTGGCACTTCTCGTGCCGATAACGGCAATGGCGGCTCTGTCATCTATCTCTGGCAGCTTGCCCTTCACATACAGCACCGGCGGCGGCGCAGTTATATTCCTCAGCCGCGCGGGGTACGCGCGATCCTCATAGGTTATTATCTCAATACCCTGTCGGGTACATTCATCTACTATTTCCTCCACAGCGGACAGGTCGCGCCGCTCCAGCACGTCAGCATCGGCGCGGCTCACGCCGTCAAGACGCGTTATCTCGCCCTCGGGCGCAAAAAAGGCGCGCTGTGCATCACCATAGGCGCGCAGTACCGCACCCTTTGCGCACGCGCGCACTCCCGCATCTGCAAGCCATATCCAGTATTTCAGCGCTGCCATATCCGCACCTCATTCTCTGTTTTTTTCCGCGCGCCTTATGTCAGCGCACCATTTCCCACATTACAAGCGCCGCCGCAACTGCCGCGTTCAGCGACTCACTGCACGGCTGCATGGGGATTATAAGCTCACCTGCACAAGCGTCCAGCATCTCGCGGCTCAGCCCCCTGCCCTCACTGCCTATGGCGACTGCCGCGTTTTTCACGTCCAGCGTGCGGATGTCCCTCGCCCTGTCAGACAGCGCCGCACCGTAAAGCGTCAGCGCGTTCTTACCAAGAATCGCTGCAAGCTCATCCCGGCTGCAGCTCATCACGCGCTGGCGGAAAATTGCGCCCATGGTTGCGCGCACAGTCTTGGGGTTATATAGATCCGCGCAATCCCCTGTCAGTATCACAGCGTCCACGCCGAGGGCGTTGGCCGTGCGTATCACTGTGCCAACGTTGCCCGGATCCTGCACCGTTTCGAGGATGAGCGCGTTTTTCAGCGCCCGCTCCGCGTCAACTGCGGGCATTTTCACCGTGAACACCGGCCCCGGACTGTTTTTCATCGGGGAAGCATACTCAAAAAGTTCCTCCGGCGCAACGTACTGCGCCACGCCGCCAAGCTCAGTCAGATTCTCCGCACTATCGCGCCACAGCACACTCGTCACACACGCGCCGAACGCCGCCGCTTCTTTCAGCAGCTTCAGCCCATCGCATACATACTCGCGCGCCTCCCGCCTGTACTCACCGTCAGCCGCAAGGCGCCGCAAATGCCGAATGTATTCATTTTTCCGGGAAGTTATTTTTTCCATAATATCACTTTTTATTATATTTCAAAGCCGCCAATAATAGTATCCCGCATCTTCATATTCTTTTTTATTTAGAATTCCTTTTACGTCAATCAGCACTTTCTTATTGCTATCAGTAAACATTCCGTCCACAGCATCCATTGTTATTTCTCTATATTTAGAATGTGACACCGCAATGATAACAACATCCATGTTTTTTACATCTGCTTCATCAGCCAAGTGTATACCATATTCCTTATATACATCCGGCTTGTCTGCCCATGGGTCAACCACCATTGGCTCAATGCTGTATTCCTGAAGCTCACGGACTATATCAACAACGCGCGTATTACGCGTGTCGGGACAATTCTCTTTAAATGTAAAGCCCAGTATTGCAACCTTTGCATCCTTTACGCACAAACCTGCCTTAACCATTTGCTTTATAGCACCTTGTGCAACATAGCGTCCCATACTGTCGTTCACATGGCGTGCCGCAAGTATCACCTGGCTAGTATAACCAACCTGCTCTGCGCGATATGTCAGATAATATGGGTCAACACCGATGCAATGTCCACCAACAAGTCCCGGATTGTAGCGCAGGAAATTCCATTTCGTGCATGCTGCATCCATGACTTCATTAGTGTCTATCCCCAAACGGTCAAAAATCTTTGAAAGTTCGTTTATAAAGGCAATATTGATATCTCTCTGGCTGTTTTCTATCACCTTGGCTGCTTCCGCAACCTTGATGCATGAAGCCTTATATACGCCTGCATCTATCACTATTTCATATACCTTGGCAACCTCCTCCAAGGTATTCTCGTCCATACCGGACACTATTTTTTGAATAGTGCGCAGTGTATGTACTTTATCACCGGGATTTATGCGCTCCGGACTATACCCCACAAAAAAGTCAACGCCGCATTTCATGCCTGACTCTTTTTCAAGTATCGGCACACAAAGCTCCTCAGTAACGCCTGGGTATACTGTGGACTCATATACCACTATACTGCCGCGTGTAAGGTTTTTGCCAATAACCGCGGTAGAGCTTGTCACCGGTGTCAGATCCGGCACATGCCCTTCATCAACGGGCGTAGGTACGGCAACAATGATAAATTTACATTCGCGCAGGCGCTCCGGCTGTGCAGTGAAATCCACCTTACAGCTTTTTATGCGTTCATCACCTATCTCATGTGTGGGATCAACACCGCTTTTGTACAGGTCAATACGTCCTTGACTGCGGTTATAGCCGACTACATCTATTCCTTCCTCTGAAAACGCCACTGCCAACGGCAGCCCAACATAGCCAAGCCCTACAACCGCAAGCTTTGTTTTATGATCTATAAGCTCATTGTATATCATATCTATCGCTCCTTAAAGTAGCTTTTATTTTTATGAATGCCACTATTTTTATTTCATTCAATCATTTCTTCGCTTATTATTTATTCACGTACAGTCTTGCGGCAAGCTTTTTATAATCAAGCAACTCATTCGCACAGCGCCATGAATTCTCGCTTAATAGCTTCAAATCTATTTTTTTCTCTGCTAGCTTTTCAAAACTTGTCTTAATATCATCCTGCGTTCTAGTCCATATCACATTACCGTAATCGAACCCCTCCACATACCAGCTGTGCGGGTAGAGGAGCACCGGGCAGCCCGAACATACCGCATTCTGCATTGTTGCAGAGTCGCTTCCGGGCTGTAGGTAAAGGTCAGCCGCACATAAATATTCTATAAGCTCGTCTGCACTTTTCCAGCCATGATATTCTATTCTATCGTCTACGTTTATAAGAGGGGACAGAATATCCCTCATATCTTCCGGTATGTTACCTATTATTATCAACCTTGCTTTTAGTTGCGGCACAGCCGCAAACGCTTTCAGCAATTCTTCTGTGCGTTTTGCAGCATCAAGCTTTCCGCTGTGAATAAGCAAAAGCTCATCTGGCTTCAGCCTCAAGTTTTCTCTTTTAGTTTGCCGTACAGCTTCGTAGTGCGCTTTGTTTGGAACATTTCCTCCCAGAGGATAAAACTCCATCACGCTTTCGGGAAATCTATAATTATCAATTGAAAATTGTTTTCCGTTGCTGTTGGTGTAAAAATACTTTTCCAAGTACGGCAGCGCTTTATTTGCTAGCCAGCGATAATATATTCTATGCAACACATGAAGCGAGAGCCAATTTCTTCCGCTATTGCCGTAATTCGTATGCGTATCCGCGTAAAATTTCAGTTCCGGATGCTCTTTTTTATACTTAATTACATCAAGAACAGACCAGCTACATAGATCGTGGCTAAGTATAACATCTGGCTTCAATTCGTGCAAAAATTGATACAATCCGCGCACTTTTCTCACTTTTCCTGACACAAAACCGTTTATTATTCTCACATAGGGCAATCGTATCAGTCTGGCTCCGCACGGCAAAACAGTATCCTCATATCCTACATCAACCACTTCACCTGATATATACTTCTGGGCATTGGATATATATACAACTTCATGGCCGTCGCGCACATTTTGCTCCACAAGCTGGTTATCCTGATATGCCATACCATCAGTGTAATAGCTTGCCAAACCTACATGCACTATCTTCATTGTCTATTACCTCTCCACAAGCTTTGTTTTATGATCTATAAGCTCATTGTATATCATATCTATCGCTCCTTAAAGCAGCTTTTGTGTTTTAATTCTGTGAGAAAACACGTATATATACCCTATTTCCAGCAGCGCAATAAACATCGTCACCACAACAGTCGCTATCG
>CAZBVU010000015.1:0-42694 GCA_964495355.1 uncultured Oscillospiraceae bacterium
CATCGACCGCATCTTCACCGCCACCGCGGATAGTTTTAATTGAGTGGATGATAAGAAATCAAAACCACACGGCTAACGTGTGGTTTTGCTCTAAACAAAAATCACACCCCAACCGGTTTGGTTGGGGTGTGGTGGTATTATTGGGTTTATGCTTCTTCGGCAGGTTTTTTCTTGCCGAACCAGGTGATGATATGGCGCGGGCAGACATCTGCGCAGTGGCCGCACTGGACACACTTGCTGGTATCGACCTGAGCGAGGAAATCAACGACCTTGATGGCGTCAGCCGGGCACTCACGCTGGCACTTCATGCAGCCGATGCAGCCGGCAGTGCACATCTTCATGACCTTAGCGCCCTTATCATGGTTGCCGCAAGCGGGCATGACCTTCTGGCTTTCGGGGACGAGCTTGATGATGCTCTTGGGGCAGGCATCAGCACAGGCACCACAGCCAACACAGCGCATACGGTTGACCTTTGCTACACCGTCAACAATGTGGATAGCGTCAAACTGGCAAGCGCGGGTGCAGTTTCCAAGACCGATGCAGGCGAAAGTGCACATCTTGTTGCTCTTGCCGCCAAACAGCATTGCAGCGCGGCAGTCAACAGGACCGGTGTAGTTAAAGCGCATATCTGCATGACCGACAGTGCCGGAGCAGGGAACAAACGCGACCTTCTTTTCAACAGAAGCGCCGGAAACACCCATGATCTCAGCGATTGCAGCAGCAGCCTCAGCGCCGCCAGCAACACACTTGTTAGTGGGGGCTTCGCCAGCCGCAACAGCAGCGGCGTAACCATCACATCCGGGGTAACCGCAGCCACCGCAGTTTGCACCTGCGAGGCAGGCGCGGACAGCTTCCTGCTTGGGGTCAACGTCAACGTGGAATATCTTCGATGCAAAAGCGAGCAGTGCGCCAAACAGGCCGCCCAAAACGCCCAGCACGAGAACAGCGAGAAGAACAGATTTCATATCGTTACGTCCTCCCTATCAAAAGATCTTCATGCCGCTGAAGCCCATGAATGCAAGGGCAACGAGTGCGGCAGACACGAGGCAGATGGGGAAGCCCTCAAAGCACTCAGGATATTCAGAGAACTCAACACGCTCACGGACAGTGGCGAACAGCACGATGGCCAGCATGAAGCCGAGACCGCCGGTGATACCGTAGACCACAGACTCAATGAAGTTGTAGTGATTCTGAACGTTGAGAAGCACGACACCGAGAACTGCGCAGTTGGTTGTGATGAGCGGGAGGTAGATACCAAGTGCGGAGTACAGGGAGGGAACCATCTTCTTCAGGAACATCTCGACAAACTGCACAAGAGCGGCGATGACGAGGATGAAGGTGAGAGTCTGGAGGAACTCAAGCTCCAGCGGAACGAGCACGAACTGGTCGATGACCCAGCAGATAGCGGATGCAAGACCCATAACGAACGTGACAGCCAGACCCATACCGGTCGCAGTGTCAACCTTGTTGGAGCAACCGAGGAACGGGCAGCAGCCAAGGAACTGCGAGAAGATGAAGTTATTGATAAGTATTGCGCCGAGGGAGATGGAGAGAATGTTAGTAAGCATTATTCCTCAGCCTCCTTTGCAGCTTCTTCAGCAAGCTGTTTTTTCTTTGCGGATTTTTTGAGCGCGTACTGCATGACTGCAATCAGAACACCCAGAGTAAGGAAGCCGCCGAACGGCATGATAAGGATGGTTGCGCCAAAGTCCTCAGGGAAGAGCTGGATACCGGCACCGGTGCCGTCAAGCGTGAAGCGCAGGCCGTTGGCAATGTCTATAAGACCGCCGCCGAAACGACCGGAACCAAGGAACTCACGCACGACACACATAATGACCAGAACGCAGGTGTAGCCAAGCCCCTGGAAAATACCGTCGAAGAAGGACGGGCCAATCGGACTCTTCTGGCAGAACGCCTCAGCGCGGCCGATGATGATGCAGTTAACAACGATCAGCGGGATAAACACACCGAGAGCAGAGCTTAGTGCCGGAACGAACGCCTGCAGCAGCAGGTCAACGATGGTGACGAAGCCCGCGATAACAACAACGAAGATTGCCAGACGGATTTCATCGGGGATTATCTTGCGCATTGCCGAGATAACGACATTGCAGCAGGTGAGAATGATGAGAACGGACAGACCCATACCCACGCCGTTGAACAGAGAAGTGGTGATTGCCATGGTAGCGCACATACCGATCTGCTGGACAAGAACGGGGTTGTTAGTGATGAGGCCTTCCTTGAACTGTTTTTTGATATTCATTCAATTTGCCTCCTTAACCCAAAGATTCCACTGCCTTGATGCAGGTGGACACAGCGCCGGCGACAGCGTTGGAGGTGATGGTAGCAGCGGTGATAGAGTCGATCTCGCCGCCGTACTTCTTCAGGGCAACGTCATCGCCCTGACCCACGAAGGATGCGCGCCAGTTGGTGCCATACTCGCTCTGTTCAGCAGCCTTTGCACCGAGACCGGAGGTCTCAGCATGGGAGATGATGGAGATGCCGGTGCACTTATAGTCGTTATCAACGCCGACAGCCATGGTGATGCTGCCCTGTGCACCGGAATAGGTGGTGGTGACGACATAGCCCTCACCGCCGGTTGCCTTGGCGATTTTGTCTATAGTCTGGAACTCAGCAGAGCTGTTGTCAAAATCAACGTCCTCATAACCGTCAGAGGCGAGAACTGAGGCATATGCCTTGTCGGTCTTGATGCGATCCTGCTCTGCGATCTTGTCAGCGGTGATGATGTTTACAACACCCAGAACACCTGCAACGATGGCGCAGACAAGAAACAGAACGACAGCAAGCTTAACTATCTTATTCATTATGCGCCCTCCTTTGCAGCCTTTTTCGCTGCCTTCTCAGCAGCAATATCCTCTTTGCTGACACCGAACTGATGACGGCGGAATGCCTTGTCAATGGCCCAGGTGCACAGGTTCATGATGAGGATTGCGTAGCTAACACCTTCGGGGTAGCTGCCGAAGTAACGGATAAGCACGGTGATAGCACCGCAGCCCACGCCGTAGAGGAGCTGACCCGGATGGGTAACAGGGCTGGTGACATAGTCATTCGCCATGAAGAATGCGCCCAGCAGAAGGCTGCCGCAGAAAAGGTTGTAGGTGACCCACTCAACGCGGGTGTAGCCCTCATGTCCGAAAGCGAAGGTCAGGATAACGACCGTTGCAACGAAAGAGGTGGGGATGCGCCAGGTGATAACCTTGCGTGCGAAGAGGTAGATAACGCCGATGGTCAGTGCAAGAACACTGATCTCACCAATGCAGCCGGGCATACCGCCGAGGAACATATTCTTGAAGTTTATGTACTCCGGCATGGCCTCGCCCGCGTACATATAGGACATCGGGGTTGCCATCGTGGTACCGTCAACAACACCCTTGAGGGTGGTGGGGACAGCCCAGGTGGTCATGTGGTTTGCATAGGATGCAATGAGGAATGCACGACCGGCAAGTGCGGGGTTGAGGAAGTTCTTGCCGATGCCGCCGTAAAGCTGCTTGACAACAACTATTGCGAAGAAGCTGCCGCCGATAGGGAGCCACAGCGGGGAGCTAGGGGGCATGGTCATTGCCATGAGAAGACCGGTAAGCGCTGCGGAGCAGTCGCCTATGGTGTTGGACTTCTTCATGAGCTTGCGGTATGCCCACTCAAAGAACACTGCGGACAGCATGGACACGACCGCAACGCCGAGAGGACGCCAGCCAAACTGGTAGATTGCTACTATCAGCGCGGGCATAAGCGCGATGATAACATCCAGCATTATGCGCCTTGTGTCGGTCTCAGTCCTGACCTGGGGCTGATACGCAACATCAAGGACTATTTTTACTTTATTGTCGCTCATTTCTTTGCCTCCTTTGCCTCTTCTGCCGCGGCCTTAGCCTTTTCCTTTGCGGCCTTGGCCTGGAACATAAGCTTTGCCGTCTTGAACGCGTGGGTCAGAGGCATTCTTGCCGGGCAGTTATATGCGCAGCTGCCGCACTCGAAGCAGTCAATGATGTGGTATTTCTCCATCATCTCATAGTTGCCCTTGCTGTAGTACATGTACATGAATACAGGCTCCAGATTCATGGGGCAGACAGAGATGCACTTGCCGCAGCGGATGCAGGTCGGCTCTTCAACATGGCGATCCTCATCCTCAGTGAAGAACAGAACGCCGGCCGTACCCTTTATCGTAGGTGCGTCAAAGTCAGTTGCGCAGATGCCCATCATCGGGCCGCCGAGAACGATCTTGTTGGGGGTCTTTGCCCAGCCGCCGCACTGCTCTGCAAGGTAGCCGAACGGCGTACCGACACGGCAAAGGCCGTTGACCGGTGCGTGCAGGGCGCTGCCCGCGACAGTTACGATACGCTCAATAACGGGCTTACCCTCATAGCAGGCCTGATAGATAGCGTATGCGGTGCGGGTGCTGACAACATTGCAGCCGACGGAGGAGGGAATCCCACCGGGCTTGACCTCGCGGCCGGTGACTGCCTTAACCTGCATCTTTTCACCGCCCTGCGGGTACTTGACGGCCTCGGGTACGATCTCAACGCCGTACTTTGCGGGGTCGTGGGAATTGAGGATGTCAATTGCATCCTGCTTGTTGACCTCAATGCCGTAGTAGGCCTTGTCGAGGCCGGAGGCAATGCGGACAAGCTCAATACCGCGGAGCAGCTGCTCCGGATAATTTCTCATGGTCAGGTGGTCACCGTTCAGGTACGGCTCACACTCAGCACCGTTGATGATAAGCGTGTCAACCTTGCCCAGACCGCTGCGAATCTTGAATGCAGTCGGGAACATTGCGCCGCCCATACCGACGATACCGGCCTCACGGATGCGTTCAAGTATCGCTTCCGGATCCTTAAGCTGCTCTTCGGTGAGCGGGGCGAGATCTGTGCACGGAGTGTCCTGATAGTCATTCTCGATAACAACGGACATCACCATGTCTCCGAGCGGGTGGGGTCTCGGCTCAACAGCCACGACCTTACCGGAAACGGAGGCGTGTACAGGTGCGGAGACAGGAGCGGGGTTCGTACCCACTACCTGCCCCATCTTCACATAGTCACCAACAACCACAGTGGGGCTGCACGGTGCACCTATGTGCTGTGCCATGGGGATAACAACTTGCGGGGGCGGTGCAATTACGGTCATCGGAACTTCCGGTGCCTTCATGTAATTGGGATGAACGCCGCCTTTAAAAGTGTGGGACATAATAGCTTCACCTCATAAAGTATTCGCGCGTTTAAAGTGTAGTACGTTAATTATGTACGATATATGAATTTTAACACATCGCGATTGGGTTGTCTACACGATTTAGTACAAAAATCGCTAAAAAAACAAGATAAGTTATTAACAATCCTGTCAAAACGTTAGCAATCGCTCATTTTTGCGTTCAAGCGGGGAATTTCACAGGAAAAACCTATCCCCCGCGCCGTGAAACGCGGAGGATATTCGCTTATTTAATAAACTCAGGGATTCATGGTGTAGTTGGGTGCTTCCTTGGTGATATAGATATCGTGCGGGTGGCTCTCTTTCAGGCCGGCCGCGGTGATACGCACGAACTTGCTGTTTGTGCGCAGCTCCTCGATATTGTGTGCGCCGCAGTAGCCCATACCGGAGCGCAGACCGCCCATCATCTGGTATATCGTCTCGGAGACCGCTCCCTTATAAGGCACACGACCCTCAACGCCTTCCGGAACAAGCTTTTTGTTGTTCTGCTGGAAGTATCTGTCCTTACTGCCGCGCTGCATCGCGCCAAGGCTGCCCATGCCGCGATAGACCTTGAACTGACGTCCCTGGTAAACCTCAGTGTCGCCGGGTGCCTCATCACAGCCTGCCAGCATAGAGCCCATCATAACGACCTTTGCGCCCGCCGCTATCGCCTTTACGATATCGCCGGAGTACTTGATGCCGCCGTCAGCTATAACGGGGACGCCGTACTTGTCCGCAATCTCAGCGCACTGCATGACCGCCGTGACCTGCGGCACACCGATACCGGCAACAACGCGCGTTGTGCAGATAGAGCCGGGGCCGATACCGACCTTAACACAGTCAGCGCCCGCCTTGATAAGTGCCTCAGTCGCCTCGGCAGTCGCCACGTTACCGGCGATAAGCTGTGCCTCGGGGAAGCGCTCTTTCACGAGGGAGACCGTGCGCATGATGTTGGCAGAGTGGCCGTGGGCGCTGTCGAGCACCAGCACGTCCGCGCCAGCAGCGAGCAGTGCACCCGCGCGGTCAATAACGTCAGCCGTGATGCCGATCGCCGCTGCGCACAGCAGACGGCCGGCCGCGTCCTTGGCGGAGTTGGGGTATTTGAGAACCTTCTCAATGTCCTTAATCGTGATAAGACCCTTCAGCTTATAGTCAGCATCTACGATAGGCAGCTTCTCAATGCGGTTCTTCTGCAAAATCGCTTTGGCCTCGTCCAGCGTTGTGCCCTCAAGACCGGTGACAAGACCGTTTTTCGTCATGACATCATCAATGCATCGGGTCATATCGGTCTCAAACTTCATGTCGCGGTTTGTGATTATGCCGATAAGTCTGCCGTTTTCGTCCACGATGGGAACGCCGGAAATACGATATTTTGCCATCAGCGCATCAGCATCACCGAGGGTGTGCCCAGCCGTGAGGGAGAACGGATTGGTTATAACGCCGTTTTCGGATCGCTTGACCATATCGACCTGCTCACTCTGCGCATCAATGCTCATGTTCTTGTGGATAACACCAATGCCGCCCTCACGCGCGATTGCAATCGCCATGCGGTACTCCGTCACCGTATCCATAGCAGCGCTCATCACCGGCACGTTCAGATGCACATTCTTTGTCAGCATCGTGCCCAGCGCCACGTCTGCCGGCAAAACATCACTCTCTGCCGGAACAAGCAGCACATCATCAAACGTCAGCCCCTCGCCGACAAAACGCTGCGCGTAGATATCACCAAGTCCCATATCGCACCATCCTTTATTATAATAATGTATATAAATTATAAAGCGCCGCGGCAGTCCCCTGCCGCGGTCGATTTTGCACATTATATCAAATTTATACGGTTTGTCAACCGGAAAAATTAACGCGATGCATTTGAGCAAGAAATATGCCTTTAATTGGGTACAGCAGTGCATTTTTCCTCTCTCCCTCCGGCAAAATCGCGGATTTTGCCACCTCCCTCGTCAGAGGGAGGCATGGGGGCGATAATTACGCGTCAAAGGGAGGCATGAAGCCGGCTTTACATCCGAGGGAGGCGGGTTTTACCCTGCGATTTCCGCTGCTATTGCGGCGGCGAGGGCTTCCAGCTCGTCAAGCTGAGACTCAGCCAAAGAGGAGCGCACGGTTATATTATCGCCAAGGTACTCGTTATTTTTGAGGTTGGAAAGTATCTCGCGCATCATCTTGCCGCTGGTTGGTGCCCAGCTTCCGTTTTCAATAAAGGCGATGCGGCGGTTTTGCAGATTGTGGTTTGCAATGTCGTGGAGAAGATTCTCCATTGTGACGAACACGCCCGCATTATAGGTGGGTGCTGCAAACACAAGGTGGCTGCATCTGAACGCGTTGGAGAGAATATAGCTTGCCGGTGTGACAGAGGCATCGAACATACGCACCTTCACGCCCTTTTCCACCAGCTTCATTGCCAGCACATTCGCGGCGTTCTCCGTATGACCGTACACTGACGCGTAGGCCAGCATTACGCTCTTCTCCTCGGGAGTATAGCTGCTCCAAAGCAGGTACTTTTCCAGGAACGCGCCGAAATCCCTGCGCCACACAAAGCCGTGCAGCGGGCACACATAATTTATGTCGAGCGCCGCCGCCTTTTTCAAAACGGCCTGAACCTGCGGACCGTACTTGCCCACGATGTTGGTGTAGTAACGGCGCGCCTCGTCAAGATACTCGGCAAAAAAGTCCGTCTCATCGGCAAAAAGTCTGCCGTTCAGTGCGCCGAATGTGCCGAATGCGTCTGCGGAGAACAGTATTCCGTCCGTCAGGTCATAGCTCATCATGACCTCCGGCCAATGAACCATCGGCGCATTGACAAATGTGAGCTTATGCCGCCCAAGCTCCAGCATGTCCCCATCCTTGACCAGCATCAGCCGGTCGGTGAAGTCCACGCCGCGGAAAAAGTTTTTCAGCATAGTCTCTATCTTGCTGTTGCACACAACCTTTATCCGCGGGAAGCGCGCCATAAGCAGCTCAATCGTGTAGGCGTGATCCGGCTCCATATGCGAGACAACGAGATAATCCGGCTTTCTGCCGTTCAGCGCATGGTCAACATTTTCAAAAAAGGTCTGGAACACGGCCTTGTCCACAGTGTCCATAATGGCAACCTTTTCATCCAGCAGCACATAAGAGTTGTAGCTTACGCCCATCGGTGCATCGTAAACACCCTCAAAGCAGGCAAGCCGCCTGTCATCCGCGCCGACCCAGATAAGATCGTCAGTAACCTTTCTCGTGCAATACATAGTTCCAACCTCCGTTTACATCTTTTTGGTGTGTTTATTATATAACAGAGTCGCAAAATATAGTGTTGCATTTGCAACAAAACCGTGATAACATTACATATATAATTAAGCCAACAAAGGAGATTTGCATCATGATGAACACAGAGCTTTTTTCAGGCGTCAGTGAGGAGAGCATTGCGCAGATGATAGCCTGCTTCAAGCCGGAGACAAGGCATTTCCGGCGGGGTGAGACGGTGATGGTCTACGCGCCGGAGCTTACATATCTGTGTGTTCTTCTGCGGGGCGCGGCACATCTCTACTGCATGGACAGTGACGGTGAATATGTTCTGCTGGAAAACTACTCTGCCAACGATATATTCGGCGAGGTGTTTGCGATGCCCTACGGCGATCTGGGCTATGCCGTTGAGGCCGACAGCGACTGTGAAGTTATGTTCATCCGCTTTTCCTGCATCACAGGCCGCTGTCCAAATGCCTGTCAGCACCACACGCAGATAACACAGAATCTTTTCGCACTGTCTGCAAAAAAGGCGCAGACACTTGCAATGCGCATAAACATGATAAGCAAGCGCTCACTGCGGCGCAAGCTGTGCGCATACTTCGACTATATGCGCGAAAAGACCGACAGCCAAAGCTTTGAGGTGGAAACTTCGCTTTCTCAATTGGCCGGTTTCCTGTGCGCCGACCGCGCAAGCATGATGCGAGAGCTGAAAAATATGTGTGATGAGGGTTTGATCACACGAAATGGCCGCAAAATAACACTTTTGCAGCAATAAGAGAGGAGAATGACGCATGGCAGAAAAGAAATTCATAACGCCCGACGGCGCTTTGCAGAGTGCGGAGGTCAGCGCAGACTACGAGAGCGCGGAGCGCTTTGACAACGTGCGCGTAGGTAAGCTCGGCGTATACTATCGCCTTGGTCTGAAAACGCACTTCATGGCGTTTGACACGTTGGAGCGCGCATTTATCCGCATACAGGAGGTCAATGGCAAAATGTGCTGCGGCAGCCTGACCTTCGCCTACTACCGCCTTGTGCTGGTGCGCGACGGCAAGGAATATGCCGATGTGCTGTCGGAAAGTGAAAAGGCGATGGACAGCGCACTGGCCAAAATACACGAGAACGCGCCTAGCCTGGCAATCGGCGTGTAAGCTATGCACACATCACTGCACTGCGGCTTATAATGTATCGGGCGGCAAGCACACAGCGCCTCGGGGACTGCCCCGCGCTGACGCCTGCCGCCAGATTTTTTATAAAGGCGTTGATATGGATGCTTCGTTCTCTCGTCTGGGCCTGTGTCGGCACAGGCTTCATCTTCCTGATGACGACGCTGGGCGCGGCGCTTGTATTCTTCTTTGCAGGCGAGATAAAGCTGCGCGTGCGCAGTGCAATGATGGGCTTTGCCGCGGGTGTGATGCTGGCCGCCGCTGTATGGAGCATGATAATCCCCGCAATCGAGCGCGCTGAGAGCGCGGCGCTTCGCCCCGCGTGGCTTCCTGCGGCGCTGGGTACACTGGTCGGGGCGGCATTTCTTATGTGGCTGGACGCGCTTATCGCGCGGCGCGGTCGTTTCGCCGTTGGCGGCACTACCCCGCTTCTCATAACAGCCATAACCGTGCACAACATACCTGAGGGCATGGCCGTTGGGCTGGCATTCGCCCTCGCCGCCAACGGTGACGGTGCGGCGGGTGCGGCAGCACTCGCACTGGGGATTGGAATACAGAACTTTCCGGAGGGCGCGGCCGTGTCGCTGCCGCTGCGTCAGCTTGGTATGCCGCGCGGGCGGGCATTTATAACGGGCGTGCTGTCCGGCGCGGTAGAGCCGGTGTTCGGCGTTCTCGCTGTGTTGGCCGTGACCGGTGTGCAGGGCATAATGCCGTGGCTTCTTGGGTTTTCCGCCGGCGCGATGCTGTACGTCTCCATGCGGGAGCTTATCCCTGAGGCAGAGGGGCGCGCGGGTATAGTCGGCTTTTTTACCGGCTTTCTGTTGATGATGGTGCTGGATGTGGCGCTGGGGTAGTCCGGCAGAGGGTACTGTCACTCCCCTACTATATTATAATTATATAATTCTGCATTATTATACATGATTATCCACCGCAAAAATCGCAGTCACTTCAAATGAGTGACTGCGATTTTTACATTCTGCCGCTGTATTCCTCAGCCGCTTTGGAGTGTGTAATTCTTTGTTTAATATATAACAAAAATGCCGAAAATTTAAAAAATACGCAAAATCTGGTCGATTTTATGCTGTGTTTTTGCATTTTTGTGTCAAAGCGCCGCATTAAATCGTTCTATATATATTCCTTATAGAGCTATTCATAGAGTTATTTATAACTGCATACATTTTGCGGATTTCTCAAATGATGCAATTCGATATAAAATTATGCCATAGTTTCGTCGAATATGACAAAAATGAGCGTATTGATTTACGTTAATCGGAATTTAAATCTTCACTTGCAAGGAGGTAAATTATGGACTATCAGCCTGCTGAAAACCGTTATGAGCAAATCCCCTACCGCCGCTGCGGTAAGAGCGGAATTCTGCTTCCCTCACTCTCCCTTGGGCTTTGGCACAACTTCGGTAATATAACACCTTTTGGCACCCAGCAGAGTATACTGCGCAAGGCATTTGACCTTGGCATCACACATTTTGACCTTGCCAACAACTACGGCCCTCCTTACGGTGAAGCTGAACGCAATTTCGGTGTACATATGGATCGCGACTGGCACACCCACCGCGATGAGCTGATAATCTCCACCAAGGCCGGTTATGATATGTGGCCGGGACCTTATGGCGACCACGGCAGCAAGAAATACCTCATCGCCAGTCTGGATCAGTCCCTGAAGCGGATGCACGTGGACTATGTGGATATCTTCTACCACCATCGCCCCGACCCCGACACCCCCATTGAGGAGACCATGGGTGCACTTGACCAGATAGTGCGCAGCGGCAAGGCGCTGTATGCCGGCATTTCCAACTATTATAACGCCGAACAGGCGCGCACGGCAATAAAGACCCTGCGCGAGCTGGGAACGCCTATGCTTATCCATCAGCCCAGATACTCCATGATGAGCCGCATCCCCGAAAAGGAAGGGCTTTTCGATGTACTGAGAGAGGAAGGCGTTGGCTGCATAGCATTTGCACCTCTTGCAAACGGTATTTTGACCGGCAAATATCTCAACGGCATCCCCGCAGACTCGCGCGCGGCACACGATCCGCGTTATCTCAAGGCCACCGACATAACTGAGGAAAAGGTTGAGAAGGTGCGCAAGCTCAACGAGATCGCACAGAGACGCGGCCAGTCCATGGCACAGATGGCGCTGCTGTGGGTATTGCGTGACCCCGTTGTGACGACTGCGCTTATCGGCGCAAGCCGTCCGGAGCAGCTTGAAGAAAATGTGCGCGCATTTGACTGCCCGCCGCTGTCTCCCGAGGAGCTGGCCGAGATCGAGGCTATTCTTGCATAAGGCAGATAGTCGGTCATCACCACCATTTTTAAGGCTACACCCGGCATTGCCGGATAAAGCATATACTATATCTTTTTTAGGAGGAAAATTCATGAAAAAGCTGATTTCCCTGCTGCTGGTTCTGACCATGGCATTCGCTCTGGTAGCCTGCGGCAACAGCGCACCCGCGGAAGCACCTGCAGCCCCCGCTGCTGAGGACGCAGCACCTGTTGCTGAAGCACCTGCAGTTGTTCCCAACGCTGAAAAGCCCGTGACCTGGTTCAACCGCCAGCCGTCCAACAGCCAGACCGGTGAGCTGGACATGGACGCTCTGACCTGGAACGATGACACCTACTATGTTGGCTTCGACGCCATCCAGGGTGCTGTTCTGCAGGGCGAGATGATCGTTAGCTATCTCCAGTCCCACGGCGCAGAGCTTGACCGCAACGGTGACGGCATCATCGGTTACGTTCTCTGCATCGGCGACGTTGGCCACAACGACTCCATCGCACGTACCCGCGGCGCACGTCTGGCACTCGGCACTGCTGTTCCCGACAGCGCACAGGGCAAGACTGAGGTTGGCGACATCAACGATGTTGACCCCACCCCCATCGGCACCAACACTGACGGCTCCGCTTCCAACGTTAAGGACGGCGCCATCACCATCGACGGCACTGAGTTCATCGTCCGTGAGCTTGCTTCTCAGGAAATGAAGAACAACTCCGGCGCAACTTGGGATGCTCCCACCGCCGGTAACGCCATCAACACCTGGAGCGCCGCATTCGGCGATCAGATTGATGTTGTTGTCTCCAACAACGACGGCATGGGCATGGCAGTGTTCAATGCATGGTCCAAGGAAGAGGGCGTTCCCACCTTCGGTTATGACGCCAACAGCGACGCTGTTGCCGCTATTGCTGACGGTTACTGTGGCACCATCTCCCAGAACGCTGACGTTCAGGCTTACCTGACCCTGCGCACCATGCGTAACGCACTTGACGGCGTGGACATCATGACCGGTATCAGCGTTCCCGATGCTGCCGGCAACGTCCTGTCTGAGGATCTGTTCTACTACGATGAGGCAACCCGTTGCTTCTACGCCCTCAACGCTGCTGTCACTGCTGACAACTACACCAACTTCCTCGATGCCACCGCTCCCAACCCCGCATTCAACAACCAGATGTCCGAGAGCGATGCACCTGTGAAGAAGGTTTGGCTGGACATCTTCAACTCCACCGATAACTTCCTCAACGCAACCTACCTGCCCCAGCTCGAGAACTACGACGGCATCCTGAACCTCGATGTTGAGTACGTCAAGGGCGACGGACAGACCGAAGGCAACATCATTGACCGTCTCGCCAACCCCGATGCATACGAAGGCTTCTGCATCAACATGGTTAAGACTGACAACGGTGCAGCTTACATGAGCAAGCTCTCTTAATTTCAATCGCACTTAACCCAAATCTTTAATTGAGAAGACGGGTCATCGGGAGGTCTTCTTCCGATGACCCGTTTCTTTTAAGAGAAAGCAATCGGAAGCCCCTGCAATGCAGGTGGGCTTCCAATGACATATATAAATACCCTGAGGGCGGTGCCCTCAACACAGTAAATGCGCTTGCAAAAGGCAGGGATGATAGAAAATATGTCCGAGCAAAATGCGAAAACTATACTCTCCATCAAGGATATGTGTAAATCCTTTGGCCGAAACCGTGTTTTGGATCACATTAACCTGGATGTAAAGCAGGGCAGCATTATGGGACTGATGGGCGAAAACGGCGCAGGTAAGTCCACAATGATGAAGTGCCTTTTCGGCAGTTATCAAAAGGATGAGGGGACCATTCTCCTCGATGGAAAAGAGGTAAATTTCAGCGGGCCTAAGGAAGCACTTGAAAACGGCGTTGCCATGGTGCATCAGGAGCTGAACCAGTGCCTTGAAAGAAACGTGCTGGATAACCTCTATCTTGGCCGCTATCCGGTCAATTCATTCGGCAAGGTTGACGAAAACCGCATGAAAACAGAGGCCACCGAGCTGTTCCGCAAGCTGAACATGACGGTGAACCTCAGTGCACCTATGAAAACCATGTCCGTCTCCACACGCCAGATGGTGGAGATCGCCAAGGCCATCTCCTACAACGCAAAGCTTATCGTTCTCGATGAGCCGACCTCCTCCCTCACGGTGAGAGAGGTTGAGAAGCTGTTTGAGATGATGCGCAACCTCAAAGAGCAGGGAATTTCTCTGATCTACATCTCGCACAAGATGGATGAGATTTTCGAGATCTGCGATGAGGTTTCCGTTCTGCGTGACGGTAAAATGATCGTCACCCAAAAGACGGCTGAAACTGACATGAACCAGCTTATCACCTACATGGTCGGCCGTCCGCTGGGCAACCGCTTCCCGAAAATCGACAACACACCGGGAGACGTTGTGCTTTCGGTGCAGCATCTGTCCACGAAATATGAACCGAACCTGAAAGACATTTCTTTCGATGTGCGCGAGGGCGAGATATTTGGCCTGTACGGTCTGGTCGGCGCGGGGCGCAGCGAGCTGCTGGAGACTATGTTCGGCGTTCGCACGAGAGCAGCGGGTCGAGTTTATTATAAAAACAAGCTGATGAGCTTTACCAGCGCAAAGGATGCAATGATGCATGGCTTTGCGATGATAACGGAGGAGCGCAAGGCCACCGGTCTTTTCCTTGAGGGCGATCTGGTCTTTAACACTACCATTTCAAACCTTCCTCACTATATGAGCGGTGTTGCCCTCTCCAATGACAAGATGGTGAAAGCCACTGCCAACGAGATAAACGTCATGCACACCAAGTGCATGGGGCCGCGTGATTCTATCACGGCACTGTCCGGCGGCAATCAGCAGAAAGTTATTTTCGGCAAATGGCTGGAACGTGATCCGGAAGTATTCCTCATGGATGAGCCTACGCGCGGTATTGATGTCGGTGCAAAGTATGAGATATACGAGCTGATAGTCAACATGGCAAAGCGCGGCAAGGCCATTATCGTGGTATCGTCCGAGATGCCGGAAATTCTGGGCATCACCAACCGCATCGGCGTTATGTCCAACGGGCGGCTGGCGGGCATTGTCAACACTAAAGACGCCAACCAAGAGGAACTTCTGCGGCTGAGTGCCAAATACCTTTGAGTGGAGGAGATGGAAAACATGGCTAACATTGATAAGATCCTCAGCTATGAGGAAGAACAAAAACTACTTGAACCTATTGACAGCTATGTGGGTGCTATTCAGGAGCAGATAAACGCCCTGCGTGCCGATGGTACGGACAAGGTAATTGCGCTGAACAACCACATTGCCATCATTAAGGAAAATGCAAACTACACCAAGGACGAGAAAAACGCGATAATCGCCGCCGACAAAGAGGAGCTTTTAAAGGCCAAGGCGGTAGAAGCGGAGAACAAGGCGCAGATCAGCGCCCTCATCAGTGACGCTGTCAGCTATCTCGACAAGAATTATGAGAGCAGCTACTACACACCGGTCGTGAAATCCTGCAAGCTGCAAAAGGCGGCTGAGGAGACCCGCTATGCCGCAGAGCTGGCAGAGCTGAAGAAGCAGCACGAGAGTGAGCTTGCCAAGCTGACAGATCAGGGCGAGATCAAGGACGAAAAATACGTCTACAAAAACCGTCAGTTCGATGCCAAGCTGAAGCATGACTCCACCCTGCAGGAGATCAAGGACAGAATGCACAATGCGCACGCATACCGCTATCACCTGATTGACCTCCTCCGTCTCTCGCACTTCACGCAGGCTGAGAAGATCAAGCAAAAATGGGAGAATTACAAATATACTTTTAACACCAGACAGTTTTTCCTCACAAACGGTCTGTACATCGTTATCATCTGCGTGTTCGTGCTGCTGTGCATCCTTGCCCCTGTGGTCAAGGGCACCAGCCTGCTGACGGTAAACAACATCCTGAACATTCTTCAGGCGGCGTCCCCGCGTATGTTCCTTGCGCTGGGTGTCGGCGGCCTTATCCTTCTGGGCGGCACTGACCTGTCCGTTGGCCGTATGGTTGGTACCAGCATGGTGCTTTGCACGATGATCATGCACAAGGGCATCAACACCGGCGCTATCTTCGGCCACATCTTTGACTTCACCATGCTGCCTGTCGGCCTGCGTGTATTTCTGGCGCTGCTGGTGTGCTGCATTGTGACGACGACGTTCTCGTCCATCGCGGGCTTCTTCACCGCGCGCTTTAAGATCCACCCCTTTATATCCACCATGGCAAACATGCTTATCATGTTCGGTCTTATGACCTTTGCCACAAAGGGCGTGTCCTTCGGTGCAATTGAAGTTGCCATCCCCAAGATGATCATGCCTAAGATCGGCCGATTCCCGACAATCATTCTGTGGGCTGTCGCGGCGATAGCCATCATGTACTACGTCTGGAACAAGACGACGCTGGGCAAGAATATGTACGCCGTTGGCGGCAACGCGGAAGCGGCGGCAGCCTCCGGTATCAACGTGTTCAAGGTGACTATCACGGCGTTTGCCATTGCCGGTATTCTCTACGGCTTCGGCGCATGGCTTGAGTGCATCCGTATGGTGGGTTCTGGCTCTGCATCCTACGGTCAGGGCTGGGAGACTGACGCTATCGCGGCGTGCGTTGTCGGCGGCATCTCGTTTAGCGGCGGTATCGGTAAGATATCCGGCATTGTTGTTGGTGTGCTTATCTTCACCGCGCTTACATACTCCCTCACCGTTCTGGGTGTAGACACTAACCTGCAGTTTGTCTTTTCCGGCATCATCATTCTCGCAGCCGTTACTATCGACTGCCTGAAGTATGTCCAGAAGAAGTAAGCTGTACTTACCGATTATCGGATAACATGCATTAAAGGCGCACTTTCGTGCGCCTTTTTGCAAGACCAAGGAGGAAATCATCATGGTACAACGCTATTTATTCTCTGCCCCGGGTCGCACAGAGATAAGCGGCAATCAGGTGGATCACCAGAACGGCTGTGTGCTGGCCGGTGCCGTGAATCTGGAAACGCTGGCAGAGGTTTCCCTCAATGATTCCAACATCATCCGCGTGGATTCTGTCGGTTACGCGCCGGTTGAGATAGATTTGGGTGATCTATCCGTCCGCGAGGATGAAAAGAACACCACCGCTGCGCTTGTTCGCGGTGTTGCGGCGGCGTTTGTTCAGCGCGGCTGTGAGGTGCGCGGCTTTGATGCGCGCGTCACGTCAACCGTTCTTCCGGGCAGTGGGCTAAGCTCGTCCGCCGCATTTGAGGTGCTGATGGGAACGATATGCAATGAGCTGTTCTTTGATAAGCGCCTGAGCGCGGTGGAGATTGCGCAGATCGGCCAGTGGGCAGAGAATGTCTACTTCGGTAAGCCGTGCGGCCTTATGGATCAGATGGCATCCGCTGTCGGCGGCATGGTGTTCATCGACTTTGCAGATTCCGCAAAGCCTGTGGTTGAGCGGCTGGATTTCGACTTTTCCGCGGCTGGACACGCGCTGTGCATTATAGACTCCGGCGCTGACCACGCCGATATGACCGGCGAGTATGCCGCCGTCCCCGGTGAGCTGAGAGCGCTGAGCGCGCTGTTTGGCAAGTCTGTTCTGTGCGAGGTTGCAGAGGAAGATTTCTTCGCCAAACTATCTGAGATACGCCACAAAGTCCCCGACCGCGCCATATTGCGCGCCATACACTTCTATCAGGAGAATGACCGCGTGCGCAGGCAGGCTGCCGCCCTAAGGAGCAACGACTTTGACACGTTCCTGCGTCTGGTCAAGGAATCAGGCCGCAGCTCATGGATGTACCTGCAAAATGTTATCCCGGCCGGTGCTGTGGAGCATCAGGATATGGCCGTGGCGCTTGCGCTGTGCAGCACCCTGCTGCAAGGGCGCGGCGCGTGCCGTGTGCACGGCGGCGGCTTTGCCGGTACGGTGCAGGCATTTGTCCCAATGCATATGCTCGATGAGTTCAAGAATGGGATAGAAAATGTCCTCGGTGCGGGGAGCTGTCACGTTCTATCCATACGCAACGAGGGAAGCGGAATAGTATAAGTGCAAAAACGCCTCTGTGAATGACAAAAGCTCATTCACAGAGGCAATTTTTTATCCCTATTCAGTTTTATGTCAGGTCGGCTTCCCTATCATTGTTTGTTCTGCTGCTCAGCGTATTCTCCAGCAGATCCATAAACAGCGGGATAGCCGCATTTTTAGAATCTTCATACCAGAGAACACCAAAGTCCATGCACTTTTCCTTTATTGGGATGTACTTTATGTTTTCCGAGACGCAGAAAGTGTAGGATTTCATCCAGCCGGGCAGGATTGAAACGCCCATCTTCGCTTCAACCTGCATTATGATCGTGTCAAATTGTTTGGATAGCGTCTGGTGTTTAATTGAAATGCCAACTTCGTTGGCAACCTCATGCGCAAAACCGCGAAAGCCCAGATCCTGCACATCATCCGTCATAATGAACACATCATCATTCAACAGGGAATAATCTGTGCCGTCGGACAATGCAAAGGGATGATCCTTATGTACAACAACGCACAGATCCTCCTGCCACAGCACTCTATACGTCGGCGAGCGCTTTGGCGACAGTTCACACGAATTTATCCACGCAAAAGCCACATCAACATCGCCGTTTTCCATCGCACTTTTCAGTTCTTTAACACGGCCGCTGCATATGTCCACCGCAATATCCGGATAAAGCTGACGAAATTCGCACAAAACACGGGCAAGAACAGGCTGAAACACCACCGTGTACCCGATTTTGATGCTGCCGCGCAGTCCAGCCTTGGCTCTCAGCATCTGCTGTTCGATGTTTTCCAGCTTGGCAAGTATCTCTGGACAGGCACTTTGCAAAATCTCACCTGCCGGTGTCAGAATGACGGAGCGTGAATTACGCTCAAACAGCGTGACGCCGAGCTGCTTTTCCAGATCCGCGATCTGCTGGCTGAGCGCAGGCTGGGCAAGATAGAGGTTCATTGCAGCCTTTGTGAAATTCAGACACTTTGCAAGCTCCATAAAATAGCGCAGTTGGCGGGTATTGATGTCGATAAGAATCCCTCCCATCGTTCGCGGGTGCTTTATTCTAATGGTATTTATAATAAATTCATTATAAATGAATAGAAAATTTAAGTCAATAAACAGCTCGCTTATCCAAAATGTCAATCAATAGTAATATTTTATAGTTCTATAAGCAGATGCAATAATTTAGTAGGTGGGGATACTGCCACGCCCGTAGGCATTTCACATGGCAAAGCCATATTTCACACGCGGAGCGTATTTCACAAATCCCGTGGGGATTTATTTCGTCATGTTATTGCAGTACGATGTATCTTTTATGTTGTAAAGGATTTTTCCTTAATCATTTCATATTGTCTTTGGCGGTGTTTATAGAAGAAATAAGCATTCTTCTAATCGTGCCGCACTGATTATATAAACCTATTGATATTTCCCTATCCAATATATCTGATTTTACAAACAGCTCAATCCAATACTCTGTTTCATAACATTCCTTCAACGCGATTTGTAATTTCGCAACAAAATCAGCTTTTCCGTGGGCATAATTTGCTTCCCTGATGTTGGCACCTATGGACGTAGCAGAACGTTCCAACTGATTCACTAGAGAGCGATGCCCCTTGATTGTATCGCATAATTTGATAACTTGAACCGCAAAATCAGTTGATAGTACACGAAGTTTTGATTCTGCCATAGAATACACCGCCTTTCTTTAACTAATCATACTATACAAAATATGTAATGTACAGTGAAATATCCTGTGGATGTGAAATAATTCGCGCTGCGAATTGTGAAATATTCCGTTTTATGTCATGTGAAATGAAATAAATCCCCTCACGCCCGCAGGCATTTCACATGGCAAAGCCATATTTCACACGCGGAGCGTATTTCACAAATCCCATGGGGATTTATTTCGTTGAAAAAAGTCACCCTTGTCTATCGACAAGGGTGACTTTTTTCCTGGCGGAGAGTAAGGGATTCGAACCCCTGTGGCGTTGCCGCCTAACGGTTTTCAAGACCGCCCCGTTATGACCGCTTCGGTAACTCTCCATATTGCGCCGGATTTATCCAGCCAAATAGTTATACCACATTTCCGGCGCAAAGTCAATCATTTAGATATGCAGTTTAGGTTTACATAACGTCACTAGTTTAGGTTCTCCACATCTTTATATGCAGAAGCGCGATATAGGCCGCTCTCGATGTGTGTCAAAAGCTCAGTTCGCCCTTCACCATGCCGAATACGACAGCAAAAAACTCACGCATGACGTAGTGCACAAAGCCGTACACCGTTGAGCTTGCCGGTACGCCGCTGAAATGCAGGTCGGACACATGACGCGCCGTGGCAAGGGCGCGGAAAATGTGAAAATCATTCGTCACGATGCCGATAGTCTCCGCCCCCTCCGGCATTAGGGCAAGGCTGTTTTCAATATTGGAGAGCGTATCTGTTGACTTATTTTCAAGTATTATCCGCTGCTGCGGGATGCCCATTGCAATCAGGTTCTCCGCGATGCACTGCGCCTCGCTTATCCCCTCGTCCGCGCCCTGCCCGCCGGACGCGATGCACACAGTGTCCGGATTATCGTGCAGATACTCTGCGGCGGCCTGTATGCGCTGTGCCAATGCGCCGCTGGGCTTCGTCCCGTTGACCTTCGCCCCCAGCACGATAACACAGTCCATCCCCGGCTCCGGCTTTTCGGCCGCGCCGGTGCATATCACCGCTTCACCCGCAATGAACATCGCAAGTCCTATGCACAGGCAAATGCGGAACACACGCACGACCGCGCGCGGGATAGGGACTGGCCGCCCTGTTTTGATTGAGCGATGCACCAGCGCATAGCGCACGATGCAAAACACGCCCACCATCGGCCACAGCCACAACAGCGACTGCCCAAAGCGCACGGCAAGCCCCATGCCCAGCCAGTACACCATGCACAGTATACCGAAAATAAGCACAAAAATGTTGAATGATTTTCTGAAATTATCTTTTTTCTTCATTCTTTAGTGCAAGCTCCTTTTTGTTTTAACTTAGCACCTTTCCCAGCACGCGCAAGGGAAGCTCCTGCGAGATGATTATGTCCGGATAGCTTGGGTTCAGCGAGTGTAGCGCAAGCGCGTCTTTCGCGGCCACAAGCTGCTTGAGGTAGGCGCAACCGTCATAGAGGAATATTCCCGTCTCCCCCGTCATGAGGCTGCGCTGTTGGCGCACCCATATTACATCGCCGTTATGATACCGCGGCTCCATACTGTCCCCCGCGACACGCACGCCAAAATTAGCGCCCTCGGCCACTTCCTGCCCGACCTCTACCATCTCATAATTTTCCCCATCGAGGAACTGCCCCGTGCCGGCAGACACCGCCAGCGAGTACAGCGGCAGCATACGCACACCTGTGCGGCCGCCCTCCTGCGTTTGGACGGAATAACGCCCGGCTTCTATAAGCAGCTCCTTATACTCTTGCAGCTTCCTGCGTCCGGCGGCGTTCAGCCCCGCATAGGCGCCATACTTGCCGTTTGTGAACTCACCCAGCACATCTTCTATGCCGAGCGCCGCACACAGCACAATAAATTGACGTGCGTTGGGCAAAGTTGTTCCCTTTTCCCACTTGCACACAGCCTGATTGGTGACATCCACGCCCAGCATCGTCAGCCGCGCAGCCAATTCTGCCTGACTTAAGCCCGCCTCGCGCCGCGCCTGCCCGATCGTCTTTCCTATGTTCATCCATCTTACCTCCTTTGTATATCCTTCAAATCATCCAGCGGTATGCGCACATCACCCAGGATGAGCCGCCGCGTGTTCATATCTATCTTCGTCACTGTTCCGCTTGCGCAGACATAGCGCCCTGCGCGATAATACTCCACCGTGATATATTCCCCGGGCTCTACCCCCAACAGTTTGCGGTTCAGCTCCATTTGGGCATCCTCGCCGAGGAATATGCGCTCCTCCGTCACTCTCTCCCGCGCCGCCAGTGATTCATCCAGCCCACTCAGCGGCGAAAACGGCATAAACTGCTTTGCACGGTCTGCTTTACTCATCATGCCTTATGTCCTCCTATCTGGGCATTGCGTTCAAGCGTGGTCGCCCCTTTGAGCAGATCCATGCCCTTAAAAATGACATTTTTACCATACTTGTCCTTTATCCCTATAAGCGTGTGCTGCAAGCGCTTCTCCTTTTCCTGCGCGTCAGTGTCGGTAAAGATATCATACTGCACGCTCGTCTCGTTCACAAGGCGGCCAAAGCTGAGATTCAAGCGGAAAACATCGCACTTCTGCACAGCCACGCGGTCATACAGCGCACCCACGCACTCCATAAGCTTCTTTGTGGAGCTGGTGGGCGTGTCAAGCTGCATACTGCTGTGCACCGGCGGGACATCCGCAGAAAATGAGTAGCCCAGCATAAGCTCCACACTGCCCGCGGCAACGCCGTTTTTCACAAGCTCCAGACTCAAAAGCTCTGCCATCTCCAGCATCAGCAGCCGCGCCGTGGCCTCATCACTGCCCGCGTGCAGCACCTGCCCTGTCGAGAGAGATCTGCTTTTGGGCTTATACGCCTTTATGTCTGCGATGGTGACATTTTCTCTCCCCCATGCGTGGTCTATAAGCAGCCGCGCATCAACGCCGAAGGTTTTGAACAGAACCGCCTCGTCCGCGTGTGCCAGCTCACGCAGGGTACGGATACCGATACGGGAAAGGCGCTTCACCGTGCCGGTGCTGATGCGCCAAAAGTCCGTCAGCGGGAGGTGATCCCAAAGCTGCTCGCGATAGCTTTCCTCCGTCAGCTCACCTATAAACTCCGGTGAGCGCTTGGATATCACATCCAGCGCAATTTTCGCAAGATATATATTTTCCCCTATGCCGCAGGTCGCGGTGATACCGGTCTCATTAAATATGTCTGCCATAACCTTGCGCGCAAACTCCCTCGGTGTGAGTGAGCGCGCCCCCATATAGGCCGTGGCATCCATGAATATCTCATCTATGGAGTAGACATGGATATCCTCCGGTGCGGCATAGCGAAGATATATATTATAGATACGGGATGAATAATCAATGTACAGGCTCATATGCGGCTCTGCCATGATATAGTCTATCCCCTTGGGTATCTCATACACCCTGCCGCGGCTTTTCGCGCCAAGCGCCTTTATCGCGGGTGTTGCCGCAAGGCATATCGTCCTCTCCCCTCGGGATGGGTCGGCCACGACAAGGTTTGTCGTAAACGGGTCAAGGCCGCGCTCCACACACTCAACCGATGCGAAAAAAGATTTCAGGTCAAAGCACATATACGTTTTTCCACTTGGCACGTTCCACCCCTCCTTTGCGTGTGAGGATAATTCAACTATATTATAATATCTTATCAAGATAAAATCAACACCTTTTTTATCTTGATTTTTCTATGTTCGATCATGGCGCTTGCGCTCGCTCCCTTATCCATTTTTCTTTTTCCTTTTTTGTTGATTTACATAATTGCGTTTACTTAATTTTGTATACATATTTTGTTTTACTTAATTTCATTGACTTAATATAATTTACTTTATATCATACACATAATATTATTAACTTAATATTGTTAACTTCATATAGTAAACATATTTTATTTAACATATAAACGTATACATATTATAATTAACTTAAAACTATATACATAAAATCATGCACATAATGTTGTTGACACTAACATTATGTGCATGATTCATCGGGTATTATTGTGTTTTGAGCAATATATAATACTTAACTCTGCTCTGCCAGATATATTGAAGCCTTTGACTGTATGCGTGCGGCGGTCTCCTCGGCGGTTCTGTCGCTGTTCATATATGCGTTATACTCCCCTTCCACGATGGCAAACAGGCTTTCATCGTAAAGCACGATATTATCTATCGCTGAAACCAAGGTGCGAAAGCGCTGTATATCCGCGTCCGTGAGCTGGGTCGGTATACTGTCATCCGACTTTGCAGAAAGAAGCTGTTCATCCAGCGCGGGTGCGTACACCGGCAGATTCTGTGATTCACCGGATATTAGCAGATATTTTAGAAATGCCCAGCAGCCGTCAGCATTCTCACTTCCAGCGAGGATTGCAACCGGATCTCGCAGATTTAATTCCGACCCATTACTGCCATCCGGCGACGGCCAACCGAAAGCGCTGAGCTTGCACCCTGCTGTCTTCTCAGCATATTTGAGCGCCCAAACGTTATCCACAAATTGCGCCGCAGTCACCCGCGCCCCACTGCCGACAATTTGAGCACCAACACCGTAAACCATGTTCTGCGGATCCTCGGGTGTGTACCTTATCTCCTTGGCCGTGCGCAAAAGCGCTGTAAACTCCGCGCTGTCAAAGCTGCAAGTTCCGCTGTCCCAATCCACAGCGCCGTTTATCGCACGGCGGACAATGTGGCGCAGATACGAGTCCGCGGTCAGGTTGTATATAGTCATCACGTTGTCAGGCTGGGCGCTGTCGATTTGAAGATACTGCTGCAATGTCCAGCCGTCAGCATCACCGAAGCGGCTGTATTGGGCAAGAAGCGTTTCAAACGAGAACGAGTGAGCGAAATAATATATACCGCCATTCTGTTGCAGCGCCTGTGCGATGGCTATATCGCTGATATCCAGTTCCGCGTCCGCTTCAATAAGCGCGGAAAGCTCCAGCAGCATATTTTTTCGCATATACGGAAACGGCGAGACGGAGGAAACACATATCATGTCCGGTATATTCCCGCTCAATATGTCCGTATTTAAGCGCAGCTCCGCCGTCTCCGCGTCAACAGTGCCGCCGTTCGAGTAGTCATGCAGCGTGACATAGTACTCCGCGCTTGTGCTGTTAAAGCGCGCCACGGTATATTGCAGTACATAGCTGGGATCAAGTGCGGCCAGACGAAGCTGTGTTTTCGGCTTTATGTTTTCAGGATCAATGGGCGTGAGGCGATAGAAATCAGCACTACGCACAAGGTATTTGCCATTATCAAGGGGGATAATTAGCGCGCTGTCATTGATGTACAGCAAACACTCAGCCCATACTATCTCAGGCGTTGGGTTGAAGTTGCTGTCAAGCGCATATAGTCCCTCATTTGTGACGAGGAGCAGCCTGTCCCGCACATGGTCTGCCACAAGCCTGCCCGCGCTAAACGTTGCAAGGAGCTTATGTTCAAAGCTTGCACTGTCAAGCGAGTATAGCTCAGTCCCGCTCTCCGTAATGCAGGAGAGATAAGTCTCTCCCTCGGCTGCGAGGATAGAGTAGGACAGTGCCTTGGGTACATCGCCCACATATTCCAGCGCGCCGCCTGTAGATATCGCCGCAAGCCGTTTATCCCCATAGCAGAGATATAGTCTGCCTCCGGAATAGCCCACGCCATATACCCCGCCGAAATCTGGGATGAGCCGGCCTACATCAATCTGCGACAGTACATCACCGGTGCAGGAGACGTTGACAAGGATGTAATGATACGCATCATCAATGCGTGTATACTCCAGCGTCCACAGGCTATCCTCCGCCGCTGTCCAGAATAGGACGGCGTTTTCGGAAGTGTAAATGTCGCGCGTTCCGTCCGTGATGATAAACGGCTGTGGTGGCGCATACGAGCTGTAGTAAATTACACCGTTACACAGCATGGCCGCGTCTGCGCTGTCAGGGGCATCCCACTCCTCCAATGCATAGCACAGCCCCTCGCCCTGCCACGCTTCAGTCTGCTGTGTTTCTGCCTCGGGTTCGGCGGGCGCGTCTGTACAGGCGCACAGCGACAATGTAAGCGCAATTATGAGCGCTGCGGCAACAACTTTTTTCACACTGTTCACGTTCCTTTCCACAAAAAATTTCCTGTGAATTTTGACGTTCACAGGAAGATTTTTGTTCCGTTTTCTATTCACTCAATACCGAACAGGCGCTTGCCGTTGGCCGTTGTCGCCGCGGCGACTTCTTCGGCAGTCAAGCCCTTCACCTCTGCTATCTTCTCGCAGATATATTTAAGGTTGCGGGAATCATTTCTTCTGCCGCGCATTGGAACAGGGCTGAGATACGGGCTGTCCGTCTCTATAAGTATACGCTGTAGCGGGCACATTTCAAGCACCTCTATCGCCTTGCGCGCGTTTTTATAGGTCACCGGCCCATCAAAGCCGAGATACCAGCCGCGTTTGAGCAGCTCCGCGGCAAGCTCCGCACTGCCGGAATAGCAGTGGAACACACCGCGCAGACCAGGCACGGCGCACACGGTCGCAAAAACGTCGGCGTGAGCCTCGCGATCATGGACGATAACAGGCTTATCCAGCTCCACCGCGAGATTAAGCTGGGCGGCGAAGAGGGTTTTCTGCTCGTGCTTATGGGTATCATCCCAATAGTAGTCCAGCCCTATCTCGCCAATCGCCACGCATTTGGGGTGCTGTGCAAGGCGGCGCAGCTCGTCAATGCAGTCCGGCGTGACGGAATCCAGCTCCTCCGGATGCACACCGACTGCAGCATACACATGGTCGTATTTTTCTGCAAAGGCGATGGCCGCGCGGCTGCTTGCAATGTCACAGCCGGGGTCTATAACCAGCTCTACCCCCTCACTGCGGAGTGAGGACAGCAGCTCATCCCTGTCCGTATCAAAAGCCTTGTCATCATAATGGGCGTGTGTGTCAAAATACATATACGCACCTCCAAGAACAGAATATCTATATTATACCCGCGCGCACATAAGTTTGTAAACACAAATTGACCCTTAGTTTAGAATACATTTACTTTTGTTCTATATACTATTTATGAATAATTGTGAAATTCGTGTGCCGTGGTTTTGATTTATACAAAAGTGTTTGATATAATATACTCAAGAAAGGAGATAGATATATGGGTAAGGTAATCAGACGTGTGTTGGCAATAATTCCGGCGGTGGCGGTACAGGTGATGCTGCTTGTCGCGCTGGTGGAATGGCTAAGTCCTTATGCCGCTATGATAAACTTTGTCTTGTCCATACTTTCGCTCATTCTGGTGCTGTACATCATCATCAAGCGTGAGGAGCCTGCATACAAAACGCTGTGGCTGCTGGTGATACTGCCGTTCCCGCTGGCAGGTGCGCTGCTGTATCTATTTTTCGGTGACAAACGCACGGCTAAGCCGCTTGCAAAGCGTCTCGGCGCGGCAGAGCCGACAGAGATGCCTGATGACAGCGAGATAATATGCCGCATCCGCGCGGAAAAGCCGCGCCTTGCGCAGACCTTTGCCTATGTCAGAAGCAAGACCGGCTGCCCTGTCGTGCCGAACGAGAGCGCGAAATACTACGCCTTTGGCGAAGATATGCTGCCGGATATGCTTGAGAATCTTAAAAAAGCGGAAAAGTATATCTATGTGGAGTATTTCATCATAGAGCACGGAAAATTTCTGGATTCCATCCTCGACATTCTGCGCGAGAAAAGTCAGGCAGGCGTAGATGTGCGCGTGATGTATGACGACCTTGGCAGTATATCCACCTTTTCCACGCTTGACAGACTGCGCCTTAACGACAGCGGCATACGCTGCATTTCGTTCAACCCGATGCTTGCCATCGGCGGCACACTGAACTATCGCGACCACAAGAAAATACTCGCCATTGACGGCAAGGTTGCCTACACCGGTGGAATAAACCTTGCAGACGAATATATAAACGAGAAAAAGCGCTTTGGCCGGTGGAAGGATATCGGCTTTAGGATAACCGGCGCAAGCGCCGTTGCATATGCGGATATATTTCTGCTTTTCTGGAACGCGTTTGCCAAGTGGACACCGGACACTGAGAATATGGAGCTTCCGGAGGAATTCCACACGCCCTCAGATGAGATTGACGGCTACGCGCTGAGCTACTACGACTCCCCCATTCGCAAGGACGCTGTGAGCAACAATCTGTATATAGATATGCTGTCACTGGCGGAGGATTACGCATGGTTCTATACGCCGTACCTCACCCCGGGTGATGAATTGCAGGAGGCGCTAATCCGCGCGGCAGAGCGCGGCGTTGATGTGCGCATAATCATGCCGGGTATACCGGACAAAAAGATCATATTCCGCCTGTCACACAGCTATTATCAGGCGCTGTTGGAGGCGGGCGTGAAGATATACGAGTATAAGCCCGGCTTTGTCCACGCCAAGGCGTGCCTCGTGGATGACATTGTGGGCACGGTTGGCACGGTGAACCTCGACTATCGCAGTCTATTCCTGCATTTTGAGAACAACACGATTTTTTATAAAGCGTCACTGCTCACCGATTTGAAAAGGGACTTCACGCACACGCTATCCCAGTGTGAAGCGCAGAAGCCCTACGACAAGCGCCGGTATCTGCGCCGCTGGATGGTGGATGGTCTGCTGCGCATATTCGCGCCGCTGTGCTGAACCGTCTCACCTTATATAAATAAAATTTAAGTCTGCCGCTAAAGCACCGGGTTTTAGCGGCAGACTTTTTTGGGTTGGCGGTCAACCAGAGATTTTGTGCATACATATGAAAAAAACGCACAGGCGGCAGAATTCAGTTGATTTTGTGATAAGTTTGTCATATTATAATATCAACAGGTCACTGGTCAACCAGCGGTGGTAAACCGGAATAACCAGTGGCAACACATTTGAAAGGCGAGGATTCAACATGAAAGACCTCAAGCACCTTATCTATTTTGAGCAGCTTCTTCAAGAGGCCAACAATCCCCTTGTCCGCCGTGCGAAGGACGAGGGCAAGCTGGCGCTTGGATACAGCTGCTATTTCGTTCCGGAGGTGCTGCTTGATCTGCCGGGCTGTTTTTCCAGCAGGCTGAGAGCGCCCAACACAGGCAGCATTGACGTGGGCACATACTACATGTCCAGCAAGATTTGCTCCTACATCCGCAGTATACTTGAACGCGGCATAGAGGGTGGGTATGATTATCTGGATGCTCTGTTCTCATCCGAGACGTGCCAAATGATGCACCGCGGCCACGAGCATTTTGAGATACTCGGCCTTGTGAAGAAAGTGAATCCCAAGTTCTTTATGAGCATGATGGACGTGCCGTTCAACGATTCTCTCGTTGCGATCGACCACTATGAGCAGCAGCTTGAAACGAAGATACTCGCGCCGCTGCATGATGCTTATGGTGTTGACGTGTCCGACGCGGCAATACGCGCGGCGATTGCGGAGCACAATGAGCTTTGCGCCATCATCCGTGAGCTTGGCGATATGCGCAAGCTGGATAATCCCCCGATAACAGGGTATGAGTTCCACATTATTGAACTTGTATCTCTTGTGTGCCCGAAATACCTCATCATAGACAAGCTGCGCGAAACGCTTGACGAGGTGAAGCGGCGCGAACCGGAGCGTGAGAAAAAGTACCGCGCACGCATAGTGCTGGCAGGGTCGGAGATAGATGATCCGGCATATACAAAGCTTTTAGAAGATTGCGGTGCACTTGTTGTTGCAGACAGATACTGCTTTGGCTCTCTCCCCGGCAGAGAGGAGATAGTGATAGGCGAAGGCGAAACGGCGCTGCGCGCCGTAGCGCGGCATTACTTGAAAACAAGTCAGTGCCCGCGCTTTATGAACCGCGAAAAGAGTGACGCGCGCAAAGAGTATATCCGCCAACTTGTCCAAGACTATAATGCTGACGGCGTTATCTACAACCAGATGAAATTCTGTGAATTTTGGAGCTATGAGCGCGTGCTGGGCGTGCACATTCTCACCTCCGAGATGGGCATCCCTACGATTGGCATAGAGCGCGAATATACCCTTGCCTCAGCAGGGCAGTTGCGCACACGTTTTCAGGCATTTATTGAGAGCCTTGAAATCAAAAAAATTCAGGGAGGTAAGCAGTGATGGCCGCGAAAAAACAAAAGGGTCAGGGCGGGCGATTCATTGCCGGTTCGGGAATTGCAAAGCACCGCGAGTGGCGCGGTGTAAAGGACACATGGTATGATTATACCCAATGGATGAAAACCCTTGGCGTGATGGCGAAATTCATCACAATCTCCCCTGTGCGCATCGTGCGTGGGCTTTTCGAGTATCGCTGGTTTGGTTCATATCTGGCGGCGCTGAACATGGCAGATAAGAGCGTGGAGGGTCTGCGCGGTTCGGCACTGCGCGTTGCGCGTGAGCAAATACTGCCCATCATGAAAAACGCCACAACCCAACTTGGGCAGATGATGAAGGGCGATCGCCGCTTCGGCGACAATGAATTTGGCAAAAAGCTTGTCATGCTGGAGCAGACCATGCCTCCGGAAATTCTGGCCGGTTTCCCCAACCTCATCCCCATGCCGCTGGAGGTATACCAGGGGCTTATCGGCTGCTACATGGATCAGCAACTGTGCCCGCATTATATAGACACCATGGAGGAGGCCGGACTGCCGGCAGACTCCTGCCGCCTTTCCAACAACGCCGCAGGTGTGGCGGTGTGCGATGATTTCCCGAAAGTAGGCGCGTGCTGCATTGCAAACAATATGCCGTGCGATTCGTCCACTATGAACAGCCAGCTTATTGAGCGCCGCCTTGATATTCCGTGTATAACGGCGGATGTGCCCATGCGATGGGAGGACAGAAACACGGATAAATACGCCCTTGCTCAGATGAAAAATAGCATAGCTTTTATCGAAGAACACACCGGTGAAAAGTTTGATGAGGAAGCGTTTTGGCGTGTTGTTGAGGGGCACAACAGGGAAGTTAACAACGAGTACGAAAAGTGGGAGTATATGAAAACCCCTTACTCCCCCATTGGCGGTGCAATTGGTGCGCTGTATCACGCGTTTTACTTCACCTTCTCCGGCGGGCGGCTTGATTGCGTGCGTTCGGCAGATGAAAATATTCTCGCCCTATGCGAAAAAGCATACGTGGAAAAGACCAACTGCTTCCCCAAGGCGCGGCACAGAGCCATCATGTGGGGCGGTCCTGCGTGCTACTGGCTGCAATTCCCCAACTGGCTGTATAACTGCTGGGGCGTACTTGTTGTGGCGGCGATGGACAATTTTTCCGGCAACATGCTTATCCCCACCGACTCTCTTGATGCGGCGCTGACCGGCATTGCCCGCAACTATGAAACCGGCGTTATGCGCCGCCATCTCACCGGTGGCTGGGAGCATATAGTTGAGTTTTGGGAGGAAGCCGAAAAGTTCAACTGCGACATGATAATTCTCAACGACGATATAACATGCAAGGGTGCATTGGGTATGACCGGCGTTATACTTGACCAGGCCAAGGACAAAAAACAGAAGCTTGTGACGGTTTCAAACGATATGTTCGACCACCGCACTGTCACGAGGCAGGATATGCGCGACCAGATCAACAGCTTCATGAGCACCGTTATGGGCGAACAGCCGCTGGATGCGTCACTGCTTGTGATGGATGATAACGAGGGCTGGTAACTATGAGGAGGATCAAGAACATGGCATGGTATTGGATAGTGGCAATAGTCCTGGCAGCGCTGTGGGCTTTTACAATGCTGATATACTGGTTCAATCTTGACAACAAGCTGATATATTACGTTGTGCGCCCGATGCTGAACAAATGCTATGACAAACAGCACAGAGACATAAAACTTTGATGGATTTTGAAAAGATATACGAGTCCTACCAACGCAAATATACATGAAGCGCAAAAAGAGAATGTGGACGCGCCACATTCTCTTTTTTTATTATTGAATTATTGAAATAACGGTATATCTTACTTCAGTGCTTCAGCAGTGGCAACTGCAACAGCGACAGTTGCGCCGACCATGGGGTTGTTGCCCATGCCGAGGAAGCCCATCATCTCAACGTGTGCAGGGACGGAGGAGGAGCCTGCAAACTGTGCATCGGAGTGCATACGACCCATGGTGTCGGTCATGCCGTAGGAAGCAGGGCCTGCTGCCATGTTGTCGGGGTGCAGGGTACGACCCGTGCCGCCGCCGGATGCAACGGAGAAATACTTCTTGCCCTGCTCAATGCACTCTTTCTTGTAAGTGCCGGCAACAGGGTGCTGGAAGCGGGTGGGGTTGGTGGAGTTACCGGTGATGGAAACGTCAACACCCTCAGCGTGCATGATTGCAACGCCCTCGCGGACATCGTCACAGCCGTAGCAGCGGACGTTGGCGCGCTCACCCTCGGAGTAGCGGATCTCGCGAACGATCTTCAGCTCACCGGTGTAGTAATCAAACTGGGTCTGGACATAGGTGAAGCCGTTGATACGGGAGATGATCTGGGCTGCATCCTTGCCAAGGCCGTTGAGGATAACGCGCAGAGGCTCTTTGCGTGCCTTGTTTGCGTTCTTGACGATGCCGATTGCACCCTCTGCCGCTGCAAAGGACTCATGACCGGCGAGGAATGCAAAGCACTTGGTCTCGTCGGAGAGGAGCATTGCGCCGAGGTTGCCGTGGCCGAGACCGACCTTGCGATCCTCTGCAACAGAACCGTCCAGGCAGAAGCTCTGCAGGCCGATGCCTATCATCTTTGCAGCCTCAGCCGCAGTCTTTGCACCGGACTTGATTGCGATAGCAGCGCCCACGCAGTACGCCCAGCGGACGTTCTCAAAGCAGATGGGCTGGATGCCGGCGACGATCTCATACGGGTCAAAGCCCTTTTCCTTGCAGATCTCTCTGCACTCTTCCACAGAGCCGATGCCATACTGAGCGAGGACACCGTTTATTTTGTCTATTCTTCTTTCGTAGTTTTCAAACAGAGCCATTACATTGTCCTCCTTCTCTTATTCCTGACGCGGGTCTATGTACTTGGCAGCATTGTCGAACTGGCCGTAGTGACCCTTGGCCTTTTCAAGTGCCTCGTTTGCGTCAATGCCCTTCTTGATGAAGTCCATCATCTTGCCAAGAGAAACAAACTCGTAGCCGACGATCTCATCATCCTTGTTGAGTGCAAGGCGGGTGACGTAGCCCTCGGTAAGCTCGAGGTAGCGCGGTCCCTTTTCCTTGGTGGCGAACATCGTGCCGACCTGAGAGCGCAGACCCTTGCCAAGGTCCTCCATGGAAGCGCCGACTGCAAGACCGTCCTCGGAGAAAGCGGACTGAGAGCGGCCGTAAACGATCTGGAGGAACAGCTCGCGCATAGCGGTGTTGATAGCATCGCACACGAGGTCGGTGTTGAGTGCCTCAAGCAGCGTCTTGCCGATGAGGATCTCAGATGCCATTGCAGCGGAGTGGGTCATGCCGGAGCAGCCGATAGTCTCGACAAGTGCCTCTTCGATGATGCCCTCTTTCACGTTGAGCGTGAGCTTGCATGCGCCCTGCTGAGGTGCGCACCAGCCGATACCATGGGTAAAGCCGGAGATATCGGAAATCTGCTTTGCCTGAACCCACTTGCCCTCTTCGGGGATGGGCGCGGGGCCGTGGTATGCGCCCTTAGCCACGGGGCACATATTCTTGACTTCTGTGGTGTAGATCATTGTGATCTCCCTTCTATCCTTTATAAATTATAAACCTTTTTATAACGCCTCACTTGATGAGGCACTCCCCTGTCATCTCAGCGGGCTGTTCAAGACCCATGACGTGGAGAATGGTGGGTGCAATGTCCGCAAGACGGCCGGATTTCAGCTCAGCCCCTGCAAGGCACACAGCAAACGGAACGGGGTTCGTGGTGTGGGCAGTATTGACCTTGCCGGACGCGTCAAACATGCAGTCGGCATTGCCGTGGTCTGCCGTGACGAACAGCACGGTGTCGGGGTGCTTTGCAACCTCGGCCATGATGCGCCCCATGCAGGCATCGACAGTCTCAACAGCCGTCACTGCGGCCTCCATCACGCCGGTGTGACCGACCATGTCGCAGTTTGCAAAGTTGCATACGACAAGGGCGTAATCATCGGTGGAAATGGCCTCAACGCACTTATCCGCAACCTGAACGGCGCTCATCTGCGGGATAAGGTCGTAAGTCGGGAACTCCTTCGGTGAGGGGACAAGGCAGCGCTCCTCGCCGGGGATCTGCTTTTCAACACCGCCGTTGAAGAAGAATGTGACGTGGGCGTACTTCTCCGTCTCGGCAACGCGGAACTGCTTGAGCGAATGTGCGCTGACATAATCGCCGAGGGTATTGTCGATCTCCTCAGGCGGGTATGCAATGGGCAGGGGCAGGGTCTCATCATACTGCGCGGTGCACACATAAGAAAGCGGATAAACCGTCTTTTTGCGGGCAAAACCGTCAAAATCAGGCAGATTGAGTGCCCATGTCATCTCTCTTGCACGGTCGGGGCGGAAGTTCATGAAGATAACGCTGTCACCCTCATTGATGATTCCCTCCGGCGTGACCACTACCGGCTCAACAAATTCGTCAGTAATGTCATTGGCGTAGCTTGCCTCAACTGCGTGCACAGCGTCAGCATCCATAACGCCCTCGCCGCATACGATGGCGTTGTAGCCCTTCTCTACGCGATCCCAGCGCTTGTCGCGATCCATGCCCCAGAAGCGCCCCTGAATCGTGGCGATCTTGGCGTTGCCCAGCTCTGCGCACTTGTCGGCAAGCTGCTTCACAAAGCCTGCGCCGCTCTTAGGCGCAACATCGCGCCCATCGAGGAAGCAGTGGACGTAAACCTTGTCCACACCGCGCTGCTTTGCCATATCGAGTGCGGCAAAAATATGCTCCAGATGGCTGTGAACGCCGCCGGTAGACAAAAGTCCCATGATATGCAGCGCCTTGCCGCCGTTCTTGGCATCATCCATGGCCTTTATATACGCCTTGTTCTCAAAGAACTTGCCGCTCTTGATCTCCTGACTCATCTTGGGCAGGATCTGGAAAACAACGCGGCCTGCGCCGATGTTGGTGTGGCCAACCTCGGAGTTGCCCATCTGCCCTGCGGGCAGACCCACATCAAGCCCGGAGGCCTGAAGCGTGGTGCAGGGATTCTCCGCAAAAAGGCGGTCAAGGTTCGGCGTTTTCGCCTTGTACACTGCGTTCCCCTCGCTGGGCGCGGCAAGGCCGTACCCATCGAGGATTATAAGAACTGCTTTTTTACTCATTATAAATTATTACTCCTGAACAGTGGACTTCACGATGGTGGCGAAGTCTGCCGGCTTGAGGGATGCGCCGCCGATGAGGCCGCCGTCAATGTCGGGCTGAGCGAGAAGCTCATATGCGTTCTTTGCGTTCATGCTGCCGCCGTAGAGGATGGAGACGGCACGTGCGGGACGTGCGCCGTAGATCTTGCGGATGACAGCACGGATGCCCTCGCAGACTTCCTGTGCCTGCTCTGCGGTAGCGGTCTTGCCGGTGCCGATGGCCCAGATAGGCTCATACGCGATGACGCAGCGGCGCAGTGCAGTGGCGTCAATGCCGCTGAGTGCAGCCTTGACCTGGTATGCAACATACTCCATGGTCAGGTTCATCTCGCGCTGCTCAAGGCTCTCGCCGACGCAGATAATGGGGGAAATGCCCTTTTCAAGAAGTGCCTTGGCCTTCTCGTTGACCAGCATATCGCTCTCGCCGTGGTACTGGCGGCGCTCAGAGTGGCCGACGATGCAGTACTTTGCGCCGATATCAGCCAGCATGGAGGCAGAAACCTCGCCGGTGTATGCGCCCTTTTCGTACTTGCTGACGTCCTGACCGCCTGCTGCGACCTTGCACTCCTTACCGGCCTTGACCATGTTCTGGATCATAACAGCCGGGGTGCAGAGAACGACCTCGCACACCTTGGTCTTGGGCAGGTTCTCCTTAAGCTCCTCGATGAAGGGCTTAACTGCGGAGTTGGTCATGTTCATTTTCCAGTTACCGGCAATTATTGTCTTGCGATACTTTCTGTTCATTTTTCTAATCTCCTTTTCGGTTTTCTTCTTTACTTTTCTTACTTGTCAAGCAGGCAGGCAACACCCGGAAGCTCCTTACCCTCAAGGAACTCAAGGCTTGCGCCGCCGCCGGTGGAAATGTGGGTTATCTTATCGGCAAAGCCAAGCTTCTCAACGGCTGCTGCACTGTCGCCGCCGCCGACTATCGTGACTGCGCCGGATTCTGCCAGTGCCTTGGCCATTGCCTTGGTGCCGTTTGCAAACTTCTCAAACTCGAAAACGCCCATAGGTCCGTTCCACACGATGGTGCCCGCACCGGAGACAGCCTCAGTAAAGAGAGCAACGGTCTTGGGGCCAATGTCCATGCCCATAAGCTCTGCGGAGATATCGCCCTCTGCGAGAACAGGCTCTGCATCTGCGGAGAACTCAGTTGCGCAGTAGTTGTCAACCGGCAGGAGGAACTTGACGCCCTTCTCGGCGGCCTTTGCGATCATGTCCTTGGCATAGTCGATTCTGTCAGCCTCCAGCAGGGAGTTGCCGACCTCATAGCCCTGTGCCTTCTTGAAGGTGTAGGCCATGCCGCCGCCAATGATGATGGTGTCAGCCTTCTCGAGGAGGTTGTTGATAACGTTTATCTTGTCGGAGACCTTTGCACCGCCGAGGACAGCCACGAACGGGCGCTTGGGATCATCAAGAGCCTTGCCCATGATGGACAGCTCTTTGTCAACAAGCAGACCGGAGTATGCGGGCAGGTATGCCGCAACACCGGCGGTGGAGGCGTGGGCGCGGTGGACAGTGCCGAACGCGTCAGACACGAAGATATCCGCCATGTCTGCAAGAGCCTTTGCGAAGTCAGCGCCGTTCTTCTCCTCGCGGATGTCGAAGCGCAGGTTCTCAAGCAGCAGGATCTGACCGGCCTGGAGTGCAGCGGCCTTGGCCTGTGCATCTTCACCGATTATGTCCTTTGCGAAAATAACGTCCTGACCGAGCAGCTCAGCAAGGCGCTTTGCAACAGGTGCAAGGGTCAGCTTCTCTTTCCACTCACCCTTGGGCTTGCCAAGGTGGGAGCAGGCAATAACGGCAGCGCCGTTGTCAAGCAGGTACTTGATGGTGGGGATAGCGGCCTTGATACGCTTGTCGCTGGTTATCTCGCCGGTTTCCTTGTTCTGGGGAACGTTGAAGTCACAGCGAAGCAGAACTTTCTTTCCCTTTACGTCTACATCGTACACGGTCTTTTTGTTGTAGTTCATTTTATGCCTCCTAAATATGAATAAACTGATATATCATTCACCGGCCATAGACCCCACGCCCAGCAGGCCCGGAAAGCCCTGCTGACGCAACGCCTCATACGCCAGTATAGCAACGGAGTTTGAAAGATTCAGACTCCGAGCTTCACTAATCATGGGGATGCGGATGCACCCCTCGCGGTACTTCTCCCTCAGCCATTCGGGTAAGCCCGCAGTCTCCTTGCCGAACATCAGCGTTGCCCCCTGTGAAAAGTCCGCCTCAAAATATGAGCGCGGCGCTTTCGTTGTGGCAAGGAATAAATTGCTGTCGCCATTTTTGGCAAAGTACTCATCCAGATTTTCGTACACCGAGATATCCACCAGATACCAGTAATCCAGCCCGCAGCGCTTCACCATCTTGTCAGAAATGTCAAACCCCAGCGGCTTTATCAGGTGCAGCCTCGCGCCTGTTGCCGCGCAGGTACGCGCGATCGCGCCGGTGTTATGCGGTATCTCCGGCTCTACCAACACTATGTCCAGCATCGTCCAGCCCTCTTTGTCGTAATTTTATCACATATCTTCTCGCTTTCCTAGTCATTTTATCACAAAAATTCGAAAAATCATGTATTTTTTCTTGTTTTAATCAACTTCTTGCATATTAGACAAAATCAAGCTATAATCATAGATGGAAAAAGGCTGTTTATTGTCATTTTGCATATGCCCTTTGTGGGGCTTTATAACCGTTTTTTCACTTTTTTATTATTTTGACCGCGTGGAGGATAAAGATGGAGTATGTTTGCCGGGATTGTCCCAGAAACTGCGGCGCTTTGCGCGCCGATGACATTACCGGCGGCGTGTGCGCAAGCCCCGCACTGCCGCGTATTGCGCGCGCCGCGCCGCATTTTGGTGAGGAGCCGTGCATAAGCGGCACACGCGGCGCGGGCACGATATTTTTCACCGGCTGCAATCTGCGCTGTGTGTTCTGCCAGAACCGCGACATAAGCCGGACGAGCGTGGGCAAAACCGTCAGCGTGGACAAGCTGCGCGGCATGATGCTGCGCCTGCGCGACGAGGGTGTGCATTGCATCGACCTTGTAACGCCGACGCACTACGCCCGCGCCATTGAAAAGGCGCTGACCGGTCTGGAGCTGGGTATACCGGTTGTGTGGAACTCCTCCGGTTATGACAGTGTGGAGACGCTAAAGCGCATGGAGGGGCTTGTGCAGGTGTATATGCCGGATATGAAATATATGCTCTCCGCGCCCGCCGCTCGCTACAGCGCCGCGCCGGATTACCCCGAGGTCGCAACGGCCGCGATACGCGAAATGTTTCGCCAGCGGGGAAAGTACACCATGGATGATGAGGGTATGCTCACCTCCGGCGTGCTGGTTCGCCACCTGATTTTGCCCGAGCAGGAGGAGAACAGTATGCAGGTGATAGATTTTATCGAGCGGGAGTTTCAGCCCGGGGATATACTTTTCTCCCTCATGAGCCAGTACACCCCCATATCCGGCTTAGAGCGCTTTCCGGAGCTTACCGGCAGGGTTGACGCGCAAACCAACCGCGCACTCATATCATATATGCGCCGCTGTGGGATAACCGACGGCTATTGGCAGGAGCCTGACTCCGCCACGGTGGAAATGATACCGGATTTTGACGGCACTGGCGTATAATCTGCCGTCAGTCCTTGACAAGCACACAAAAATGTCGGATAATCATAATATACGCTAATAATAAAAAAGGTATAAGGAGATAAATCATGAACTACAATGAGATACTCGCCTCCGCGCGCGAACAGGTCGGCCCATACTGCAAGGCCTGCCCCGTCTGCAATGGCCGCGCCTGCGCAAACGCCATGCCCGGCCCCGGGTGCAAATATCCCGGCAACGTTGCCGCCCGCAACTTTGACAAGTGGCAGGAGATCTGCGTGAACATGGACACGCTCTGCCCCAACTTCGCAGACCCCGACGTTTCGTTTGAGCTTTTCGGCCACACCTTCTCCGCGCCGATTTTCGCCGCCCCGCTTGGCGCACTGGATATGCACTACGGTGCAAAGTATAAGGATCAGGAATATAACGCCATCCTCATGAAGGCCGCCGCTGACTACGGCGTTATGGCATTCACCGGTGACGGTGTTGACCCTGACATTATGAAGTCCGCTGTGCGCGACAGCGGTGCAATCGGCGGCATGAGCGTACCCACAATAAAGCCGTGGAACAAGGAAGCCGTCTTTGAGAAGCTGGACATTGCCAACGCTGCCGGTATATTCGCCGCCGCGATGGATGTTGACGGCGCGGGTCTGCCGTTTTTGAAGAAGATGAACCCCAACGCCGGCAGCAAGACCGTTGAGGAAATGCGCGAAATCGTAGACTACGCGAAGATGCCGTTTATCATCAAGGGCATCATGACCCCCGCCGGTGCAGTAAAGGCCGCTGAATCCGGCGCAAAGGCCATCGTTGTCTCCAACCACGGTGGGCGCGTGCAGGGCGCTGTCCCCTCCACGGCTGAGGTTCTCCCCTCCATTGTTGACGCTGTTAAGGGCAAGGTTACCATCATTGTCGATGGCGGCATCCGCTCCGGCGTGGACGTGTTCCGCGCGCTGGCACTCGGCGCTGATGCAGTGCTTATCGGCCGCCCGATAATACCGATGATCTACGGCGGCGGTGCCGAGGGCTTCAAGGTGTACATGGACAAGATAGTTGGTGAGCTGAAATCCACCATGACCATGTGCGGCGCCGCAAGCCTGAAAGACATCACCCGCGACAAGCTCTGGCTGTAATAAATTAAAGTGCTCCCCCATTTATTGGGGGAGCACTTTTTTGCGCTTTACTATTTGAACTTTTCAATGCTAAAAGTCCCTCCCTCCAGCAAAAATCGCAGATTATTGTCGTCCTCACTTCAAAGCGGGGCATGAGCAAGGCAATATATTGTACACTTATACCACGGCTAACGCATCTGGAAATAAACATTTGCAGATGCGTCTTTTTATGCGTGCATCCAATATTATGTTGCTTATTTTATGTAAATGATATTATGTTTATTTGCTTCTTGTTGCGTGAGAATTTTCTTGAAATCGGTATAAGTATGTGATACTATGATTATGCCAAACCAACTTAATAATGCGGAAATACACTATTCTTTTGCGGGAGTAGTCTATCTTCTCGCTACATCTATTAAACAATTTTGATAAAAACGCAAAATTCGTTTCTGTTGATGTAGTGGTATTTGATATACTATTTTTCCGCAGAGTTGGTTTGGCGACTATCGGAGTTTGCGTTTTTTGTGCGCTTATTTCGGTAGGCGCACTTTTTTTATTCATTTATACACAGAAAGGGGAAAATGGTTCTTATGCTCTTTTTGTATCTTCTGCTTATCGCCATCATTGTTTGGGTGTTTTGGTACATTGCCAAGTGCTTTTTTGAGGCTGCAAACGCCAAGGGGTATTACAGCAAAAAATATTTCTGGCTCTGCTTCCTGCTGGGTTTTGTCGGCTACTTACTGGTGATTGCCTTACCTGATCGCGGCACAACCAAGCAAGTTGTACCCGATGAACTGCCCGAACTGTAAGGAGGTGCAACAATGAGCACACGATACACCCGCCTGTTCTCCTTGCCGCAGAACCTATATGCAGAGGGTATGCCGGTAATAATCGCGGCCGGTGCACTGCTGAAAGACGAGCAAACCGGTAATGTTCTGGCGCAGTTGAAATTCAAAAGCATCAGCACAAAGGAAATAAAGGCGCTCAAGGTCTGCATTTCCCCGCTGGACACGGTGGGTAATCCTCTGGGCGAACCCACACATTTTCAGTATCTGGATTTGACAGCTTCACGCGATCAGACCTTTGGCGAAAAAACACCTGTTTTTCTCCCCGATGCCACCACCCGCGCTTTCACCGTATATGTGGAGGAAGTGATTTTTCGGGATAATTCCGTGTGGAATACCGGCGCTCAGGCTCTAAACAGTCTGTGCACTCCAACACCGTTAAGCTCTATATCCGATTTGGAGCTGGTGCGTCAATTCCGCATGGAATACGGTGACGGATGCAAGAATCCGCCGCTGGACGATAAGGATTTATGGTACTGCGTATGCGGTGCGGTGAACCATCGTGAAGAAGCGGCGTGCCGTATGTGCGGCAATTTGCACGCCACTCTGCAAGCTATCAGCATGGACGATTTGCGCAAGAGGAAAGATGAACGCCTTGCCCATGAGCAGAAGCTTGCGCAGGAAGAAGCCGAACGAAGAGCAAAAGAGCTCGAACAGCAAAAAGCTGTCGCAAAATCAACGGCGAAAAAAGCTGTGAAAATTGCGATACCTCTCGCAGCCGTCCTCGCTGTAATCCTGTTGGTTACGCAGGTAATTATCCCCTCATCGCGCTATAACAAGGCCGCCGCTCTTATGGAACAAGGCTTATATGACGAGGCCGCCAGTGTATACGAGGCTCTGGGCGATTATAAGGATGCCCCTGAGCTGAAAAATGAGGCAGTATACCAAATCGCCCTATCCTTGATTGAAACCGGAGAGTATGAAGAAGCTGCAACGATTTTGGAGGCACTGGGAAACTACAGCGATGCATCAAAATACTTGACCGAGTGCAGTAATGCACTGGCGTATGCTGAAGCGGAGGAGCTGGAATCCTCCGGTGAAACCGCAAAGGCTGCCATCGCGTTCGGCAAACTGGGCGATTATAAGGATGCACATGAGAGAAGCTTTGGACTGTGGGATAAAGTGGCTAATAGAGAAACCATAAGCGCCGGAGGTTTTAGTACAGTCGGCATCAAAGCCGATGGCACTGTCATTGCTGTCGGAAACAACGAGGATGGACAATGTGATGTTGAGAATTGGTGTGATATAATTGCTGTCAGTGCAGGCGCCATTCATGCAATTGGGTTGAAAGCCGATGGTACTATTGTTGCAACCGGATGGAACGAGTACGGCCAATGCGATGTTAGTGGTTGGAAAGATATAATTGCAATAAGCGCCGGTAGTTATCACACAGTTGGGCTGAAAACTGATGGCACAGTTGTGGCCGCTGGCAACAACGGGTATGGGCAATGTGATGTTGAGAACTGGACTGACATTGTTGCTGTCAGTGCATGTAACGCACACAATGTTGGCCTGAAATCCGATGGTACTATTGTTGCAACCGGATGGAACGAGTACGGCCAATGCGATGTTTCAGGCTGGACTGACATAAAAACCCCCAATTAAACCTGCCCCTTTCGCAGAAAATCAAGAACACAGGCTGATTGCCGCTCGCAATCAGCCTGTAATTTTCGCTGTCTATATTTTATGTTAACTCTAATATGTTAATTTTATTATGTCGTTTGTTTTATGTATATTGTATTCCAGCAATTATGTTATGTTTATTATATTAAGTAAATTATATTATGTATACGTTGTGAATTAGCGAGTAGTTCGCGAACAACGCGCGTTTATCAACGCAAAATATTGCGTATTTGCATAACGCCCAAGCCTTCCTCTGACGAGGGAGGTGGCAAAAATCTGTGATTTTTGCCGGAGGGAGAGACTTTAGAGGGAGGCCGGGGTTGCGGTGGTCACTTACATCCCGCTCATTTATACTGTTCGGCGAGGCAGATGGACATTCGGCTTTGAAGCTGCTTTGCGGCGTCTGACGCTGTATATTGGCCGCCAATATAGGCCGTGAGGATAGTTCTTATCGTATCTATAACAGCATCACTATCCGAAACGCACTTATCCGTGTTATACGCCAGTGCGCGGATGAACTCTGCATCCCGCCCATTAAACTGCTCGGGCTGCATACTCTCACCCTGTTCTTTTGCCAGTGCGTTCTCAACCGCGCGTTCAAGCACTGCCTTTTGCGCCGGTATGCCACTGCTCAGATTCACGTCCTCACTGCCGCTCATAAAGGTTTTCACGAACCGCCACGCGCCGTCAGGTAGGAGGCTGGTGTCCAGAATATCCGCGCCGCCGCTCGTAGCG
>CAZBVU010000016.1:0-27149 GCA_964495355.1 uncultured Oscillospiraceae bacterium
CTCATCAGCCGCAAACAAAAGGACGCGCTGCGGTGCAGCGCGCCCTCGGAGGTTAAAACTATATAAAAATTGTACTCGCAGGATTATTCGTCATGCGCTTCGTCCGGTGTGACCTTGATCAGCACGCGCTCAACGCGGCGGCCGTCCATGGACAAAACGGTGACAGTGAGGTTTTTATAAATAAAGCTTTCGCCCTTTTGCGGGAAGCCGCCGAACATTTCCAGCGTCCATCCGCCGACAGTGCTGCTTTCAAAGTCGAAATCGCTCTCTTTAATGCCGACCAGCTCTATAAAGTCGGAGAGAACCATTGCACCGTCCAGCTCATACTCGCGCTCGTCATGCTGCACGACTTCATGCTCAACAGTGTCTGTCTCGTCCCAGATGTCACCGACGATCTGTTCCAACACATCCTCCATTGATAGCACACCCAGCGTGCCGCCGTATTCATCCGACACGATGGCGAGGTGCTGCTTGGCCTTTCTGAGCTGTGCAAGGACAGCGGGCAGCTTCATTGTTTTATAGACATAGCACGGCGGCATAAGCAGCTTGCGAATATCCGCGTGGCCGTTATCAGCCAGCGCTTTGAGGAAATGGTTGAGGTACAGCACACCGATAACATTGTCTATACTGCCCTCGTACACCGGCAGACGGGTAAAGGGTGCATCCTCAATGATGGCGAGGATATCGTCCCAATCATCGTCAATGTCGATCGCGCACACGTCAACGCGTGCGGTCATAACCTCAAAGGCAGAGGTTTCGGAGAAGTCAATAGCGGCATGAACCAGTTCTGACTGATCCTCGTCCAGAACATCCTCGTCCTCGGCGGTCTCGATGATGGATTGCAGCTCCTCAACGGCTTCGTCCGGCGTATCGCCGCGCTCACCCTTCATGCCGATGGTGATGAGGTTGATAAGCCAGACCACAACGCGCACCAGCGGGAAGAAGATTATCATCATGCCGCGCACGGCGTAGGAATTTTTCAGTGCGAAGCGGTTGGCGTTCTGCTTTGCGGTTATCTTGGGCATGGTTTCACCGAAGATGATGACCAGCAGCGTGATCGCAACGGTTGCGACCCAAGCGTAGCTGTCTGCCTCGGCCTCACCCGCGATAAGTATCACCGCAACAGAGGCGAGTGACGATGCGCCGATGTTGGCAAGGTTGTTGACGATCAGAATGGCGCTGAGCGCGTCATCAAAATGCTGGGTTATGTAGGTTGCGACCTTGCCGCGCCTGTCACCGCTGTCGCGTGCGCCCTCAAGACGCATAGCGTTGCACGATGAAAACGCCATCTCAGACGCAGAGCACAGGTTGGAGAAGAAAATGCATATCACAATGCCGATAAGAACAGCGTAAATACTCATGCCTCATCGCCTCCTTCTTCGCTTGCAAGGAGAGCCACATTCAGCTTCAGTATGCGGTTATGCTGCATCTGGGCGACTGTGACGCGCAGATTATTATATGTAAAGCTTTCACCCTCGCTGGGAATGCCGGTGAACTGCTCATACGCCCACTCACCCATAAGGGTGTTGATGAGGGAATCCTCATCCTCGTCCGGAGCGTCAATGCCGAAAAGCTCCAGCACGTCAGTGACGCTCTCTTCAGCGTCCACATCATAGCTCCCGTCGGGCAGAAGGGTTATCGGCTCTTCAACCACGTCTTCCTCGTCCCATATCTCGCCTACAAGCTCTTCCAGGATGTCCTCCACCGTCACGATACCCAGCGTGCCGCCGTAGTTATCCGTGACAATGGCCATGTTCATCTTCTTGTGCGACATGATGGGCAGCAACTCATCAATGTTGGTGCTGTGGTGGACGAAATACGCCTCGTCCAGCATGGGGCGAATGTCAAGGTCATTGCCCTGACGCAGATAGCTTTTTATAAATTTCCTTATCTGGAGAATACCGATGATATTGTCTATACTGCCATCGTATACCGGCAGACGGCTGTGCGGCTGATCCTTGATGTAGGCAAGGATGTCCTCATGCCGGCTGGCCACGTCAATAGCGGCCACGTCTACCCTCGGTGTCAGCACGCTTTCCACCGTGACATCGCCGAATTGCAGTGCGGAGGAAATAAGGTCGCCCTGCTCCTCGTTGAGTGTGCCCTCCTCCGTCATATCCTCGATAATGTCGTATATCTCATCCTCGGTGACGGAGGCCTCGGCCTCACCGTGCGCAAGACGCGCGGCAAACTGACCGATTGCAGTGAGCATTGCCGACAGCGGGCCAAACAGCTTCATAAAGAAGATCATAGGCCCTGCGCACAGCTTTGAAAACCGCTCAGGGTATTTTTTTGCGATGCTTTTGGGCAGCATCTCTCCTGCGAAGAACACAATGATCGTTGTAACTATCGTGCTGAGTGAGACCCAGCTGATACCCCACAGCTTTGTCACCGTGACGGTTACGATAGATGCGATAGACAGATGCACGATATTTGTGCCTATAAGAATGGTACTGATTGCCCTATCAAAGTTATCTATGAGATAGAGCACGTTTTTTGCCCTTGCCTCACCACGCTCTGCCGCGGATTTGATTTTGTTGCGGGAAGCAGAGGCCAGGGAAGTCTCTGTTACAGCGAAATACATTGCGCACAGTAAAAGCGCAATGGCCGCCAGCCACGGTGTGATCATGCTGCTGTCAACCTCCGTGACGGTTGATGTAAGAATCAGCGGCAATCGACTGCCATCATCCATTGTTGGATATCCAACTCCTTTTTTATAAAATTAGCATATATTATATCACTGTGCATGAATAGTGTCAATATTACAGCTTTTTATTCTTTTTTGTTTAAAACTTGCGCGATTCAGTCCCCGTACCCTTCGGGAAAGAGGGTGTCATAGTCGTATCCGGTGTAGAAATCGTGCACACGCGTGAAATACACCTCGCAGTTATCGCGCGTGATGAGGTGCTCACCCGCGGCCATACACTCCAGCATCCACGAATTGACCTTGCTGTTGTAGTGGATATAGTCCTTATACTGATCCATGTCCTGCACAAGGTCGAACGCGTCTGTAAACGAGTAGAGGTGGATATTGTCGCACGTCAAAAGCAGCGCGACAGCCTCTCTCTCCGCGGCAAGCTGCATTTCCATCTCGCCTGTGCGGTCAAGGCGATCCCAGTAGTACATACTGAACGGTGGGATGAAAATGTAAAACTCTATCTGCGGGTTTGCGCGCGCAGTCTCCAGCACGTTCTGCTCTATGTTTGCCCGCACCAGCGCGGCTTGCTCATCCGTCAGGGTATAAACCACGCCGGACGGCTCGGCGCGGTGGTAGGTCATCAGCACAATGTCGCGCCCATAGGGGACATCAGGCGTGTCCCAAAAGGCATAATCGTCAAAGCTTGTGGTGGTGTTGCCCGCGCGGGTGTAGCTGAGGACATTGAGAGAGTATTTGAATATGCTTTTGTTGAAAAGATATTTTACATCGTTAAAGGGGTTGTTGTCATAGAGAAAGGTGGGGTAGTCGCTCTCATCATATGTGAGGGCGTCCTTTTCTATGATCAGATGCTGATAATCAACATCCATAAGTATCATGCGGATGTTGTCATTGTACGCGATCGCCGTGCGGTTTAGCGTGTCCAGCTCTTTCTCAGTCGCGCCGGAGAACGGAACTTTTATCGCGTTTGTGCCGAACAGCGCGTCCATCTCAGAGGGCTTGAAGTTTTCGCACATACTGTTGCCGGTTATCAGCGCGTCATAGTCGAAGTGCTTTACGATGCCATCGTTCTGGTAGCGCTCATAAAATATGCTGTACTGCAAACCGGAGAGCGGCGCATGGTAGTGGAAGAACGGGTCTATAATCACCGTGACCGCACCCAGCAGCACCAGCGCCGCCAGCAGCAGTGCCATAAGAGAGAGCGCCCATTTTTTGAAGTTAGTGTTCATGCCGTGCCCTCCTTAGAAATTAAAGTACAAAAACGCACTGACCGAGCCGAATGAGAACACGCACCACACCAGCAGCACCACCGTGTACAGCATGGGCAGTACGCGCGGCTGCAGGGTCTGCATCTTTTCGTAGGCGTTTTTCGGCACGAGCACGATGAACATCGCTGTGGCAAGGAAAAGCACCATCATCACCGGCGGGTAATAGACGTATCTGCCTACAACAGGCAGAGCCGACAGCGCAAGCATGACCTCGGATATCTGGAACGCGGAGGTGATGCCGCTGTTGACCGCGCTGAAATCAAACTCAAACAAACGCCCGATGAAGCAGAACGCCTGTTCAAGGCTTGCCGCGCGAAAGATGATGAAGCCCAGATTGAGAAATGCGAAGGTGATAAACCAGTTGATGACCTTGGGTATGCGGTCAAACAGCTTTTTGCCAAAGCGCGTTATCACGCAGAACAGGCCGTGCAGCGCGCCCCAGCAGATATATGTCCACCCCGCACCGTGCCACAGTCCGCTGAGGAGGTAGACGATCATCACGTTGAGGTAGGTGCGCGCTGCCCCTCTGCGGCTGCCGCCGAGGGGAATGTAGATATACTTGGTGAGAAAACGCGTGAGCGTGATGTGCCAGCGCTTCCAATGGTCGAGGATGGTGACGGCCTTGTAGGGGGAGTTGAAGTTCTGCGGAATGTCAATATTGAACATCTTGCCAAGGCCGATGGCCATGTCGGAATAGCCGCTGAAGTCAAAGTACATTTGCAATGTGTACGACAGCATGGTGATAAAGCAGTCAGCACTGGTGACGGCGCTGAAATCCCCGCCGGAGACGAGGGAGTAGCCGGTGATGACGACGGTGTTGAGATTATCGGCTATCAGCACCTTTTTTGCAAGGCCGATGGCAAATATGTAGATGCCACGGGAGAAGCTTTCAAACGAGAAGCGCTTTTTGCTGAGATCCTGTAGCTGTGGGACAAGCTCATCGTGCGTGACGATAGGCCCTGCGATGAGCTGAGGGAAGAAGGTGACAAAGCAGGCATAGTCCAGCAGTGAGCAGTCCTGCACCTCGCCGTTGAAAGAGTCGATAACGAAGGATATCTGCTGGAAGGTGAAAAAGCTGATGCCCAGCGGAAGCATGATGTGGCGCAGCGTCCAAGACGCGCCGAAAACGGAGTTGACAGTGTCAGCAAAGAAGTCGTAATACTTAAAGTAGAACAGCACACCGAGGTTGAGCGCCACGGCCAGCGCCTTGGCCAGTGCGCGCGCCTTATCGCCGCGAAGGGCGCACGACAGGCGGTAGAAGCCGAAGTTTATGAGGACGCTGCCGGTGATGAGTAAGAGGTACTTGGGCGTGTTTGAGCCGTAGAACCACAGCGACATACCCAGCAGGAAAACCAGCCCCAGCTTATGCTGCCCCAGCCGGTTGAGGGTGAAATAGCCCACCAGACACAGCGGCAGAAAGCACAGCGCGAATATGTAAGAATTAAAAAGCATGGAGAGACCCTTTCTATAGGAGCGTTCACGCGTAAAAATACACAGTGCATAAAATACTCATTATATAATACAATATTTTCGCGCCATTCTCAACATAATTTTGCGTTAAGGAGCGGGGATAAAAACCACCGCCTCTCGGTCAATCGAAAGGCGGTAGAGAAGTGGTTCAATTTGAAAGAAGGGCGGTTACGCCATAGTCGGAGTAGGCCTCGTATGAACCGGCGGCACTCTCCGATAAGAGGATAAGCACGACATCCGGCTGTGCGTCTACAAGGTGCGCGGCCACGTTTTCGCCCGTATATCGGGGGTCTATTGCATCAATATACTGAAACTGCGTGGACATAAAGGCCTGAACAGGCAGAGAAAAAGAATCCTTTATCATGACAAGGCGCAGATCACTCGGCGCATCGGCGCTTCTGTGGCTGACAAAGGGATATTCACCGCCGATGTACATATCATAGGGGCTGCTGTCGAAAAGGTCGGGGCGCGCGCCAAGATACTCGTTGCGCAGGTTAGCCGCGGAGAAGTCCCCCTCGAAATGTGCGCTTTCACCTGAAGCTTTCACTATATCGCAGGATATCTGTGTTTCAAAGCGCGGAGTATAGTAGGTAATATCGTCCAGCCCGCCGAAGTATACACCAGTGCGCTTGCCTTGACTGCCCAGCATCCAATCTTCAAGTGTGTGTGCGTCCCAATTGGCGCTATCTGTAAGGGTCAGGTCTATCCCTGCGTCGGGGAAACGCTCATCAATGGCGGCCATAAGCACCTGATATGCTGTAAATGCGCCGGTGAAGTTCCAGTGATGATCGGTGCGGAAAAAGTGTTGCTCCACCTGAGCGGGGGTCTGCGCGAGGTAATCGCGCAGGTCGATAGTGTCAACCCCAAAGTCGGACAGGCGCGCGAGCAGCTCATCGCCGTTCTCGTTGCAGTGGTTTTCCTCACCAGGGATGAGCAGGGCGGATTCCGCATCCAGCTTCTCCGGTGTGAGTGCGAATATAAGCCGGATGCCCTGCGATGCGCAAAAATCATTGAGCTGTGCAATGGCCTGCGCGGGCGCTGTCATGTCATTTCTCTCCGGCACAAAGTTTGTGAGCATACCGTTGTTCAGGCGCATTATCTGGTTGCAGATGTTACGTCCAATGGCGCGGCAGTACAGCCCATTGAGGTTGATAAACGCATATTTGCCGAAGGCTTCTTCCGCAAGCGTTGATTGCAGCTCCTGTGTGTACTCCTTGAAGCTCAGCTCACCGGAGGCAAGACGCACGGTTGGCGCAATCGCGAGGCTGATTTGAGAAAATGTGAACAGCAGCGGCACCAGCGCGACAAGCGCCGCGATTATGCGCAGGGCGGTTTTGCCCGCTTTTGACCTTGTTGTGGTATTCATCACATTCACCTATCAGAAATTGAAGTAAATAAAGGGGTTGTATGCGCCGATAACAAGGAATGACACACACAGCACGAAAAGCGCGATAGAGATAATATATGCGCCCACTGTGACGGCTTTTGCCGCACCCTCACCCTTGACCGATATGCGCTCACCCAGAAGTTTGAACACGGGTGTTGAACAAACAATGCCGGCAAGAAGAGTTATTCCGTACTCTTTAACATAGAATGCTGCGGCATCATTAAAGAATGCGCCACTGCCGAACATTGCCCCGAGATAGTGGAATGCCCCGCTGACTGTGTCTGCGCGGAAGATGACCCAGCCCAGCACAACAATTATAAGCGTGAACACGCGGTACAGCCCAGAGGCCGCCTTGCTGTTCGACAGACGCGAGGTGAGCTTCAGCAGCTTCTCGGAAATTATCACCGCACCATGCAGCACACCCCAGATGATGAACGTCCAGTTTGCACCGTGCCAGATACCGGTCAACAGCCACACCACAGAGAGGTTGAACACAAGGCGTGACTGCGTTTTCACGCGCGAACCGCCCAGTGGGAAATATACATAGTCCCTAAACCAACTGCCAAGTGAAATATGCCAGCGCCGCCAGAACTCCGTAAGTGTGCGCGACATATACGGATAGTCAAAGTTTTCGAGGAAGTGAAAGCCGAACATACGCCCCATGCCGATGGCCATGTCGGAGTAACCGCTGAAATCAAAGTATATTTGCAACGTGTATGCCAGTGCGCCCAACCATGCCAGGCACACGCTCAACTGCGATGCGGAGTATGCGAAATGTACAAGCTCTGCCAAGACATTGGCGAGAAGCATTTTCTTGCTGAGCCCGATAAGAAAGCGCAGGCCACCATGGATAAAATCCTCGCGCGTTGCACGGCGCTGAATTATTTCGTCCATAATTGTGGTGTAGCGCACAATAGGACCCGCGATAAGCTGCGGGAAGAAAGATATGTACAGTCCAAGATATGCAATGTTATGCTGTGCCGGTATGCCGCGATAGACATCGATTATATAACTCATCGTCTGGAAAGTGAAAAGGAAATGCCTATCGGAAGAGCAATGTAGGTTTTATGGATAAATGCGCCTGTTGAGGGAGCTATGGCGTGCAGTGTGTTGATAGTGAAGTTAAGGTACTTGAATATGAAAAGCAAGCCAATGTTAACTATAACACCGAATGTAAGATATACCTTTCTTTTACGCGTGCCCGGCTCATGCCGTTCAATACACAACGCAATCACATAGCTAAAAGCGATTGAGCCCATCATCACTATGACAAAGCGCGGCTCTCCCCACGCGTAGAAGAACAGGCTTGCCAGCAACAGCCAGTAATTCCGCGCCTTCACCGGCAGAATGTAGCACACACCCAGCGTTATCGGGAAGAACAGGAACAGAAATTCCATACTTGCAAAAAGCATATGTTATTCTCCAAAATTGTTAGAGTTTTTTCTGCTATTACAGTACATTTAACTTGACAAAGTGTCTCCTTAGCATTTACAAACGCTCGAAGCCGTCCTGTACGGACTGGCGCTCCGGCTTTGCGGCCTGCTGCATATTGGTGATAAGCACCCAGTTGTAAAACACCAGCATCATTGATGAGCCGAAGAACATAAGCTGCATCCCAATATTGCGGGAGTCGGCAATGACCATGATATCCACGGCGGCGGCCAGCATGGCAAAAAACATACTGCGCCATTCATTGGGGGAGTCAAACGCGTAGCCTGCCACACGGAAAAATGCGATTATGGACAGGATGATCGCCAGTGCCTCCAATCCATATTGCCAGGCAACAGGGTTTGTGGCGTTCACCTTATAACAGACGATAAGCCAGACGCAGAAAAGAAGAATGGGGATAAACGCGAAAAAGCAGACTGTGCCGCGGTTTGCAACGTGCGGCCTGTTCGCGTAGGAGAAAATCATGGGAAAGGTCAGCCCGTCAAGTATGCCCACGACCGCCAGCACGCGCAGAAGCTCCACATTTTTATCCGTTTCGGAGGTGATGAAGAGCAGAATACTGCCCACTGTCACAATGCCGCCGATAATCCAGCTTGCAAGGTGATATAGCTTACCCTCAGTATAAAGCGCGTCATGAAAGCTTTCCGGCACATACCATCGGTTATTGCGGAAGTTATCATTAAACCGCAGAAAGACGTAGCCTGCCACAATCACCATCAGAGGCACGAGCAGGTTGAATATACTTGGGTCAACAAGTCCGTTATCGTCAAAGGCCAGCATGGTTTGCAGCCAGCGCACGAACACGCTGAATGCACCCGCGCCCACCACATAGCAGCTCTTTTCCAGCGCCGTTTTTTCCAGCGCCTTGCGTTTTGCGATTTCTTCATCAGTGAACTTGCCGGTGTTTCTGGATCCGGTAGGATTATTTTCGTTAGGCATATTAAGAAGCACGCTCCAATAATATAATAGAGATATACATCTTATTATTGTATACTTAATCAGGCAAAACGTCAAGACGGCGAAATTACAGGGAGATATTAACGTGAAAATGAAAAGACTGCTGTTGGTGTGCTATATCGTGCTCGTGCTTTCGTTTGTGCTGCCGCTTTTCCTGCGTGAACAGCAAAACAGCGCACCTGTACCGAGTCCGAGTGCCGGTATCAATATAGCTGCGGCGCAGGAGATTGATAATACGCGGCGCGAGGTGTGGGACAGCGTGCGCGTGAAAAATGGAGAGGTGTGCGCTGAGATGGACATGACAGACTATCTCGTGGGCGTTGTCGCGGCAGAGATGCCGGCAAGCTTTGATGAAAACGCCTTGCGCGCACAGGCTGTCGCCGCGAGGACGTATACGCTCTACTGCGCCGCACACGGCAGGCACGGTGACGCGCAGGTGTGTACAAGCTCCGGCTGCTGTCAGGCGTGGCTGGACGATGATGCCCTGCATGAGCGGCTGGGCGAGGGGTACGAAATGTACATGGAGAAGCTGCACCGCGCCGTCACGGATACGGCAGGGGAATACCTCAGCTATGGCGGCGCACCGGCGTTTGCAGCTTTTCATTCGTCCTCCGCCGGTGCGACAGAGGCCAGCGGCAATGTGTGGAATGCCCTGCCATATCTCATCAGCGTTTCAAGCCCTGAGACTGCCGAGACCGTGCCGGGGTATATCAGCACGGTGGAGGTCAGCACGCTGGATTTTCGCGACAGTGTGCTGTCAGTCAGACCGGAGGCCGATATGACCGGCGCGCCGTCCACATGGGTAGGTGCGGCGAAATGCACGGAAAGCGGCCGCGTAGAGAGCATAGTTATCGGCGGCGAGGTGTTTACAGGCGGTGAGCTGAGGCAGATATTTCTTCTGCGCTCCACGGCGTTCACGCTGGAATACAGCGGAGAGGTGTTCCGCTTCACGGTGACAGGCTTCGGCCACGGTGTGGGTTTGAGCCAGTACGGGGCGAATGTGATGGCACAGCGCGGCGCAGACTATAAGGAGATACTTGCCCACTATTACCCGGGCACAGAATTGGTGTGCGCAGGGTGAACGATGCACCACGCGCCCTGCCGCGGAATAGAATGTGCCGTGGAGGTGATGCGGGTGAAATATGCCATTGTCGGCGGGGACGCGCGTTTGGCGCGGCTGTGTGAGGCGCTGAATGAGGACGGCCACCGCGTGCGCTGCTATGCGCTGGAAAAGGCGGAGCTGACCGGCGATATAGTGAAAACCGGCTGCTTGCAGGGGTGCGTGTATGGCGCGGATTGCGTCATACTGCCGATACCGGCGGAGAACGCCGGTGTGCTGAACACACCGCTGAGCGACAATGCCCTGCGCATGAGTGACGTTGTGGGGGCGCTGTGGCAGGGGCAGGTGCTTATCGGCGGGCGCTTTGGCGACAATAGCTGTGCCTTGGCACAGAAATCGGGCGTACATATTGAAGACCTCATGCAGCGCGCCGAGTTTGTGATGGGAAATGCCGCGCTTACGGCAGAGTGCGCCCTTGCACGCATGATGCGGGAGAGTGACCGTGCCCTGATGATGAGCACGGTGCTGGTGTGCGGCTGGGGCAGGATAGGCAAGGTGCTTGCTCTGCGCCTTGCAGCGCTGGGCGCAGATGTGACGGTTGCGGCGCGCGCCAGAGCAGACCGTGCCGAGGCACGAGCGCTGGGGATAAGTGCGGTCGGCTATAAAGCGCTGGAAGCGGAGATAGGCGGGTTTGACTTCATTGTGAACACAGTGCCGGCGCGCGTGCTGACCGACGCTATGCTGTGCATGACCGCAGACGGCGCGGTGATAATGGAGCTGGCGTCACCGCCGGGCGGCTTCGACAGGGCGCTGGCAGAGAATATCGGGCTGCACGTTGTTCACGCGCCCGGGCTTCCGGGTGCGCTTGCCGCGCGGAGTGCCGCCGCGCTGATAAAGGAGAATATTTATGACGTGATGCGTGAATTGGAGGAGCGGGAATGACCGGTAAAAAGCGACTTGGCCTTGCGGTGTGCGGGTCATACTGCACCTATGATAAGCTGTTTGCGGCAGCGGAAGCACTAAGCGAGGAATATGAGCTTATACCCATAATGAGCGAGACTGCCGCCGCAACAGATACGCGCTTTGGCGCGGCGGGCGTGAACATCCGCCGTCTGGCGGAAATATGCGGCCACGAGGTGATAACCACGATAGCGGAGGCCGAACCGCTGGGGCCTGCCCTGCCGCTGGATGCACTACTTATCGCACCCTGCACCGGCAACACGCTGGCAAAGCTTTCCCACGGAATAACGGACACCTCCGTCACCATGGCGGCCAAGGCGCATCTTCGCAACGGGCGTCCGCTTATCGTCGCCTTTTCCACGAATGACGGTCTATCCGGTTCAGCGGAGAATATCGGACGGCTGCTGAACCGAAAGAACGTGTATTTCGTCCCCTTCGGGCAGGACGATGCCGCGAAAAAGCCCCGCTCCCTGCAAGCGGATTTCGCTCTCATAGGTGAGACTGTGGCCGCCGCCCTGCGCGGATGGCAGATACAGCCCATACTAAAGCGCACATAGCACAAAAACAGGCACGTCATGCTTTGACGTGCCTGTATGGGTTATTGGTATGGATTATTGGGTATAGGAGCTTAGATCAACGTAATAATACGTTCCGGCGTACTCTGGCGGGGCGGGACGCTCACACTTGAGGTCAAGCCAGTAGAATGAATACTGCGAGTAGTAGTAGCCGAGCTGAGCGCGCAGCTTTTCATAGCGATCCACCCAGTGATATGTGGCGTTGTTCGCGTCATACCAGGAGTAGCTCCAGGTATAGCCCTCTCCGGCGTCGGACTTGGTGCTGATCTCACAGTTGGGGGCGTGCTTTTGCATTTCGGCCACCTGTTCTGCGGGGATGGGGGTGTTGTCGCCTATCCAGAGACGCTCAAGCTCCGTAAGGGTGTAGAGCGGGGATATGTCGGTGAGGTTGGGGAGATAGGATATCTTGAGATGGCGCAGACTGGTCAGCTCAGATAGTGCGGAGAGGTCGGTCACATTTGTGGAGAATATCTCAAGGTACTCCAGCTTGTGGCAGTTTTTCAGTGGGGTGATGTCGCTGACAGGGTTCATTGCGATGATGAACACCTCCAGCTCCGGCATATTGGAGACGAAGCTTATGTCCGTGATGACCTCGTTGTGCCCAAGGTCAACGTACTTTGCCTTGGTGCAGTATTTCAGCTTGGCCGCCTCCTCGTCATAGAGAATGCCGCCGACAGACGGCTTGGAGGCGAGAATCTTCTCCGCGTCCGTGCGCACGGAGTACAGCTCACCGAACCATATGCGCCACACCACGTCTATATTCGGTGCGGCCTCGCGTATCTGCTGCATCCGCTCATTCGGCAGGCCGACCACTATGCCGCCATCGTCCATGTCCAGCGTCTTGCAGCGGTACAGCGCGGGCAGTGCAGCCATGACCGCGTCGCCGTTATCGTCTATCTGTATCTTGCTGATGTCTATCGTCTCGTCTGCGAGGGTGAAGCTTTTGCCGTAAAGGGTGAAGCTGTAATCTATCTGCGCATCAGGGCAGACTGTGACAATCCGGGCGACATCCTCCCAACTGAGCTTGGTGCTGTCCTCGTCACCCAAAGATATCTGCGTGACGCCGGGCATACACGGGAGATATTCTATAATCGTATCAACAGTCTCCGGCTCTGCTTTGGTGAGGTCAAGCGCGGTCGTGTCAGGGGCGCACACCACGTCGCCCACAGGGAAGCTGTAGTTAAATGTTATGTCGGGGTAAGCTGTGATAAGCGAGTTCAGCTTGGCCGCACTGTATACGCCGTTGCCGAGATTTATCTCTGTCAGCTCGGTGAGCTTGGCCGCCTGCGCCATATATTCGTCAACACTGTCCTCCGTTGCGGCGGACAGGTCAAGCGCCTGTGCTGCGTTATCCACGCGCGTGCCGTTCGGCATAATGACCTCATACTTCACGTTGACCGACGGGTGCTCCTGCGCCCACGCAATTATCTCGTCTGTGCAGTTGCTGCCTCTGAGGTCAAGGGTGGTCAGGTAGGCGAGGTCGTTCAGCTTCTCAGTCTCGCCCTCTTGCAGAACGATAGTCAGATCCGACACATCTTTTTTTACCGTGCCGGCTTCAAAAATGACCGACTTTGTTATCGCGGCGGCCACATCCTGAAAGGAAAGCTGCCACAGCCAGGACGCGCTGCATATAACAAGCAGAATAACATATATTGCGATAACCACGCCGGCAAGCTTTTTGCCCTTCATCGGTCTGCCCTCCAAAAAATCTGTGTATGTTTAAGAGTGTATATATCCTGAGTATACCATTTGCGCATTGTCTTTTCAAGAAAATATAATATAACAAGCTGAATTACAGTTGAATTTGGGCACATATTTTGCGCTGTTAAAATATCTTCCCCTCTGCGAAAATTTTTTTCAAAAACCTATTGACAAATCGGCCGGAGTTTGATAATATAATCAAGCCGTGGCCAAGTAGTTCAGTCGGTTAGAACGCCGGCCTGTCACGCCGGAGGTCGAGGGTTCAAGTCCCTTCTTGGTCGCCACGCTCATGCCCCTTCACTAAGGGGCATGAACTTTGCTGCTATAGCTCAGCAGGTAGAGCGCATCCTTGGTAAGGATGAGGTCCCCAGTTCGAATCTGGGTAGCAGCTCCATAAAGAAAACCCCGCAATCGTTGAGATTGCGGGGTTTTTGGCGTTTTTATCGGCTTTTTTGCCTCCTTTTGCATTGCCAGAAGTTTGAAAAACACTGCCGTTTTTCACGGTTTTTCATTGCTTGGGGGGCAAATTGGGGGTACAAAACAGTCCCGTTTATAGGACTGAAGAAAAATTCAAGTGCAAAAAACCGGCACTGAAAGGAGCGATAGGTTGAGAACTACTGCGCATGGCAAAAGGCTTCTGTGTGAGTGGTACACAAGTCTGTGTTTTGGTACATAATTCACACATATAGGTACGTGAGCCAATCGACATTTTGTGCAAAGTAGTTAAAAAATAGATTATCGGCTATCCATTGACGAGGCGAGATTTATCTGTTACACTACATTCACTGTGACGTTAAGATGATGTTAAAACATTCTCATACAACGCCAACAATTGGTATAGAAGATAAATTCGCCAGAATTTTTTAGGGCGGCAACGCATTTTTCGCCGGATGCCAAAAGCGGAATTGTGCGCTGCCGTCTTGAATAAATAAAAAAGGAAAGAAGGAAAAGAAATGAAGAAAACCCTAGCGCTCGCACTGGCACTGGTAATGCTCCTGTCGCTGTGTGCGTGCGGCAGCACCCCCGCCCCCGCAGCAGAACCGGCAGAACTGGTTGTGTCCGATGAAACAGCGGCTGTTCTGTCCACCTGGGCAGACGACCTCTACGAGCCGGAGACCTCCATCACCTACCCTGCAACCATCGTTTGGCCTGCTGAGGCCAATGCACAGGATGTTGCGGGTCAGGCTGTGCGCCCCAACACCATGATAGTTGCCATAGATGAGGCACTTTCCGTGTCCACCCTTGGCGGCGAGAAGATAGCAGACAATCTTGCAGATTATCTCGCGGCAGTAAAGGGTACCACCATTGCCGCGCTCTATATAAGCACGCAGGAGACCGCAGATGCGTTCAACGCATTTGCACAGAAGTACGCAGTGGCAGATGTACTCGTGGTCGCTTCCTATGAGAACACCGCATTTGTCAAGCAGATTTGCGACGCTAACGTAGGCATCCTCGGCGTTGTTGACTGGTCTGCATCCAACGTTGGCACAGATCGCGCATCCCTTAATAACATCACCACGACCACCAACGCCGCACACGCGAAAGTCGCGATCGTCCCCGAGAACATCACCGTTTGCTATGACGCGGTGGAGTATCTGCGCGCCATGCTTACCACCGTTTGGGCTGTGACCTCTGCTGATGAGGTTTCTGTCTACACGGCACTCACCAACGGCGTTAACGGCATAGTCTGCGAGGACTATAACGCAGTGGTTGACGCTATCGAGTCTGTGAATGACGTGACCACCCTTATGCGCCACGTGTTCATCACCGGTCACCGCGGCCTGCCCAGCCAGTACATTGAAAACACCATCCGCTCTGAGCGCGCGGCTATCGAGGCCGGTGCAAACGTACTTGAGTGCGACATTTCCATGAGCTCTGACGGCGTCATCTTTGTTCTCCACGATGACGATGCAAAGCGTCTTTTCAACTACTATGAGGTTGACAACATTGAGGAGCTGACCATTGCGGAAATTCAGGCGCTCCAGTATGATATGACCGATTACGGCGTACCTGGTGAGGATGCAGACGATATCACCAAGAACAGCGTCCTCAATGCAAACAACACCAACCGCACCACCGCAGGCCGTGAGGACACCATCCTCACCTACGACCCCACTGTTGACCACATCCCCACTCTTGTTGAGTATCTTGACGCACTGGATGATGAGAACATCTTCCACTTCATCGAGATAAAGTCCTATAACCCGGGTATCGTGCCGGAATTCCGCCGCGTATGCGAGGAAATGAACATCACCAACCGTATGTGCGTTATCACCTTTAATGACGGCGGCAACGGCTTCTACTATGAGTATGACGAATCTGCCGACGTGATGAAGGCTATGGCAGAGGAGTGGCCGGAGATGTCCCTTGGCTATCTGGGCTTCAGTATGTACTCCTGGTCTGATCTGGATGCAGTCAGGGATGAGCAGGGCATCGGCGCCGCAGTTGGCACGCTGTACAGCTATCTCCAGCCGTACAACAGCACCTACCATGACTACAACGCCATGATGTACAGCGACGTTGTGTTTGCTGCACGTCACCGCGGCCTTACCAGCTGGGCATGGACATATAACGATGAGGCACTCTTCGCACATGACTACCTGCTGGGCGGCACTTACTCCATGACCTCCAACTTCAGCACATGGGCAACCGACTTCCCCGTGCGCATCTCCGCTTCCAACCAGACGGTCTTGGCTGATGGTTCTGTGCTCAAGTGCATTGTTACCGCGCAGGACGGCAGCGTTCTCTCCAACGTGGAGGGTCTGTCCCTTGTCACTGTGAGCGGCGTTGAAGTCAGCATGGATGAAAACTATGTTATCACCGGCTCTGAGGCCGGCGAGGCAGTTGTTATGGTTCGCCTTGACACCACCCTCGATGTCAACGGTGCTGACGTCAGCGAGACCGTTGCCCCCAACTACGCAATCTACTCCAACCCGTTTGTGATCACTGTCGGCTAAGCCGAGAGAGCTCGCACAGGATAATAATTTAAGCAAACCAAAACCACGCGTAAAATGCGTGGTTTTGATTTTTATCGGCTGTTTTGGCGCTGTAAAGCTGGTGATTGGAATAGTTGCGCACATTAAAGGTAGCTAATTCGACACTTGACAGCGAGAATTTTGAACCGATTCTGTTTGCAAAGGACGGAACACGGCTGAGCTGATTTGGGATAAAATATGTACGCGGCGCGCTTGACTGTTCGTCAGGCGCGCCGTATTTTATGTGTTCGTCTCCAATCCTTAACATTTTACGATAGACTTTTTACACGACATGAATTATAATAAAGCACAGAACAATACAAAGGATGTGCATAAAATGAAAAACAAGCTTGTTGTTGTGCTGTTTATCGTTGTGTTTGTGCTGCTGGTGGCCGTTATATGGTCGCTGGTGACAGATGGACAGGACGTGACAAATATTGATGACATACGCCTTAACGCAACGGAGACTTCATCACCGATAGTCAACCCCATCACCACTCCCACACCGGACGTGAACGCCACACCCTCACCGACACCTACGCTTCTGCCGTTGCCAACCGTTGAGCCGACATTCACGCCGACCCCAACGCCGGAGCCTACACCCGAACCCACGTCGACTCCGCTGCCTGTCGGAACACAGCTTGGTATGGGCGCTTTTAACTCTGTGTCCCCTGTGACCGGCCTGAACATTGTGGCCTACTGGACGGCAGATACCGTGGATGACAGTACTGTTAAGGTGACGGTTACCGTCAAGGCGAAATCCTACAGCCTGCATCTCGAACCGGCGCGCTCACTGAACATCGCTCTGGGTGACCAGTACGTAACGCTTGATGTTCCGGCACTTACCTATGACGGCAGCGCCCTGGCAGAAAACGACCTGGCCGGAACGACCTTTAATGTCACCCTGCACGCTGGCTCTTCCAATACATACTCTCTCGCGGTGGAGTGGCACTTCGGCGGCGCATATATGAACACGCCCATAGACGTTCTCGAGTGCGGCGGCACAATAACCCTCGCGAGATAATACGCGAAAAGCGGAATTTGTGAGATAAAAAAGAATATGCATAAATGAACCCACCCACCTGCATGACAGCTCATAGTCACGCAAGCGGGTGGGTTTTGTGTGTGATAGGGGGCGCTATACCCCATTACCCCTCATACACCACAGCGCCGGTGAGGTCGGGGAGGAGAGGCAGGACGCGCCAATCGGGAAGGGCGGTTTGCATATCGTGCTGCATCCTCGCTGTGAAATCCTCTGCAAGGGACAGGCACAGCAGCGTTGATCCGGCGCCGGAGATGCACATTGCCTCCGCACCGCACTTATACGCAAGGCCGCGCGCGGTGTCATAACCGTTGATAAGCGAAACGCGGTACGGCTCATGCAGCCTGTCGGCCATGGATGCACGCAAGAGCGCGGCATCCCCGTTGCCCAGCGCACTCAGCAGCAGCGCCGCGCGGGAGACGTTGAATATCGCGTCCTCACGCAGAACCGTGTGCGGCAGAACACTGCGCGACTGCTCGGTTGACAGCTCAAACGGCGGGATAAGCGCCGTGAAGTGCAGCTTATCACTCAGCCCGTGCTGGACGCACAGCGGTATACCGGCCTCGACTGCGGAGGCGGTCAGTCCGCCGAACAGCGCGGGCGCAACATTGTCCGGATGCCCCTCCAATGCAGTAGCGACAGAAAGCAGCTCCGTGCGCGTCATGTTGAGGTCATGCAGCGCGTTTGCCGCCATCACGCCGCCCACCAGCAGCGCCGAGGATGAGCCAAGCCCGCGCGAAATGGGGATGTCACAGTGCAGGAAATTTATCGTAAGCGGCTTCGGGACAAGATGGTACCGCTCCAACGCGGCACAGTAGGCTCTGTAGGCGAGGTTGGATTCATTGCAGTAGCGCGCATCACAGCCGGTGATGACAAGCCCCGTGTCATTGGGCACAAACTCCAGTTCATTATATAGCTGCCACGCCACGCCGAAGCAGTCAAACCCCGGGCCGAGATTGGCAGAGCTTGCAGGAACGCGTATTTTCATCTCTTTTCAAAGCCTCCTGAAGAAAGTATTTCATCCACATAGCGGATAATATCGTCTTTATCTATCACATCGGTATGCAGCGGCGCTTTGTCGCGCAGACCGGCAAGATTTTTGGGTATCGGCAGACCGGTAAGCTCATGCAGTGCATCCATCTGAGCAAACTCGTCACCCTCGGCCTCGCCGCTGATAGCGGACAGAACCGCCGCGGGGAACTTATACGGCGACGCGGTGGACAGCACAACGCACGGCGCACCGGAATAATCGCGGCTGTGGCGATAATCGTCCAGCACGCTCATGGCGACTGCGGTGTGCGGGTCGCAGAGATAGCAGCACTCACCCCACACACGCGCGATAGTACGGCGCGTGGCGGCCTCATCCGCATATCCGGTGGAAAACCAACTGCGTATCTGCTCGTGCGTCCGGGCATCAACGGCATACACGCCGTCCTTTTTCAGCGCGTCCATCCAGCCGGACACTGCATCCGCCCTCCCGCCGGAGGCGAGAAACAGCAGGCGCTCAAGGTTGGAGGATACAAGAATATCCATAGACGGTGAGCTGGTGCGCGAGAAGCTGCGGCGGGCATCGTAGGTGCCGGTCGAGATGAAATCGTACAGGACGTTATTCTCGTTCGCCGCGCACACCAGCCGCCCGACAGGAAGCCCCAGCAGCTTGCAGTAGAGACCGGCGAGAATATCGCCGAAATTGCCGGTGGGCACGATGTAGTCTACAGGGTCGCCCATGAGTATAGCACCGTCACGCACGAGCTGGGCATAGGCGGAGAAGTAATATATAAGCTGAGGGGCGAGGCGGCCGATGTTGATGGAATTGGCAGAGCTTAAATGCTTGCCGTGGCTGTGCCCGGTGAGCGCGGAAAAAGCCTCCTTCACGCCGCGCTGACAATCATCGAAGTTGCCGCGCACGGCGCACACGCGCACGTTGCGCCCCTCCTGTGTGACCATCTGTGCCCGCTGTATCGGCGACACGCCGCCGTCAGGGTAGAAAACGATTATCCCCGTGCCCTCCACATCGTGAAAGCCCTCCAAAGCGGCCTTGCCGGTGTCGCCGGAGGTCGCGGTGAGGATGACGGTCTCCTCCTTTATATCAAGCTGTCGGCGCGCGGCGGTGATAAGCTGCGGCAGCATGGACAGCGCAACATCCTTAAATGCGCTGGTAGGGCCGTGGAACAGCTCCAGCACCCAGGCATCGCCGCATTTCACCAGAGGTGAGATGCGGTTGTTTTCAAACTTATTGCGGTATGCGTGGAAGGTCAGCTCCGCCATATCGTCAAAATCAGGCAGAAGAAATTGAAGAAGCATCTCTGCCATGCCAAGCTCGTCCAGCGAGAGGCATTTTTCCCAGTCGAAGCTACGTTCGGCCAGAGCCGCGTCTATATACAAACCGCCGTCCGGCGCGATGCCGTTGAGTACGGCCTCCAATGAATTGGCCTTTATGTCACTGCGTGTGCTTTGATAATACATGATATTTTGCTATCCTCCGTTTTTTACTCTATAGCGACAAGCTTCGCATTCTCCACGCCGGGGGTCTCCTCCACCAGCCGGATAAGCTGCGCCAGCTCACACGACATGGAACTGACGTCCAGCGAGATGGTGACGCTGGCGCGGTTATGTATGGGCAAGCTTTGCGTGATGGTCAGCACACTGCCGCCCACCTCCGAAATACAGCCCAGCAGCGCACTGAGCACGCCCGGCTCATGCGCCAGCATCATCGACAGCACGGCCTTGCGCCCGCCGGCCATCTCGGACGGTTCAAGTATGAAATCCTTGTATTTATAATAGGTGCTGCGCGATATGCCGACCTCACGCACGGCCTGACTGACATCCTTGACGTGACCCGACTCCATCAGATGGCGCACCTCAAGCACCTTTTCATAATATTCCGGAAGTATGCTTTTGTGGATAATTAAATAGTTTTCCAGCATTTTTTGAAGCTCCTGTCTGACATTTGCATAATGAAAAAAATTATGCTTGATTTTATTCCTGCTATATGATACACTGTCTGCGTCAAAAATACAAGTGTTTTTGATAAACGGACATAAAATATTTTTCGGAGGTGGACTTATGAAAGTCGCAGTCTTGGGTTTTGGCACAGTAGGTAAGGGTATATATGATATGCTGCGAACTAGTTCGCTTCTTGATGCGGGGCCGGTTCTTGTTCGCGCGGGCAAGGTGGACGCTGAATATAAGGTGGACAGCATAGAGGCCATATGCGCGGATGAAAGCGTGGACGCAGTTGCAGAGGCGATGGGTGGCGTTGACATGGCTTACGCCTGCGCCCGTCAGGTGATAAGCGTGGGGAAGCATTTTGTCACGTCAAACAAGGCGCTGGTCGCGGCGCGCGGCATTGAGCTGGCGGCGCTTGCGCGGGAAAACGGCGTGGGCTTCCTATTCTCGGCGGCGTGCGGCGGCGCGGTACCGTTCCTGCACAACCTTGAGCTGGCGCGGCAGAATGATGAGATACTGTCCCTTGGCGGTATACTGAACGGCACTACCAACTATATGCTGGACATGATGCAGACAAACGCCGTTGACTATGATGCAGCGTTGAAGGACGCACAGGAGCTGGGCTATGCGGAGGCTGACCCGACTGCGGACGTAAGCGGGCTGGACGCACTGAGAAAGATCATGCTGGCGTGCGCGGTGGCGTATGATATGCTGCCGGACGGCGGCCTGTGCAGCGAGGGGATTGACAGTCTGCGCGCGCACGATGTGGAGGATATAAAGCGCCGCGGCCTGACCTGCCGCCTGTTGGCGCGCGGTGGACGGAATGAGGACGGCAGTGTTTACGCCTTTGTGCAGCCGGTGCTGCTGCCATCGGACGCGCCCGAATGTGCAGTGAAGAAGAATTTCAACATGGCAAAGTATCTCGGCCGGAACAGCGGCCAGATAGTGCTGATGGGTCAGGGCGCGGGGCGCTATCCCACAGCGTCTGCCGTGATACGCGATATTGAGTGCCTTGTGCACGGTCAGCGCGAGATGATGCACGCGCCATGCCGCAGTGTAGAGGCGGACAATGCGCACGCCATGTGCAAATACTATGTGCGTATGCCGCTGGCGCTTAAAGATAAGATAGCTTGCGAGAGCGTGCAGGAGGACGGCGCATTTGTGCGCGCTGTCACCGCGCCGATAAGCGTTCTGGCGATGCATGAGCTGGTGCGCGGCCTGAGACGCGGCGGGGCAGAGGTGTTCTTTGCAGAGCTGGCAGAGTGAGAGGTAGGATATAATGCTGAAAGCGATAAAATTCGGCGGCTCATCGGTCGCCGGTGCGGACCAGTTCCGCAAGGTGAAAAATATAGTGGAAAGTGACAGCTCACGGCGGATAGTAGTGTCGTCCGCCGCGGGAAAGCGCAGTTCGGATGACCACAAGCTGACGGATCTATTATATCTGTGCCACGCGCATCTCACCTATGGCGTGAGCTGTGACGAGATAATGGACAGTATAGAAAAGCGTCTTGTGGACATTAAAAATGAGCTTTCACTCAGCTATGATGTGGAAAGTGACCTGCGGGCGCTTCGCGCACGGCTCAACCGCGATATGAGCGTGGACGAGCTGGTGTCGCGCGGAGAGTATTTCACGTCAAAGCTTCTGGCAGACTATCTCGGCTACACCTTTGTGGATGCGCGGGAATGTGTGTTCTTCGGCTTTGACGGGCAGGTTGAGCGTGAGCGCAGCTACGCCGCAATACGCGACGCGGTGGAGAAGCACGGCAGGATAGTTATCCCCGGGTTCTACGGCCTCAGCCCGACAGGGAAGATAAAGGTGATGAGCCGCGGCGGAAGCGATATAACCGGCGCACTTGCGGCGGCGGCCGTAGATGCCGACGTGTATGAAAACTGGACGGACGTTTCCGGCATACTCATGGCGGACCCGCGCATAGTGACAGACCCGCGCCCGATACCGCGCATAACCTACGGCGAACTGCGCGAGCTGGCTTTCATGGGCGCAAGCGTGCTGCATGAGGAATCGGTGCAGCCGGTAAAGGAAAAGGGAATACCGCTGAACATCCGCAACACCAACGCGCCCGAGGACAGCGGCACGATGATAGTTGACCATGTGGAGGAGGAGCACAGCGCACAGGAGCGCTTTATAACCGGAATTGCCGGACGGCGCAACTTCACCATCATCACGGTGACAAAGCACAACATGAATACCGCCGCCGTTCTCCGCCGTGCGCTGGAAATACTGGAAAAGTATAAAGCCAGTGTGGAACATATAACGCTGGGACTGGACAGCTTTGCATTGGTCTGCGCAACGGCGGCGCTGGGTGACGGCGTGTACGATGTGGTAAACGAGCTGCAAAAGAGCTGCCAGCCGGACGATGTGCGCCTGAGTGACGGGATAGCACTGGTCGCGGCGGTCGGACGCAAGATGCCGTTCAGACCCGGTGTGTCAGGCAAAATATTCAAGGCGCTGGGTGACAAGGGCGTGAACATACGCACCATTGCACAGGGCGCGGATGAGACGAGTATAATAGTAGGCGTAGAAAACAAGGATTTTGAAACCGCGATACAGGTGCTGTATGAGGGCTTCGCGGGATAATAAGGAGGAGAATATAATGAAAAAGTACAATATTGCGATTCTGGGCGCAACGGGCGCTGTCGGACAGGAAATGCTGAAAGTTCTGGAGGAGTATGATATACCGGTTGGCCGTCTGCTGCCGCTGGCCAGCGCGAGAAGCGCAGGTGGCTATGTCAGCTTCAAGGGCGAGGAGATAAAGATCGAGGAGGCGCGTGAGGACAGCTTCGCCGGAATGGACTTTGTTTTGGGCGCGGTGAAAAACCCCATGTCGCGTAAGTTTGCACCGGCGATCGTAAACAGCGGCGCTGTGTACATAGACAACAGCTCTGCATTCCGCCTTGATGAGGATGTGCCCCTGATCGTGCCGGAGATAAACGGCGAGGACGCGTTCAACAATAAGGGCATAATCGCAAACCCGAACTGCTCTTCTATCATCACGCTGATGGCGGTCGCGGGTATTGCGAAGCTTTCCCCAATAAAGAGCATGATAGCCTGCACTTATCAGGCTGTTTCCGGCGCGGGTCAGGCTGGTCTGAGCGAGCTGGAGGGGCAGATCAGCGCGCTGGCGGCCGGTGAAAAGGTAGAGCATAAGGTGTTCCCCGCGCAGATCGCGATGAACGTCATCCCGTGCATAGGGGATGAGCTGGATAACCTCTATACGGACGAAGAGATGAAGATGCAGAACGAGGGGCGGCGCATACTGCACCTGCCGGAGCTGGCGGTGACATGCACCTGCGTGCGTGTGCCGGTTATGCGCTCACACTCCATCGCTGTCACACTGCGCACAGAGCGTAAGATATCTGTGGAGGAGGCCAAGGACGCAATACGCGCCTTCCCTGGGTGCCGCCTTGTGGAGGATTATCAGGGCAGAAACTACCCCACGCCGCTGGACACCAGCAATCAGGATCTCGTATGGGTCGGGCGCGTGCGCGAGGATCTGACGGACGAAAACGGCCTGACGCTGTGGTGCTGCGGTGACCAGGTGCGCAAGGGCGCGGCGGCAAACGCTGTGCAGATACTAAAGCGCATGATAGCCGAGTAAAGATTTTTAATGAATTTTTTGACTGGCTGAATTTATAGTTTTCTTTTCCCTCCGGAGTTGGTATAATAGTAAAACTACAACTCCCGGAGGGATTTTTTATTGAAGAGTGATATTGAAATAGCGCAGGCGGCAAGGCTGAGACCGATTGGCGAGATTGCCGCGCACGCAGGAATAGATGAACGTTATATTGAGCAGTATGGCCGTTACAAGGCAAAGGTGGGGCTGGACTATCTCAACGACATGGCAGAGAAAAAGGATGGCAAGCTGGTACTGGTCACGGCGATAACGCCGACCAGCGCGGGCGAGGGCAAAACCACCACCGCCATCGGCCTTGCGGACGCGTTGAACGCGCTGAACCACCACGCGGTGATCGCCATGCGTGAGCCGTCATTAGGGCCTGTGTTCGGCCTGAAAGGCGGGGCGACAGGCGGCGGCATGGCGCAGGTCGTGCCGATGGAGGATATAAACCTGCATTTCACCGGGGACATCCACGCCATAGGCGCGGCGACAAACCTGCTTGCCGCAATGATAGACAACCACATCTATCAGGGGAATGAGCTGGATATCGACCCCGAGCGGGTGACGTGGCGGCGCTGTGTGGACATGAACGACAGGCAGCTGCGCAATATTATAGACGGCCTTGGCAAGAAAACAGACGGCGTACAGCGCGCCGACGGCTACGACATCACGGTTGCGACCGAGACAATGGCGATATTCTGCATGGCGCAGTCAATAGAGGATCTGAAAGCCCGCCTTGCGCGAATCATCGTGGGCTATAACCGCGCGGGTGCGCCGGTCACGGCGCAGCAACTTGGCGCGGTGGGCGCAATGGCGGCGCTGCTGAAGGACGCGATAAACCCCAACCTTGTGCAGACGCTGGAGGGCACGCCCGCATTTGTCCACGGCGGGCCGTTTGCCAACATTGCGCATGGGTGCAGCTCCGTCACGGCGACAAAAATGGCGCTCAAATGCAGCGACTACACAGTGACGGAGGCCGGCTTCGGCGCGGATCTGGGGGCGGAGAAGTTCCTGGATATCAAGTGCCGCGCGGCAGGGCTTGCACCGGATGCAGTGGTGCTGGTAGCGACTATACGCGCACTGAAAATGCACGGCGGCGCGAAAAAGGATGAGCTTTCACATGAGGATTTGGCTGCGCTGAGTGCCGGTATACCGAATCTCCTGCACCACGCGGCAACGATAAAAGATACCTTCGGCCTAAACTGCGTTGTGGCGCTCAACCGCTTTGAAAGTGACACCGAGGCGGAGCTTGCACTTGTAGAGGAGGCGTGCCGCGCACAGGGGATGCGCGTGTGCCTGTGCGAGGTGTGGGGCAAAGGCGGCGCGGGCGGTATGGAGCTTGCGCGCGAGGTCGTGCGCCTGTGCGGGGAGAAGGACAGCTTCCGCTTTGCCTATGAGGACAACGTGAGCATAGAAGAGAAGCTGGCCGCCGTGGTGAAAAAAGTATACGGCGGGCGCGGCGTTTGCCTGACGGATGCGGCGCGTGAGCAGCAGCGGCAGTTGACGGCGCTGGGCTTTGGTAATCTGCCGGTGTGCATTGCCAAGACGCAGTACAGCCTGTCGGACGATAAGGCCAAGCTGGGTGCGCCGCGCGATTTTGACATAACCGTGCGCGAGCTTCGAGTAAGCGCGGGCGCAGGGTTTCTCGTGGCGCTCACCGGCGATATACTCACCATGCCGGGGCTGCCGAAAAATCCTGCCGCGCTCAACATAGATGTGGACGCAAACGGGAAGATAACAGGGTTGTTTTAATGGAAAAAGAGAAAAATTCGCGCCGAGAGATAATTAAAACGGCGTTTATTAAATCACTGCCGGTGATGTGCAGCTATCTTTTCATCGGCATTGCATACGGTATGTCGATGCAGGAAAACGGCCTGGCCTGGTTCTGGTCACTGATCGTCAGCTCAACAGTGTACACGGGCGCGTATCAGTTTGTGCTCATTACGTTTCTCTCCGGCGGCGCGTCACTTATAACCGTGGCGCTGACGGCGCTGCTGATGAACAGCCGCCAGAGCTTCTACGCGCTGACGTTTCTCAACGATTTTAAGCGCATGGGCAAGCGGAAGCTGTATATGATACATACGCTGACGGATGAGACCTATGCTGTCAACTGCACACTTGCCGATATGCCGACAGAGGAGCGGGAGGACACGATGTTCTTTGTCGCGCTGCTCAGCCGGATATACTGGATCGCCAGCTCCGCGCTCGGCGGGATAATAGGTCAGTTGATCCCTATTCAGCTCGATGGCATCGACTTTTGCATGACGGCGATGTTCGTTATCATCCTCATTGACCAGTGGGAGAAGGCTGATAATCATATGCCGGCGCTGACAGGGCTTGCGATAGGTATAGCGTGCCTGATGATATTCGGTGCAAGCCGGTTTATGCTTCCGGCGTTGCTGATAACCTCCGGACTTCTGGTGCTTATGGGCAGAAAGGAGGCCGACGCATGACGATAGAATATATCATCCTTGCGATTGCGATGTCGGCGGTGGTCACGTTTGCACTGAGGGCGCTGCCGTTTGTGGCGTTCCGCGGTGAGAACGCAATGCCCGCGTGGCTGGACAGGCTGGGCAAGACCCTGCCAAGCGCGATAATGGCGGTGCTGGTGGTGTACTGCCTGAAAAGCGCGGCGACAGACTTTGTCGGCGCGGGAGTGCAGCAGCTTATCGCGGTGGCCGTGGTCGTGGTCAGCTATAAACTGCGCCATAGCACGTTTTTGAGCATCTTCCTCGGCACTGCGGCATACATGGTGCTGATACGGATAATGTGAAAAGGAGCGTGGGTTTATGAGAGGCGTTAAAATAGGAATTGTGGGGATTTGCGTGAGCTTGATGGGCTTGTCAATTGCGACAAACAATGTTGCCGCAATTGGCGGTGCAGTAATGGGATTTATCCTGTCTCTGATAGCCTGTTTTGTAAAGGGCGACTGAATCTCACGGTATGAATAAAACCAACAGCTAAACACCGAACACATGACCGCCGAACAAAAAGTCGGCGGTCTTTTTATACCCATCCGGTGATAGAGCGCATTGCGGCGGCTGCACAGCGGCGCTTGTAGCCTC
>CAZBVU010000016.1:27249-40406 GCA_964495355.1 uncultured Oscillospiraceae bacterium
ACCCATCCGGTGATAGAGCGCATTGCGGCGGCTGCACAGCGGCGCTTGTAGCCTCCCTCTACGTCACGGCTTTTGCCGCGCCGCCTCTCTCGCAGGGAGAGGCAAGACAAGGGGCTGCAGCGATTTTTCGCTACAGCCCCTTATACTAACTAAACTATTCTATTTATTCGACCTTTTGCTTGCCTTTGAGGAGGTAGCCGATAAACATCACGATTGCGAAGAAAATGAGGTAGCCGCACACCTGCTGATACCCCTTGCCGACCCAGCAGCAGTACACCATGAAGATGCAGCACAGCACACCAAGACCCGGCATGAGATAGCGCTTGACAAAGCTGAGATCCTTGCCCTTTACCATCAGCGCTATGAACATGGGGATGTACATTGCGTAAAGGTTGATGATGCAGATTTCATCCGGCTCCCAGCCGATCCACATGCAGTCATGCACGCCGCCGAAGAAGTCGGGGCCGCGCATCCAGAGGATGGTGATCCATGCGTACCAGAAGCCGCCCATGATAAGTCCGACAAGGCCGGACTTGATGACAAAGCCGTTCTGCGCGTCAATGTTGCCATAAAACTCCGGACGGGGGCCAAGGCCGCGCGCGGAGATGGAGTACATACCGCGGCTGGAGCCCATAATAAGGCCGTTCATCGTGCCAAGGCAGGAGATGCACACAAATACATACACGATAGTGCCCACCACGTTGCCGAATATGTTGGAGAACGCTATGCGGGGCAGATTCTCACCCAAAGGCCAGGTGCCGATTATAGTGTCAACACTACCGACGGAGCTCATCGAGAAGATGTAGAGGGAGTAGATAACAACGCAGGTGAACGCGCCGATGATCAGCGCGAGGGGAAGATTCTTCTTTGCGTTATGAAGCTCAGAGTTGATGGAGGTTGCGATTATCCAGCCCTCATACGCGAATGCAAACGCAGTTACACCTGCGAAGATGCCGGAAAAGCCGCTGCCGCTCTCCGCACTCAGGCGGACACCCTCGGCCAGAACGCTTGCGGTAGAACCGTTGGACAGGCCGACTATCGTGCCGACAACGCCCATGAGAATCAGCGGGATGAGCTTGATAACCGTCATGGATACCTGCAATTTGCCCGCCAGCTTGGGGCTGAGGATGTTGATGCCGTAGCCCATCATCAAAAAGCCGGCGCCAAGGCCGATAGCCTCCATGCTGATTATGCCGGTGGAGAAGTCAAGCGCCTGCACACCAAAAAGCGGGCAGGCGAACACCGCCGCAAAAAATGCCAGCGTTGCCGCGAGGGAGGGGTAATATATAGTCGTGGTGAACCAGCCGACGTAGTAGGCGTAGGTGGGACCAAGGGCGACCTCGGCATAGTCCACAACACCGTTTACCTTTTCATAGCGTGCGCCCAGCTCCGCAAAGACGAGTGAGCAGATAATGCACATCAGACCCACTATCGCCACAACAAGCACGGCCTTGGTCATATCGCCGCCGGTGAGGGACAGCACCTTGCCGCCTTTTATGAACACACCGGAGCCGATAACAATGCCGATGACCATTGCGATCGCAGTGGGCAATCCGTATCGTTTTTCCATGTTTCTTTCCTTTCTTTTTGCCTCTTTTCGTACATACTGATTTAAAGTAAAGCATGTGGTAGGTATACTATAAACAATTTGGCACGAGGTGTCAACCAAAATAAAGTAATTTACTCAGTTTTGAAGGAAATATGCAAAATCCTCTACGGATTTAAAGTACTTATCGCAGTTTTTCCGCATAAAGCGTTCAATCTCCGACACGTCGCTGCTCCAGCCAACGGCGGCGAAGTCCACCCCGCACTTTACGGCCATGTCATAACCGGGCTTCAGGTCGTCTATCATCAAAATCTCGTCCGGCGCGAGGGAGAAGCGGCGCATGATGTCCTCAAGGGGGAAGGGATTGGGCTTGCGCTGCTCAAGCGGGCGCTCCCAACCGTAGACAGCGTCCGGCACGGGCAGACCGTTGGCCTCATAGTCGCGCAGGATGTTATAGTCTATCGAGTGGGACGCCACGCATATCAGTCCGCCCTGTGCGCGCTGCTGCTCCATTATCTCCTTTATGCCGTCATAGGCCGTGGGGATGTGGTGATTGACCCACTCGCGCCAGTACTCGGTCTCGTCTATCAGCGCGGCATCGTCCATGCCGTACTCGTCACGGCAGAACTCCAAAAAGCCGGGGTCAAAGTTCTTGATGAAGTATTCCTCCAGCGTGCACTCCTTGCCGGGGTAGCGCGTGCGCGTGTACTCCACAAAGCACGGATAGTGTATGGTGGCGGTGCTGTTCACCACGGTGTCGTCATGGTCAAAGACGAGGCATTTGTATTTCATATGTATCTCCCTGTGATGTATGTTGTGTTGATTGCGGTGGTTATTTCCTAAACACGAACAGATATTCGTGGGCTATCAATAAAAAATTGTATTTTACGCTGCTGGTTTTCCAATAACCTGTTGCCTTGCAATTGTGCTGTTCTTTGATGATAAGCTCTTTCAAAAGTTTGCTTAAAAACTATGCCATTTTGTTGATTCGTTTTCGGGACTCAAAATTGACACTTGTTTGAATTGAACTTCTCCAGGAGATAGAACTAATAGTCCGTCGTTGTATTGCTTTTTTGCTATCTCTATTGCGGCCTCTGCATTGGACGCTTGTATCTCAAACGTACCCGATACGGTTTCTTCGATTATAACACTATATTTTTTCATTATACAATCTTTTTATACTTTCCGCTACCCAAAAACTCTATAAAACCTCTGTCCCTTAAAAATTGCAGCTGTTGTCTGATTTTCGGCTTTATATTGCTGTTTTGTGGGTGCTTGGCCAGCAATTCGCTTTCAAAGGCGTACATTTCATCCAGTGAAAACATTTCATCCGGCAGTGTATTGACGCAATTCAAGATGTCCATAAGCCAGCCACGGCTATTTATATTGCTGGTTTCCAGCCTGTTGCTTTGGGTGACGCGGCTTATGACAGCTTCCCTGCTGAGCGCATGCCCATTTGAAATGACATAAATTCTGCCCTGTTCAGGGATCTTGTCAATTAAAATGTTGCATCCAGTCCAGCCGGCGCGCCGGGACGTTAATGCCAAGGGTTTGCGCTTTTCTATAATATCGGGGACGAAAAAATGTTTAGGAACAAATACAAAATCACGCACCTTTAATTCTTTTTGAGAATACGTCATGAAGAAAAAGTCGGGATTATTGTTGCTTGTAATCCGGTCTATCATGGTTTTATACGCACCGTCATTTATTTTGCGCCCTAAAACGCCGTTTTTGCTTTTCAATTCATACTCATTATTACAGCTCGGACAGAAGAAATCAGCTACCGGACGATTGTTCTCAAAATGCTTTATGTGCAAATTTCCGCAACGAGGGCAAAACATATTATCAGCAACCCAAGTTTCAGTTAAGATCCTTGCGATTTGTGAATTTGAATGATAGTTTTCAGGTATGCGACTATCAAGACTTATTTCCATAGTCAAACACTCCGTTTTTGTCAGTATTGCTGTTAACTGCTCACACACCTTTTTTGAACCATTTCGTCGTCAAAGTGGGTGGGCCGGATTCAGTTTCTCTGATACAACGTTTAAAAAAGACTGAAAAAATTATATTCTAACTCTGGAATAATAGCAATACCATTTCAAAATAAAAAAGAGAGATATCTCGTGGCAATCGAGATATCTCTCTTATACAATGTTAACATCAATAGAACGTTGCGACGGGCTGCTCGGGGGGCTCGCAGGGTTCGCCGGAAACGTAGGTGAGGACGGGGCCTTTATGGCCGTAGGCGCGGTGGAACTTGATGTTCACGCGTGCGGTGAGGATCATCCACGTATCGTCCTTTATGGACTTGGCATCGTCCCAGTTGCAGGCAAGGCCGGCAAACTTGATATCCTCTACACAGCACGTCATAACATGGCGGCCGACAATGAAACTGTGATCCGGCATCTTCTTGCGCACCAGTGCGCGGCACTTGAAGCGCACAACCTTGTTCTCGTACTTCTTCGGCTCCTCAGAGAGATCACGGTACCACTCTGCATAATCATCGTCACCGATCTCAACGATGGGCGCGTCAAGGTCAAAGGGCAGGGGGTCAACAATCTCGTCATACTCCACCTTGCCGTCTGCACCCTCATACGCGATATCGGCGCGGCGCGATACGGCGCGGACAAGCTTGTGAAACTCCATCTTGTCCATGTCCGGCCTGAAGCGGTTGAACACCACCAGCTCACAGCTTTTCAGCTTGTCATACACAAGCTGGCGCATATTGGCGTTGTAGCTGATAAAGGTGGTGGCATCGGCGAACATGAACTCCTGATACACCATCCAGCCCTCTGGCATCACGCTGTACAGCGCGTCCAGCAGCCACATACCGTTATACTCGATCACAACGCGCTCTGCCCGCGTCTCGGTAAGCCAGCGGCTAAGGTTTTCCTGCGTCAGGTCGTCCTGCGTTTCAACCTCGCGGATATACACGCTCTTGTCGGCAAACTGTTCGGGCGCGTATTCCTCCTCGCCCTCCTCGCACACCAGCAGCAGCGTCCTCTCGCCGTTGCAGAAGCGTTTGTCCTCCAGCGTCTCCTGGATGAACTTTGTTTTGCCGCCCTCTAAAAAGCCTGTGAACAGATATACAGGCACATCCTTTTTCTTAATCAAGTGCAAACAGCTCCTTTAATGCCTGCTCATTGAGCTTCGACCCTATTACGCACAGTCTGCCGGTGACAGCAGCGTTGCCGCGGCGTATATCGGCCTCGCCCGGAACATAGTCAAAGTATATCCACTCGCCGTCTGCGGCATCGACAAAGCCCTTTGCACGCAGAACAGTGCCGTATTTCTCGGCATCGGCCAGCTCGTCCAGTGCGGTGCGGATACCGCTCTCGGTGAACTTCTTCGGCGTTTCAACACCCCAGCTTGTGAATATCTCGTCCGCATGGTGGTGATGGTGATGCCCCTCATGGTCATGATCATGGTCGTGGCAACCGCAGGTGCAGTGCTCGTCATGCTCGTGATGGTCGTGGTGCTCGTGCTCATCGTGGTTATGATGCTCATGTTCATCATGGTCGTGATCGTGGCAGCCGCAGGTGCAATGCTCGTCATGCTCGTGATGGTGGTCATGCTCCTCGTGCTCCATATGCTCCATCTGCTTTTTCAGCGCGTCCCCGTCCATAACGGCCTTTATCTGCATACCGTCCAGCTTTGCCCAAGGCGTACTGATCAGGCTTGCGGTGGGGTTGAGCTTGCGGAGAAGCTCGTTTGCGGCGAGAATCTTGCTCTCGGCGGCAGTGTCGGTGCGGCTCATAACGATGAGGTCGGCGTTTTCAACCTGGTCATTGAAGAACTCACCAAAGTTGCGCATATACATACGGCACTTGCCCGCGTCAACAACTGTGACCTTTGCGCCGATAACTGCGCCCTCGACCTGCTCGACAGCGCGCGCAACATCACTGAGCTTGCCCACGCCGGACGGCTCAATGATTATGCGGTCGGGCGTATACTCGTCCATAACCTTTTTCAGAGCCTTTTCAAAGTCACCCACCAGCGTGCAGCATATGCAGCCGGAATTCATCTCGGTTATCTCAACACCGGCATCCTTGAGGAAGCCGCCGTCTATCGCGATCTCACCGAATTCGTTTTCTATCAGCACAAGCTTTTCGCCCTTGTATGCCTCGGCGATGAGCTTGCGGATAAGTGTGGTCTTTCCCGCGCCAAGAAAGCCGGAAAAAATGTCTATTCTGGTCATGGTTTACCCTCCATGCGATAAATAATATTTCTAAAAAAATAGTATATCACTTTTCTTTCGCAGTTACAAGCACGGCAATTTTTGTTCACAATTTGTTCGCAGTAAATGCGCATAAAACGTGCCGACAGCAGTGCAAACGAAAAAATCACCCTGAAAGCGCGAGGCTTCAGGGTGAGATAGGGTCAATTTATGCGCTTAACGCTTACTCAACGCGCTCACAGCCCCAGAAGAACAACGCGACTGTGCCCGGGCCTGTGTGTGCACCGATGGTGGTGCCGACGGAATTTATCTCCACCTTGCCGTTGAGCTTGGGGAACTTTTCTTCAACGAGATCTGCAACGGCACGGGCATCATCATAGCAGGCGGACTGGGAGATATAGCACTTGCCGCTGTAGTCAAGGCCGCCGTTCGCGTCCTGCTCCATCTTGGCAACGATCTCTTTTATAACGCGCTTTTTGGTGCGTATCTTTGCGCGCGGTATGAGGCGGCCGAGATTGTCCATATTCAGCAGGGGGCAGATCTCCAGCAGACCGCCGAAAACAGCCGCCGTTTTGGATATTCTTCCGCCGCGGACGTAGCTGGAAAGGTCGGTGGAGAAAAACCAGTGGTGCAGGTGCAGCTTGTTTTCCTCTATCCATGCGGCAAGCTCAGCCGCGGAAAGACCCTCATCGCGCTTGGTGGCGGCGGTGTCCATTATCAGACCGTAGCCGGAGGATGCACCCAGAGAGTCGATTATGTATATGCTGCGCTCAGGATAGCGCTCTTTCAGTATAGAGGCGGCGTTGCGCGCGGAGTTTATCGTGCCGGATATGCCGGAGCTGAGGCACACATGGACAATGTCCTGACCGGCCTCCAGATAGGGGGTGAAAAAGTCAACATACTCGGAGATGTTTACCTGTGAGGTGCGCGTGTCCGCCCCGTCTGCAATGCGCTTGTAGAACTCCTCAAACGGGATGGTAGCGCCCAGGTCATCAATATACTCCTCGCCGTCAATGGCGAAGTGGAAGCAGACATACTTAATGTCGCGCGAATCAAAATGCTCCTTGGTAAGGTCAGCCGTGGAGCAGCAGCTCAAAATGTAATCACTCATGCTAATACTCTCCTCTTCCCAAGCGGGCGACAGGGGTTAATCTTTCGCCGGCTTAATTTACGGGCTTGCCAGTCAAGCCTAAGCAAGATTATAGCCTCCCAGCGCCGACACAGCAAGCTACTTATAGCGGTAGAAATCTCTACAAGTTTAGGAGCGGGTAGAGCGCGATTATACACACTCTACCCGCTTCAAATCAATTCTACAGGATGTAGAATCATTGTTATTTCGTTGTCATTTTTTTGTGTTTGCGCGGCCTTTTTCGGATATTGCACGCCAGAAATACAATCGCCACCGCCGGAACACCGATCAGGAAAAGCTGCCACGGCGTGTCGGCCGGAAGGAGGAAGTAGAGCGTGACGAAAATGGAGAATACGAAAGCTGCGATTATGTATTGCAGCGCTCTCCGCTTTTTGAAAACGCACATCAAAATCATCAGCACCAACAGCGACACGGGCAGGGTCATGGCGAATATCTGCCAGAGGATAATGTCCACCGCCAGCCACAGCGTCACGAACGCGACTATGCACGCCGTCCAAATAGACACGAACACCAGTGCCATTATGACGTCCACACTGTAGGAGGCACCGTTGCTTTCCACAGTGTCCAGTTCTTCCTCTTCCTCCTCTTCTTCAATGGGGGCTTCCCACGCGTCATGGGAGGAGAGAAGATAATCCACCGTCACATCGAACATCGCCGCGAGTTGGGTCAGTACAAACGCGTCCGGTATCGCTTCGCCGCGCTCCCACTTGGAGATGGTCTTGTCGGAATAGTTCAGCCGTGCGCCCAGCTCCGCCTGCGTGAGACCGGCGCCGGTGCGCAGCTTTATTATGTTGCTTGCTGATATCAGCTTGAGTTCATTAAGCTCCAAATCGAGTTCCTCAAATCTATTTTATATTATTTAAAAAATTTTAACTACCTGACTATACTATATTTTAATAATAATTCCTCTTTTAGTCAAGAGCAAATACCGGATTGAAAAGGAATAAAAAATCATGTATAATGTATAAAAAACTAGGAGGTGTTCACATGGATATAGAAAAAACAATAAAGAATCTTAAAGCGCGTGGGTTTGCCGTGGCATATTTCGACACCGGCGCGGAGGCGGCGGCCTATATCGCAGGGCAAGTGCACAACAGCAGCGTCGGCATCGGTGGCAGCAAGACGGCAGAGGCGATAGGACTGTATGACGCACTCGCGGGTGACAACGAGGTGTACTGGCACTGGCGCGTCCCCGGCGGCGAGACGATAAAGAAGGCACTCGCGGCGGATTATTTCATCTCCGGTGCAAACGCCATCTCCGAGGATGGAGAGATACTGAATATTGACGGCAACGGAAACAGAGTTGCAGGTACGCTGTACGGCCATAAGAAGGTGTTCATCGTCTCCGGCACGAATAAGATAAGTCCGGATTTTGTCACGGCGCTGGAGCGTGCGCGCAATGTCGCGTCGGTGAAGAACTGCGCGCGCTTTGACGTGAAGACTCCCTGCAAGCTTGACGGCAAATGCCATGACTGCCGCTCACCCCAGCGCGTGTGCCGCGCACTGACTGTGCTTTGGGGGCCGATGATGGGCATGGAGGCCGAGGTCGTGCTTATCGGCGAAGAGCTGGGTTATTAAAGTAGGGGGAGTGTAGATATGTCTTTTGTACGTCATGAGGGCGATATTCCTGTTGCGCACAAGAAAATGTTTGACGGTGCCGGTGAGGCGGAAATGCACGTCATCCTGAACGGTGCGGATGAAATGCACGGTAAGGGTCGGCTTTTTAACCTCGTGCATCTGGAGCCGGGCGCGGAGATAGGCTGGCACATTCATCACGGTGATGGGGAGACTTATTATATCCTCTCCGGCAGCGGCGAGTACAGCGATAACGGCACGGTCGTTACCGTACAGGCCGGTGACACCACCTACGTCGGCGACGGCGAGGGTCACAGTCTGAAAAACACCGGCACCACCCCCTTGGAAGCCATCGCGTTGATATTGTATTGTTGAGTATAGAGAAACACATAAAAGCACATGAGCGGATCTGCTCATGTGCTTTTCGCTATTCAATTGCCCTTGATGTTACTTCACGCTGTGCGATAGTCATCCTGTGTGTCACGGTGGTAGAGGCGGGCGGCGAAGATGGTGAGGGCGGTGACGCACAGCAACAGAATGACTTCGAGTGCGATTATATTTATATAATCGTTCAGGATGACCACAACAGCGTCAACGGCGAAATGCACCAGCAGTGCCAGAACGAAATATCGCCGATCACCGTATCGCACGGCGCGATAAACAAAGCACGACAGGCAGATATGCAGCACGATTGCCGAAATGCGCTCCATCCCAGCGACGAAGAACAGCGCCGGTGCGGTCGTGTAGACGGAGGAGAGCTGCTGCGTGAGGGCATCTGCGGCGGCGGTGTCCATGGCGGCGAGGGTCGTGTTCATTGCACCGGAATTTATCATGATAACGAGGGCAACATTCGATACATACGTTATCCCGACCAGCGCGACAGACTCAATACCGCCGTGACCGATACCGTACATCACTGCATTTTCACGCGTGAGGTACTTCTTCATGCACAGCTTCATCGCGATAAAGCGGGCAGACTCCTCAAACAGCGCGGCCATCGCACCGCCATACACGGCGTACAGCCATGTGTTGGCCATTATTTTTTCGCCGACAGCGGATGAAAGAATAACGTTGTGCGCCAAGCTTTCCAACACCAGTACGGCCAACAGAAAGGTTGCCGCGCCGATAAAAACCGGCGAAAGCTTCGCGCGCAGCTTTTTCTTCGCAATGATACACAGCGCGACCGGCAGACCAACGGATATAATGAGCGTAAACACCATTCCCGCTATAACTCCACCTGAAACAGGGGTGAGATTATAATTCATTTTCAAATACCTTCTTTCAGCCTGCGCCTCCGGAGGCACTGTATTACGGCTACGCCGGAGGTGCTATGCAAAGCTTTGTGTAACTGCTGTTATGATACTGCACGGCAGAAGAAATGTCAAGCGTGAGCTGTGGCCAAGGTGCATGGTCGGGTGAGAAAAACAGATATTGATACTGGTATTTCGCGGCGGGTATGTTATAATAAAAGCAGAATGGGAATAGAGGACCCAAAAGGAGGAGAATATGAGCATAGTTAAAAACGAACCCAAGTACCGCAACGGACTTTTGCAGGCTATCCGCGCACAGTTGGAGCACCGCGCGTTCTGGCTGTATCTGCTGTGTGACGAGGCACAGAAGCGCGGCCTTGACCCGAGAGATTTCGGCAGTGCGGCTGTTAGACGCTGCGGACTGTCACAGGGCGCGGGACTTGTGAAAAAGGGGAACACGGACAGCTTAAAGGGGCTGAAAAAGACACTGTTCACCAAAGCGGCACAGCTGGTGTTTGAAATGGACATTGTAGAGAGCACGGATGACAAGCTGTCGATAGATTTCCATTACTGCCCGCTGGTGAAGGCGTGGCAGAACGCGGGCTGCACGGATGAGGAGATCGCGATGCTGTGCGATATCGCCATGTGCGGTGACCATGCCATAGGCGAATGTTACGGCGGCGGGCTGGATCTGCCCAAGTGCATTGCCAAGGGTGACGATATCTGCGCACTGAGATATCACAAGTAATAGTAGATAAAAGAAAAAGCAAGGGGCGGCCTCGTATAGAGACTGCCCCGTAGTCGTTTTTACTCAGGCGAAATATTCGCTGACATCTGCCTTGTCGTTATACTGCTTCCTCACGCGGACGAGCACAGAACCGTCAGGCTGTTCGGCCTCCTCAACGATCTGATAGCGGGTGCCGTTCTTGTTCATGCCGGTTTTGTAGTGCGCAACTTCCTCGTGGTTTATTTTGAGGAGCTGCTCACGGGACAAGCCCAGATCGTCCTTCTGTGCGAAAACGAGCGTCTGAAAAATGCAGGCTGATTTTATACGCTTCACTGCGTTCACCTCCCTCCGACTGTTTGCCCGAGCAGAGCAAACGCCATTGTTCAGAGAGATGATAAGCGTTTTTCAATAGCCGATGCCAGTCTGCCGCCGACATCGGCGCACTGTATACACTCTCGTGCTTTTACAGTTCTATTTTAACAGAACGCCGCCAAAAAATCAAAGACTTTTTGGCGGCGTTATAACGCGTATAGTATGATTTTTGCTGAAACTGCGTCTTATTACGCAAGGTTAAGCCGCTTTTTCAGAAGCGTGGTGGTGGGGAAGTAGAGCAGAGCGGCAAAGACTGCGTACATGACAGCGATGCCCAAAACCAGAATGTGTACCGCGGCAAAGACAGCCTCAAAACCACTCATGGAATTTACCCACGCGTTGAGCGACGGATAGAGGCCGGTGTTGAAGAATATCTGCATCACCGCGCCGGAGATAAAGGAGATGAGGATGCTGAGGGCGAAGTATGCAAGGATGCTGAAGAGCACTTTGTGGTTGGCAAAGCTCTGTCCAATAGCCATTGCGAGATAAAACGTAAGGCAGCTAAAGCAGGACAGCAGGAACATCAGCACGATAAACTCAACTATGTAGCCGATGATATTGCCTGCGCCGACCAAGGAGATAAAATCACGCGTGCCCTGTGCAAGGCGAGAGATGGTAGCCTCGTCAAACATAAGGGTGGAGCTGACCAGGCCCAGCAGATTGACAGCGATGAAAAGCGCGAGCGCCGTGACGACAAACCACACGAATGAAACTATCAGCTTTGCCCACACCAGCGCGTCCACGCTGACAGGCAGGGTGAACATCAGATACCCCTCACTGCCGAGCAGGTTTTTATAAAAGCGCTGAACCATCACAACAACGCTCATTGCGCAGATGGCAAAGACGCTGAACGCAAAGCCGACAACGATAAGCACGGAGAGCGTATTTATGATAGCACTGGAGCCATCGTTATCTAGCATCATTGCGGAATACCCGGACATTGCACCCAGCAGCAGCACCGCCGCCACGAGTGGAAGCATAATGCGCCTTGTCGCGCGAAACTCGTATTTTATAAGCTTGCCTAGCATTTGAATACCTCCCTGAAAAGTGCGTCTACGCTCTTGCCGTGCGTCTCTCTCAGCTCATCCACGCCGGATTGAAGCACGATGTTGCCCTTGTCAACGAATATGACCTCTTCCAGCACGTTCTCAACATCGCTGATAAGGTGCGTGGAGATGACGACTGCGGCCTCGGGGTCATAGTTTGTGATGATGGTGTTGAGGATGAAGTCGCGTGTGGCCGGATCAACACCGCCTATCGGCTCATCAAGGAGATACAGCTTGGCCTTGCGGCTCATCACCATAATAAGCTGAACCTTTTCCTTAGTGCCCTTGCTCATCTGCTGTATGCGCTGCTTAGGATTGAGATTCAGCCGCGACAGCATCTCTGTGCAGCGGACGCGATCAAAGTCCTGATAAAAGTCCTGATACATATCCATCAGCTTTTCCGTGCTCATCCACTCGGGAAGATGAACCTTGTCCGGCAGATAGCTGACAACGGATTTGCTGTCGGCGCCCGGCTTGCTGCCGCAGATGAGGATTTCGCCCGATGTCGGGCTGAGCAGTCCGTTTGCGAGCTTTATAAGCGTGGTTTTGCCGCTTCCGTTCGGGCCGAGCAGACCCACAACGCGTCCGGCGTCAATTGTGAGGTTGACATTATTCAGCGCTGTGACCTTGCCGTAACGCTTCGTAAGGTCTTTACATTCAAGAATTGCCATTGCTGTCCTCCCTTTCGTCGCTTTCAATAAGCGTTATAATTTCGTCCCTGGTGTAGCCTATGCGGCGCATGGAATCCATAAACGTGTGTATCTGCTCCTGCGCCAATGCCTGCTTTGTGCTGTTTATCACCGCAATATCCTCCGTTACAAATCTTCCGCTGCTGCGCTGGGTGTACACTAGCCCCAGCCGCTCCAGCTCTGCAAAGGCACGCTGCATGGTGTTGGGGTTTACGCCCGCTTCGGATGCCATGTCGCGTACAGCCGGCAGCCGCTGTCCTTTCGCGTATTCGCCCGATACTATCGCCAGCTTGATTTTATATATAAGCTGGGTGTATATCGGCATACTGTTATCAAACTGCCATTCCATCAACACGCCTCCTTGTGTTATTGTATTAAGCGATTAGCACAATAACACGGCGACACGGATTTGTCAATAGGAAAATAAAAAATTTTTTCGGATTTTTTGTGGGGGAGGTGTGGGGGCAACGCAACAAGGCGTGCTGCACACCGCAGCACGCCTTGTCAGTCTGTCAAAGAACCCCATGTTTTTGTTATGCGGAAGCAGGGGGTATTGCATATTTGAGGCGTAAAAGCGAGAATAATTGATGAAAAATGGAGTTTCGCCAACTCCATTCAGCCAGCT
>CAZBVU010000017.1:0-39513 GCA_964495355.1 uncultured Oscillospiraceae bacterium
CCCCGTTCCTATTTTACCAGAAACGGGGGCGCTTGTATAGTTCTTTGACAGACTGGCAACCAGCCCACGGAGTGTCCGTGGGCTGGTTGTTAGTTTTATGCTTTATGCGAGGTGGACTGCGAATTTACTGCCGTTCATCACAGCCTGGTATATCTTGCCTGTCTTATTGGCATCGCCGACTTTCCAGACGTTCTGCACGCCTGCAGCGAGGAGTTCATTATACAGTGCATCATTCGGCTTTACACCGGTGGAGAGGACGATAACATCCGCCCTGCCGTAGGTCTCCGCCATAACTTTCAGTTTAGCCTATTTATCACTTCTCCACGCGGCCGATGCTGAACTCTGCCGCGGCGAGGGTCTGCTGACCGTCAGCGGAGACGAGGGGGACAACGATGCGGTAACGCCCCTCGGTGAGCTTATCATAGTGCGCGGCGAAATTGAAGGTTATCTCCTCAATGCCGTTTGCAGGCAGGGTGTATATCGCCATGGTAACAGCGTCCTGCTTGTCGGTCACGATGTGCCACTTCTCGCCGTCATATATTTCAAGACGCTGCACTGCGTCATAGGTATAATCGGCCTCGGTGAGATTTTCCATATCGAGGGTTATCTCCTCCGTCTCGTCGGTGACGGTGCGCTGTTTGATGAAAAGCTGGATCTTATCATTAACGGTCATATCGGTGTACTCGCTCTCCTTCAGGTCTGTGGGGGCAAGCTTTGCAGCGCCGCAGGCGCACAGCATAGCCGCGAGAACGGCGCAGATAAATGCAATAACTGTCTTTTTCATAATTTCATTTGTGCGGCGTCGCCGCACAGCTCCTTCCCTAATACAATAGTTATCTTTTAGTATGTGAACATTGCGTTCGATATAATAGACTGTGTTTTCAGAAAAAAGTTCCACACAAGACGTAAAATTTTTCATCCTGTGTGGAATATTTTTATCATTTTCTTATATTGCTGCTCGGCCCGCTTTGTATGCGGCAACATTCAGCTCAACAAATTTCTCCGGAACGGTGTCACGTATCACGCTCTCCCAGTCGATATCATCAAGCTTCAGCACCTTTGTCAGCGCGCCGAAAAGTACAATGTTCATGCACTTTGCCGTGCCGAGGCTCTCCGCAATGTCCGCTGCCGGAAGCACATAACATTCAAAGCTTTTCTGCATCGCCTCAACACAGCCCGTGGGATATTGCGCGAGGCCGGCGGCTGTTGTGGCCGAGGCCATTTCAAAGTCATTTATGACCGCCACGCCGTCACATTTGAGGTAATCGGCGTAGCGCACAGCCTCCATTTTTTCAAAGGCAACGAGGATATCCGCCGCGCCCTTACCGACGAGCGGTGAATACACCTTATCGCCAAAGCGCACCTGCGTGGTCACACTGCCGCCGCGCTGACTCATGCCGTGCACCTCGCTCATCTTCACATCGTAGCCCGCGCGCATAAGGCCGTTGACAAGCACCTTTGCCGTGAGTATCGCGCCCTGTCCGCCAACACCGGAGAGAATAACGGTTTTGGTTTTCATCGCTCAATCCTCCTTTCGGCTAATCGCCTTTACAGGGCAAACCTGCGCACACACCGTGCAGCCCACACACAGCGAAGTGTCAATATGCGATTTGCCGTCTTTCAGCATCACGGCCGGACAGCCGACACTCAAGCACTTTTTGCAGCCGATGCACTTTGCCGCGTCCACCTGACACAGCGCTTTTTCCTGCTTTTCGCGCTTTATCAGCAGGCAGGGGCGGCGGCAGATTATGGCCGCGCGCTGCTCACTAACGATCGCGTCATTGAGCGCCTTTGTCATGGCGGCAAGGTCATTCGGGTCAACGATGATGATGTTTTCAAAGCCGACACCGCGCAGGATATTTTCAATGCTTATCGCGGCTGCCACCTCACCAAGGAGGTTGAAGCCGGTGCCTGGGTTATCCTGATGGCCGGTCATGCCGGTGATGTGATTATCCAGCACGACAGGGATCATATTGACGTTATTATATATTATCTCAACCGCGCCTGTTATCCCGCTGTGGAAGAAGGTGGAGTCACCCACCACACCGAACACAGGCCGGTTTTCACCGCGCTGCTGGAACACGCGCGCCATACCCGCGCCGACTGTGAAGCCGCCGCCCATGCACACACAGCTGTCGGAGGCGTTCAGCGGAGCTGCCGCGCCCAGTGTGTAGCAGCCTATATCGCCGGTGATGACGACATTCTTTATCTTGGATGCCGCGTAGAAGAAGCCTCTGTGCGGACAGCCCGGGCAGAGTGCAGGCGGGCGCGGGACGGGGATCGCGTCCACGCTCTTTGTCTGCGGCTTTTCGCCGAACAGCTCTTCACGGAGAAGCTGCGGGTCAAGCTCATACATGGGGCTGACGAGGCTTTTGCCAATGCAGTCTATACCGGCGGCACGCATCTCCGTCTCCATAAAGCCGTCAAGCTCCTCAATGACATAGAGCTTCTTCACCTTGGAGGCAAATTCGCGCACCAGCTCAATCGGCATGGGGTATGTAAGGCCAAGCTTCAAAAACGAGGTGTTTTCAGGAAAGACTTCCTTTGCGTACTCATATGCAATGGATGCACTGACAACGCCTATCTCATCGCCGTGAAGCTCCATTTGATTTATCGGGCAGTGATTTACATACTCACTTAACCGCTGCCAGTTGTTCTCCAGCTTTGCGCGGTTGGCGTAGGCACGCGCCGGAGTGCACACGAATTTCTGCGCATTCTTCTTGTACGGCGGCAGCTCATGCTCCACCCTCTCACCCAGCTCAACAAGGCTCTTTGAGTGCGACACGCGCGTTGTCGTGCGGAAAAGCACCGGCATATCAAACTCCTCCGACACCTCATACGCCGTTTTCATAAAATCCTTGCACTCCTGTGAGTTGGACGGCTCAACAAGGGGGAGTTTGGCGTGCTTTGCGTACCAGCGGTTATCCTGCTCATTCTGGGATGAGTGCATCCCCGGGTCATCCGCCGTGACAATGACAAAGCCGCCGTTCACGCCGAGATATGCGGCAGTGAACATGGGGTCTGCCGCAACGTTGAGGCCGACGTGCTTCATTGCGCTCAGCGTTCTGGCACCGGCAATACACGCGCCATAAGCCACCTCCACAGCGACCTTTTCATTCGGTGCCCATTCGCAGTAGACGCTGTCTTTATACTTAGGAAGCTCCTCAAAAATCTCCGTGCTTGGGGTGCCGGGATAGGCAGAGCAGACGTTCACGCCCGCCTCATATGCGCCCCGCGCCACGGCTTCATTGCCGCTCATGAGTATCTTCAACTCATCACGCTCCTTTTCATGTTTTAGCCTGTTGTGTATCTATTTGTACCTATACTATAGTATGTTTGTGTGCAAAAAGCAAGGGTGGGGTATCACCAGTTGAAGAGGTTCTTTATTTTGTCGAAAAATTCTGTTACGGAGGTGACGACTTTTTTCACCGTTGTCACGAAGCCGACGACCTGCGTTTTGGCATCGGCAACCTTGGTCAGCGTGTTCTGCACATCCTCCACACGCGCCTTGAGCGCGTCACCGTCCAGCGATTCCAGAGAGCGGCACAGCGAGATAAGCTGGTTTATCTGCGTTTCGGTGAGGGTGACATTATACTGCGCAGCGATAAGCGTGATCTGCTGGCGGAGCTGCTCATCGGTCATATTCTTGGTCTCATCCAGCATGAGTTTAAGCTCCTGCACGATGGAGGTGGAGTCCATACTGCCTATCTCCTGCGCAAGCTCACCGGTGATGGTAAGCTCCTGCGTGCTGACAAGCTTTGCCACGCTGTCCAGCTTCTGGCCGGTCATATCCTCATACGCCTTATATATACCGGCAAGCGCCGCCGTGCCGCTGACCTCAAACGGGGCTGCAACGATGATTTTGGCATCGGTTATGCCCGCCGTTGCGAGTGCGGAAATATACATCTCCGGCGTGCACCATGTGATATTGCTGGTGGTGACGTTCATGCCTGTGCCGCTGTAAAGCTCAACATACACACAGGATATCGAGCGCGTGCCGATGATGGCTGAATCCACATAGCCCTCCAGATACTCCCGCTCCTCCGCATTGGTGAGCGTGAGCTGGATAACACTGCCCTGCTGCACGCCGAACGCCTGATAAACAAGCGCAACCTGCTCCGGCGTGAGGTCTGCGCCGATAACGGCGCGGCTCTGCACATTGTCGGCATACGCGGCGGCGGACATGGTGAGCACCAGCGCAAAAATGATTATATACGACACGATTTTTTTCTTCATAATTCTTCGTTCCTTTCCGAGGTATGTATTAAAGACGCCGGTTCAGGCGGAATTGTTCCGTTGAAAACATTTACTCTGGGGTAATCTAATTTGATAATATTGTTTTAACACATTTTTTCTTGACGCACAGACGCGCCGCGCGTATAATTCTTATTGTTCCTATTGTCAGTTTTATGAAGGCCGGCCGCGCGCCAAAGCTGCGGCAGATTGGAGAAAACATGAAAGTTATTATTGCAGAAAGCTATGAAAAAGAGTGTGTTCTCGCCGCTGATATGATAGAGCGCTTGGTGCGCGAAAAGCCGAACTGCACCCTCGGCCTTGCCACCGGTTCCAGCCCTGTCGGAATGTATAAGGAGCTTGCCCGCCGGTGCAGTGAAGAGGGACTTGACTTCTCCCGCGTGAAGAGCGTGAACCTTGATGAGTATGTCGGTCTTGAGCCGACGCACGATCAAAGCTACAGATATTTCATGAACACTAACCTTTTCGACCATATAAACATCGACAAAGCCAACACCTATGTTGCAAAGGGCGTGGGTGATGTGGACGCGAACATTGCCGAGTTCCGCGAGGTTCTGGCAAAGAGCGATGTTGACCTGCAGGTGCTGGGTGTCGGACCGGACGGGCATCTCGGCTTCAATGAGCCGGGTGACACGCTGACCGACAGCGCACACAAAGAAGTTCTGGACGAGAGCACCATTGACGCGAACGCCCGCTTCTTCGCCACGCGTGACGATGTGCCCCGCTACGCCGTGACCATGGGCATGGGCGACATCATGCGTGCAAAGAGTCTGCTGCTTATAATCTCCGGCAACAAGCAGGAGGCCGCGCGTGAGCTGCTGCTTAACGACAAAATAAGCACCAAGTGCCCTGCAACGTTCATGAAGCTTCACCGCGACGCGACCGTGTTCATCGAAAAGAAGCTGGCTGACGAAATCGGCTACACCGGCTGATCTATTTCAGCCATCCAAACCTCGCCATATTCTGCCTTTTGTGCCTTTATCTGTGCCTTGCGGTGCAGTCGGACGCGCGGTAGAATAGGGTGAGGTGTTTTTTATGAAGCTTTTATCCCCACTGAAACGGATGCTGAAAATGTGTCCCGAGGCGTGGTACATATTCATCCGCGGCGTCCAGCTGTGCGCGGTGTTGTTGCTGTGCGCGTTCACCCTGCTTGTGGAGTGGGACGGCTGCATGACAGCGCGGCATGAGCTTTACAGGCTGGCCTGTGCGCTGAATGAGACCGCGCAGGCCGTGCTGATGCTGGCGGTGCTGTTTTCCGTCCTCATTGAGGATGTTTCGACCTGATAATTTTTGATATTATAGTTCCAGCGCGAAAAATTCGTCCCGCATCATTATCGCATTGAGAACATCCAGCAGTGCATCCGTGCTGAGCTTCTGCGGCAGATCCAGCGCACGTTCCAGCGCGGCGCGCTTTTCGCGGCTTCCGGCGGCACCTGTCAGGCCGCGCTTATACATATCTGCCTTGCTTATGCGCGGCTGTGCGTCATCCGGCGCGTCCTGCACGCTTGCACCGGCACGGATGAGCGCATCCAGCAGCACCTGTGCCTTCATTCCCTCAACGCCGAGTGTACCCTCCTTTGACGGGGCACTCTTGCGCCGCTCTTTTCCGGCGATCTCCGGTATATATGCGTGCTTTACAAGCGCCGGGTCAACACAGCCCTTTATGAAATTGCGTATAACAAAGCCCGCACCGTCAGAATCAGTAAAAACTATCAAGCCCCGCTCCTCTGCCATACGGCGAAGGAGCTTTTGCTTTTCCCTGTCATTGAAAATGCCAAAGCCGGATGTCTCTATAATAACCGCGTCCACGACCTGACTGAGGGTGTTTTTATCATAGCGCCCCTCAACCACTATTACCTCTTTTACACTAAGCATTACTCTCTCCCGATGCAATGCGCATCACCAGTTCAACAAGCAGCGCGGCATCATCCTGTGACCCGCTCTTCATCCTGTAATCCGTCTCCGCGCACAGCTCCACCGCGCGCTTGAGCTGCGGCAGGGAGAAGCCGCGTGCAGAGGACATGAGGTTTTTAGCGAGAAATTCATATTTTATCCCGCACATATCCATCACCTTTTTTGCGCCCTCGCCCGCGTCCACCGCAAGGCGCGCAGCATACAGCTTGCGCATCTGCGCGCCGAGAATCGCCAGCAGAATTATCGGCTCATTCTCCTTATCCGCCAACAGCTCTGCAAGTGTTTCCACGGCGCGTTCATAGTTACGGTGGGATATATGGTCAGAAAGAGAGAACACTATCGCCTCCGGTATATGGTGGGCAACCGCTTCGACCTCGCGTACGGTCACTCTGTTACCGCTGGTATACGCCGCGACCTTTTCTATCTCCGGTATAAGGCGGCTCATAAGATCGCCGCTGATGAATATAAGGCGCTGCACCGCGTCCAGCTCAACATTTTTACCGGCTGCGGCAAAGCGGCGCACGACCCAATCTATCAATTGCCCCTGCGACTGGTTGGTGAACTTCATCTCATAGCCGCACTCGCATATTGCCTTTATCAGCTTTAATCTCTTATCCAGCTCATATTGCGCATCCTGCACGAAAGCCACCGTGCAGTAATCCGGTATATCCTTTAACAGCGCTATATACCGCTCCGGCTCGGCAAGCTTATTTATATTCACACCGCGAAGCTCCACAAAGCTGCGCTCTGTCATGAAAGGCACCGCGTCTATCGCCTCGGCCAGCTCACGCGCGTCAAGCTCCGGCCCGTCAATGCGCTTGAAGCTGAAGCTGTCTTCCCCCTCCGGCAGGCATTCCTTTTTCAGCGCAAGCAAAAACTGCTCTCTCAGGTAGTCCTCCTGCCCATACAGCAAATACAGCCGCTGAGGTCCCTCCGCGCGAAGCTTTTTCACCTCTGCGCTGTAATTGAGTTTCTTTTCGTCTTTCCCGCTCTTTTTCGCCATGCCGTCACCTCACGCTTATTTCCACGCGTCCATCTTTATCTGTTCTGTAGACATTATAACCGTATTCGTCAAGCCGTTCAAGTGTCTCATTCGTAGGATGGCCGTAGGTATTATAGCCCACGCTGATTATAGCGGTGTCCGCACCTATACTCTCTAAAAGTGCATCTCCGCTTGAATATTTTGAGCCGTGATGCCCGACAACATAGACCTCCACATCGGCTATATCATGCTCCGCGATCAGTTCATTTTCCGCCTTTATGGGCGCATCACCGGTTATCAGCATATCAAAGCTGCCAAGTGACACCTTGCACATGACACAGCGCTCATTCGTGTCCCCCTCATCGCCGGGCGCATACAGCGCCACGCTTATTCCGTCTGCCTCCAGTAGCATATCACGCGCGACGTACACCACCTGTGTGCAGTGCGCTGCCGCAGTATCGAGGATTTTCGATAAAAGGGCGTCATCATCGTTCGGCTCACTGGGTATCAGTATCATGCCGACATCCACCAGTTCCATCAACTGCTGCACGCCGTTTGCATGATCTGCGTGCAGATGCGTCAGCACAAGTGCATCCACGCGCGTATGGCCGCGCATAAGAAGATACGCGCCCGCCGTTTCTCCTGCACGCTGTGTCTTTGCCCCGCCGCCGCAGTCAACCAACACGCACGCCCTGCCTGACAGCGCACATATGCTCTGCCCCTGCCCGACATCCAGCACCGACAGCGTGCCGCAGCCGCGTGAATAGTCCACTGTCATCACGCCAAGCGCCGCAGCATAGCTCACAGCGCACAGCAACAGCGGATAGATAAGCCGCTTTACAGCGTTCAGATGCGTGAACGCTGCCCCAACAAAGAAAGCATAACACAGTATAAGCCATATCAGCATAACATTGCTGTCCAGATACGCCACGGCGAAAGGCACGGCGGACACCAGCCGCGCCGCGAGGAAAATATACCGCGCCACCCACGAGACGCACCATGCGCCCGCCATGCCCAGCACACTCCACACAGCGCCCAGCGCACATACGACAAACCCGCCGCAAAAGCACAGCGATACCGCCCAGAGTGCCGCAATATTCATAAGCGGCGACAGCACGGACACATACCCGAAATGCGCCGCCGTCAGCGGGACGGTCACTACCATCACCGAAAGTGAGCAGGCCGCAATGCTGATGGGATTTCTCAGCCACCGCAGGGCGCGTCTATTCCTTATAGGTGCGATCAGCGCGGCATTTATCCTGTCAAAGAAGCCGTATATGCCCACCATTGCCCCAAAGGATAGCTGCAGGCTGACACTGGCGGCCGCGTGCGGATTGACAAGCAGCACCAGCGCAAGCACGGTTGACAGTGAGGTGACAGGGTCATTTTCCCGCCTGACTATGGGCGCGACAAGCAGTGCCGACTGCATAAACCCCGCGCGTACAGCGGAGGGATTTGACCCGGTAACAAGCACAAAGCACCATATAAGCGCAATGCACACTATCGAGCCGCGCCGTGACTTGCCAAGGAAAAATTGCAGCAGCGCCACCAGAAACGAGATGTGCATCCCGGACACTGCCGCAACGTGCATGAAGCCCGCGCGGGTAAGGTCGGTATAGACCTGTATATCGTCATAAAGTGCGCCCTTATCCCCCAGCATGACTGAGCGCATAAACGCGCGTGTGTCCTTTGGGAACAGCTCATCCACATATCCGGCAATACCGTGCCGAATACGCGAGGAGAGCGCCGTGGGCGTGAAGCTATAGCCGGTGCTGATTATATCGGATTTCGCCGTTGCGGTGAGGTATATCCCCTTTGAATTGTAGTAGTCGTATTCCTTGCCATAGCGCATATCTGCGCTGTGCAGACGCGCGGTAAGCTGTATCGTATGTCCGGGTGTGATTTCATCCAGCGCGTGCTTATCCACGTACAGCACCGCTTTTAAACGTGATGCTGCCCCGTCGAAGCGCACCTCAACGCGGCAGTAATCATCATATATAACCGGATAATCCAGCACAGTCGCGCCCAGCGCAAGCGTCTGCCCGTCAAGCGCCTTGGCGGGTGCACTGGTGCGGGAGGAATGTACTGAAACCAGCGCCAGACCCAGCGCCGCCGAAATCAGCATAGCGGCGACCAACCTAACAGGGCGCTTTTTCGCAAAAAAGCACAGCACCGTGCCAAGTATAGCAATGGCAATTGCAATAATTATCAAGGCGCTGTCGGGCAGGAGGTAATTTGCCGAAAACACAGCCGCAGAAAATGACGATGCGATTATTGCTAGCTTGCGCATATGCTCCCCTCCCGCGATTTGTTCTACTGCCCAGTTTATTTTAGCAGCGTGCCAATGTCAAGCGCTTTTTATGGGAAAGAATTGAAAACCATTCACAGTATATCCGTATCAATTATGTATCTACCTGAGGCATTTATTATGCGCGTATCGCCATACCGCAAAACGCGCTGAAACTGCGCGCCGGTATAGCTTTTATGCACATGGCCGTGGACATACAGCGCCGGACGGTACTTGTCCAGCAGGGGTATGAACGCCTCAAAGCCGCGGTGGGCGAGGTCGTCTGCATCACCGCAGCCACGCACCGGCGCATGAGCCAGCACGATATCGACGCCGCCCGCACGTTTAATTTTCAACGCAAGGCGCTGTATGCGGCGCTGCATCTGCCGTTCGGTGTATTGATGTGCGCCGTTATTATATAGCAGGCTTCCACCAAGGCCAAGTATACGCAGATCGTTGACAGTGACCAGTCTGCCGTCTATACATTCACAGCCCTCCGGTGGGTTTGAGGCGTAGGAAACATCGTGGTTGCCGTGGACATACAGCAGCGGTCTATTCGCCATTGTTACGATAAAGCTGAGATACTCCGCCTTCAAATCGCCCGCCGAGAGTATTAGATCTATCCCCACCAGATTGCCCGGGCGATAGTAGTCCCAGAGATACCCGCTCTCCTCATCTGCAAGTGTGAGTATTTTCAAAGCTGCTTTGCCTCCTTTTCCGGTGGAAGCTCATTTCTGTATATCCCCAGCAGGCGCACAAGCCCCTGTGAGCGCGGCAGCAGCGCATCAAACGCAGGCAGCTCACCGTCAACATTATCGCAGAACCAGTCCATCCGCATTATCTCCTCCGCGCTCAGTTCACGCTCACCGTCACAGCGGAGAACACCGTGCTGGTCAGTTATGCGCGTGCGGAATGGTGCCACCTCACCGCTGATAATTCCCTTTTTGAGTATGTTCGCAAGCGAGTGCACACCGTCCGGCAGGGAGGAGCTGAGCTGCACATCCGTGACGCCGCTGTCCATCCCCCACCAGTAGTTTATTGCGCGGTTGTCCGGCACATCGTTCCACGCGCCGGAGAATATGCTCATTACCACCTTTTCATAAAAGCGCCCCCAGTTCCAGCAGGGCACGGCCAGTGGGATCATCGTGCCGTCCTGCGCCAGCTTATAGGTGCCCCATTCAAGCGCCCAATGCTCGTTCATGGGGTTTGTCGCGTCACGATTGGAGATGACCGTGATCCCCTCGGAGAGGAAGTCCGCCAGCGGGTCGCCGGGCGTACACGTCCACGCCAGCTTCACGCGGGCGCGCGGATTGGTCATGCGCACGCCGAGGGCGAACGCGTTTACGCTTGCCGGTACGCCGAAGATGGGGTAATTGGAGATGTAGCCTACAGTGTCGCTCTCCGCCATTGCCCCCGCTATTGCGCCGGTGATGAACTTGCTTTCGTATATGCGTGCATAGTACATTCTCACTCCGGTATAGGGCAGGGACAGCGCACAGTTGAGTACCTTTACGCTGCTATGCTCTGCCGCAATGCGCCGCGCCGCGTCTATCATGTGCGGCGTTGTGGCGAATATCACCTGCGCCCCATCTGCAACGGCGCTTTCCATCGCGCCGTAATAGTCGCCGGTGTAGGCGGGGTATACCTTCACGCTGACCTTAGTGCCAAGGCGCTGTGCGAGGTATTCACGTCCGTGATCCTGTGCACGCGTCCACGCGCTTTTCACAGGGTCGAACGCGTATATGAAGGCAATGTTCAAATGCTCCGGCCGCGCCACGCTTATAAGCTTGGCGATAAGGCTTTTGTCCCGCTCATCCGGCTCAGTGCTGACCTCAATAGGCTGTTCATCGGTCAGCGCCTTTATATCCGGCCATATTGCCGACAGCATTTTTATAAGCTCCGGCTGTGTGTGCTCCTTTATCTCGGCAAAGGGGTATACCTGAAGCCAGACCAGAAGCGCCTCCGCCGCTGTCACATCCACCTTTTCCGCACTGTTGAGCTTATCAAAAGCAAGCTTAAAATGCGTAAACCCTGCCGAAAAGCCAAGGCGCTCCTTATCCGTCCAGACGTACTCCTCATCAAAGCCGAGCAGTGCCTGCAGCTTGCGATACTGCCCGCGGTGGCGATACTCCACGCTGTACAGCCGCGAGAGCTGATAAAAGTGCATAAACTCATAATACACCTGTATCGTGTGCTCCTGCGAATATTCCGGCACAAGGCGCGTGACGATGCCCTGTATCGTGGGCGCGCGATAGCTCTTCAACACGCTGACGCGCTTATTCCCCTCCTGAACGTAGAATTTGCCCAGGTATTCGCAGCATTTCACCGCATCGCGTATGCCCTCATCACCCAGGTGGGCACTGCAAAGGCTTATCCACTTCTCCGCAAACTCACTGCCCTCCTCCAGCAGGGGCATAAAATTCCCTGCGAACGCGGAGACGCGGCCGGCCGTCTTTGTGCCGACTATCAGTTCTGACGGGATATTCACCAGTCCTATGTCCGCGCGGCATGCAATGGTGGTTTCATCTATCATATCATCCAGCACCGGCGGGTACGGATATCCACCGTGTGCAAGGGAATTTTTATAATACCGCTGTCCCAGCTTCAGCGCGTGGGAATACTGCTCAGCGGCTTCCTGTCTGCTCATTTCAGTCACTCCGTTTCGTGATAATCAAGCTTCGCGCATTAAGATACCATATGCGCCAAAAATCTTCAACGCAATAATATTAACTTTCATATTTTCATTATTCCCGCAAAGATGATTGCAATAAAGCGCGGTTTAGGGTATAATCTACAACGAAATTTGAAGGATTATTGGGGGCAGGACATGGCACATACCCTTTCCGATAAATACACCGGCTTTTTTGATAACGCCGGTCACAGGCGCGTTTTTTTCTGGTTTATTATGGCCATAGGCATATTTGCGCGTGTATACCGCTTTGGTTTTGTACCGGCTGGGATAAATCAGGACGAGGCATTTGCCGGATATGAGGCGTGGTCACTTTTAAACTACGGGATAGACACCGCCGGGTATCATAACCCTGTATACCTCATCGCGTGGGGCAGCGGCATGAACGCGCTGGAAACCTATCTTATGATCCCCTTTATCGCTCTCTTCGGGTTGGAGGTCTGGGTCATCCGCCTGCCGCAGGTCATTGTGGCGTGCCTCAGCTTGCCGACAGTATACGGCCTTGTAAAGCGCACAGTGAATGAGCGTGCGGGGCTTCTGGCAATGTTCATGCTGGCCATCTGCCCGTGGCACATCATTCTCTCCCGCTGGGGGCTGGAATCCAACCTTGCACCCGGTTTTCTGCTGTTCGGGCTGTACTTTTTCGTGTGCGGTGTGGATACCCCCCGCTTTCTCCCGCTCTCGGCGCTGATGTATGGGCTGAGTCTCTACACCTACGCCACAATATGGCCGTTTGTGCCGCTTATGCTGGTGATACAGCTTATATACTGCATGGTGCACAAAAAGATACGGCTGACGCGGCACCTCGTGTGGTCGGGCGTGATACTATTCATACTGGCTCTGCCGCTGCTGCTGTTTCTCGCGGTGAATTACGGCTGGATAGATGAGATAATCACGCCGTTTTTCTCCATACCGGAGCTATATTATATGCGCAGTGGTGATCTATCACTTGATGAAAAGGCCAAAAAGCTTGAAATCTTTCTGGACATTTTCTTTTATCAGAACGACAAAAAGATTTGGAACAGCCCTGAAAAATACGGTCTTTTCTATTATATCACCATTCCCTTTGTATTATTGGGGCTGGTATTTTGCGTAAGGGAGCTTATAAAGGCGCGGCGCGAAAAGCGGTTTTGTCCGGCGGCGCTGCTGCTGGTGCAGGGCTGTGCGTGTCTGCCGCTGCTGCTTCTGATAAAGGGAAATGCCACAAAGTTCAATATTTTCTTTATCCCGCTCGTCATTTTCGCCGCGCTCGGCATATACTTTCTCTCTGAATTTTCACTTAGGGAGTTTGGCGGTATAGTCGCGGCGGCGTACCTCGTTCTTTTTGCAGGGTTTACACATTACTATTTCACCGATTATGCTGCGGATGTTCAGGCGCATTATTCCTATGGGCTGGATGAGGCGCTGGAGCTTGCCGTTGAAAAGGGCGAAAAGGTGTACATTGATCAGGACGAATTTTACACCAAGGTGCTGTTTTACACCAAAACACCTGTCACAACCTTCCGCGACACAGTGGAGTATCTATACTTCCCGACATCGTATCTGCACGCACTGAGCTTTGACCGGTACTATTTCTGGGTAAGCCCGTATGATGTTGAGGAAAACGCCGCATACATCATCTCGTACGGTGATGATCTGGGTCTGCTACCGGAGGCCGGCTTCAGCTTTGAGCGCTTTGGCAACTACATTGTGGCATATAAGGAGAAATAGCTGTGGTTATTCGCGCAAATTATCATACGCACACCACATTTTGCGATGGAACCGACACCGCAGAGGATATGGTGAAAGCCGCCATCGCGCTCGGCTTTGAGCATCTGGGCTTTTCCGGCCATATTGACTCATATGCACGCGTGGACAAGAAAAAATACTATGCAGAGCTCAACCGCCTTGAGCAGATTTACGGTGACAAGATAGAGTTACTGCGCGGCATTGAGCTTGACAACACCGAAAGTCCGAATGAAGCCGATGAAGCAGAATATGTTATCGGTTCAACGCATTATCTCAATATGCCGCCGATAGATGGTGAAATGCTTTCGGTTGATGGAAGTGTTGAAAACGTCCATCGTCTGGCAGAGACATATTTCAGCGGCGATTATTACGCGCTGTCGAGGGCATATTATGAATTTGAAGCGCAGGTGTATGATCGGCTGCACCCCACATTCATCGGGCATTTCGACCTTGTTACGCGCTTCAATGATCTTTCGCCGGAGATGGGCGGCCATTTTCTTGATGAAAATGATCCACGCTATCTAACACCGGCATTAGACGCAATTGAGCATCTCGTGCGGCGCGGCGTACCGTTTGAGATAAATTGCGGCGCTGCAAATCGAGGGCGCAAGCATTTTCCCTATCCCGCCCCGCCGCTTATGCGCGCACTGCACAGCTTTGGAGCAGAGATCCTCATCTCTGCCGATGCGCACCAGAAAGAAAAGCTGAACGGCGGCTTTGACGCAGCATTGGAACTGGCACGCGAGGTTGGCTTTGACCATGTGAACATCCTCACGCGCGATTCATCCGGCTATGACAAACGACCGGCAGGCCGCGGACTATACTGGCAGGAGATTGAGATATAATAACAAAACAGCTTCCCGAAGACGTTGATTCGGGAAGCTGTTTGCATTTCATATTCTTTTCACACCTGCAACAGTCTCAGCAGCTCTCGGCGCAAATGGTCAATGATGCGCTTTTCAAGGCGGCTTATGTAGCTTTGCGAAATGCCCATTATATCAGCCACCTCTTTTTGCGTGTACTCCTTGCCGTTAGGCAGACCAAAGCGCATGAGGATGATGTTCCTTTCGCGCTCGGCAAGGGTTGAGATGGCCTGCATGAGCATCTTTTTCTCCGCGTCATCCTCCAATGGGCGGGCAACCTCGTCCTCATCCGTGCCGAGTATATCCGACAAAAGCAGCTCATTCCCATCCCAGTCGGTATTCAGCGGCTCATCAAAGCTGATTTCCGTGCGCTGTGAGCTTATTTTGCGCAGATACATCAGTATCTCATTTTCAATGCAGCGCGAGGCGTATGTGGCAAGCTTTATATTCTTGGAGGAATTAAAGGTATTGACCGCTTTTATAAGCCCGATCGTGCCTATTGATATGAGATCCTCTATATTTATGCCGGTGTTTTCAAAGCGCTTGCAGATGTACACAACAAGGCGCAGATTATGCTCTATAAGCGTCTTTTTCGCGTCCTCGTCCCCATTCTCGGCGCAGCGGATGGTCTCCTCCTCCAAGGCGCGTTCAAGCGGCGGCGGTAGCGTATCACTGCCGCCGATATAATAAAGCGGCGGCGGAGTTATGCCGAGGATGGTCAAAATGTGTTCCCTGAGAAAAAATATTTGCGGTTTACAAAGCATATGGTCAACTATCCTTTCATTATACTATTCCCTCGTACCCATCGCCCTCCGCATTTGCGCTGAGTGCGGCGAGAATGTCACGCGGCGAGCCGTCTATAATAGCGCTGTCCGGGCGAAAGGCGGCCAGCACGCCCCCGCCTCCGACCACGGTGTACGGGATGAGCCGAACCCTGCCCCTCAGCTCCGTCAGCTCCGCCGCCCGCTCTGCAAAGCTCACCGCGTCAAGCTGCAAAAGCGCGGTATCATCCGAAAACAGCGGCGCGGCGGCGTGCGGACATATCACCATAACCGGCGTACCGCTGAGCGGGTCTTTCAGGGCATTTCCGGTGTCAACAAGCGCGTTGAAGCGCGATGTGCGGCCATTTAGCACAAGCTCCACCGCAACGCGCGGCCTGTCGGCAAGCTGTGCCCTGCCGCGAAACACCGCCGACAGCAGCGCATAGCACAGCGCAAAGGACACGATGAGCGTGCGCGTATCGAACGCCGGATGGCCGCCGGCCAGCTCTATCGCCCAGATGAAGCCGCCGAACGCCGCCGACACCGCGAAAAACATCAGCGCACAGCGGATGCGCCGCGCCTCACCGCCGAACGCAATCAGCGCCATGAGAAGCCCCGCGCCAAGCTTTACGCACGGCTGGAGGAGAAAAGACGCGCGCGGCAGATACACGCACACAGCGTACACACTGCCCAGAACGGCGGCGGCAAGGTACCTTGCGCGTTTGAGACGTACACCGCACACCTGCGCCGACGCAAGCAGCAGCAGATAGTCGATGGCGAGGTTTGTGACAAAGAGACTGTCTATGTAAACAACTTTCATGCCATGATTATAGCGCGGCACGGTGAAGATAATTTGTCAATTAGGAATTGTCAAAAACACGATACTGTGGTAAAATCATCGGTGAAAGTATGAGATGCTGGTAAATGTCGGCATCAGAAAGGTTTTTGATGCAATCATGTGGTTCTGGTTCGCTGTTATAGCGCTTCTTTGTTGGAGTGGTTCTGACCTGTTTTCCAAAATCGGTTGTCAGGATGCCACCGATAAGTATAGTCACTTAAAAATGGTAACGGCGGTCGGCGTTGTGATGGGTATTCACGCCGCGTATGAGATTTTTGTCGGCGGTGTTGAGATCAACGGTGAAATTCTGCTGACCTATCTGCCCGTTTCGCTTTTATACATAAGCTCGATGGCAATGGGCTATCTCGGCCTGCGCTATATTGAGCTGTCCATCTCCTCCCCCATATGCAACAGTTCCGGCGCGGTCGTGGCCGTGCTGACGTTTGCAACCGTCGGGATAAGCGATGAGCTGCCCGCAATGGCGCTGGTCGCGGTGGCGTTTGTATGCCTCGGTGTTATCGCACTGGGCATAACCGAGGCCAACGAGGATGAGGAGCTTCGCCGTGCGCGTCAGGATGCCTCCAATCACCACTACGCCAAGAGCTGGATTGCAATTGTTATCCCCATAATCTACTGCCTGCTGGATGCACTGGGCACCTTTGCCGACAGCCGCGTGCTGGAGGTTCTGAATGAGGACTCTGCCAACGTTGCATATGAGCTGACGTTCCTGCTTGTCGGCATTATCAGCGCAATATACGTTCTCGGCGTTAAAAAGCAGAAGCTTATTGTCAAGCAGGAAGCGCCCAAGTACACCGGCGCCGTGTTTGAGACGATCGGTCAGTTCTTCTACATCTACGCCCTTGCCGATACCGAGCACGTTGCCTTTGCCGCGCCCATCATTTCCTCCTACTGTGTGGCGTCCGTCATTTGGGGGCGTATATTCTTGAAAGAAAAGCTGTCCAAAAAACACTATCTATCAATTTTGCTGGTTATTATCGGCATAGTGATAATGGGTATACTTGATATATAAGGAGAGAAAAGATGCAGAACAAGAATATTTATAAGCGCGTACTTATCAAGATAAGCGGTGAGGCGCTTGCCGCTGAGAAGAAGAGCGGATATGACTTTGAATTTGTCTCAAAGGTATGCGCAGCCATCAAGGAATGTGCAGACAACGGTGTGCAGTTTGGCATTGTTATCGGTGGCGGCAACTTCTGGCGCGGCGTGAAGGACGGTGCCGGTCATGTGGAGCGCGTCAGCGCAGACCGCATGGGTATGCTGGCTACAGCGATGAACTGCCTTGCCGTGGCAGACGTTTTCAAACAGCTTGGCGCAGACGCGCGCGTTATGACCGCTGTTGACATTCAGGGCGTTGGTGAGCGCTATGACACCAAAAAGGCAATAGAGTACCTGGAAAGCGGAAAGATAGTTCTCTTTGGCTGCGGCACGGGTATGCCGTTCTTCTCCACCGACACGGCAGCGGCACTTCGCGCCGCGGAGATCCATGCAGACGCGATACTCCTCGCCAAGAACATTGACGGCGTATACTCTGCCGACCCCAGAACGGACGCGTCCGCCGTGAAGTTTGACGAGATAAGCTATGACGAGGTTCTCTCGCGCCATCTCGCGGTTATGGATTCCACCGCGACAAGCCTCGCAATGGACAATAACATCCCGCTCATCGTGTTCGCCCTCGCGGAGACGGAGAATATAGGCCGCGTACTCGCCGGCGAAAAGCTGGGCACCACCGTGCGCTGAAAACAAGGAATGTAAATTCACATTCCGCTCTCAAACCGTTCAATAAAAGCTAACAAAAGCGAAAAAATATTATGATAATATACCGGAGGTAAAGCAATGTCAGACTATCAGGAATTTGAAAGCAAAATGAAGAAAACCTGCGAGGCTCTCAATTCACAGCTCGCAACCATCCGCGCAGGCCGCGCGAACGCCGCCGTGCTTGACCAGATCGAGGTTGACTACTACGGCTCTCCCACGCCGATACAGCAGGTCGCGTCCATCGCCTCTCCCGACCCGCGCTCTCTGCTCATCCAGCCGTGGGATGCTTCCGTCCTCAAGGGCATTGAGAAAGCCATCCTCGCATCCGACCTCGGCATCAACCCGCAGAATGACGGGCGTATGCTGCGTCTGGTATTCCCGCCGCTGACTGAGGAGCGCCGCCGCGACCTCGTAAAGCAGACCAAGAAGTACGGCGAGGAATCCAAGGTTGCAATACGCAACATTCGCCGCGACGCGATAGACAAATTCAAAAAACAGCAGAAGGCATCCACCATCACTGAGGATGACTACAAGATCGCTGAAAAGGACATTCAGAAGCTGACCGATGATTACATCAAGGAGATTGATAAAATCACCGACAAGAAGGAAAAAGAGCTTACCGAGATTTAAGCTGTACGGAGGTTAGCAAATGGCACAGACCATTAAGGCGGGGGAGCAGGAGAGATCCGGCCTCCCCCGCCATATTGCGATAATACTGGACGGTAACGGCCGCTGGGCAAAAAAGCGCGGCTTGCCGCGCACGGCAGGTCACGCCGCCGGTGCAGAGACGTTCAGGCAGATCGCCACATACTGCAAGAACATAGGCGTGGACTATCTAACAGTCTACGCATTTTCAACAGAGAACTGGAAGCGTCCGGGCGAGGAAGTCAGCACTATAATGAAGTTGCTGGACAAATATCTGCGCGAGGCTATCGCCACGATGGAGCGCGACAAGATAAAGATGAAGGTGCTGGGCGATGTGACCGCCCTATCGGATGAGCTGCAGGCCGAAATTGCCCGCACAAACGAGATAAGCAGCCACTATGACGGGTTTCAGGCCAACATCTGCATCAACTACGGCGGGCGTGACGAGATTGTGCGCGCGGCGCAGCGCTATGCAGAGGATTATGCCGCTGGGCGCGTCACCGGCGCACTCACAGAAGAGGGCTTTGCCGGATATCTGTACTCCGCCGATATACCCGACCCTGACCTGCTTATCCGTCCGGGCGGTGAGGTGCGCCTGTCGAACTTTCTTTTGTGGCAGTGCGCGTATTCCGAGTTCTATTTCACCGATGTGCTGTGGCCGGATTTCAGCTCTAAGGAGCTTGACCGCGCGATTGAGGTGTTCCGCAGCCGCGACAGGCGCTACGGCGGGGTGAAAAATCCATGACGGATATTCAGGCGCGGCTTTTCGCGCTGGCAGATGAAAAATACCGCGACTTCAATGCAAAGCTTGTGCCGAACGTTGATAACGCGGCTTTCATCGGTGTGCGCACGCCCGCTCTGCGTCAGCTTGCCAAGGAGCTTTCCGGCACGGCAGAGCGCGAGAAATTTATGGCCGCCCTGCCGCATGAGTATTTTGAGGAAAATCAGCTCCATGCCTTTTTTATAGAGCAGATACGCGATTTTGACACGTGCATCGCCGCGCTGGAGGCTTTTCTGCCGTATGTTGACAACTGGGCAACCTGCGACCAGATGAACCCAAAGGTGCTGGGGCGCGACAAGGCGCGGCTGCTGATAAATGTCCGCGCATGGCTTAAAAGCGATAAATGCTGCACCGTGCGCTATGGCATAGGTCAGCTCATGCGCTGGTATCTGAACGAGGATTATTCGGATGAATATCCGCGCCTTGTATGCAGTGTGGAGAGTGAGGAATACTATGTGCGCATGATGGTGGCATGGTTCTTCGCAACGGCGCTTGCAAAGCAGTATGACGCGGTTCTGCCGTATTTCACCGCGCACAGGCTGAATACCTGGACGCACAACAAGGCCATACAAAAGGCATTGGAGAGCTATCGCGTGAGCGATGAACACAAGGCACAGCTTCGTGCCCTGAAAATAAAGGAGAGAAAAAATGCTTAAAGCCGTTTCAATTCTCGGCTGTACCGGTTCAATTGGCCGACAGAGCATAGATGTGGCAGAGCATATGGGTCTGCCGGTGGCGGCACTGGCCGCTTCCAGAAGTATAACCTTGCTGGAGGAGCAGGCGCGCCGCCTGAAGCCGAAATTCGTCGCCGTGTACGATGAAAAGGCCGCAAAGGATTTCAAAATTGCCGTGGCTGACACGGATATACGCGTGGCCTCCGGCATTGAGGGCATAATAGAGGCCGCCACGCTGGACGATATCGACTGCGTGGTTACCGCCGTGTCCGGCGCTATCGGCTTAAAGCCGACGCTGGCCGCGATTGACGCGAAAAAGCGCATTGCCCTTGCAAACAAGGAGACGCTGGTGTGCGCGGGCGAGATCGTGATGAAGCGCGCTGCTGAAAAGGGCGCGGAGATAGTGCCGGTGGACTCTGAGCACTCGGCGATCTTCCAGTGCCTTATGGGGCGCCGTGAGGGTGAGCTGAAAAAGCTGCTGCTGACAGGCTCCGGCGGTCCGTTCCGCGGAAGACGGCGGGAAGAGCTTGAAAACGTGACGCCCGAACAGGCGGTAAAGCACCCCAACTGGAGCATGGGCGCGAAAATATCCGTTGACAGCGCCACGATGATGAACAAGGGTCTGGAATTTATAGAGGCCATGCATCTTTTCGGCGTGACACCGGATGACATTCAGGTGGTTATTCACCCGCAAAGTGTCATACACTCTATGGTAGAGCTTATTGACGGCACTGTTATCGCCCAGCTCGGCGCGCAGGATATGCGCCTGCCGATTCAGTTTGCGCTCACCTACCCTGAGCGCGTGGACGCTGTGCGCGATGCGCTGGACTTCTACCAGCTTGCCGACCTGAGCTTCTACGCACCCGACCTTGAAAACACGCCCTGCCTCGCCCTTGCAATGGAGGCCGCGCGTACCGGCGGCACGGCAGGCTGTGTGATGAGCGCGGCCAATGAGGAGGCCGTGCGGCTGTTCCTCAACCACAAGCTCGGCTACAACCGCATATATGACTGCGCCGCCGAAGCGGTGGAGACTGTGGGCGTTGTGCACAGTGATGATCTGGACGTTATCATTGAAGCTGACAGTGCTGCAAGGCGCTTTGTAAAGGAAAAATACGGCGCAAAGGAATAATCGCAATTTATCGCAATATGTGAGGCAATTTATGACCATTATCTATGTTATCCTGGCAATACTTCTCTTTGGCGTGCTGATCGCAGTGCATGAATTCGGCCACTTTGCCGCGGCGAAGCTGTGCGGCGTGAAGGTGGAGGAGTTTTCGATCGGCATGGGGCCTGCAATATGGAAAAAGCAAAAGGGCGAGACGCTGTACGCCCTGCGTGCCGTGCCCATGGGCGGTTACTGCGCCATGATGGGAGAGGACGAGGCAATTGACGACCCGCGCGCATTCACATCGCAAAGCGCGTGGAAGCGCGCCATCATTCTCGCCGCCGGTGCGTTCATGAATTTTCTTCTGGGCTTTCTGATAGTGGTTATAGTATACGCCTCCGCAACAGGATTTCGCGCACCGGTCATATCCGGCTTTATGGACGGCTGCCCCTACGAGGGTTCCGGCGGCTTTGAAGCCGGTGACCGACTGCTGAGCATCAACGGAAAGAGGATATATCAGCTAAACGATATATCCGACTTTCTCTCCCGTGGGGATGGGACATACGATATTGTCGTGCGCCGTGACGGGCATCGCGTGAAGCTGGAAAACTTCAAGCTGGTTCCGGTGGAATACCCCGATCAGGAAAGCAAAATGTACGGCTTCTACTTTGGCTATGACGAGGCCACGCTTTTCAACAAGCTGCGCTATTCATGGAACACCACCATGCAGTTTGGCCGCATGGTGTGGATGAGCCTGGGTGAGCTTGTCGGCGGAAATGTGAGCGTGAACGACATGGCAGGGCCTGTGGGCATAGTGGATCTCATGGCGGAGACCGGCGAAAACGCCGCAAGCGTCGGTGATGCGCTGCTGGATATACTGTATTTGGGCGCATTTATCGCGGTGAACCTTGCGGTGATGAATATGCTGCCTATTCCGGCGCTTGACGGTGGCCGCGTATTCCTTCTCATAGTGACATGGCTGATAGAGACCATCACCGGCAAGCACCTCAACCCCAAATATGAGGGTTACATCCATGCCGCGGGCATGGTGCTGCTGCTGGCGCTGATGGCGTATATAATGTTCAACGATATAATCAGGATAGTGACGAGATGAACGATAAAAGAAACAACACAAGAAAAATATGCGTGGGCGGTGTTGAGCTGGGCGGTGACGCACGCGTGAGCGTGCAGTCAATGTGCAACACAAAGACCTGGGACGTGGCCGCCACGGTCGCGCAGATAAAGGCAATGCGCGCCGCCGGATGCGACATCGTGCGCATTGCAATACCCGACATGGACGCGGCGCGCGCAGTGTCGGCAATAAAAGAGCAGGTGGATATGCCGCTTGTGGCGGATATACACTTTGACTATCGCCTCGCGCTGGAAGCTGCCGCGCGCGGGATAGACAAAATACGCATAAACCCCGGCAACATCGGCGGTGAGGAGAATGTAAAGGCCGTGGCAGATGCCTGCCGCGCGCGTAATATCCCCATACGCATTGGCGTGAACGCGGGCAGTCTTGAGCCGCGCCTGCTGGCCAAGTACGGCCATCCCTGTCCGGAGGCCATGCTGGAGAGCGCCGAGGGTCACGCCGCACTGCTGGAAAAGTTTGATTTTAACGACATATGCCTTTCGATGAAGGCATCCTCCGTGCCGCTGACGGTGGCGGCGTACCGCCTTGCCGCCGAGCGCTTTGATTATCCGCTCCATCTCGGCGTGACCGAGACCGGAACCGAGTGGAACGGCACTATACAATCCGCAGTGGGTATCGGCACACTGCTGTGCGAGGGTATCGGCAACACCATCCGCGTCTCCCTCACGGCAGACCCTGTGCGCGAGGTCAGCGCCGGTATCGCCATTTTGAAGGCAGCCGGTGTCAGGCGCGGCGGTGTACGCTTTGTGTCCTGCCCCACCTGCGGCAGAACGGAAATTGACCTCATCTCCCTTGCCTCCAAGGTGGAGGGGCTTGTGTCCGGCATGGACAGGGACATCACCGTGGCCGTGATGGGCTGTGTTGTCAACGGCCCGGGCGAGGCGCGTGAAGCCGACTATGGTATTGCCGGCGGCAAGAACAAGGGCATACTCTTTAAAAAAGGTGAGGTTTTGGGTACATATCCTTATGATGAGCTGTGCAATGCGCTGATCGCGCTCATCGAAAGTGATGCGGAATAATACTGGTGATTTTTAATGCAAACAGATAACACCCCTTTTTTGACCATGTTCCCCGAGTGCAAAACAGTTTGCAGTTCCCCCGCCATATTCAATGGCGCATATGTGACAAATGTGGAAATATCACGCGTTGGCAACAATATGCTGGTGTACGCCTGGTTTCCATACTGTCCCTCCCCTGCTGACATTTCGCGCATAAGCGACTGCATAAAAGATACCTTCCTTTTGTCCAGCGTGTCCTTATCGCCTGATTTTCCCCTTTCGGATGCGCCGGTGGTCAAAAGTGACTCAAAGCTGCTGCTTGGGTCCGATATAAAGAAAAAAAGCATACCCATGAGCGCAATAAAGCCCGAATCCGGCAACATTGTTGTCGAGGGTGATGTGTTCGCCGTGTCCAGCAAGACCCTTGCAAAGGGTGATGCTGTGCTGTGCTTTGACATGACCGACCGCACAAACTCCGTGCGCGTTTCAAGGTATATGCGCCTGAGAGACGGGGGAAGCATCCCTGATGTTTCCGTGGGCGACCATCTTATCGTACAGGGTGATGTGACCTACTCCAAGTATGATGAGGATTATGTCATCACGCCCAAATCCATAAAAAAGACGCGCAATACCGTGCGTCAGGATAACGCACCGGAAAAGCGCGTGGAGCTGCATCTGCACACCCGCTTCTCCGCGCTGGACGCGCTCACTGACCCTACGGCGGTGGTAAATCGCGCGGCATATTGGGGTATGCCCGCTGTTGCCGTAACCGACCACGGTGTGGCGCAGGCTTTCCCCGAAATGTGGTCAGCCGCGAAAAAGGCTGGCATAAAGGTGATATACGGCCTTGAAGCCTACTATTACAACGACATGGACGGCAACAGTGCCGTCATCGGCAAGTCAAATCTCCCGCTGGATGCGGAGTTTGTCGCCTTTGATATTGAGACCACCGGCCTCAATGCGCTCAACGACCGCATGACGGAGATCGGCGCGGTGATATTCTCCGGCGGGAACATTATCAGGGAGTTCAACACCTTCGTTGACCCGGGGATGCACATTCCGCCCGAAATCACAAAGCTGACCGGCATAAGGGACATTGATGTGGCCGGTGCGCCCGATGAAAAGACCGCCATGAAGATGTTCATGGAATTTGCCGGCGACCGCCCGCTCATCGCGCACAACGCGCATTTTGACGTGGGCTTTATGACGGCGGCCTCTGACAGGCACAATCTGCACTTCTCCCCCGTGTTTATGGACACGCTTGCCCTGTCGCAGGCGCTGCTGCCGGAGCTGAAGCGCTTTAAGCTGGATATCGTGTCAAACCATCTCGGTCTGCCCAAATTCAACCACCACCGCGCCTCTGATGATGCGATGGTCGTGGCGCGCATGATGGATAAATTCATCCCCATGCTGCGTCAGCAGGGCGCAAAAACTGTGGATGATATTGAGAAGATATACCACACTATACGCCGCACAGACGTGGCAAAAACCTATCACATGACCCTGCTGGTGAAAAACCGCGTGGGGCTTAAAAACCTCTATGAGATGATCTCCCAGTCGTATCTCAAATACTATCACCGCAACCCGAACATCCCGAAAAGCCTGCTGGTGCGCCACAGGGAGGGTATACTCGTCGGCTCTGCCTGCGGTATGGGTGAGCTGTACGGCGCGGTGATGAAGGGCGCAAGCCAGCGTGAGCTGGAAAAGATCGCGTCTTTCTACGATTATCTTGAAATTCAGCCCATCTGCAACAACGCCTTTCTCATCCACAACGGCACAGTGCGCGACAAGAGCGTGCTGGAGGACTTCAACCGCACGATAATTGAGCTTGGCCGCAAGCTCAACAAGCCCGTTATCGCTGCAAGTGACGTGCACTTTATGGATGCCGAGGATGAGCAGTACCGCAAGATATTGCAGGCGGCGAAGAACTTCTCCGACGCTGACCGCGACTGCCCCATCTATTTCAGGACGACTGACGAGATGCTTGCTGAGTTTGAGTATCTGGGCAAGGAAAAGGCATACGAGGTGGTGGTAACGAACACCCGCGCCATCGCAGATCAGGTGGAGGAAATAGAGCTTCTGCCCAAGGAGCTTTTCCCGCCGAAGATTGAAAACTCCGCAGAGCAGTTGAAAACCCTTGTGTACAACAAGATGCACCGCATCTACGGCGAAAACCCGCCGGAAATCGTGCAGAGCCGCGTTGATGTTGAGCTGAACACGATACTTGACCACAACTATGACGTTATATATATGTCCGCGCAGAAGCTGGTTGAAAACTCGCTTGAAAACGGGTATCTGGTCGGCTCGCGCGGTTCTGTCGGCTCGTCACTTGTGGCGTATATGTCCGGCATAACGGAGGTCAACTCACTCCCGCCGCACTATGTATGCCCCAAGTGCTGTCACAGCGAATTTATAACCGACGGCAGCTACGGCTGCGGCGCGGATATGCCCAAAAAGGACTGCCCCGAATGTGGCACGCGCATGAACAGGGACGGTTTCAATATCCCGTTTGAAACCTTCCTTGGTTTCCCCGGCAACGAAAAAACGCCCGATATTGACCTTAACTTCTCCGGTGAATATCAGGCAAAGGCGCACAAATACACCGAAACTCTGTTCGGTTCTGACCATGTTTTCCGTGCCGGTACTATCGGCACCCTCGCAGAAAAGACGGCATACGGCTATGTGAAAAAGTATCTGGAGGAGCGCCCCGAAATGGCCGACACGGTTAGCAAGGTGGAGGAAAACCGCCTCGCCCTCGGGCTTGTGGGCGTCAAGCGCACCACAGGTCAGCACCCGGGCGGCCTGGTCGTTGTGCCGCAGGACAAGGATATAACGGACTTCTGTCCTGTGCAGCATCCGGCGGACGACCCCAACAGCGATATAATAACCACCCACTTTGAATATCACTGCATGGAGAGCAACCTCCTGAAGCTGGACGAGCTGGGTCATGATGACCCGACCATGATACGCATGATGGAGGATCTGTCCGAGCAGCTTGGTGAGCGCGTGGACGCGCAGAAGATTCCGCTCTCCGATCCGGATACGATGTCCATTTTCACTTCCCCCGCCGCGCTGGGTCTGCCGGACGATGACCCCATAATCGGCAAGACCGGCTCTATCGGTGTGCCCGAATTCGGCACAGGCTTTACCCGCCAGATGCTGGTGGACACACAGCCGCGCCAGTTTGACACGCTTGTGCGTCTGTCCGGCTTTAGCCACGGCACTGACGTGTGGGCAGGCAACATCCGCGAGCTTGTCACCGGCGGCACCGCCTCCGTCAACGAGGTGGTGGGCTGTCGTGATGACATTATGCTCTACCTCATCTCCGTTGGCATTGAGCCGTCACTCGCGTTCAAGACGATGGAGGCCGTGCGTAAGGGCAAGGTGAAAAAGACAGGCAGCTTCCCGGGCGATGCTGAATCGCAGATGCGCACGCACGGTGTGCCGGAGTGGTACATCGAGTCCTGCCGCAAGATTGCCTACCTCTTTCCGAAGGCGCACGCGGTCGCGTATGTAATGATGGCGTTCCGCATTGCGTGGTTCAAAGTGCATAAGCCTCTCGCGTTCTACTCGGCGTATTTCTACCGCCGCAGTCAGAAGGGCGGGTTTGACGCGGCTCTTATGTGCGGCGGCACAAACAACGTGCGCCGCAAGATAAACGAAATGAAAATGGCAACAAAGCTGACGGCAAACGAGGAGGATCTTCTCGTCACGCTGGAGGCTGTGTATGAGTTCAATATGCGCGGGTTTGAGTTTGCGCCTATCGACCTGTACGAATCGGACGCGACGCGCTTTATCATCACGCCTGACGGCAGACTGCTGCCGCCGTTCGTGTCAATCTCCGGCCTTGGTGAGACGGCGGCGATCGACCTTGCCCGCGTAAAGACGCTCAACACCAAATTCATCTCCGTTGAGGAGATAAGTGCGGCCTGCCCCAAGGTCAGCCAGACCCACTTGGACACGCTGAGAGCCATGGGCGCACTGGGCGATCTTCCCGATACCAACCAGATAAATCTATTTGACTTTTAAAAAGCAAAGCCGCCACCGCTGACAGCACAATGGCGGCTTTATTAAAAATGGAGGGATAACGCGATGAAGATAACATTTCTGGGCGCGGCGCATGAGGTCACAGGCAGCATGACCTATATCGAGGTCGGCACTAAAAAGGGCATCGTGGACTGCGGCATGGAACAGGGCAAAAACCTGTTTGAGAATGAACCGCTCCCCATTGCCGCAGGTGAGCTGGATTTCGTGCTGCTGACGCACGCGCACATTGACCACTCCGGCCATCTGCCGCTGCTGTACAAAAACGGCTACCGCGGCCCTATCTACGCCAGCGCCGCGACCTGCGGTCTGTGCGAGATAATGCTGCGCGACTGCGCAAACATCCAGATGTCAGACGCGGAGTGGAAAACGAAAAAGGCCGCGCGGCGCGGTGAGGGCGCTGTAGAGCCGCTGTTTGATATGGAGGATGCAGAGGGCGCATTGAAGCTGATGCGGCCATGCTCCTACGGCGAGGCGATACAGATAAATGAAAGCGTCACCATTCGGCTGACGGATGTGGGGCATCTTCTCGGTTCAACAGCGTTTGAGGTTTGGCTGACCGAAAACGGCGAGACGCGCAAAATCACCTTCTCCGGCGATATAGGCAACATTGACCAGCCCATACTGCGCGATCCTCAGCACGTTAAGGACACGGAATACCTCGTCATTGAATCGACCTACGGTGACAGATACCACGCTGCTGAGCGCGCCGACTACGTCTCTGAGCTGACAGCGCGCATACAGCGCGTGCTTGACCGCGGCGGTAATCTTATCATCCCCTCCTTCGCCGTTGGCCGCACACAGGAAATGCTGTATTTCATCCGCGAGATAAAGGAGCGCGGTCTTGTCACAGGTCATGGGGATTTCCCTGTGTATGTGGACAGCCCCCTTGCTATCGAGGCCACGCGCATATTCCTGCAATGTGACGAGCAGTTTCTGGACGATGAAATGTGCGCGGTCATCCGCTCCGGTGTAAATCCGCTGGTATTCCCGGGGTTGAAGCTGAGTGTGTCCACGGATGAATCCAAGGCCATAAATGATGACAAAACGCCAAAGGTCATAATCTCCGCCAGCGGAATGTGTGACGCGGGGCGTATCCGCCACCATCTGAAGCATAATTTATGGCGCAGGGACTCCATGGTGCTGTTTGTTGGGTATCAGTCTGTCGGTACGCCAGGACGCACCCTGGTGGACGGCGCGAAAAAGGTGAAAATCCTCGGCGAAGAGATCACCGTGAACGCTGAGATAGATGTTCTGCCCGGCGTGAGCGGTCACGCGGACAAGGCCGGCCTTATCGCGTGGCTGAAAGGCTTTGACAAAAAGCCGAAGCTGGTTTTCGTCAACCATGGCGACCCAGATTCTGCCGACAGCTTTGTTAAATGCCTTGAAAACGAACACGGCTATAACGCCTTTGCACCGTACAGCGGCACAAGCTTTGACCTCCTCCGCAGCGAATTTACCCACGTTGCCGAGGCAAGGCCGGTTGAAAAAGTTGCAAAGCGCCGCACCAGTCCAGCATTTGAGCGCCTTATTGCCGCAGCGGAGAGGGTTTTGTCCATCGCGCGCACGCTGGAAGGGCGCACGAATAAGGAACTGACGCGCTACGCCGAGCAGCTTGAAAAAATGTGCGAGAAAATGCTGAGATAATCTGAAAAGTCTGTGAAGTTTAACATAGTTTTCATTGACGAATTAAGTCGCTTGTGTTAACATAATATTATTAGCATAATGTCTATTACACTCAGCAGGTGCAGGTCCAGGCTAGGTACGCAATGGAGAATATAATCGCCTATCCTTACCGGCACGAAAGGAGATTCACCGTGAAACCATCTGTATTTGACCCCACGAAAGCCATCGGCAAGGGCATATTAAGCCTTGACCGCCAGCAGCTTTGCGAATTTACAATAAAGCTGTGTGAGCGCGTAAAGGCCGATGTTGGCGCAGGTGCGTATCGCGGGGGCATTTATCCTGACAATATCAGCGTTGACGAGGACGGTGCACTGGCAATCGGCAGTGCCGCCAAGGAGGATTGGTTCGGGCAGGAGCTGGCATTTTTGCCGCCGGAGGCCTACTGGAACCACAAGCTCTCCCCCGCGTCTGACGTGTACGCGATAGGTATGCTGCTGTACTATGTTGTCAGCGGCGGCAAGCTCCCCTTTGAGGGAGAGTGTGACAACCCTCAGCTACGGCGCATGGGCGGTGAGGATTTTACCGTTCCTGCCGTTGCCGGTCGTCGGCTGGGTGAGATAATCCACAAAGCCACGCTTTTCAAGCCGAACGAGCGCTACCAGAGCATGGATGAGCTGCGCACCATGGTGGAAAGCTGCCTTAAAAATCTCTATCTCAACGGCGCTCCCAGCGCGGAGACGATATTCAACAAAAATGACGATGACCTGAGCGAGCTTGAGCGGATGATGGTCGGCATCATTGAGCGCAATGAGGATGAGCCTCTGCCCGAATATGTTGAGCCGACTGAGGATGAAGTGCCGTATCCCCCCGCCGAAAGTGAGGGTGAGCGCGATGAGTCGGCAGATGATTTTGCCCTTGCCGCGGAGCTGGCGCGTGAGGCGGAGAGTAATCTGGCAGAGCTGCACCGCACCGGCCCCACCACAATGGTGAGCGTGAACACAGCAAGGCAACACGCGGATAAGCGCGTAAAAACCGAAAACACGGCTGCAAACAAGCCGCCGGAGATAACCCCCGTGGTACAATACCCGAGGAATCTGGAAAAGGAGCGTCGTATGGAAGAAGAAGTGAAAAAGCGCAGACGCAGACCCGTTGCGGTAATACTTGTGCTGTGCGCTATCCTTGTTATCGTGGCAATAATCTTCAACGCGGTCATTCAGAATCTCAACCGCAGTATGGAGGCGCTGAACAACAGCACCGTTGTTGCAACCCCCACCGTAACCGAGAGCGCTGACGCCGCCGCTGAGCCGCAGGATGTTGAGGTACCTGTTGAGACCGTACTGCCGACAGTGCACGTTGTACCCGAAGATGAGCTGCTGGACATTGAGCCGGATGTTGCCGTGACACCCTATGTCCCCGGCGGCACAGGCACTGACAGCGACAGCACCGCCACTCCCGCCGAAACCACGCAGACTGCCGCCCCGAAGGAAGGCTATGAGCTGATCATTGCCGACATTAGCTGGACGGACGCGCAGAAGAAGTGCGCCGAAATGGGCGGCCATCTCGCCGTACCCAATGACGCGGCAGAGTTTAACAAGCTGGTCGAGCTTGCCGAGAGCAAGGGCGTGACGCGCATATGGATCGGCGGTCACCGTGTAAACGGCGAAATGGTGTGGGATGACGGTTCGACTGCCCCCTACGAGCAGTGGGCAAAGGGCGAACCGAGCTATGTTGACACATCTGACGGTGCAGCCGAGGATTACGTCCTCCTGTGGTACAACAACGGCTGGTATTTCAACGACAGCCGCAACGACCCCTGCGCTGAGTTCCCCCAGTGGTACAGTGGACAGGTGGCATATATCTGCGAATACGGCGGATAATCCAGCCATTTTCTTATCAAAAAACCGCCTGAAGGCGGTTTTTTGATGTATTTTTATGTATATGCTGTTTTCAAACGGCAAGTGATATGCTATAATAATATGATTACACGCTTCAAGGAGACACATATCATGAAGAAGCTTTTGCAAACCGCCTTTGCTGTGCTGTTGGCGTTCGCGCTGTGCATCGGCTCTGCTGCGCCCGCCTATGCCGCGGACAGCACCGACAATGCCGACATAACACCGGAGAGCGCCGCACTTAACGAGATGCAGATATTCAACGATGCCGAGCTTGACAGCATGGTTGCGGACTTTATCGACCGCTTCTCCGGCTACAACGTCAAGCCTGACAGGATAAGCTTTGCCTATACATATCTCGCCACCGGAGAAACGTGGTTTTACAATGCCGACACATGGTATTACAGTGCAAGTATGTACAAGGTGCCGCTGATGATGATTCTTGCCCAAAAGGAAGCCAACGGCGAACTGACGCAGGAATCCAACCTCAAAGGCATCACCCTTTCCTATGCAGAGGAGAGCATACTGGTCTACTCCAACAACAACTACGCTCACCTCATGCTCAGCTATCTCGGCACTGACCAGGAAGCCCGTGAGATGTACAAGCAGTTCTCCCCTCTCCCCGATGATTACTATGACCCCGACTTTGTAGATTACAGCTATTTCACCGTGCGCTTTATGAACGACGTGATGACCACGCTGTATAATGAGCCGGAGCGCTTCCCCAACATTCTCGACTGCCTTAAACGCGCCCAGCCGGTGGATTACTTTCACCTCTGCACCGACCCTGAGCTGGAAATTGCGCAGAAATACGGCAGTTATAACGAGTGGAACGGCACGACAGGCATTATCTACCTTGAAAACCCCATCATCCTCACCGTTATGATGAAGAATGTCGAGCGCGCAGAGGTCGTCATCGGCGAAGCGGCGAAAATGTTCGTGGACTACACCCCCACGCTTGATGCGAAGCTTGAAAGCTATGTTGCAGAGCGCGCTGAGGCCGAACGCGCCGCCGAGGAAGTGGAGCAGGCGCGCATCGCCGCTGAGGAGGCCGAACAGCAGCGTCTGGCTGAGGAGGAGGCCGAGCGCCTTGCCGCAGAGGAGCTTAGAAAAGCGGAGCTTGCGCGTGAGCAGGAATTGGCTGAACAGGCCGCAGCGCGCCGCGCACTGCTGATAAAGCTGGCGATAGTTCTGGCTGTCGCGGCGGTGGTGGCCGTGGTGGTCATTCACCTTGTCAAGCAGGTGCGCCGCCGTCGGGCATACGCTGAGGAGTGCCGGAGACGGCGCAGAAGATACTAACGCATCCGGAGGGATAGATTTGAGAAAGAGAATTATATGCGTGCTGCTCATGCTTACGCTGACGCTGTCCGCTGTCGGCTGTGGCAGCAGCGGCACAGGCTATGGCGTGCAGACCGTGCAGACGCTTGTAGAGCAGGAATATTCGCTTGCGTTCCGCAACGATGACCCCATCTACTTCTACATCACCGCCACACTGGAGACGCTCTCCGCTGAGGGCAAAGTGGATGAGCTGGCCGCGAAATGGTTCGGCGACAGGATAATAACTATCAACAAGCGCGCTGAGGCATTAAGTGAGCTTGCCACCCCCGCGCCGCAGGTGTTCACGATAGGGCTGGACGTCAACTCCTTCCCGATGGCTTACAATTCCAACGGCAGCTACTGGGGCTTCGATGTGGAGCTTGCAATGGCCGTGTGTGAGCGCCTTGGGTGGACGCTGAAAATGCAGCCCATAGAGAAAGAGAACGTGTATATCGAGCTGGCCTCCGGCAATATTGACTGCGCGTGGGGCGGCATCGCACTGGACGAGAAAGAGATTGCAGACAAAAAGTACACGCAGTACGGCCCGTATGTCCACAATGACATTGTTGTTGCCACGCGCAACGGCTCCAGCGTGTGGAACAAACTTCGCCTGAGTGGGCGCAACATGGCCATGTGCTCCACGCCCGAGGCACTGGCGGCGCTTGAATCCGATGCGCGGCTGAAAAAGCGCCTTGGTCAGATAACGCGTCTCGCCGGCGGCACTACCGAGTGCTTTGAGTACCTCTACTCCGGCAAATGCGACACCGTATTGACCGACAGCACCGCCCTGTACTACTTCAATTGCCATTGATAGCAGCGGCGAATAGATAAATTATTATAAAGCTTAGAAAATAGCGGCAGAAATCGTGAATAAATCGCGATTTCTGCCGCTATAGTTATGTAGTTTCACACTATTACTGCGGTCTGGTACTTTGGGTAGAGGGTGTGAAGTAGGAATATTACCATGGGCACTTGTTGGGGGCTCTGATCCCCTCCAACTTGCTTACGCAAGTCACCTCCCCTTGTTCACCAAGTGGAGGCTTGGGGAGGGTTTTCTCTTTGGCTCCCTCTGATGAGGGAGCTGGCGCGGCTTGCCCGCGTCTGCGACGGACGCGCAAGCGTCCTAGTCCTTTAGGGAAGGAGAGAGATATTCATCTATGCAATTTTTATGTCAAAAAACTCTCCCTCCGTCAAAAATCTGCGATTTTTGCCACCTCCCTCGTCAGTGGGAGGCAGGGACTGGGTGTGCGTCTCACATCCGAGGGAGCAATAAGGTTGGACGCTCATCACACATCAGACGGAAACGCGTGGTGTCAGCATAATTTACGTCTTGGACGTGTGGGGGCGGTTACGGCGTAATTTTTTTACATTCACCCTTGACATTGGTATATCGCAGTGCTATACTCTATACATCGCAGTGCGATACATCGTAGTACTTAGTCAGGAGTAAGCATGGATAATCACATCAAAAAAGTTTACGTCCCCATGAGCGAGACGGGGTTTTACATTTTGCTGTGCCTGCGCGAGGATGCGCACGGATACAGCATTGTGAAAACAACCGAGCAGTTGACAAACGGTGAGATTAAAATCAGCCCGGGGACACTGTATGGCAGTCTATCCAAGATGGAAAAGGACGGCCTTATAACATTTGTACGCGAGGAGGACAAGCGCAAAATATACCGCATTACTGCGCTTGGCACAGAGGTACTCGAGCTGGAAATGAAGCGCATAGAGCGGCTATATAAAAGCATGATGGAGGCAAAATAGCATGAAAAACACAAAAACTGAACTTAAATTCTTTTCCGTCCCCGAGTGGAAGAAAGAGGAGCAATATTTGCGTGAGCAGCATCAAAAGGGCTGGGCATTTACCAAAGTGACCGGCCTGGGGGTATATCACTTTCAAAAATGTGAGCCGCAGGACGTGGTGTATCAGTTGGACTATAATCCCGACAGCACTGCGCAAAAGGACGAATACCTCCAAATGTTCCGCGATTGCGGGTGGGAATATTTGCAGAACTATGTAGGCTACAGCTATTTCCGCAAGCCGGCGAGTGAAATGGACGGTACGGAGGAAGAAATCTTCTGCAATGACGCGTCACGGCTGGACATGATGAACCGCGTTTTCAAGGGGCGGATGATACCGCTTCTGGTTGTTTTCTTTTTGATAATCGTCCCGCAGCTCATTATGCAAGGCATGACCCACACGATGATGAGCCGCGTCCTGTTTATAACATATTGCGTCCTTTTCGTGCTGTATTTGGTGATTTTCTTCTCGTTTGCCGTCCCCTACCTGAAATATTACCGTTCTGCCCGCAAAGAGTAATATTGCGCGATTTTACCACATTTTCCATTGACATTTTACGCTGTACATACTATTATAATCCTGCGCCGCATCTTCTTGAAAGAGCGACAGCAGGAGGTAAATTAAATAATGAAAAAAACAGCGTCTACTGACCGTATCCGGCGCATGACCGGATTAAGTCTACTGTCGGCAGTTGTCGCCGTGTTGACCGTTCTCGGCAACTTCGTGCGCTTCGGCCCATTCCCCATCACGCTCGCCCTCGCCCCGATTATCATAGGCGCGGCAATGTATGGCGCATCCGCAGGCGCGATACTCGGCGGTGTTTTCGGCGTGGTTACTCTCATCGGCGGCCTTGCCGGATGGGATGGCGGCACGGTAATGTACCTGATGGGCATTGCACCGGTCGCGTGTGTACTGGTGTGCGTGCTGAAAGGCGTGGGCGCGGGCTGGCTATCCGGCCTTGTGTACAGCGCCATCGCCAGGAAGAACCAGCATATCGCCGTTATCGTGGCGGGCATTGTGTGTCCTGTTGTGAACACCGGTCTGTTCATTCTCGGTATGCTCACATTCTTCACCTCGGCACTTGAAAGCTGGGCAAACGGTCAGGCTCTTTTGTTCTACGTTATATTCGGGCTTACCGGCATTAACTTTGTTGTGGAGCTGGCGGTCAACCTTGTGCTCTCTTCCGGCATCACCACAATAATAAAGTACGGCAAAGGCAGGAAAAGCAAATGATACTCGCAGTTGATGTAGGCAACACCAATATCGTTCTCGGCTGCATAGAGGATGGCGATATACGCAGCGTTGTTCGCGTGCAGACCGATCCGAACATGACAGCGGATGAATACATCCTCAAGCTGACAGATATACTACAAATTTACGGTATTGACCCCAAATCCTTTGAGGGCGTTATCATGTCCTCCGTTGTGCCCCCTGTCACAGGGCGGCTTCAGCGCGCTATACAGTTTGTCACCGGGCATGAGTGCATGATGGTCGGCCCCGGGATGAAAACCGGCTTGAACGTGCGCATTGACGACCCCGGCACACTCGCCGGTGATATCGTGGTTGGCAGTGTGGCGGCCATGTGCTGCTATGGTGCACCCTGCATCGTGCTGGATATGGGCACCGCGACCACCATCGTCGCGATAGACGGCAGAAACTGCTATCTCGGCGGCGCTATAATCCCGGGCGTCAAGCTCTCATACGCGGCTCTGTCCGCCGGTGCAAGCCTACTGCCGGAGATATCCATCACCGCGCCGAAAAGCTGCATCGCCAAGAACACCGTGGATTCCATGCGTTCCGGCGCTGTGTACGGCACGGCGGGCATGATCGACGGCATGATCGAGCGTATGGAGCAGGAGCTGGGCGAGAAGTGCACGATCGTAGCCACAGGCGGCATCGCGCAGTTCGTCACACCCCACTGCAAGCGCGAGATCATATGCGATAATGACCTGCTGCTAAAGGGTCTGTGGATATTGTACCAGAAGAATAAGGATAAAAAGTAAGGTAGAATTATTAAAATCCGCAGTCGTTCGTCTTATAAAAAATGCTCTCACGCTTGACAAAAGCATGGAGCAAAATGTATAATAGTATTAAACATAGAGCATTGCGACAAGCGGTTAGCTCATGTTAAAGTAATGATTTCACAGTTATACCATGAAGCCGTCACTTGCCAGAGTGGCGGCTTCTGCTATGTACAATAAACTGAAACATCAGCTTACGCAATGTCAAAGTTATCGTAAGTCGCATCTGCTTCACCCCCTTTCGGGTGGTGTAGCTAACTACCGCCGTGCGGTATAAGCTTGCATAAAACCAAATCAAAGTTTTATATGCTCACTTACGCCTGCCGTTGTGCAATGCTCTACGGGTACTCTGTACCGTAAATATAATAGCACACAATCTGGCAATTATCAACCAAAAATCACACAATTTTCCTCTTTTTATGCACAGCATAGTGTTATATACACTCATGCTGTCTTTTCATTTCCGGTTTAGAATCGCGAAAAGGCGGGTATAATCCACGCAAAGGCTATACACCGGAAGTGAAAACATGAAAAAATTCAATTTAAGGACGCTGATCGCAGTCGGCGCGCTATGCACGGCGCTGGGCGCGACAGCGGCAAACACAACCGCCCTTGTCAAAAGCGAGGGCGCGTCCATCCTCCCCGGCACCGCGCCCAGTGCATCCCCTGCCGCGTCCCCTGTGCCGACAGCGTCGCAAGGCCGTGCGGCCACAAGCGGCGGCGAGACGCGCGAATCGCTGATAACAAAGCTGCTCGGCCCTGAGGAGGCGCGGCTAAGTCTTGATGAGCGAAGCGGGACAATAAACATACTCATCATCGGCACGGACGAACCGTGGAACGCAGAGGAGGATCTAGGCCGCGGCGATGTGACAATGCTGTGCTCACTCGACCGGAACAACGGCGATATAAAGCTTGTAAGCTTTGAGCGCAGCACCGCCGTACCGTGGCAGGGGCACGGTGACGTGATGCTGACAAATACGTTCACCTATGGCGGCGCGGCGCTCACCACGGACAGCGTGCGAAGCTGCTTTCGCGTGGACATTGCAGGCTACATCCACTTCAATTTTGAGAGCTTTTGCGCCGTGATTGACGCGCTGGGCGGCGTTGACATTGAGCTGACCGCCGAGGAAGCGCAGGCGCTGACGGATGACACGTATTCGGAGATATGGTTTTCAGAGGGGATGAACCACCTTGACGGCGAGGGCGCACTGCGCTATTGCCGCCTGCGGCGTATTGACGACAACTGGCAGCGCGTTGAGCGGCAGAGAAAGACCGTGCAAGCCGTGCTGACCGCCACGCGCCGCCTAAAGCTCAGCCAGATAGACGAGCTTGCCGAGGCCGTACTGCCGATAATCGACACTGACCTCAGTGTGCGCCAGCTCGCCTCGCTGCTTATCGCCGCGCCGAAGTTCATCGGCACACAGGCACAGCAAATGACCATCCCCGACCGCGAAAAAATCTGGGTACATGACGGCTACGACAAGGACGTGACCGGCTGCGACTATAAATACGAAAGCGAACGCCTGAACAGTTTTTTGTATGGGGAGGCGTAACAAATTAACATCCACCCGCAAAGCGGGTGGTTTTTCATATGCGGGCATCGGTCTCTGTCCCTCGCAAACACGTCAAACACAAAACATATTATAAATGTGCAAGCTTTAAACACACAACAAAGGCGGTCAACTTTTTACGGTTGATCGCCTTTGGCTTGGTCATTTATGTAATTACCATTTTTCTTTCTTAAGAAATCCATTTTTAAACGCATCTGGAAAAACAAATGTTTTTTCGCCAATTGCAAATTTTACACGTATATGTTTTTGTGCCTTATCCAATTTAGTCACAATACCTTCACCGAAAGTTTTATGATATACAATAACACCATCTGCGATGTCAGTAAAATCATATTCTTTCTCTTTCAACTCTGATTTTGAAATATACTGTTTATTGGAATCTTGACCAAAATTTCCATAATGCATCTTTGGCTCCGCAGCCATTGAAGAAGTTGAGCGTATGCCATACTGATTCGTAATATTTACTGTTTTATTCTTTTCTATACTACGATTTACTCTATCATCAACTGAATTTTCATCATCTATATAGGATTTTTCTATTGATGTTTCCATAGTTGCCTGTTGATTATAAAATAGTTGATCATACTCGGTTCGCTTTACAACGGTATCCCAACCACCAATGTCTTTTCCTTCATGTTTATTGATGCCGGTATATGACAAACTTGCATCTTCATAACGTTTAAATTTAAAAATTGCATCATTCATAAGGTTTGCATTAAACACCCCTAATGAACAAAGTAAATCAAACTCTTTTACATCTAAACCTGTAACTTTTTTAAATAGCGCCGGTTCCAACTGCGTTATAACATCTTTTAAAGAACGCTCGCGATAATCGGTGAGGTACATAAATACCGGCACACGAGTCGCAAATTTGATGAGCTTCTCCTGGATTTTCTTGCGCATTGATTTATATTCTTTTTCCTCATTGGAGAGTTCCTTTTTCTCCTTCGGGGTCTTTTCACCGCCCTCCGTCTTGGCTTTCTTGACGGCTTCGGACTTATTGATAATGGTCTGAATATCCTGATTCAGAGAGCGGAAACCCTCTATGTTCATCAGTGCGTCCATAGCCTCTTTGCTTGCCATAAGACGAGAAAGGGTATCGTTGTCCACATTAACGAGCAGTGCAGACTCCCATCTCTTAGCAAGTAACGTTGCAGACGTACCAGCCATAGCAATATCAAGAACATCCTGCGCACTTATCTGACGCATAGTGCTGCCGTCATAAGCAAGGACGGGCAGGAAGTTGATGAATTCAGCTACCTTCTTTTCGGGGTTGTCCTCATTTACACCCAAGCGACAGCTATAATCGGAAATTTGGCGAAGTGCGCGATCCAGTGCGAAGTCAAAGACATAACACTCCTGCTTCATGATCTGATCGTTTCCTGCTTCATCCTTAACCACCCACGGAGACTGCACACGGAAAGCGGTCTGAAAGTAGGTTTCAGGACTCTTTAAATTACGCAACATAAATACACCAGTCCACGGTTTAACCGTAACACCTGTGGTCAGCTTTCCACAGGACAGTGTAATAGTCTGAGTCTTTAGCGGATCACCCATCATTCTCTGTACAGGAGCCAGCGCATCCAAACCGATACCTGCTTTCGTACCAGCACAAACATGAATTCTATATCGCTGATTAAACCATGCATTTTGCTTTTGCATCATCAGATTATACATAGCCTGGCAGGATGCCACATTCGGCAGGAACCACAGCGTGTGAGACAGCACATTCAGTAAGCGGGTGTCCGAGTAAGGCATGGGAGGACGCTTGTCCTGTCCCAGCTTCATAT
>CAZBVU010000018.1:0-36034 GCA_964495355.1 uncultured Oscillospiraceae bacterium
ACATGATGTCGATGAGGCGCTTGTGGGTGCGGCGCTCAAACTGCTCGCGGCTGTCTTTGTACTTGTGAACAGCACGAAGGATCGTGACGATCTCAGTCTTGGTCGGCAGGGGGATGGGACCGGAAACCTTTGCATCGGTGCGCTTTGCAGCCTCAACGATGGTCTCGGCAGCCTTGTCGATGAGCTGATGATCGTAAGCCTTAAGGCGGATGCGGATCATGTTTTTGTTGGTGCTTGCCATGTGTTTTCTCCTTTTTTGTACGTTTTCCGGCGGCATTGGCTCCGCCATTATTATGCGTACAGGATGAAGCCCGAATTTCTTATACACTTAACCGTGCGTATCAGGCCGCGTCCGAAAAACAAACCGGCTGGTTACAGCCGGTCCTATCCTCCGTCCGCGCGATATACGCGTATATAAGATAGGCTTCAGCCGCCCGATTTCACGCCGGAATCCCGACGCCGGACATACTCCACGGAAGTTACCTCATCATTTGAGCAATCTCCCGCTTCTTCGCATAATACGCCCATGCTCTCGCACACGCGCTATGATATTGTAACAGCAACAGGGCTATATGTCAAGCAATTTTTTATCTTTTTTGAAGAAATTTTTATCGGTTTGTTTCTTTTGTTTTGCGCTCCCTCTCCCCCGTCCCCGCACTTGTATTTGCACGCTTAGCATGGTATAATCTTCAATACTGTTATGTGTGATATATTATAATATAGTAGATATCTTTTGTATGGAGGTGGTTTTTATCAGCGCCAAATCCAAATTCAATCGCCTTGACCCTGATAAAGTAATACTGCTGGTGGTGCTTCTTGCACTTGTTGAGCGTGTGGTAATGTTTTTTATCATCGGCGCAGGCGTGGTCGGTGACAGTGATGATGTCGCCTATATTCAAAGCGGCATAGTGTTCGCCAATACCGGCGTTATCTCCGTCTGGTCGGACTATCCCACCGCAAAAATCATGCCCGGCATGCCGGTGCTGTGCGGTATCTTCTCGCTTATTTTCGGTAAGGGCTCCGCATACATAAACGCCACGCGCTGTTTCATGATCGCGTTGGGCTGCACAAGCGTGTATGTGTTCTATAAGGCCTGCTGTGAGATAATGCCGAAATGGTGTGCCGTGTTTGCCTCGCTCTCGTTCCTCCTGCCGAACTGGGCGTGGTCGGATAATAACATTCTCACAGAGCCGCCGTATATGCTCTTCTACCTTATTACTATATTATATACCTTCCGTATGGGCAACGAGGACACGCCCTCCCGCCGCTCCATTGTAGGGTATACCTTTGGCTTCATGATGGCGCTGATGTTCAGGGCGAACATACTCATCATGCCCATTTTCACCGCGGTGTATCTTCTTATTTTCAAGAAGCGCCCGACAAAGAGTCTTATCCGTCCTGCACTGGTGCTCCTGTGCGCGTTACTGGTGTTCATCGTGCCGTGGTCGGTGCGCAATTATAAGCTCTTTAGTGAGTTCATCCCAATCACGAACGGTGCAGCCAACCCAACGTTGCTCGGCACATACCAGGGCAAAACCGCCCCGCAGGACAGCGAGCTTGACTACGAAACGAATGTTTACGCCGTCATCCGCGAGCAGTACAGCGATTATTATAATCCTGATGGTACATTGAAAGACTTTTCCAGCGGCGAATATATCAGTGATAAGATAGACCGCTTAAAGGCCGAGTACCGCCTGCAAGAGTGGTTTAAACGCGACCCCAAGGGACTTATCTGGTCGTATCTTGTCAGTAAGCCCGCCTGTATGATCAACTGGGTGTGGGAGTGGCTGCCCAATCCCGCGCTGTATAACACCCTGCATTATATCAGTTGCGTCAATTTTGCCTGCTGTATTATCTCCTTTGCACTTGCCTTTGTGATGAAACAACAGCGCGGCATCTCGCTGTTTCTGGCACTGATATATTGGGTGAATATATACGTTTTCGCCTTCTCCTTCGCGTCAGAGCGGTATTCCGCCATGCTCGTGCCGTTCAGATATATGCTCTGCGGCATCGGCCTCTATCTCGTTGTAGAACTGGCTAAGAAGATAACCACAGCAGGAAAGCTGCGCACCGGAGGGTAACTGACCCCGCTACTAACGCCAATATAACGATAAACCCCCTCTGCAATCATTACGATTGCAGAGGGGGTATGCTTGATAATTCAATTACACCAAAATCAGAGCTGCTTCTGGGCGTTGATCTTCACGCCGGGGCCCATGGTGGAGGCGGTGACGCAGGACTTGATGTACTGACCCTTTGCGGCAGCGGGCTTGGCCTTGATGATGGCGCCGATGAGGGCAACATAGTTGGCGTAGAGCTTCTCTGCACCGAAGCTGACCTTACCGATGGGGCAGTGGATGATGTTGGTCTTGTCCAGACGGTACTCGACCTTACCGGCCTTAGCTTCGCTGATGGCCTGCTTGATGTTGGGGGTGACAGTACCGGCCTTGGGGGACGGCATGAGACCCTTGGGGCCGAGGGTCTTACCGAGACGGCCAACGATACCCATCATGTCGGGGCTGGCAATAACGGTGTCGAACTCGAACCAGTTCTCTTTCTGGATCTTCTCAACAAGCTCCATGCCGCCGGCGTAATCTGCGCCAGCCTCAAGAGCCTCATCAACGCGCTCCGGCTTGCAGAAGCACAGAACACGCACGGACTTACCAGTGCCGTTGGGGAGAACGATAGCACCGCGAACCTGCTGGTCAGCGTGACGGCCGTCAACGCCGAGCTTAACGTGCAGCTCAACGGTCTCATCGAACTTTGCCTTGCTGGCAGAGCACACGAGGCTCAGGGCTTCCTGAGGATCATACAGTGCCTGCTTATCTATGAGCTTAGAGCTCTCTTTATAATTTTTACTTCTGAACACTTTGTTTTCCTCCTAAAAATGTGGTTGAGTCGGATGGATAAATCCTCCCACGTCAGGCAATATATAGCCTTCTATTAGTCGCCGACGATGACGCCCATGGAGCGGCAGGTGCCTGCGATCATGCTGATAGCGGAGTCGATGTCGGTGCAGTTGAGGTCGGGCATCTTCTGCTCGGCGATCTTGCGGACATCTTCCTTGCTGATGGTTGCGACCTTGTCTCTCTGGGGGACACCGGAAGCGGTCTCGATGCCGCAGGCCTTCTTGATGAGCAGTGCGGCAGGAGGAGTCTTGGTTATAAAGGTGAAGCTACGGTCAGAGTACACAGTGATGACGACCGGGATCATGAGACCCATATCGTTCTTGGTGCGCTCGTTGAAGTCCTTGGTGAACTGACCGATGTTAACGCCGTACTGACCCAGTGCAGGGCCAACAGGGGGTGCCGGAGTTGCTTTGCCGGCGGGAACCTGGAATCTAACGTATCCTACTACTTTCTGTGCCATTTACAGCACCTCTTTCTTAATTTAGTCTTTAATAAGCTCAACCTGGTCAAGCTCCAGATCGACAGGAGTCTCTCTGCCGAACATCGACACGACGACGCGAACCCTGTTCTTTTCAGGCTCAAGCTCGTCCACTATGCCGTTAAAGTCAGCCAAAGGTCCATCAATAACCTTGACCTCGTCGCCGATAGTGTAACCGACAACGATCTCTTTGCGCTCAACACCCAGATTGTAGATTTCCTGCTCCGTCAGGGGGATGGCCTTGCCATCGGAACCGACGAAACCGGTTGTACCGCGGACATTGTGAATCAAATGCCAGCTTTCGTCAGTGAGAATCATTTTCACAAGCACATAGCCCGGGAAAACCTTGCGTTCGACGATCTTTTCCTTGCCGTCAACTATCTCAGTGACTTTTTCCAGAGGAATGGAGACATCCTGAATCAGGTCTGTCATTTTGCGGTTTTCAGCGGCCTTCATAACAGCGGAAGCCACTGCATTTTCATAACTTGAGTACGTATGAACAACGTACCATTTTGCTTCTTCGGCCATGTCTTTTAACCCGCCAGTGTAAACAATGCCTTGACGAGCATCTGTGCCAGCTCATCAAAACCCCAGATAACTACTGCGGAAGCCACCATCATAACGAGGGAAACGAGCGTGTTGTTGAAAAGGGTCTTGCGCGTGGGCCATATGACCTTTTTCAGCTCACTCTTCATCTCACGGAACCACTTGCCGACTCTCTTGAAAAAGCCGGGCTTGGAATCGTCCTTCTTGACGGCGGTGACAGGCTTGGCAGGAGCGGACTTAGTCTTATTCTTTTCAGCCATTTTCACGCATCCTTTCAGAGATTACTTGGTTTCAACGTGCTTGGTGTGCTTTCTGCAGAAGGGGCAATATTTATTGCGCTCCAGACGGTCAGTGGTGTTCTTCTTGTTCTTGACCGTGTTGTAGTTTCTCTGCTTGCATTCATCGCACCTGAGTGTGATTTTGATCCTTGCGTCAGCAGCCATTTTTTCGGCACCTCCTATTTTATTTACTTGGATGACCCAAGCATTGCCTCCCTGTGGCCGTTGTGCCTATCTGTCGCGCGCCGGAAAAATGCGCACAAAAAATAAACCTCTCGGCTGACAGGTAATTCATAATATACCACAGCTTGCGCCCCGCGTCAATGCTTTTTCCGCGATTTTTCAAGGAAATTTCAAATAAAAACGCGGGGATGGAGAGGGGGAAATTATAGCTCCTCCCCCTGCGCACAAAACCCACCGGCTTGGGATATGCCCATGAGCCGGTGGGTGATATACTTGCTCTACATTTATACTATTATAATATATAACCGCTGTGACGGACGAGATCAATAATTCTCTGCGTGCAGCTCAAAATATGCCTGCGGGTGGGCGCACACGGGGCAGACGGCGGGCGCTTTCTCCCCGACGACGATGTGACCGCAGTTGCGGCACTCCCAAACCTTCACCTCGCACTTGGCAAAGACCTCCTGCGCCTCAACGTTGTGCAGCAGGGTGCGGTAGCGCTCCTCGTGCATTTTCTCTATCGCGGCAACCATGCGGAACTTCTCGGCCAAGTCGTGGAAGCCCTCCTCGTCGGCAGTTTTGGCAAAGCCCGCGTACATATCCGTCCACTCATAGTTCTCGCCCTCAGCGGCAGAGACAAGATTTTCTGCCGTGCTGCCGATGCCGTTCAGCTCCTTGAACCACATTTTCGCGTGCTCTTTCTCGTTGTCAGCAGTCTTGAGGAAAAGCGCCGCAATCTGCTCAAAGCCGTCCTTCTTGGCCTTGGATGCAAAATAGGTGTATTTGTTTCTGGCTTCCGACTCACCGGAGAAAGCCTCTCTCAGATTCTTCTCGGTCTGTGTTCCTGCGTATTTGTTTGCCATGTCGTGTTAATCCTCCTAAATCCGGTGCAGTGCCGCGCAACAGCGTCTGCCCCTGCTTTTCACACATAGTATGTGTATATATAATGTATGATAACACAAAAAACGCCGCTTGTCCTGTTGAAAAATGGATGCGCAGGAGTTTATCATGCCGTCAATTGTGCCAAATCGCACGGGCGCGGTTTTTGCAGTTTGTACAAAAAGGGCAAAGAATTATATTCTCGAAAAAAATGCTTGCATTTTTCCGCGCACTAAAGTATACTGACCAATGGTCAGAGAAAACGGATGACGAGAGCATCTGCGCTGACCGTGTTGAAAACAGATTTTTAAGCTTCGGTACAGAGATGCCGGCAAGGTCTTACATATCGGCTGGGGACGCAGATGGTGTCTCTATGCGTTGTGCTGTAATGTCTTGTCGTGTGTCGGCAGGGCAATTTTTTTGTGGTATGAGGTGATGGTCATGAAGCTCAAGGCGCAGATAATGGATGAAGCCGCGCTTAAAAGGGCGCTCATGCGTATCTCCCACGAGATTGCAGAAAAGAACAAGGGCGTTGAGAATGTGGTGCTGGTCGGCATCCGCCGCAGAGGTGAGCCGATTTCGCAGATGATACGCGACAATATCCGCCTGATAGAAAACACCCTCGTCCCCTGCGGCAGTATCGATATAAGCTTCTATCGGGATGACCTCACCACCTACGGTGAAAACCCCTTGGTCAAGCGGGCGGAGCTGAACTTTGACGTGAACGCGAAAGACGTTGTGCTTATTGACGATGTGCTGTTCACGGGCCGCACCGCAAGGGCGGCGATAGAGGCGGTGTTCTCCTGCGGCAGGCCCAAAAGCATACAGTTTGCCGTGCTTGTTGACAGAGGGCACAGAGAGCTGCCCATCCGCGCCGACTATGTCGGAAAGAACATCCCCACCTCCCGCAGCGAGCTTGTTGAGGTTCGCCTGCCGGAGTTTGACGGCGAGACCGGCGTGTTCCTGATGGACAGGGAAGAAACAGTATAAAACCAGCGCAGGCTGCTTTTATAAATAAAATTCAATAAAATATCTACAGAGAGAGGTAAATTGAATGAAGAAAAATGTGATTGACGGCCCTATTTACGATGCTCGTGAACTGGGCGCACCCAGAATGTTGCTGCTGGGCTTCCAGCATATGTTCGCTATGTTCGGCGCGACCGTGCTTGTCCCCGCGCTGACCGGCCTTGATGTTGCCACCGCGCTTCTGTTCGCCGGTATCGGCACGCTGCTGTTCCACCTGCTCGCAAAGGGCAAGGTTCCCGCATTCCTCGGCAGCTCCTTCGCGTTCATCGGCGGCTACAACGCCATCCGTACCCTGTCCGACGGCACTGTTGACAACAGCCTCCTGCCCTACGCCTGCTTCGGCGTTCTGATCGCAGGTCTGATGTACGTTGTCCTGGCCGCACTGGTCAAGGGCTTCGGTGTGAAGAAGGTTATGCGCTTCTTCCCGCCCATCGTCACCGGCCCCATCATCATCTCCATCGGCCTGACGCTGTCCTCCTCCGCAATCAACAACTGCACCGGCAACTGGCTGGTCGCAGTCGTGGCAATCGCAATCGTTATCGGCTTCAACATCTGGGGCAAGGGCATGGCCAAGATCATCCCCATCCTGCTGGGTGTTGTCGGCTCTTACATCTTCGCACTCATCGTTGACCCCGCAGAGCGCGAGGCAGTCGTAACCGCAGTCAGCGGCGCTGCATGGGTTGGCCTCCCTGTCCACTGGGAGCGCACCGTGTTCGGCCTGTTCTCCGGCGAGGTTGACACCGCACTGCTGCTTTCCGCAGTGTTCACCATCGTTCCCCTGTCCCTTGCAACCATGGTTGAGCATATCGGCGATGTCTGCGCAATATCCTCCACTGTCGGCAAGAATTTCATGACTGACCCCGGCCTGCACCGCACCCTCCTCGGCGACGGTCTGGCAACCTCCCTTGCCGCTCTCTTCGGCGGCCCGGCCAACACCACCTACGGCGAGAACACCGGCGTGCTTGCACTGTCCAAGGTTTATGACCCGCGCGTTATCCGCATCGCGGCTGTGATAGCAATCATCTTCTCCTTCTGCCCCAAGTTCGCGGCACTCGTCTCCGCAATGCCCACTGCCACCATCGGTGGCGTGTCCCTCATCCTCTACGGTATGATCTCCGCAGTCGGTGTGCGCAACGTTGTTGAGAACAAGGTTGACTTCACCAACACCCGCAACGTTATCATCGCGGCACTCATCCTCGTGCTTGCAATCGGCATCAGCTACTCCGGCAACATCCAGATCGGCATCGTTTCCCTGTCCGGCCTCGCAGTTGCCTCCATCGTCGGCATCACCCTGAACGCCATCCTCCCCGGCAAGGACTACGAGTTCGAGCAGGAGGACGAGGGTTCCACCTCTGTTGACCTCTCCGGCGCAATCAACATGAGCGAGAACAACGAGTAAGCCTTAACAAAAAGCAAAACATATAAAATGCTCCCCTGTCAGCCCCGAAACGGGCAGACAGGGGAGTTTCTTTAGTTTATTAGATGTAATGTATCGGTGCTATCAGAGATTTGCTTCTTTCAGCTCTGCGTCCATGGCCTCAAGCTGTTCGAGAGAGACGCCGGTGGCGGGGAAGCGCTGAAGTGCGCGCGCAGAGATGCCGAACGCCATCTTTATGCGCTTGTCAGTGAGATCCATGCCGTACTTCTTGCAGATCTCGGTTGCTTTGGGGTTTGCTGCAAGATCTTTAACCTTGCTGTCAACGGTGAGTGCCATAATATACTCTCCTTATTCTATTATAAATTATAGATTGTTCAGCAGCTCGTCCAGTATTGCGCCGCAGTCGGCAACTATCTTGTAGTTGGAGATGTCAAACGACTGCGCGGTAGAGTCGCTGTTGACGTTGATGATGATGCCGCTGTCTTTCATGCCGCAGACATGCTGGCCTGCACCCGAGACGCCAAAGCCGATGTACACCTTGGGCTTGACGGTCTTACCGCTGGTGCCGACCATGCCCTTTTCGTTGGGGTAGTAGCCCAGGTCGGCAAGCGGGCGGGTGTAGCAGACAGTCGCGCCGATGCGCTTGGCCAGCTCCTTGGCCTTGTCAAGGTTGCCGCTCATCGCGCAGCCAAAGCCGGCGCAGACAAGATACTCCGCCTTGTCAACCGGTGTGTCGGTGACCTCGCTCTGCTTTATCTCGATAAGCTCAATACCGGCGGTCATAGTGTCCAGCGCGGGAATAGACAGCTCAACCAGCTCCGCATCCTTTGCCGTCAGCTCACGGCGCTCAAACACACCAGGCTTTATCGATGCCATCACAGGGCGCGCGTTGGGGATGATATACTCGCCCATGAGGTTGCCGCCAAATGCGGGCGCTATCATGTGCAGCTCGTCATTCTCGTCCAGCGCAAGCTGTGTGCAGTGCGCTGCCAGACCGGTGTGCAGCTTTGCCGCGACAGCCGGCGCGACCTCAGACCCGACAGAGCTTGCCGCGATCAGCACGACCTCGGGGTTTAGCTGACGCACAGCGCCGGTGACGGCTGCAGTGTAGTATGCGGGGTTGTACGCGTCCAGCTTGCCGCTGATTACGCTAACCACCTTGTCAACGCCGCTTGCTTTCAGCGCGGCAACGCCCTCGCTGTCAGCGCCGAGATACAGTGCGGCAAAGCAGGGCTTCTCCTTGGCCGCGGCGTACACCGCCTGCGCCTCAGACAGTATCTCATAGAACGAAGGAGCAATAACGCCGTCTGCTTTTTCGGCAAATATCCATATTTCTTTAGACATATTCACTCCTCCTCACCTGCACACGTTCTTGAGCAGCTTTGCCAGCTCTGAGGCGGCCTCGGCGGGCTTACCGGCTATCTCCACGCACTCGCGGTGGAAGTCCGCGCTGAGATATCCGACTGCCTGCGTCGGTGAGCCTGCCAGACCTATGCAGTTTTCGTCAAGCTCGTTGAGATCGTCAGCCGTCAATGTGGTGAACGGCTTTTTCTTCGCAGCGAAAATATCCCTGACGTTGGGATGGCGCACGGTGTTGAGGCGCTTTGTCACGCCGAACACCGCAGGAAGCGTCACTTTGTAGCTGGCGGCCGCGCCCTCAATGTCCTTTGTGGCAATGGCAGCGGTCTCATCGTCCATCTCAAAGTCGATAACGTCCGTCAGATGCGGCACGTCCAGCCATTCGCCGAGCTGAGAAGGGACGTGCGCGGTGGAGCCGTCATCACTTATGTTGCCCAGCAGCACGAGGTCGTACGCCCCTGTCTTTTCAATCCCCTTGAAGAGCGTGTAGGAGGTGGCCAGCGCGTCCGCACCGCCGAGGCGGCGGTCGCTGAGGAGCACTGCTGCGTCCGCGCCGTAGCCCAGACCTTCACGAAGCTGCTTCTCGTTAGAGGGAGGCCCCATGGATATCAGCGTCACCTTGCCGCCGAATTTCTTCTTCAGCTGAAGCGCCAGCTCCAGCGCGTGCAGGTCGGTAGAGCTGATAACGCTGTCAATGCCTGCGCGCACGAGGGTTTTGGTCTCGGGGTCGAGGGTTATTTTGCTGTACTGATCCGGATCGGGCGCGACTTTAAGGCATACCGCTATGTTAAGTGCCATATTGTATCACTCCTGCTTATTCGATGTGGTTTGCGATCATCTCGGTGATGTGCGGCAGAGCGAAGCAGCCGATAGAGCACACCTTCGCGTCGCGCAGGTAGCGCTCAATACCGTTTTCGATGATAACGCCGTTGCCGCCGTTGAGGACGATGCACTCGCTTGCAACGTGCTCAAACATTCTTGCGGCCTTGACCTTGAGTGCCCATGCCTGATTGAGTGCATCGGGGTCGCCCTTGTCGATGTTTTCAAGAACGGTGTACACCGCACAGCGCATAACCTCAACATCCATCCACAGCTCTGCAATGGTGTGACGCATTGCCTGATAGGAATCCCAGATGCTCTTGTCGCCGTGCATACGGCTCTTTGCGTTGGCAATGGTCTTTTCCAGCACGCCCTGTGCGCCGCCGATGCAGGTCAGTGCGACCAGTACGCCGATGTTGCCGCCGCCGTAGTAGGTGGTCTCCTCGTCAATGTCCATAACGAGGACGAGGTTTTCCATCGGGACGCGGACGTTGTTGTATATCATAGAGCCGGTGGACGAACCGTTCCAGCCGATCTTATGCTCAACGTGTGCGCAGATGACGCCCGGGGTGTCCTTGTGGACAAGGATGTAACCGAACTTGCCGCCCATGCCCTCGGGGGCTTTCGCGCAGACGAGGTACCACTCCGCCTCACCGGCGTTTGTGGTAAATATCTTGCTGGCGTTGAGGATGATCTCGTTGGTCTCGGGGTCGATCTCAAAGCGGCTCTTGTGGTCGTCAAGGCGGGTCTGGCCGGCCGGCTCACACTGGGAGGTGGCCATGATGAAATCACCGCGGCAGATGGGCTTGAGTATCTTTTCTTCAATGTCCTCGCGGCCAAGCATGGTCAGCAGGCTGGTGCCGGCGTACTGGGATGCAAGGCAATTGCCCACAACACAGCTCTCCTTGGAGATCTCCTCCACGCAGATGCCGAAATCGACCCAGCTAGGCCCCGTGCCCTCGCAGCTCTCGGGCAGGATAAGGCCGGTGATGCCGCACTCGGCGGCCTTTTTCATTATTTCATGTGGGAAGGTGCAGTTCTCCTCCATCTCGGTGATAAAGGGCTTCACCTCAGTTTCTGCAAAGTCATGCGCCATGCTTTTCAGCATTTCGCGTTCTTCTGTCATAAACCACATATGTTTATCCTCCTGTCAGCGGTTTTTATCAGCCCTGATTGGCCATTGCGAACATATCGAACATCGTGTCAAACGGATACTCGATAAGCTCCATGTAGAAGCCGAAATCCTTCTTCGTGTCGAAAAGTGCCTCCTGAATCGGGCCGTTGGGGTACTCCTCAAGCTTCTTCCAGCCCTTGGCCTCCATCTCAGCGGTCGCCTCGGCGAGGTTTTCCACCTTGAACGCGACAGAGAAAATGCCCTTTTCGGTGCTGGCAGCCTTGTAAGAGTAGCTGTCATTCGACTCTGCAACTATTTTGAACGCCTCCATGCCGACAGGGAACGGTTCATAGGCGACATCCATGCCATAGTCGGGCATGGGCATATTCATCACGACATCGTGGCCGATAAGCTTCTGCAAATTGCCGACAAACTCATCATAGTTGTCTGGGGCAATGTGCATATGGTCAAAGCGCAGTATTTTCATGGTGCAGTCTCCTTTATTTATAATAGTAGGCCAGTGCGGGGGAAAATCAGTCTTTATAGGTCTTTTCTGCCCATTCCTTCTGCTCAGGGGTGCGGAAATCGCTGACGGGCAGATCCATCTTCGTCCATGCGGGGATGGCGGGGTGAGAGGGATCCTCATAAAGCTGGATAACGTTTCCCTCAACATCGTAGAATGCGAAGCTGTAGCAGCCGGGTGCAGCTTCCCAAACCGGAGACTGGGTGCGGTAGCCGTTCTCAACTATCCAATCGTACCATGCGTTGATGTCGGTCACGGCGAAGCCCTGCTCGGTGTGGCCGGTGTAGCCGTAGTCAGTCTTGGGGTTCATGACCTCAACAGGGGGGTAGATGGGGTGGCACAGCTCAATGGGTGCGCCCTTCCAGTTGTCGAGGGTCGCGATCTCCCAGATATGGTCGATGCCGTCAGAGAAAACCTTGCTGGAACCGACATCATCGGGGAGAATGTCGTTGGGGACGATAAGGCGGGAGGTCAGCTCAAGGCCGAGAACATCCTGATAGAGATGTATTGCCGCGTCCATGTCCTTAACGGTGGTCATCTGGTGGTGCAGAGAGTCTACCTGCATTTTCTTTTCTGCCATTTTTAGTTCCTCCAATATCAATAAAAATTTGTGTCAGGCAAAGCACTGTCAGAAAATAACGATTTCGTATGCAATGAAATAATGTTGTGTTGACAGGCTTTCCATCGTCTGTTATGATTGTAGCAGGAAGTACGTTAAAAATAAAACAGTTTAATGCAGGGTTTGTATCAAGTCAATACCTGATATAACACGCTGAAAGGTGGGCTTTGTATGAATGATAAGTGGCTGTACTCGTTCATGACCGTGGTGGAGCGGGGCAGCTTCACCTCCGCAGCGAAGGAGCTGTTCATTTCGCCGCAGGCACTGTCGCAGCAGATGGAGCTGCTGGAAGATGAGGTCGGCGTGCCGCTGTTTGTGCGGACGAAGAAGGGCGTGTCGCTGACGCTGGCGGGGAAGGAGTTCCTTGCCGGTGCGCAGGAGCTGTCCGCGCTGTACGCGGGCACACTGTCCCGCTGTCGTCTGGCAAGCCGCGCGGAGGAGAGCATACGCATACCCATGATGAATTCCATCAAGCTGCCCGCGTTTATGGAGGCTGTGTGCACCCAGTACATAAAAAAATATCCCGATGCGGTTGCACCGGAATATGTTACGGATATGAACTTTGGCGGCTGGCTGGACGGTCTGGTGAACTATCGCTATGACATAATAGAGCATTTTGCGATAGACGGTATGTGTCCGGCGGGGATATATCTGGAGGAGCTGTCCTCCGTGACCAGCTTCTGCATAGTGGCGGACTATCACCCGCTCGCGCAGAAAAAGAGCATTACGCCCGAGGATCTGGACGGGTACTCACTCGTCTGCCCGACAGAGAATTTAAAGCTGACGCGGTATCTTTTGATGTACATGGAATCGCACGACATCCACGCTCCGATAATCGAGACGAAGAATGATAAATATGAGATATTGCAGTATGTGGCCAAGGGCGCGGTGTACATGGCCGACGAGGAGATCGGCAAGACGTTCTATGGCTGCGTCACCATCCCGATGGATTTTGATAACCATATCCGCCACGGCCTCGCCTGCCGCGAGGATATGCGCGGCGAATACTCCCACTTCTTCGCCATCGCCCACGAAATCGCCAACGGCGGATGATGGGGGGAGCGAGCTCCCCCCTATCATTTCACCACTACATTCTCATTTCCCAGCATTTCTTGCAGCTCTGCTATGAGAGAATCGTGTATGCAGCAGCGCGCGGCAAGCTTCTTTTTCTCCCGCTCACAGTATATCACAAGCTGCTGTGTGCCGGGGAACATGGTCAGTATCAGCTCTATGCGCGCGCGTCGCGGGTCACTCTCCGTGGGCAGCTTCACCCACAGCTTGCTGTTCTCTGCCGCGCCTGTTTGACTGTTGCCGCCGCGCCGCTCTGTGCCGGGCGCGCGCATAACATCCGCGTCCGTTATGGGGCGCAGTGTCTCCACCATCAATTGCGGCTCTTTCTCATCGCGCACAGATATCGTGCCGCGCACTATCAGCGGGGCATTTTCCTTTATATATTCGCCGCTTCTGTCCAGCACACGCTGGAACGCGATAAGCTCCATCGTGCCTGTATCATCCTCAAGGGTGATATAGCTCATGAGGGAGTTATTTTTTGTTGGGCGGGTCTTTACCGCGTCCACCACGCCCGCAATAGTTATCATCTGCCCATCGGCGAAGCTGTGCGGCACAGTGTCGGACGCGAGGTCGTTCATCACCACGCCTATTGACTGCGCACCGATCTTCTTCACCGCATCACGGTATTCGTCCATAGGATGGCCGGTGAGGTAGAGGCCGGTGGTCTCCTTCTCCATTATCATGCGCTCACGCGGGGTATAGTCCTCTATATCCGGAATCGGCACGGCCACCGGCTGAATTTCGCCATACTCCCCGTCAATGCCGCTGTCACCGAAAAGGTCGAACTGACCGGCGACGTTATCCTTCAGCGCACGGGCGATACCGTCCATTACCACCTCGTGAATCTGCATCAGCGCGCGCCGCTTGTAGCCCAGAGAATCGAACGCGCCCGCTTTTATCAGATTCTCCACCGCGCGGCGGTTCAGCTCGCCGGACATTCTGCGGCAGAAATCGTCAAAAGTCTTAAAGAGGCCGTTATGCTCACGCTCGGCAACGAGGGCGTTTATCGCGCCCCAACCGATGCCTTTTATCGCCACCAGACCATAGCGCAGATTGTCCCCCGCCACGGTGAAGTTCGCGCCCGACTCATTCACGTCCGGCGGCAAAAGCTTTATGCCCAGCTCGCGGCACTCGGCAATATACTCGGCCACCTTGGGGCTGTTATCCAGCACGGAGGTCAGCAGCGCCGCCATATACTGCTGCGGATAGTGCCGCTTCATATACGCAGTGCGGTACGCAACGATGGCATAGCACACGGCGTGCGCCTTGTTGAAGGCGTAGCTGGCAAAGTCAAGTATCTCATCATATATGCTGTTGGCCACGCTCTCGCTGACGCCGTTGGCAACAGCGCCCGGGATGCCGCGCTCCGGATCACCGTGGATAAACGCCACGCGCTCAGCATCAATGACCTTATGCTTTTTCTTGCTCATGGCGCGGCGGATCATATCCGCCTGACCCAGCGAGAACCCCGCCAGACGGCGGAATATTTCAATAACCTGCTCCTGATAGACGATGCACCCATATGTGACCGACAGTATCGGCCGCAGCAGCTCATGCTTATAGCTGGCCTTTTCCGGATGCGCAGAGCACTCCAGAAAGCGCGGGATAGAGTCCATCGGCCCCGGGCGGTAGAGCGCGATAAGTGCGGTGATATCCTCAATGCTTTTCGGCTTTAGGCCGACGCACACGCCCGTCATGCCCGTGCTTTCAAGCTGGAACACGCCGCTGGTGCGCCCCTGCGCCAGCATCTCATAGGTTGCCGGGTCATCCTCGCGCACATCCTCTATGCGGAAATCCGGCTCAAACCGCTGCACCAGCTTTACGGCATCATCCAGCACCGTCAGGTTTCGCAGGGCGAGAAAGTCCATCTTCAACAGTCCCAGCTCTTCCAGCGTGGTCATGGGGTACTGGCACACGATAGACTCATCATTCTTTGCAAGGGGGACGTATTCATACACCGGCTTTTCCGTTATCACCACGCCCGCCGCGTGGGTTGAGGCGTGGCGCGGCATACCCTCCAGTGCGCGGGCAACGTCAATAAGACGTTTAAACGTGTCGTCCTTCTCGTATATCTCGCGCAGGGGCTTTGACAGCTTCAACGCCTCGTCCAGCGTGATGTTCAGTGCACTCGGGCCAGAGGGTATCTGCTTTGCCACCTGGTCCGTGTCCGCATAGCTTATGGACAGGGCGCGTCCCGCGTCACGCACGGCGTTGCGGGCGGCCATCGTGCCGAAGGTCACTATCTGCGCGACATGATCCTCACCGTACAGCCGCTTGACGTAGTCTATCACCTCGCCGCGCCTGTTAACGCAGAAGTCCACATCTATATCCGGCATGGACACGCGCTCCGGGTTCAAAAAGCGCTCAAAGAAGAGGCTGTACTTAATGGGGTCAACGTCCGTTATATGCAGGCAGTAGGACACCACACTGCCCGCCGCACTGCCGCGCCCGGGGCCTACGGGGATGCCGTTGCGCTTGGCATAGCCGATAAAGTCCGACACGATGAGGAAGTAATCCACAAACCCCATCTTATTTATCATTTCCAACTCATATTCAAGCTGGCTGTGCACCTCAGGGCTGTTGGGGTAGCGCTCTGCAAAGCCCTTTTCGCACAGCTTTTTCAGGTATTCATAGCTGTCGCACTCGCCCTCGGGAAGTTTGAAGCGCGGCAGGAAATAATGGCCGAATTGGAAATCAAAATTGCACTTTTCCGCGATGACGTTGGTGTTGTCCGCCGCCTCCTGATATTCGGGGAACAGCGCGCGCATTTCGCTCTCGCTTTTCAGGTACAGCTCCTGCGATTCAAAGCGCATACGGTTGGGGTCATCCACGGTTTTGCCCATCTGGATGCACATCAGCACATCCTGATAGTACGCGTCCTTCTTCTCTATATAATGCGCGTCATTGGTGACGACCAGCGGTATACCCGTCTCGCGGTGGAGGCTTATCAGCTCTCTTGCGGCCTTTTTCTCCTCCATGATGCCGTGATCCTGTATTTCAAGATAGAAGTTGCCCTCACCAAAAAGCTCGTTTAGCTCCTTTGCCCGCTCACGCGCACCGACATAATCGCCGTGGATAAGCTTCTGCGGTATCTCACCCGCGAGACAACCCGACAGACATATAAGCCCCTCCGCGTGCTCGCGGAGAAGCTGCCAGTCTATCCTCGGTTTAATGTAAAATCCATCCGTGAACGCGGCCGACACAAGATAGCACAGGTTTCTGTAGCCCACCTCGTTTTTGCACAGGAGGATAAGGTGGGAGTAGTTCCAGTCGATGCCGTGCTCACGGTCGGCCATGGTGCGCGGCGCGACATACACCTCGCACCCTATGATCGGCTTGATACCGGCCTCCTTGCACGCCTTATAGAACGCCACCGCGCCGTACATCACGCCGTGATCCGTTATCGCAAGCGCAGTCTGCCCCAGCTCGGCGGCGCGCTGTGCGATCTTGTCTATGCGGCAGGCACCGTCAAGCAAGGAGTATTCAGTATGCACATGAAGATGAACAAAGCTCATATATTCTCCGTTATTCCTCCGCCTTCTCGCTGTCGGGGACAAGGCTGATTATCTTTCTGAATCTGTGGCTGAGACAGCTTTTGGTCACAGGCGGGTTTGACAGCAGCGCAAGATCCGCAAGGCTCGCCTCGGGGTTTGTTATGCGCAGCAGCGCCGCGTCCTTCAGCGGTTCGGGCAATGCGTCCAACCCGTATTCACGCACGATGTATTTTATCGCGCTCAACTGCGCCTGTGCAGCCAGCACGGTCTTGTCCGCATTGGCCGAATCGCAGTTTATCTGGCGGATGATGGTGTTGCGCATCTCCTTTTCCACCTTGGCCGTCATAACATTCATCGCGGTCGAGGGTGCGCCCAGCTTGGTGAAAAAGTCAGCTATCGCGTCGGCCTGCTTGAAGTACAGCAGTGCGTTGCCGCTGCGCTCCGACTCCTTGGGGGAAAAGCCCATATCCAGCAGCATGGAATACACCTCGCGGCTGACACTGCGGTGCGGCGTGGCCAGCTCCAAATGATAGCGCTTTTCCGGGTCTGTCACACTGCCGCCGGCGAAAAACGCCCCGCGCACAAATGCCGCGCGGCAGCAATCCTCCTCCAGCACGCCGTAGTTGACGTGGTGGGCGAGAAACGAATCTATCTCTGCGCCGTATACGTTGAGTATGTGCGCCAGCTTCTCCCGCTCGTTTATAATGAAGGTCTTTTTCCCCTGCGCACTGCCCGGCGGCAGAATGTCGAACGCCACGCCGAACGCCTTGCGAAAAAGCCGCGGCAGGCGCGCTGCCAGCTCGTCACTGGCGGTTATTATCCTTATCTCGTGGGATGTGAACGTGTTGCAATACATCAATATGCCGTAGCACTCCGCAACAGCGTCACACCTGCGCTCTATCCGCTGCTGGCAAAGCTCCGCCTTTGCCTGTGATGAAAATGACATCAGCCTTACCTCACTTATCCACATCGCGGTTGATGTTGACCGCGCTCACGCCCTTTGCCGTGAGATAGTCGTTGAGCGCGGACGCGATCGCAACCGAACGGTGCCGGCCACCGGTGCAGCCTATCGCGATGGTAAGCGTCAGCTTCCCCTCCTCTATATACAGCGGCAGCAGGAAATCCACCAGCTCTTCAAGCTTCTGCATGAATGTGCGCGTCTGCTGATAGCCGAACACATAGTCGAACACAGGCCCGTCAAGCCCGCATTGCGGTCTGAGATCCTCCACATAATAGGGGTTGGGCAGGAAGCGCGCGTCGAACACGAGATCCGCATCCATCGGCACACCGTGCTTATAGCCAAAGCTCATCACCGTCACGTCAATTTCGCGCTTGCGTCCGTCCGCGGCGAAAAGGGCAAACAGCCTGTTTTGCAGCATACCCAGCGTGAGTGACGAGGTGTTCACGATGAAATCCGCGCGTTGACGCACAGGGTCAAGCAGCGCCTGCTCTTTCGCTATGGCCTCCTCCACGCCGATGGTGCGCGTTTGCAGCGGATGGCGGCGGCGCGTCTCTTTGTAGCGCTTTACAAGGGTTGCCGTATCCGCGTCCATATAGAGTATGCGGCTGTTGAAGTTCATCTCGTTTAGCTGGTCAAGCGTGTGCAGCAGCTCATCAAAGCCGTCCTTCTCGCGCACGTCCGTCACCAGTGCCACGCGCTCATACCGCCCAGCCGTGGCCACGCACAGCTCCGCAAAGCGGGGCATAAGCGCCACGGGCATATTGTCCACGCAATAGTAATCCAGATCCTCCAGCACGTCCGCCGCGCGGCTCTTTCCCGCGCCGGACAGCCCTGTTATTATCAAAAACTCCATTTATCTTTCTCCTCTGTCGTGCAGTACCTGCGTGGTGTTTCTTCCTTTGCGCCGCGTGTCAGGGCGCTTTATCATCGGGCGCTGCGAACGCACCCATGTCGTACAGTCCGGCCTCGACAAATTTATTCCTCGGCACCTGCGGGCCGCGATCCTCCAGCTTGTAATCCGGCGGATAGAGAATTATCTCCGGCTCCAACAAAATCTGCGAGTGTTCGTACACCTTCTTGCGCACCTGCTTTAAAAGCTCGTGCACATCCGCCGCGGTCGCGCCGCCGGCGTTCACCACAAAGCCCGCGTGCTTCTCGCTGACCTGTGCCCCACCTACGGTGAAGCCCTTTAATCCGGCCTGCTCTATCAGCGCGGCGGCATAGTGTCCCTCCGGGCGCTTGAACGCACTGCCCGCCGAGGGGAGGTCAAGCGGCTGCTTGTCGCGGCGGCGCTCGTTCAACTCGCGCATCTTGGCCGCGATCTCGTCCTTATCGCCCTTTTCCAGTCTGAACACGGCGCTTAAAATGACGTGCCCGGGCATTTTTTTGAATAGGCTGCTGCGGTATTCAAAGGCGCATTTCTCATTTTCCAGCTCGTATAGCGTCTGCTCCGGCAGGAAGTAGGTAACAACGCTGTCTATAACGTCTTTCAGCTCACCGCCGTATGCGCCGGCGTTCATCATCACGCCACCGCCGACAGACCCGGGGATGCCCGAGGCAAATTCAAGCCCTGCCAAGCCGTTCTGCTGTGCAAACGCCGCAAGGCGGCTGAGCGGCACGCCCGCCTCAGCGTATATCGCCCCATCCGGCAGGAGGAAAAGCTTCGTCAGCTTTTCCATGCACATACCCAGCACCTCGCCCATCCCCTCATCAGGAAAGACGGTGTTGGTGCTGTTGCCTATCACCAGCGGCGCCAGCTCATGCTCTTTCATAATGCAGCACAGCTTCGCCACACTGGACACGTCACCCGGGCTTGCAAGGGCGCGTATCGGCCCGCCCACGCGGAATGAGCAATGCTCGCTCATCGGCTCATTCTCCAATATCTTCATCCCGGGGAAGGTCTCTTTTATCTCTGCTATCGCTTTTTCCAGCTTTTCCATGAATATCTCCCAAATATGTTATAGTAATGTGCCGTTATCAATGGCGCTGTCGTGCGCGGCAGCCAGCGTCTCCGCGGCGTTGAAGCCCATCTTCTTCTGGCGGTTATTCATCGCGGCCAGCTCTATTATCACGGCGAGGTTTCTGCCCGGGCGCACAGGCACGGTCAGCATGGGCAGCGTCACGCCCAGTATCGTCTCCTTTTCATCCGTCAGACCGAGGCGATCGTACATCTTACCCTCTATCCACGGTTCCAGCTTCACCACGAGGTCGATCCCGCTCTCCGGCTTTACAGCGCCCACACCGTAGATATGGCGCACATTTATAACGCCGATGCCGCGCAGCTCCATGTAATAGCGGATAAGCTCCGGCGCGGTGCCGAGGAGGCTGTTGCGGTCAATGCGCTTTATCTCCACCGCGTCATCCGCGATCAGTCTGTGCCCGCGCTTTATAAGCTCCAACGCGCACTCACTCTTGCCGATGCCGCTGTCGCCCATCAGCAGCACGCCCTCGCCGTATACCTCCACCAGTACGCCGTGCGTCGTAAGGCGCGGCGCAAGATGATGCTGCAGAAGGCTGATAACGTTCGCCTGAAATGTGGAGGTGTCCTCACCGGTGATAAACACGTTCCTGTTATACTTCTCCGCCATCTCCAGACACTCCGGAAAAGCGTCCACCCCGTGGCATATGACAAGCGCCGCAATGTCATACTGCATGAACTTTTCCAGCGCCTCAGAGCGCTGTTCATGCGTCAGCGTGTCAAGATAGGTGCTCTCCACGCGGCCTATTATCTGCAAGCGGTGCGGGTCAAAATAGTTGTAAAATCCGGTGAGCTGCATTGCAGGGCGGTTCACGTCCGCCGTTTTTACCAGCGCCGATTCATAGTCCGTGGCCAGATGCAGCGGCCGAAGCTCCAGCTCCTCCACGATGGTTTTCAGCTTGACACTGTATTTGTTGCGCACTGTGCTCTGCCTCCTTGTGTTTTCTTAGCAGCCGACAAGCGACACGGGTTCGACTCTTATCAGCTATGTTGTAGCATACTATATTTATTATTATATTCTATCCCGCGCGGGTTTGCAACAATAAACGCATCCGGGCGTTGAAATTATTTTCGCCCCGCACCGCGCCGGTTACAGAAAAATATAAAAAGTATTTAAAATTCTTCTTGCAATTTTCTCACAGTTCTGTTATCATATTAAAGCTGTCCAATTACAGCTAAACACAAGCAAGGAGGTGCTTCAACTCATGGCAAAGTGTCAGTTTTGCGACAAGGATATGGCTTTCGGCATTCAGGTCAGCCATTCCCACAGACGCTCCAACCGTACTTGGAAGCCCAATGTGAAGCGCGTCAAGGCCATCGTGGACGGTTCTCCCAAGCATGTTTACGTCTGCACTCGCTGCCTGCGCAGCGGCAAGGTCACCCGCGCTGTGTAATTTTACATTACCCGAAACAAAGCCTGTCGAAGCCGACGGGCTTTTTTCGGTTCTATGGGGCGGTAGGGTCAACTGCTGAAGCACAGCTCAAAAAATGGTTAAAACGCCGCCTCTTTCCCCTTTATTTCTTTTACACTTGACAAAGCACTGCACCAGACGATATTATGTCTTTCATCAGCAGCGAACATTTTTATCATCTTCACAGGAGGCACTCCCCCATGAAAGAACTTGAACAGCGTATTCTTGTTGACGGCAAAATAAAGCCCGGCGCAATATTAAAGGTCGATTCCTTCCTCAACCACCAGCTTGACCCCCAGCTTTTCTACGACATGGCGGTGGAGCTTCGCCGTCTTTACGAGGGTGAGCGCATTGATAAGGTTCTCACGGTAGAGGCATCCGGCATCGCGATGGCCATCATGACCGGCTATGTTTTCGGCTGCAAGGCCGTCTTTGCCAAAAAGAGCAAGTCCACGAACATCTCCGATGATGTGTACTCTGCCGAGGTCGTCTCCTACACCCACGGCACCACAAACACTGTCATTCTCTCCAAGGAATACCTCCACGCGGGTGAGCGCGTATTGGTGGTGGACGATTTCCTTGCCACCGGCGCGGCGCTGATCGGGCTGAAAGCCATTATTGAGCAGGCCGGTGCGGAGCTTGTTGGCGCGGGCATCGCTGTTGAAAAGGTGTTTCAGGGCGGCGGTGACGCACTGCGTGCACAGGGCGTGCGCGTGGAATCCCTCGCGCGGGTCGCGTCCATGTCTGATGACGGTCTGGCTTTTGTGCAGGATTGACAAATTTCGTGTGCCATTTTCGTGAAAATCGTCTAAAAGCCTGTCTTGACTTTTCGTGTCGAACCTGTTAAATTATAACCATACCAAGTAAGCGCCGAATGATCGGTTTTCTTACAAGGCGCTTACTTGTTTTTAATACAACTGAATATCTTTTTTGCTTTCGATATAATCAAATGATATGGTTTTGAAGTTTCTACCCGGACGCCGTAAATGACCGGACTATCGGATTTATTTCGAGGGCGCAGTGTTTTATTTCTGCGTCTTTTATATTTCCGTTTTTGTGCGCGCATCGGCTGTTCCGTGATTATGTGATTCAGACCGGTGTGTTTTTATTTTCGTTCAAATCCGCAAATGCGGTTTTGATATATTATTCAAATTTATTAGGAGATTAGAAATGAAAAAGATCATCGCAATGCTTCTGGCTCTCGTAATGGTTTTTGCTCTGTGCGCCTGCGGTCAGTCCTCCGCTCCTGCGGCTGACACCGCCCCCGCCGCTGATGCAGCAGCCGACACCGCTGCTGACACCGCAGCAGACACTGCCGAGGCTCCCTTCAAGGCCGGCTTCATCTTCCTGCATGATGAGAACTCCACCTACGACCTTAACTTCATCAACGCTGCAAAGGCTGCCTGCGAGGCTGCCGGTCTCAGCGAGGATCAGTACATTTTCAAAACCAATATAGCTGAGTCCCAGGCTTGCCAGGAAGCAGCTGAAGAGCTGGTTGATGCCGGTTGCACCATCATCTTTGCTGACTCCTTCGGTCATGAGAGCTTCCTGCTCGCCGCTGCAAAGGAATTCCCCGAGGTTCAGTTCTGCCACTCCACCGGCACCATGGCTCACACCGCCGGTCTTGACAACTTCCACAATGCTTTCGCTTCCATCTATGAGGGTCGTTACCTCGCCGGTGTTGCTGCCGGTATGAAGCTCAACGAGATGATCGAGGCCGGTGAGTTCACCGCTGATGAGGCCAAGATCGGTTACGTCGGCGCATTCACCTACGCTGAGGTTCTCTCCGGTTACACCTCCTTCTTCCTTGGCGCTCGCTCCATCTGCCCCACCGCAACTATGGAAGTCACCTTCACCGGTTCCTGGTACGATGAGTCCGCTGAGAAGGAAGCTGCCAACAAGCTCATTGCTAACGGCTGCAAGCTCATCAGCCAGCACGCTGACTCCATGGGCGCTCCCACTGCTTGCGAGACCGCCGGTATCCCCAACGTCTCCTACAACGGCTCCACTCAGGACGCTTGCCCCAACACCTTCATCGTCTCCTCCCGCATTGACTGGACCCCGTACTTCACCTATGCTATGAACGCTGCCCGCAACGGCGAGTCCATCGACACCGACTGGACCGGCACTCTCTCCACCGGCTCTGTTGTTCTCACTGACGTGAACGAGGCTGCTGCAGCCGCCGGCACTGTTGAGAAGATCGCAGAGGTCAAGGCCGCACTTGAGGCTGGCGAAGTCCACGTGTTCGACACCGCAACCTTCACCGTTGGCGGCGAGGCTCTCACCTCCTACATGGCTGACGTTGACACTGACGAGGCTTACACTGCTGACACCGAGGTTATTGCAGACGGTTACTTCCATGAGAGTGAGTTCCGCTCCGCTCCTTACTTCGATCTCCGCATTGACGGCATCACCCTGCTTGACGAGAACTACGGCTGATTTAACACATCTCTTATCCTGACTTATATACACGGAGACCCGACATATTACCTGTCGGGTCTCCTGTAAAGCATTAAAGCGATTATTTTCCATTATACACCGTAAAGGAGAACACAGCGCCATATTTGTTGCCGTGCTGCCCTTTGCGGTATTGCTGGTTATGACCATTATCTTAAATTGGAGCGTGAAATATATTGGACACTAAAATTGCCGCGGTAAAAATGCGCAACATCACAAAGACCTTCGGCTCTGTCGTGGCAAACGACAAGGTATGGCTGGATATATACAGAGGTGAGATCCTCGCCCTGCTGGGTGAAAACGGCAGCGGCAAGACCACGCTGATGAATATGCTCTCCGGCATATACTTCCCCGATGAGGGGCAGATATTTATCGACGGCAAAGAGGTTGTTATCCGCTCCCCCAAGGACGCGTTTGAGCTGGGCGTGGGCATGATCCACCAGCATTTCAAGCTGGTAGATGTTCTCAGTGCGGCGGAAAACATCGTCCTCGGTCTCAATGAGCCGGGTCGCCTTGACCTGAACAAGGTCGCAGCGCGCGTGGACGAGATATGCAAACTCTACGGCTTTGAGGTTGACCCCAGACAGAAGATCTATGATATGTCCGTCTCCCAGAAGCAGACGGTCGAGATAGTAAAGGCGCTTTATCGTGGCGCAGACATTCTCATCCTTGATGAGCCGACAGCCGTTCTCACCCCGCAGGAGACGGACAAGCTGTTCGCTGTTCTCCGCAATATGCGCGACGCGGGCAAGGCCATCGTCATCATCACCCACAAGATGCACGAGGTTGAAAGCCTTTCTGACCGTGTTGCCATCCTGCGCCACGGCCAGTTCATCGGCGATATGCCCACAAAGACCACCAACGCACAGGAAATGACCAACATGATGGTCGGCCACGCGGTCACGCTGAACATTGACCGCCCCGAGCCTGTTGACCCGAAGCCGCGCATTGAGGTCAAGAACCTCACCGTGCGCAGTATTGACGGTATTGTGAAGCTGGACGATGTGTCCTTCACTGCAAACTCCGGTGAGATCCTCGGCATTGCGGGCATCTCCGGTTCCGGCCAAAAGGAGCTGTTGGAGTCTATTGCCGGTCTGCAGCCCATTGAGAGCGGCAGCATCAGCTATATTGAGGATGACGGCACACATGAAGAGCTGGTTGGCCGTGACCCGCTGGCAATCGCCGAGATGGGCGTTGCACTGTCGTTCGTACCGGAGGACAGATTGGGCATGGGTCTTGTTGGCAGTATGGACTTGGCTGATAACATGATGCTGCGCTCATTCCGCAAGGGTCGCGGCATATTCACTGATAGAAAAAGCCCCAAGAAGCTTGCAGAGGAGGTTGTTGAGGAGCTGGAGGTCAGCACCCCGGGTATAAGCACGCCTGTGCGCCGTCTTTCCGGCGGCAACGTGCAGAAGGTGCTGGTCGGGCGTGAGATCGCCTCTGCCCCCACCGTGCTTTTGACGGCATATGCCGTGCGCGGACTGGACATTAACTCCTCCTACACGATATACGACCTTATCAACCGCCAGAAGCAGTCCGGCGTTGCGGTTATCTACGTTGGCGAGGATCTGGACGTTCTGTTGGAGCTGGCCGACCGTATCCTCGTTCTGTGTGGCGGCAAGGTCAGCGGTATTATCCCCGGCCGCGGCGCAAAGAAGCGCGATGTCGGCATGATGATGACTAAGCTTGGAGGGAACAACGCAGATGAATAATAAAACCAACGCGCCTCTCTTTCATATCGTAAAGCGCGGCAGTCTGCCGTGGTACTCGGCGTGGGGCATCCGCCTTGCGGCCATCGTGCTGGCGCTGCTGGCGTGCGCACTCGTCACCACCATCACCACGGGTCTCGACCCTGTTAAGATTTACGGCACCATTCTCTCCGGCGCATTCGGCACGGCGCGCAGAACATGGATAACCGCGCAGAACGTTGCCATCCTCCTCTGCATCTCCCTCGCCGTCACCCCCGCGTTCAAGATGCGCTTTTGGAACATCGGCGCCGAAGGTCAGGTTCTCGCGGGCGGTCTTGCCGCCGCTGCGTGCATGAAGTGCCTTGCAAACGTTATGCCCAACGCTGCGCTTATCGCCGTGATGGTCATTAGCTCTATTATCGCCGGCGCTGTGTGGGCAGGCATCCCCGCCATCTGCAAGGCCAAGTGGGGCACAAATGAGACGCTGTTCACCCTGATGATGAACTATGTTGCAACTCAGCTTGTGGCGTTCTTCGTCATCGTATGGGAAGTGCCCAAGGGCGCAGGTCAGGTCGGTATCATCAACCAGACCAGTGAGGCCGGTTGGCTTCCCGTGGTGGGAAACAAGTACCTGCTCAGCATCCTTGTTGTCGCGGCGCTGACCATTATCGTGTACATCTACCTCAACTACTCCAAGCACGGCTATGAGATCGCCGTTGTCGGTGAAAGTGAGCGCACCGCGCGCTATGTCGGCATCAAGGTTGAGCGCGTAATCGTGCGCACGATGCTGCTCTCCGGCGCTATCTGCGGCGTGGCGGGTCTGCTGCTTGTCGGCGGAATTAACCACACCATCTCCACCACCATCGCCGATGGCCGCGGCTTCACCGCCGTTCTGGTGAGCTGGCTTGCAAAGTTTGACCCCATCATTATGATTTTCACCAGTCTCCTAATCGTGCTGCTTGACCGCGGCGCAGGCGAGATTGCAACACAGTTCATGCTCAACCAGTCTTTCTCTGATATCCTCACCGGTATTATCCTGTTCTTCATCATCGGGTGTGAGTTCTTTATCAGCTACAAGATCAGCTTCCGCAAGAGCGCAAAGGAGGAATAAAAGATGTTTGATATAGTTTCCTTTATTCCGAGAGCTGTCGCGCAGGGCATCCCGCTTCTTTTTGGCAGTACCGGCGAAACCCTCACAGAGAAATCCGGTAACCTCAACCTCGGTATCCCGGGCATAATGTACGTTGGCGCTATCAGCGGCGTTATCGGCGCGTTCTTCTATGAGCAGGGCTGCGGCGGCGCCGAGAACATGAACGCCTTTCTCACCATCGCAATACCTCTGCTGTCCACGCTGTTCGGCTCACTGCTGATGGGGCTTATCTACTGCTTCCTCACGGTCACGCTTCGCGCCAACCAGAACGTCACCGGTCTTGCAATGACCACCTTCGGTGTCGGCATCGGCAACTTCTTCGGCGGCTCACTTATCAAGCTGACCGGCAGTGAGGTTCCTTCCATCGCTCTTTCCGCGACAAGCCGCGCATTCAGCCGCGCACTGCCTTTTGCGGATGACTTAGGCGCAGTCGGCAGTATATTCTTCTCCTACGGTTTCCTCGCGTACCTTGCTGTTATCGTGGCGCTTATCGCGTCCTACATTCTCAATCACACCCGCACCGGCCTTAACCTCCGCGCCGTTGGCGAAAGCCCCAACACGGCTGACGCCGCCGGCATCAACGTCGGCAGGTACAAATACATGGCCACCTGCATTGGCAGTATGATAGCGGGTCTCGGCGGTCTGTACTACGTTATGGACTATGCCTGCGGCGTATGGTCAAACGATGCGTTCGGCGACCGCGGCTGGCTTGCGATCGCGCTGGTTATCTTCACGGTATGGCGTCCCAGTCTCAGCGTGCTGGCGTCCATCCTGTTCGGCGGCCTGTACATTCTGTACATCTTCATCCCCACCGGCACGAACCTCGCCGTCAAGGAGCTTTATAAGATGCTGCCGTACATCGTCACGATAATAGTGCTCGTTGCCACCAGTATGCGCAATAAGCGCGAGAATCAGCCGCCCATGTCCCTCGGCCTCGCCTACTTCCGCGAAGAACGCTGAGTGAGATAGTGCATTAAAGCTGCTGTAATAGAATAAAGTATATGGGGCTACTGCATTTTTGCAGTAGCCCCTCCGTCTATCTAACGGTAATACTTATGACACTGTTACTCTCATTATCACTTTATCGTCACGTCTTCAATCGGGATTATTATGGGGTTATTCCCCTTCCTCTATGCGATATCTGTTCATCGCGTGAGGAGCGGTTTTTTGTGAAAAATGCCCTTTGCAAAGCAGGGGCAATCTATGTTAAACTGGTTCTACAATGTGTGGCCTAACGGCGTAATTCCGATTGCGTCTGTGGGCTGCTCTTTTTTGTTTTCTGGTGTGCTGCCGATGGCGTAAGTCCAACTTCGGCGGCACATTTTTTGCGCATTTATTCTGGGAGGTAAAAATGCAAAACACAAATCACTCTTTCGGCACTGGGCACATTGGCAAGCTTATGCGCCAGTACGCCATCCCCTGCATCATCTCGCTGCTGGTGGGCGCTCTTTATAACATTGTTGACCAGATATTCATCGCAAACGCCAGCTACCTCGGCTCTTACGGCAACGCCGCGAACACGGTGGTGTTCCCGCTGACGGTCGTGGCGCTGGCAGTGGCCGTGATGATAGGTGACGGCTGCTGTGCATTTGTCAGCATCAGTCTTGGGCAGGGCGCACCGCAGACCGCGCGCAAAAGCGTGGGCAGCTCGGTCGTTATGGTGCTGGTGTGCTCTATTATTCTCACAGCGCTATACCTCATCTTTGCAGAGCCTATCATCGCCATGTTCGGCGGCACTGTCAACGCGGAGACACAGCATTATAGCCGCGAATATTTCTTCTACATCACGCTGGGCATCCCGTTTTATATGTTCGGTCAGGCCATGAACCCCATCATCCGTGCCGACGGTGCGCCGCGCTTTGCCATGGTGTCCACGCTCATAGGCGCAGTTATCAACATTATTCTCGACCCGCTGTTTATATTCGCTTTTCGCTGGGGCATGATGGGCGCGGCAGTGGCCACTGTCCTCGGTCAACTGGCCACGGCAGCGCTGGCGCTGTGGTACCTTCTCCACATGAAAAGCATCCAGCCCGCCGCAGCGGATTGTAAGCCGGACGCGCCGATTTGCCGCCGCGTGCTCACCCTCGGTATGACAAGCTTCCTCTCGCAGATAAGCCTTGTCGCGGCTATGGCCGCTGTGAACAATATGCTGTGCAAGTACAGTGCACTGGATGAGATTTTCTCTCAGCCGCAGTTCGCGCAGATACCTATGGCCGTTGTGGGCATCGTGATGAAGTTCTTCCAGATCGTTATATCCATTGTTGTGGGTATGGCCGCAGGATGCATCCCCATTGTCGGCTTCAACATGGGCAGTGAGCGGCGTGATCGCGTGCGTGCACTGTTCACGCGCCTGCTGATCGCCGAGGCCGCCGTTGGCGCTGTCGCGCTGGTGCTGGTGGAGTTCTTCCCACAGCAGCTTATCGGGATATTCGGCGCGGCGAATGAGAGCGTATACTACACCCAGTTCGCGGTCAGGGCGTTCCGCGTGTATTTGTGCATGGTGGTGTTCGCCTGCGTGAACAAGGCGTGCTTCATCTTCCTGCAAGCCATGGGTAAGGCCGCAGAATCCACCATGCTGTCCATGATACGCGAAATCGTGTTCGGCGTTGGGTTTGCGCTTATACTGCCGGTGTTCTTCGGGCTGGACGGCGTGCTGTACTCCATGCCGGTTTCAGATATCCTCACGTTTGCTGTCGCGTGTGTGCTGATTATCCGCACCTACAAACAGCTTCGCACCTGAATTATCTGCCCTAAAAGGCCAAAACAGCACCGCCCACACTAAAGCCAGCAACGGCGCAAGCCCTGCAAGATACCACGGCTCACCCAAAAAGGCAAACCACGCCATCGGTGAATTGGGCGCGGGCGCACGGAGGAACATAAAGTTTGTGCCTGCAAGGATGTTGAACGCGTACACCGGCACGGCAATTGCTGCAAGCGCGCACAGCGCGTACCGCGCCTTGCGGATATCCGGCCGGATATCCCCGCCCACCGTGAGCATCAGCGGATAACCGACAAGCAGGATGTGCACCCCAAAGCCGGACACGCTGAGAAACGACAGCGGAGGACAGTTGCCCCAATCCGGGAATAAAAGCGCCGAGGCTGCCCCGGGCATACTCAGCGCATACAAAAACTGCCCCATAATCCCATTGCCGGACAGCGCATGGTACACCATGAAATACACCGACATTGCGCACAGGTGCAGCGGCAATCGGCCAAGGGTGTACTCCCCCGCCGCGATCAGCACTGCGGCGCGTAAAAGCTCCATCGCGAGTGCTCCGCCGCTGACGCACAGCCGCAGACTGCGCCGCGCACGTCCATCCTTACGGCGGTATACACCGCACAGCGCAACGCACACCGCCGCGCCCACGCAGACCCACGCCGCGTGCCACGGTGAAAACAGCGCAAACCTGCCCGCTCCATCCGGTGAAATCGGGGCATTAAAAATCACATTCATTATAATATAGTATGCTTCGGCGCTTTGTTTTATGCCTGCGCACGGGCATGGTGTATATTTTCCCGCGCCGGAGCACTTTTATTCACTATTTTTTGACGAAAAACATTGACATTTTTAACGACTTCTGTATAATAATGTTTGTGAACAAAGTGTGATAGAGGCGCGGCCTCCAAGAGTAGTCCTGTTACCGGCGCGGAAACGCCATGGACGAAAGGGAAGGTCGCCGAAGGACAGCGCGTGTTTCCGTGCCGCTGTGCCTGGTGCGCCGGATAATATCCTGCGTACTGTCATCCTTATTGTTAAGGGTGGAGAGCTGTCAGGACAAGGGTATTATCAAGTGTCATGAACAGTGTCTGCTCTGTTCATGACATTTTTATCTGGAGGTACTATCATGTACGGAACCTTTTGGGCGCTCGTGCCGCCGCTGGTGGCCATTGTCCTCGCCCTAATCATCAAAGAGGCGTACTCCTCACTGTTCATCGGCGTTATTATCGGCGCAATGTTCTGCGCAAACTTCGCCCCTGTCGGCACGCTGGATGTCGCGCTGAATGACGGCCTTATCTCTGCAATCTCTGATAACGCCGGTATTTTCCTCTTCCTCGTGCTGCTGGGCATCATCGTTGCGCTGGTCAATGCGTCCGGCGGCTCTGCCGCGTTTGGGCGCTGGGCGGAGAAGAACATCAAGTCCCGCATCGGCGCGGCACTTGCCACATTCGTGCTCGGCGTGCTGATTTTCATTGATGACTACTTCAACTGCCTGACGGTCGGCTCTGTCATGCGCCCTGTGACTGACGGGCACAAGATATCCCGCGCAAAGCTTGCGTATCTTATCGACGCTACCGCCGCACCCGTGTGCATGATCGCGCCCATATCCTCTTGGGCAGCGGCCGTGTCCGGCGTTGCGTCCGGACTTGACATTGAAGTGTCCGGTATTGAGCTTTTTGTAATGGCCATCCCCTATAACTTCTACTCCCTGCTGACCTTCGTTTTCATCATCGGCATCACCGTGATGAAGTTCGACTTTGGCCCCATGCGTCTGCATGAGATGAACGCCCAGCTCAATGGTGAGCTTGGCGCACTTGAGAGCGAGGAGAGCGCCTCTGCCGCAAATCCCAAGGGGCGCGTGATCGACCTTGTTCTGCCTGTTATCGTCCTTATCATCGCCTGCACCATCGGCATGGTGTATGTCGGCGGCTTCTTCGGCGTTGACGCTTGGGGCGGCACCGAATGTGCAGGTGACTTTATCGCCGCGTTCGGCAACACTGACGCGTTCATCGGTCTGCCCTGGGGCGGTATCATCTCCCTTGTGCTGATCGTTATCTATATGCTTGCCCGCCGCCTCATGACCTTCAAAGAGGCGATGGAGTGTGTGCCCAAGGGCTTTATCGCAATGGTTCCCCCGATCATCATCCTCACCATGGCCGTCTCCCTCAAGACTATGACCTCCAACCTCGGCGCGGCTGAGTACGTCCACGATGTTATGCTGGGCGCTTCGCAGAACCTTTACAATATGCTGCCCGCTGTTATCTTCGTTGTGGCCTGCATCCTCGCGTTTGCCTCCGGCACGTCCTGGGGTACGTTCGGCATCCTCATCCCCATCGTCACTGCCATCTTCCCCGGTAACAGCCCCCTGCTGATAATCGGTATCTCCGCCTGCTGTGCAGGTGCTGTCTGCGGTGACCACTGCTCCCCCATTTCCGACACCACCATCATGGCCTCCGCCGGTGCGCAGACCAACCACCTCGACCACGTTTCCACGCAGCTCCCCTACGCCATATCCGTGGCCGCCGTCAGCTTCGTGACGTATATCTTCGCCGGCTTTGTGCAGAGCGCCGCTATCTCCCTTGTGTTCGGCGCCGCGCTGACTGTCGGCTTGCTGTTCGTCCTGCGCGCGGTTGAGAGTAAAAAAGCCGCGTAAAAGGGTAAAGAAAACAGCATATATTCCTTTCTCTTCCATCCGCATAAGCGGGTGGGAGAGCTTTTTTATTGACTTAATCCGCGCGGACAAGTATACTATTTATGTTCGGATAATCGACGATTTTGACAGAGCTATGAGGTTTGGCCATGCGCACACAGCAGCAGATAAACGAAATAGTTGACCTACTTATAAATGAATATCCGCCCGAGTGCGCACTGCACTGGGAAAAGGACTATGAGCTACTGTTCGCGGTGCGGCTTTCCGCTCAGTGCACAGATGAGCGCGTAAACAAGATTACCCCCGCACTGTTTCAGCGCTTCCCCACGCTGGAGGCATTTGCGGAGGCTGATGTGCACGATGTGGAGGAAATGGTACACTCCTGCGGATTTTTCCGCGCCAAGGCGCGGGATATCGTGGCCTGTGCGCAGGTTCTCCTTGAAAAGCACGGCGGCAAGCTGCCCTGCACAATGGAGGAGCTGACCGCCCTGCCCGGTGTCGGCCGCAAGACGGCAAATCTCATCCTGGGTGACGTTTTCCGCGTCCCCGGCTCAACCGTTGTGGACACGCATTGCATCCGCCTGACAAACCGTCTCGGCATAGTGGACGGTATGAAAGACCCGGTGAAGATAGAGCATGAGCTGCGCCGCGTCATCGACCCCGAAAAATCTTCTGATTTCTGCCACTGCATCGTGCTGCATGGCCGCGCCGTGTGTGACGCGCGCAAGCCGCAGTGCGACAAGTGCTGTGTGCGCCATCTCTGCCAGACCTTCTCCGGCTGAGTGCGCCTGCTACCAACCGCCATATTTATAAAGGAGTGTACTTTTCCATGTCCAACACCCCGGCAAAGCCCCGCGAGATAAACCCAGATTTAATACGCTGCATCGCCCTTTTTTACGTTATGGGCGTACATTTCTATACGCATTGTGGCATTTATAATGCCGGATACACCGGCGTTGCCGCGTTCCTGTCGGAGCTTATGCGCACATCATTCACGCCTGCGCTGGCGCTGTTTTTGATGCTGTCAGGCTATTTCCAGCGCGGCAAGAGGCTGAGCGCGCGCTATTACCTCGGCATTTTGCGCCTGTTGGAGATGTATCTCATCTGCGCGGTGCTCAACCTTTTATATTCGCACTTCTACCTCGGTCAGGCGCTGACCCTGCGCACGTTCTTCGGCTCTATCGTCAACTTCACCGCCTCTGAATATAGCTGGTACATTCTCCTCTACGGTGGGCTGTTTCTGTTCATCCCGTTCCTGAACGTGATGTATAACGTCCTCCCCAACCGCGGCCACAAGCGCATACTGATTCTCAGCGTCACGCTGATCTCCTGCCTGCCGTTCTCGGCGCTCAACGCGTTTGTCAATCTGTGCCCCTACTGGTGGCAGCGGATATGGCCTGTCGCCTTTTACCTCATGGGCGCATACATCGCCGAATACCGCCCTGCAATCGGCGTGAAAAAGGGCGCGGCGCTGTGGCTGGGTGCGCTGTTGGTTTTCACCGCGTTCAACTTCTTCGTGTATTCTGCCGCGTCCCCCCTCTCACTCAACCCCGTCAACTCCTCCATCTACGCGCATGAAAGCCTGCAAAACGTGGTGCTGACGCTGCTGCTGTTCCTTTTTATCATGCAGCTTGATCTCTCCTGCTGTGCCGGCTGGCTAAAGAACCTGATGGCGTACGTGTCCAAGTATTCCTACGGTGCGTTCCTTTTCTCCTCCATCACAGATTCCTTCGTTTATGGTATACTGACAGCGCTTGTGCCGGTTACCGGTATGCGCTATGCATTCTTCCCCATCGCCCTGCCCATATCCTACGCGCTGGCCGTACTGCTGAGTGCACTGGCGGATAAGCTCGTCGCGCTTATTGACAGCGTCCTCCGTCCCCTTGCGGAGCGCGCCGCAGTCTGGGCATATAAAAAGCTGGGCGCAGAGGATTAAACTTTATAATTTTCAAATGGCCGGACAACACGTCCGGCCATCTATTATATTTTTTCACTGCCTGAAACTTTTCTGCCCCGTTCTGCGACTATATAGCTGGAGGTGAGGTGATCACATGAGAGATGATGATATAATCGCGCTGTACTGGCGGCGCGACAGCCGCGCGATTAACGAAAGCGATGCCCGCTACGGCGCATATTGCCTCACAGTCGCGCACAATATTCTCCACTGCCGCGAGGATGAGGAGGAGAGCGTGAACGACACCTGGCTGGCCGCGTGGAACAGCATCCCGCCCACGCGTCCTAACAGCCTGAAAGCGTACCTCGGGCGCATATGCCGCGCAATATCCATCTCCGTTTACCGTGCCCGAACCGCGAAAAAGCGCGGGGGAGGTGAAGTGCCGCTTGCTCTGGAGGAGCTGAGCGAGTATCTGCCCGACAGCACGAACACAGAACGACAGGTAGAAATGCGTGAGCTGGCCGCCGCGATAAGCACCTTTCTCCACGCACAGCCCCAGCGCAGCGCCGTGATATTCATGGCGCGGTACTGGTACGTCATGCCGATAGATGACATTGCCGCGCGGCTGAATATGAACAGCGCCACCGTGAAAACCATTCTCCGCCGCACACGCGCACGGCTGGCAAAGCAGCTAAGAGAGGAGGGCTATGTGTGATGACGAATGGAGACTACATTTTTCAGGCGCTGAGCTATGTGGATGATGACCTGATCCTTACCGCAGACAGAGCATTGAATCCCGTCCGGCACTCCGTCCACACGCACCGCGCACCCATAAAACTCTGGCGTATCGCCCTTATCGCGGCTCTGATTGCGGCGCTGTTCACCGTCACCGCTGCTGCAACCGGCTGGTTCGGCTTAGAGACACGGTATATTGCGCCCGTCCAGCCCACGGATTTTAGTGCCGCCAACAGCACGACAGAGAATTTTGATTTTGCCGTGTTCACCGGCAGTGACTGGGCGTACATCTGCCCATCCGGTGCAGCAGATTCCCCCGAATACACTGCACAGAGCGAGTGGATACGCTGGCGAGCGCAGTATCTTGCAGAAAAGGACACGGACGAGGATTGGAAACGTGAATACTTTGCCGCCCCCTCCCCTGCGTGGATTGCTGAGTATGATAACGGCACTTGGGGCGGCACGTCAGGCATATACGCGGCCTATGACCCGACCATGATGGACAAACTGCGTGAGCTGGCGTCAGATAACGGTATCGTCCTGCATATATCGCGAAGCTTTATAAATACTCCCGATGAGCTGACCGGCACCGCCGCGCCCTTGCCGGAGGGCGACAATATGAGCTACGCCTATGTATATGAGGATGGCAGCTACGCCATAAGCGCGTGCATTGGCGCGATAGAAAGTGCCAACACAGACAGCTTCTATTACATATATAAGGGCTGCCGCGGTACAGTGCCGGAGTTTAGCTATCAGGTAGAAGCGGAGCGCATTTCCCTGCGTGAGGATTGGAGCTATACCACCCCACGCGGTGAGCAGCTTTATATCACCATCGTGCCCGATTTGCCCCCGGAGGGTAATGTGTCATCCTCATATAAGTCATATAGTCAGCTTTTTATTCTCTACACAACAGACACTTATTTTATGAACATATCCGCGCAAATGGAGGCACCGGTCACGCATGAGCAAGCGGAGACGTTCGCCGCACGGTTCATATATGAGTAATACTGTAGGCTCAAGTTAGCATTTGACAAATGCGCGCTTAGGCTGTATTATATACGTTGTAATTTTCTATTGCGAGGTAAACATATGTTAGACAGTGAAATATACGGCCTGATAATCGTGCTGGGTATCCTGCTGGCGATGTTTCTGGTGGGTGTATTCTGCATTACCGTGAATATCGACAATATCAAGCTCCGCCTCAAATATAAGGGGGACGAAGCTATGGCCGCGTTCGTCAATAAGGAGACGATGAAAGGTCTCGCGCTGATTTTGTTGGAGCTGGCACTCGCCGCTGCACTGCTGCTGGTCAAAGAGACGTTTTTAGGGTAAGTAAATAGGGAAAATACTCTATCCTGATTATTTCCAGCGCCAAATGTTTAAAACGAAAATGTTGGGTGTACCGTGCGCGTAATGCGTTTCGTATACCCAGCATTTTTATCGGGAAATCCATATAAAATCAAAAGCGCCGCAGATTTCTCTGCGGCGCTTTGTGTTGGCATTGACCTATCTTCCCAGTCCGTCTCCAGACAAGTATTGTCGGCACTGATGAGCTTAACTTCTGTGTTCGGAATGGGAACAGGTGGACCCTCATCGTTAAAAACACCAACTATTCAGGAAATATACCCTGAAAACTAAACAGAGGAAGCAAGGACGAACCTGCATATTTTGTAGGTCAAGCCCTCGGGCTATTAGTACCGGTAGGCTGAAC
>CAZBVU010000019.1:0-35735 GCA_964495355.1 uncultured Oscillospiraceae bacterium
GTCTCCTCGGAATAGCTCTTGGTCTGGCCGAAGTCACGGCCGATGAAGATGCTGTGGCCAGAGGTGTCATAGGATATGGGGCCGAGACGGTCGCTCATACCGTATTTCATGACCATGTCGCGCGCAATAGAGCTGGCCTGCTGAATATCGCCGGATGCGCCGGTAGAAATGTCATCAAGGAAAAGCTTTTCCGCCATACGGCCGCCAAGAGCCATGACGATGTTTTCAAACATTTCCTCTCTGGACTTAAAGTTCTCCAGATCCTCCTGTGGGCGGAACAGCGTGAAGCCGCCAGCCGCGCCGCGCGGGATGATGGTGATATAGTGCACAGGGTCAACGTGGGTGAGGAACTTACCCGCGACTGCATGGCCGGATTCATGATAGGCCGTGAGGCGGCGGGCTTTCTCGCTCATCTTGCGGCTCTTCTTCTCAGGTCCCATCTGAACCTTCAAAACAGCCTCATCCACATCCTCCATGGTGATGAAGCGGTGCTTGCGGCGCACGGCCAGAAGCGCAGCCTCATTCATGAGGTTTTCAAGGTCAGCACCGGCAAATCCCGGCGTACCCTTTGCGATAGAGTTTAGGTCAACATCGTCCGCAAGCTGCTTATCGCGTGAGTGGATCTTCAAAATAGCTTCGCGCCCGCGGATATCGGGAAGCCCGACATACACCTGACGGTCAAAACGACCCGGACGCAACAGCGCGTTATCCAGAATGTCTGCACGGTTGGTGGCCGCCATAACAATGACGCCCTCGTTATTGCCAAAACCGTCCATCTCAACAAGCAGCTGGTTGAGCGTCTGCTCACGCTCATCATGGCCGCCGCCGAGACCGCTGCCGCGCTGACGGCCAACAGCGTCTATCTCATCAATGAAGATGATAGCAGGGGCTGCTTTCTTTGCCTGCTCAAACAGGTCGCGCACACGCCCTGCACCGACACCGACATAAAGCTCAACAAAGTCTGAGCCGGATATGGACAGAAACTGCACGTTCGCCTCACCAGCAACAGCCTTTGCAAGGAGAGTTTTACCTGTTCCCGGAGGGCCGACAAGCAGCACGCCCTTGGGTATGCGCGCACCCATGGAGGTATACGCCTTTGGGTCTTTCAGGAAATCGACTATCTCGGCCAGTTCTTCCTTTTCCTCATCACAGCCGGCAACGTCAGCAAAGGTTTTCTTCGTCTTTTCTTCACTGCCCAGCTTGGTGCGTGCCTTGCTGAACTTGCCGATGCCGCCCTGCATACCGCCGGCCTTGTTCATCATCACATACCACAGCAGCATTGCGCCGCCCATGATGATGAGATACGGCAGGAAGCTTGCCCACCAAGGCACCTCAAAGCCCTTGCCATAGTCGTACTCTTCAATAATGCCCCTTTGAAGCTGGCCTTCTATAAGCTCGCTGAGATCTTCGTAGAAAACGGAGAAGCTGTACAGCTCATAGCTTTCTTCCTCAATGGGCTTGACTGGGTCATCCGTGCGCACATTCAGATAGATCGTGTTGCCCTCGGTTCTGAATGACTGCACCTTCTCATTCTTGAAAAGCTCCACCAGTTCGGAGTAGTTTTCAAGCTGATTTGCCTGAGTGTCCTTGGTCATGGAGAATATGACTGCTATAAGGATAACGATAAGCAGCGCATAAAATCCCAAGTCTCTCGTTCTGTTGCGGTTGGGTTTCAAAAAATGGTCACATCCTTAATTTAAAAAGGTTTATCTAATACTATATTATTGGAAAATATAAATTAAATACTATTTATTCACCCGAATATATCTCCGGCTTGAGTACGCCGATATACGGGAGGTTGCGGTAGCGCTCATTATAATCCAGACCGTAGCCGACAACGAATGCATCCGGCACCTCAAAGCAGGAGTAATCCGCGTATATATCCGCCTTGCGACGCGCGGGCTTATCCATGAGGGTGACGATTTTTATCGAGGCGGGCTTTCTCACCTCAAGATATTTCTTGAGATAGTTGAGCGTAATGCCGGAGTCGAGAATATCCTCAACGAGGATAACGTGCTTGCCGAGAATGTCCTCATTAAGATCCTTATTTATCTTCACAGCGCCTGTAGAGCTTGTCCCCTGATAGGAGGACACGGCCATAAAGTCCATTGAGCAGTTGATTGTGACGTGGCGCATAAGGTCAGCCATAAATATGAAGCAGCCCTTCAGCACACCGACAAATATTGGCTCTTCCCCTTCATAGTCTTTGGATATCTGTGCGCCGATCTTCTGCACATTTTTTTCTATTTCTATCTGTGATATGAGAACGCGCTCAATATCCTTTTCCATCGGATCCATCAGTTTTTCTCCCTAATTATAATATTTCTGTTTCTATGCAGAGGACTTTGTCCCCCGCTGTCGGCTTGAAGCGTGCATCCACGCCAATGCCAAGCACGGCCGCAACGCCCCTCTCATCCCTGATAACAACGGTTTTCTCCCGCTCTGCGCGGGTCATGTGCCGCTCTGTAAAAAGGCTTTTCAGCGTTTTTGTGCAGCCGCGTCCAATGGGCGCTATCTTATCCCCAGACATTTTTCCTGTGCAGGAAAGATTCCCGTATATACTCTCACATTTGAGGCAATAAGTCTTGAACAAGCCGTTAATTTCTGCGTCATACTGCAAAAAAAATGTTTTGATGCGCACACCCGCCTCCGGCACGTCAAGCGTCTGCCCGGGGATGATGGTGCGCGTAGGAATGTCAACGCGCTCACCTTCGCGAAAATATATTCTGCCCTGCTCACGCCGAACTCTCCCGCCCGGGAGGTCGGTGTATGCCCGCTCTGTCCCCTGTGCGAGGGCGAGCACCGCGCCGACGTGGGTCTGCGTAAGCGTCTGCGGCCAGAGTGCGCGCACAACGCGCGAGGACACCGCCGGATGCAGCGCGGCAAAGGATGTTACATCCACGCTCTCCCCATCAAAGTGCCGCTCAATATAGTCCCTGACCGTCAGCTCAAAATAGTCCTCATCCTGCCGCAGCAGCGCGCCGGTACGCGCACAGGAGGCTGCAAAGCCTCGGTTTATCTGCCGCAGCACGGGCATTGCGTTATGCCGGATGAGGTTGCGGCTGTAGTCATCGTGGTCATTTGTGCTGTCCTCAACGTGCGGTATGGCGTTATCACGCAGATACTGCTCTATCTCGTCACGCGTCACGGCTATCAGCGGGCGGATGATATTGCCGCGCCGCGCCGGTATGCCGCAAAGCCCCTTTGCGCCTGTGCCGCGGGTGAGGTTAAAAAGCATCGTTTCGGCATTATCGTCCGCATTGTGGGCAGTGGCGATATACTCGCAGCCCAGCCGCGCCGCCGCAGAGTGCAGAAACTCATACCGCTTTATCCGCGCGGCCTCCTCCATGCCGAGGTGCGCCGCCTGCGCATACTGCGGAACATCACCATGCTCCAGCGCAAGCTCAACCCCCAGCCCTTCGCAGATCCGGGACACAAACCGTGCATCACGCAGTGACTCCTCACCGCGTATGCCGTGCTCATAATGCGCCGCGCACACACGCACATTGTGCTCTTTGGCGTATTCCAGCGCGAGATACAGCATACACACCGAATCCGCGCCGCCGGAAACGGCGCACAGCACGCTGCCGCAATCCTCCGGCAGCGTGAATTTATCGCATATATTACTCATCGCGTTTTGTGGCAGAGCCGAACGAGGTGTACTCCGGCAGCCACGCCAGATTGACCGTGCCTGTTTCGCCCTTGCGGTTTTTCAGCACTATCGCCTCGGCGAGGTTGGGGTTTTCACTCTCTTTATTATAATACCCATCACGATAAAGGCCGATAACAACGTCCGCGTCCTGCTCGATAGCGCCGGATTCACGCAGATCGGAGAGCATGGGGCGCTTATCCTGTCGGCTCTCGTTTGCGCGGGAGAGCTGGGACAGGCACACCACCGGCACATTCAGCTCCTTGGCCATTATCTTCATCATACGGCTTATATCACTGACGGCCTGCGTGCGGCTCTCATTCGACCAGGAATGGCCGCTTCCGGCTGACTGCATCAGCTGCAAATAGTCTATTATCACAAGGTCAAGCCCCTCCACACGGCGGCACTGAGCGTTCATGTCGGACACCGTGAGCATGGGGTTATCGTCTATCCTTATGTCGGTCTCACTGAGAAGCTGCGCCGCGTCCGCAATGGCGCGCCAGTGCTGCTCGGTCAATTGGCCGGTCATCAAGCCCTCGCCCGGCACGGAGGCCGCGCGGGACAGCAGACGCGATACAAGCTGCTCTCTTGACATTTCCAGCGAGAATATGGCCACAGTTTTGTGCAGCGACATTGCCGCGTGCAGCGCCATATTAAGTGCAATACTCGTCTTACCCATGCCGGGGCGCGCCGCGACGAGTATAAGCTCTGACTTATTCAGGCCGAGTATCTTTTTATCAAGGTCGGGCAGACCTGTGCTGATACCGGGTATCTTGTTGCCGGACGCGGCGGCCTCGCTGAGATTGTCAAACACGTTCTGCACGACAGCCGATATCGGCATCAGACCGCCGACATTCCTGCCCTGACGCAGGGCGTATATCTTCCGCTCTGCCGCCTCCAGCAGCGTCTCCGCCTCGCCTGCGCCCTCGTACACCATGGTGTTTATCTCGTCCGCCGTTTCACCAAGGCGGCGCAGAAGCGCCCTGTCGCGCACGATCGCGGCATATTCCAAGACATTTGCGGCCGTGGGCGTGATGCGCATGACCTCTGCCACGTATGCAGCGCAATCGTCCGTATACACGCCGCGCACACGCATCTGCTCCAGCACGGTGACAGGGTCGATGGTCTGCCCATAGGCGAACATCGCCGCCATGGTCTCAAAGATATCGCGGTTGAGCTTTATATAAAATTCGTCACCTTTTAGATGCTCCAACACATCCGCGATACAGCGCGGATCTATCAGCATCGACCCCACGACCGCCTGCTCCGCCTGCGCGGAATGAGGCGTTCTGCGGCCTAAAAGTTCATCCATAAAGCTTATCCTTTCGCGGCAATTATCCCTCTACCACCAGCACATTTATCGTGCCGTTTATCTCATAGCCGAGTTTGGCCTTGACAGTGTAGCTACCGTAGGCCTTTATAGGCTCTGCCTGCACTATCTTATTCTTCTCAACCTCCATGTCAAACTGGGCGCGGAGTGCATCGGATATCTCCTGAGAGGTGACAGCGCCGAAAAGCTTGCCGTTTGCACCGGCCTTTGCGCGGATGGTGACCTGTACGCCGGACAGCTTCTTTGCATACTCCTCTGCCTGCGCCTTTTCTCTTGCGATCTGCGCGGCCTTGGCCTTTTCTTTCAGCTTGAACGCATTGAGATTATCCGCTGTTGCCTCAGTTGCAAGGCCGCGCGGGAGCAGATAGTTCCTTGCGTAGCCGGCGGACACCTCTTTCAGCTCACCCTTCTTGCCCTGACCCTTAACATCCTGATTGAATATAACTTTCATTGTTTTAAGCTCCTTTCATTATACGCTTGAAATCTTAACCCAGATAATCGTCAATTGCGGCGTACACCGCGTTGACGACCTCCGGCAGGGATTTGTCCTTAAACTGTGCCGCAGCCGCGCTTCTGTTGCCGCCGCCGCCCAGCTTCTCCATTATAAGCTGCACATTCAGCTCACCTATCGAACGCGCCGAGGCAAACGCCCCTCCGTGCCCGTCAGGTGCGACGACTATGGACGCACTCACGCCGGATATGTTCAGCAGCTCATCCGCCGCCTGTGCCGCTACTATGCGGTTTTGCTCCTCCGACGGGACGGCGATCGCCACACCGCGGTAAAGCTCCGCACTTTGCATGATCTTATAGCGGGCTATCGTATCATCCATGCCGGTTTGCAGCAGCTTTTTCACCTCAGTGGTGTCAGCACCCGCGCGCCTGAGATATGACGCGGCATCAAAGGTGCGGTCACCTGTGCGGATGGTGAAGCTCTTTGTATCAAGCACGATGCCCGACAGCATAGCGTCCGCCTCGCATTTCAAAATGCTGCCCATCTCAACCAGCTCCTGCAAGATCTCCACCAGCAGCTCACACGCGGAAGATGCATACGGCTCAACAAAGCCGAGCGCCGCATTCTGAATATAGGTTGCCGCGACACGGTGATGGTCGATAACGGCGACCCTGTTGCACACGGAGAGCAGCTCCGGTGTTTCGACCTGTTCAGGGCGGTTCGTGTCCACAATGACCAGCAGCGTTCTGCTGTCGGCGCGGGCAAGCGCCTCTGCCGGTGATATGAAGCAGTCCTTATACTCCGGCTCTGCGCGCATCATGTCCACCAGTGCGTGAGCTGCGTTTTTGTTCGCATCCAGCACGATGTTGGCCTTGATATCACAGTTTCGCGCAAGACAGCACACGCCTACTGCCGAACCGACCGCGTCAAGGTCGGCAAAGCGATGCCCCATCACCAGCACGCGGCTGGAGTCGCGCATAAGCTCGGCCAGGGTGTTGGCCATGACGCGGGACTTGACCTTGGTGCGCTTTTCCACCTCAAAGCCGCGCCCGCCGAAAAATTCAAAGCTGAGCCTGTCTTTTATAACGGTCTGGTCACCGCCGCGGGATATGGCAAGCTCAATGCCGATATCGGCAAATTGCAGTGCCTCACTTAGGTTCGTGCCATCCACGCCAAAGCCGATACTGACTGACGCATTTATACCGTTGGGGCTTTCGACCTGGTGCATTTCCTCTGTTATCTTGAACTTGTCAAGCTTCATATGCTCGATATCCTGCTTTTCAAATATGGCAAGATACCTGTCCCTGTCATAGCGGCGCAGAATACCGCTGTACTCCTCACACCACTGTCTCAGCCTGTCCTCAACCGCGTCGCGTATATCGTTTCTCACGCGATCCGGCTGGTTTTTGAAAAGCTCATCCAGATTGTCGATAACGACAATGCCGGCGACAGGACGCGTCGCCTCATATTTCAGGCGGATATTGTCATATTCGGTCACGTCCACCCAATATGTTATACCCATGAGGGCTGCCGTGTTGGTGGAGTCGGAGGAGACCAGCTTGCCATGGAGGCTGTATTTCTTGCCGCCGACCTCAAACAGCGTGGGGTACTGCGTTTTCCCCTCAAGCAGCCACTTGCCGGTGAACTGCGGCACCATATCCGCAATGCGCGCGTCAAGGCGAGCGCCGGTTGCCCCGCATATGGTGAAAAACATCTCGTTGCCCCAGATTATGCGTGAATCATCTATCCTGAACACCGCAACCGGCAGTGGGAAATTCATCAGGGTACTGTTCTTTGCATTATCCGCGTCATAGGTCACAGCCTCTATATATGCGGCAAGCTGCTTTTCGCGCTTGCGGCTCATAAAAAAGCTGACGATCATCAGCAGCAGTATTGCCCCCGCCTCTGCCACGGCCAGCTCGTACATTTTGAAATAGAGCGCCGCCGCCGCAAAGAGAATAAGAACCGCGAGATATAGTCTGCTGCCATGCTCAGACATTCGCTTTAATTTTTTATCCACACCTGCACCTCCTGATTTTGGAACAGACGTCATATTTCTAGTAATATAACATTATACCAAATATGTCATGCGTTTACAACAAATAATTTGCTGTATCACGCGGATAATATTTTAAAAAAGGACGGTGACGCAAAAAATGAAAGCTGTGATAATGGCGGGCGGCGAGGGTACGCGCCTGCGCCCTATTACCGGCGCCATGCCAAAGCCGATGGTGCCGCTGCTTGGCCGCCCTATGCTGGAGCATATTATCCTCCTTTTAAAAAAGCACGGCTATATAGACATATGCGCAGCGCTGAAATACCGCGCCGAGGACATCCGGCGATACTTTCATGATGGTCACGCGCTGGGTGTAAAGCTGCAATACCGCGTGGAGACTACCGCGCTTGGCACAGCGGGCGGCGTGAAAAACTGCGCAGATTTTTACGGCGATGATGATTTTCTCGTGATAAGCGGCGATGCCGCGTGCGATTTTGACCTTGCCGCACTGATGGCGGCGCACCGCGCACACGGCGCGGCGGTCACGCTGGCACTGCACCGCAGCAGCACGCCCCTCAGCTACGGTTTGGCCGTGACGGACAGCGACAGCCTTGTGCGCTGCTTTATTGAAAAGCCCGAATGGAGTCGGGTGGTGACTGACCTTGTAAACACCGGCATATACGTTGTGTCGCCGCGCGCAATGGCGCTCGTCCCGCCGCAAACACCCTTTGACTTCGCCCGCGACCTGTTCCCGCTGCTGCTGTCGCACGGCGAGGCGCTGTTGGGTGTGCCGATGGAGGGGTACTGGTGCGATGTCGGCAGTCCGCTGAGCTACTACCAATGCTGTGTGGACGCGCTGGAAGGGCGGCTTGACATCACGCCAGACGCGGCATTTATGCGCATAGCTCAGTCAGCTAACCAAGATGATGACAGCGCCGATGCCGATGGCGAATGTGTTGATTGCCGGTGCCGTGACCGCGCCGCGCTTATGCACGCGCTGTCCGAGGCCATGCTGGATATGGGTGCGGACTATTCAGACGGTATACATCTGCGCGGAAACAGCTACACCATGCACATTGCGCCGCTTTCGGCCACGTCCGCCGTGCGGGTGTCTGTACGCGCGGAGGATGCGGAATTTGCCCGCTCCCTGGCGTTTTCGGCGCGTGAGCTTATCTCCGCGCTGGATCTGTGACCCGATTTAGAGATTTTCATCTCCGCGCCTTGTCTATCCGACAAAATCGGCTTGTATCACCCACGCGCATTTCGCTATAATCCATTATATCCAAAAAGGAGGGCGCGTGAAATGACGGATGAGAGCAAGCGCGGCATATGTAATCACCGCGAATGGCGCGGTGTGCGTGACACGGCGTATGATTTTGCATGGTGGCTGGTGATGTGGCGGGATATGGCCGCGCTTATACTGCGCCGCCCACGGCTTTTGGCGGACGCACTCCGTCATGCGCGCTGGGCATCCGCATTTTTCAGCATCCCCGCAGATATTGACAGCGCACTTATCGGCAGGCGCGGCCTTTCCCTGCGCGTTGGGCGCACGGTGTGCAATGCGGCCGCAAAACGCACGCTGTCAGAACTGTCCGCCCTGCTGGATGATCACGGCTCATTTCAAAGCCGCATTGTGCGCGTGGCCGGTTCATTCCCGATTGCGCTTATGTCCGGCTTTCCCGCTTTGACCGCCCTGCCCCTCGGCGCGCCATTCGTTTTCCCGCACGATGAAGCTCCCGCTCCCCTGCCGGCCACCGCGCATATCGGCAAATGCCTTATAATATGCGGCGCGGAGCATATAGACGGCTGGGAATGTACATATAAAATCACGCTTCCCACGGCAGAGCTTGACGAGGGTACAGCGATACGCCGCCTTGCGGATGAGCTGGTCGGCTGCATCCGCTTTATAGAGCAGAATATGGATGCTCACTTTGATTGGGACGCGTTTTTCGCCACGCTGGAAGCTCAGCGGCAGATAACGGCGCACACCGGCGTCCCTGCCGCGCATTTCCCCTCCGCGCAGACTGCTGATCTGACAGCGTGGCAGAATATGCTGTGCAGTATATATCGGCGCTCCGGACTTGACGCGCAATTTATGTGCACCCTTTCGCGCCTGCGCCGCCTCATACCTGACGATAGCTGCACGCGTTTTCTCCCCTCCCCGCCTGACACAGCGTCAACACGCGCCGCCATCGAATATATCGCCCGCGAAATGCTGCAAAGCGCGGGCTGGGAATAAAAAAACAGGAGAGCATTTTTATCGGCAAGCTCTCCTGATGCGTTTATTATTCAGCTTTTTTCTGTTTTTCGACCCTTATAAATATCTTGTTGCGCGAGACGACAAAATGCTCCACATCCAGCACATAATCAACCTCCAGCTCACCGCCGTCATCATTGAAGCGGTGTCGGATGGAGCGCGTGTTTATCGTGAGTATGGGCGAGCCATTGGGGGTATTGTAGATAAATTTGTTCCTTTCCCGCTCGCGGAAAACCATGCGGCTGGTCACAGTGCCGTCCCTGTCCACAACGACCTCATTTGGCCGCACGAACACGCTTGTGCGCGTGCCGTCCATGCCGGTTACCTCAGTTTCCATATAGCTAAAGCAGACTGTGTCCCCGTCCACCATATACTGCCCATCCGTGCAGAAATCCAGCGTGTCGCACTCATCCTGATCGCTGTTCTGCACACTGTGCATATGTATCACAACATCTTCAAGCATAATCAACTCTCTACTTTCTCCGCATATGCGGTGTGTACGCGCCCATCCACGCTCTCGCCGAGGAAGTGGGACGCATGGTGCGCAAACTCCTCCACGTTTCCGCTGGTATAGAGTGTGGTCTGGCCGCCGGTGCCTGTAATATCGGCCGACAGCAGCTTATTTTGCATATCCTCTGCCGCACAGCCCGCCGCGCTGACAAGCACCACCTCTTCACCGAGGTATTTTTTTATAGCCTCTGCCACAAAGTCAAAGTGCGTGCAGCCCAAAAGCAGCGCACACACACCCTTGTCGCGCATGGGTGCAAGCAGCCGTTCAACCGCGGCGCAGAGAAGCTCATCATCCGCGTCCGTATGGCCGCTCTCTATCAGGCGCACAAAGTCCTGACAGGCGATATCCACGATCTCACGCCCAGGGCACAGCGCCGACAGCCGCTTTTTGAACACGCCGCTTTCAATGCTTGCGCTGGTGGCTATAATGCCAAGCGGGGCATCACCCTCGACGGCGGCAAGGCTCTTGACGGATGCATCTATCACATTCACCACCGGAAGACGGAACGCATCCAGCACATCCCCTGCCGTGCTTGACACTGTGCCGCAGGCGGCAATGATGGCCTTTGCACCGTGTTGGGCAAGAAGCTCCATATCCTGCTGTGCCATGCGGCGAAGCTCCGCCGCACTGCGCACACCGTAGGGGTTGCGCCCGGTGTCGCCAAAATATATTATATTTTCATCCGGCAAAAGCTCTCTCAGCACTTTCAGCGCCGTCAGCCCGCCGAGTCCCGAATCGAATATGCCAACAGGTCTATTGTCCATCCAATACTCCCATATACTGTTACTCATTGATAGTGTGCATTGTTTATTGTACAGCATTAGCCGCGGCAATACAAGCAAAATTTGTTTCACGGATGTGTAGAATTCTTTCCGGCATAGTGCTATAATATATGTAACAGGACAAATGGAGGCGATAATTCATGAACATAGAGTTTTCCGACAAGGAGTTCCGGCGCTTACTGGACATGGTGTATATAGGCAACTGGGTATTGAACTCAACGCGCGGTGATGACCGCTTTGAGGACTATGACTGCTTGCAGGAGAAGCTTTTTTCCCTGTGTCCGGCAAACGGTATGCGCGCGCTGGTGCAGTCATGGCGTGGGCATATTGTCCCCTCTCAGGCATATGAGGACGGCGGCATACACGAGGCGATAGCCGACTATGAGGACACAGTGTTTTACAACATACTGGCCGAGGAGCTGGCGCGGCGCGATCTTGGCTGTGAGGATACTGACCCCGATAATCTTGACGAGCTTACCGCGCGTATGGAGGATTATCTAAACGAGTTTGAGCGCAACGGGCTGGACACCGTGAGCGTGGATATAGACTGAGAAAGGCAACTGACTATGCACGACGAATTGACGCGGCAGGACATCAAGAAAATGCGCGAGGAGCTGGACTATCGCAGGCTGCAGCTTATGCCGGAGCTTATAGAGGAGGTAAAGCGCACGCGCGCATTCGGTGACCTGAGCGAGAATTTTGAGTATAAGGCCGCAAAGCAGGCGCAGAACAAGAACAGAAGCCGTATCCGCTACCTTGAGGGCATGATAAAAACCGCCAAGGTTATAGCTGACCGCTCCGGCGGGGATGAGGTCGGGCTATTCGACAAGGTGGAGATATATATGCCTGAGGATGACGAGAGTGAGATAATCCAGGTCGTCACAACCGTGCGCTGTGACCCGCGCCGGGGGCTGATAAGCAAAGAGTCCCCCTTTGGTCAGCAGGTTTTGGGCAAAAAGGTCGGCGATAAATTCACCGTCCAGGTGAACGACAGCTACAGCTATGAGGCCGAGATACGCGCCATCACCAAATGCACCGATGACGGCTCCGCCCCACTGTTGGAGTATTGAGAAAAAGCGTATAAACACAGCACCGGCAGGGCGTCCAAATGGACCCCTGCCGGTGGTTATTTATTTATACTCTTATTTCATTTTCCAGCTTTCATTGTCATGCCGGCTTTTATTAGCTGCATTGCGCGTGATGCGGCGGCGGTGAGGTTCTTCTCTGCGTTATTCATGGCATCGGCAAGCGTGGTTATTCTGTCCACACTGCTTACCAGCGCGTCAACGCCGCAGCCATAAAGCTTATCCGCACCATCCGCAATTGCGCCGCCGATGGCGATTACAGGCACGTTTTTCACGGCTTTCGTGCGCTTTGCCACGCCGCACGGCACCTTGCCGTAGGCGCTCTGCGCGTCCAGCCGACCCTCGCCGGTTATAACCATATCAGCGCCGCGCACATGGTCATCAAAGCCGATAGTGTCCAGCACCAGCTCTATCCCGGGCTTGATTACAGCGCTGAGAAACGCCATGAACAGGCACCCTATGCCGCCCGCCGCGCCGGAGGATGGCCTGGCCGCCGCGTCAGAGCCTAATTCTGCGAGAACCTGCGCATATCGGTTGAGTGCGGCATCAAGCGTGCGCACCTGCTGTGCATCCGCGCCCTTTTGCGGCGCAAACACGTATGCCGCGCCCTCTGCACCGCAAAGCGTATTTTTCACATCACAGGCGAGTATGAACTGACACTCGCGCGCCTCGGGCATAAGGCCGGAGGCATCTATTTTAACCAGCCGAAGCAGCTCTTCTCCGCCATCACTAAGCGGCGCGCCGGCAGCATCAAGGAAGCTGATGCCCAGCGCCTTGCCTATGCCCATGCCGCCGTCAGTTGTGGCAGTTCCGCCAAGGCCGAGGATTATTTTCTTCGCCCCATTTTCCAGCGCATGGCGTATAAGCAGCCCTGTACCATAGGATGAGGCACGCATTGCGTCCCGCTCATCCGGCTTAACAAGCGTGAGGCCGGATGCGGCGGCCGCCTCGACCACGGCTGTTCCGTCAGGCAGCACGCCGTACTGCGCCGCTATCGGTCTATTCAGCGGGTCAAGCGTATCAACGCTGATAAGCCGTCCACTTGCCGCAGCGCAGATGGCCTCAACCGTACCCTCGCCGCCGTCGGCAATGGGCAGAAGCGTCAGCGCTGCATCTGGGAACACCGCCCTGACGCCGCGGCCGATATACTCAGCCGCCTCACGCGCAGAGCAGCTGCCCTTAAATGAATCGGGCGCGATAATTATGTTCATTCATCCACCCATCTTCACAGCATTGCCGAGCCGCCGGTGACAATCCAGCAGGCAAGGGATGCAACGGTTATTGCACCGGTATACACGTTGCCAGTGCGGCGGTAGATGTAGGTGCACAGCACGCTGAACACGAGCACCTGCGGCGCAAACAGAATCAGCAGCGACATGAACGGCCCGCCGAAGGTTGAGCCGAACAGCAGGTCTGCCCCCGGGGCTATATCCATGAAGAACGGGATATACTCCAGCAGCACGATGATCAATATGCCGCCCACCATCATCAGCGCATTGCGCCACCAGCAGCCCATGAAGCCGCCGAATCCCTCTTTATACGTTGCATTGCAGCGGGCAGAGGCCATGATCTTGCTGTTATTGAGGATGAAGAAGAATGCAAACACAGGTATATACACGAAGAACTGGCCAAGGCGTGTCAGATCAAAGGTCTTGAAGAACGGCCATATCACGCGGAAATCCAGCATGAACGCGCGCTCACAAACGGCAAGGACGGCGTACATATAAAGCAGCATACACAGCACCAGCAGCGCACTTTTGCCAAGGAGCGTCCAGCCCATTTTGTCGGGCGACGCCGCCGTTGCCAGACCCATGCTGTGCCATCCGTCAGCCGCACCCAGCTTTTTATTCTTCTTATATCCGGAAATGCTTGTGGCCAGCATGATGATTATAAGCAGCAGATACCAGCTCAAAAAGCCGTTGCCTATCGTCATGCGGAATATATTCTCCGGCAGGGGGAGCAAGCCGTGGCCAAGCTGAGTCATAAAGGGATAGCTTCCGGCGGCGATAAGCATGGTGATTATCGCGCCGCGCCACCATTTCTTATTGGACTTCACGCCGGACTGCGCGGGGAGAGGCTGTGCCACGTCCGCAAAGAACGGCACGGTGAGCAGCAGCTCCATCACGGCAAGCAGGGACGCGACCGCGCACAGCAGCGCCACGAAAACAAGCGTCTCCTTGGTCATTGCGACCTGATCATCGGCGGCAATGGACATATCCAGCCCCACGGCCTCATCAAGCCAGGTAAGCGCCGTGGCTATGCCGTGTGCATTGTGCGTGGTTAGGCGGTGGTTTGTGTTCAGCAGCTCAATGCGGCGGGCAGTGCCGTCGGCAATACTGCCGTAGGTGGTGTTCCACGCGGCCTCATCCGCCGTGCAGCCGAGGAACTCCGTGCGCAGGTCACTGCGCAAAAGCTCATCATTGACAACGTTCTTATAATCGCGGAAATAGCTGAATTCATCATACTTTGCCTGAAGCAGCAGCACATTATTGAACTTTATATTCTCCGCATCATATGCGCTGTCGCGGAAAAGCTCACCGCATTGCAGCACAACGGCTTTCGGCTCAATCGCCGTGCCGGCAAAGTTCGCCGCGACTGACCATGACGACCATGTGCCCATAGAATGACCGCTGACAGCAAGGTGGGAGGAATCCACATTGTCCATCGCCGCAAGCAGTGCATAGGCATAGTTGCCGCCGCAGGAGCTGTCGGTGAGAACGTTGCCGTCACTGTCGGTGGTATAATGCGCGTCAAAAAAGCTGAGGTTTGAGAAGTTCATCATGACCTTGTAGCGTACCGCGCCGCCAATATCGGCAAATGTGCCGTCCGCCGCGCTGTCCTCGCCATAGTTCACCGTGACCTTATGGTTGACGTAGCCGCGCTCGGCCAGACCTGCGGTGGATGCGCCGTGGCCATACTCATCAAGGCACAGCACCACAGCGCCGCGCCGCGCAAGCTCGATCGCGTAGGCCGCGCAGGTCTCATGGTCGTTCTGATAGCCGTGCAGCAGCAGAACGCCGGGCGCTTTGTTGTCCGCCGTGGCGGTTATGGGCGTATAGAGCTTATAAAAGAGGTTGCCCACGTCCGTTTCTATCCAGCCCTCTGTCACGTCAATACTGCCGTCACCACGCTGTATGCCGTCTGCCGCGGACATACAAACAAAAATGACAACCAGCAGCAGTGCAAGCACGGCTGTTGCTTTTTTGCGATTATTTTTCATTCCACTCTCTCCTTTTCTCAGGGTGTTTTCCGTAATTCAAGTCGTTAATATGTTAACATCGTTTTGCCGTATTTGCAATAAAAAAAACAGCGCAGGAACACAATTTTTCAAAGGTTCCTGCGCTGTATGTATCACGCGAAAAGTATTGCACTGGCGATAAGAAGCTGGCCGACATAGTAGCTGAGCAGATTTATCGCGCGGAGCGGCTTTATCTTCTTGCCGAAGCTGTAGTATATCATGATAAAATCGCTCACCATGAACAGCAGCGCGCCCACAGCGAACAGCACCGTCAGCGCACTTGCGCCAAGCTTCACAAGCAGCATCGCCGCGCACGAGAACATCGCGATAACCACCACGAGATAGACATAGCCGAAGATTTTCAGCCCCATGCTGGGCGCGGTTATCCTGCGCATAAGCGGCGGGATGGCAAGCACCGAGATTATAACGGTTAGCACAGCAGCCCAGACAACAATATCCGCCTTTAACCGGATGAGCGCCGCAATGTAAAGGAAATGCCCGCTGAGAAAGGCCAGTATGCCCAAGGCGAAAACCAGCATGGATTTGCGCCCCTCAAACACATTGCGCAGATTGAGCAGCACATCACCCACAAGTCCCAACGCGAGCCCAATGACAATAAGCTTTCCGAAAGGCGCGGTGTTTGCCGCATAGCACGTAAAGCCCAGCAGCACGAAAAACAGCGAGGCCGCACCCTTCAGCACTGTCGCCTTGACCATTTTTCCGGCGTACTCCGTTTTGATAAACCAGATATCCACCAGCAGCCCCACGACGCACAGCAACGCAATTTTAGCAGCCATATTTTTTACCTCCTATATTAAAATGTCGGTTTTAAGTATACATTTATAATTAAGTATACATTTATAATATAGTATGCCGAAATATGTGTCAACCGTTTTGCGATAAAACTGCACAATATAAATTATGTTGAAAAAAGCACGTTAAAGCTACATTATGTATAAGCAAAATATACGCCCAACAACGGACAGCTCAGCCGCCCAGATAGGCTTTTCGCACCTCATCACTGGCAGCCAGCTCAGCGCCGGTTCCACTGAGGGTGATTTTGCCCGTCTCCATCACATAGGCTCGATCCGCCACGGACAGCGCCATCTGGGCATTCTGCTCCACCAGCAGGATGGTTGTTCCTTCTTCATGAAGCTGACGAATGATGTCAAAAATCTGCTCCACCAGAATCGGCGCCAGACCCATGGAAGGCTCATCCAGCATCAGCAGTTTCGGGTGACTCATCAACGCCCGACCAATGGCCAGCATCTGCTGTTCACCGCCGGAAAGAGTTCCGGCGATTTGCCGGCGGCGCTCCTTCAGTCGTGGGAACTGCGCATAGACCTTTTCCAGATCCGTATCGATCCCTGCGGCGCTCTGCGTATAAGCTCCCATTTCCAGGTTCTCCTCCACACTCATCTGCAGGAAGATACGCCGTCCCTCAGGCACCTGAGCAAGTCCCCTTTCCACGATTTTATGGCTGGGTACATTGCCGATATTTTCGCCGCAAAATTCAATGCAGCCGGTGCGGGAGCGCAGCAGGCCGGAGATTGTTTGCAGGGTGGTGGATTTTCCGGCACCGTTTGCACCGATCAGGGTGACGACTTCCCCCTGATTCACGTGGAAGGAGATGCCCTTGATGGCGTGAATTGCGCCGTAATAGACGTTGATGTTTTCAACTTTCAGGATCTGTTCCATGTCAAGCCTCCTTCTTCTTGCCCAGATATGCCTCAATGACCACCGGGTTGGACTGAATTTCTTCCGGGGTTCCCTTGGCAATCACCTTGCCAAAGTTCAGCACGCAGATGCCCTCGCAAATACCCATGACCAGATTCATATCGTGTTCGATGAGCATGACAGCGATCTGGAAAGTATCCCTTATCTTGATGATGTTTTCCATCAGCTCTGCCGTTTCTGATGGGTTCATACCGGCGGCAGGTTCGTCCAGCAAAAGCAGACTGGGATTTGTCCCCAAAGCGCGCACGATTTCCAGCCGTCTTTGTGCGCCATATGGCAGTGAACCGGCCTTCACCTCGGCCAGATCCTGCATATCGAAAATACTCAGCAGCTCCAGCGCACGCTCATGGGCAATGCGCTCCTGTTTCCAGTAGGAGGGGAGACGGAGAATCCCGGCTGCCATGCCGTACTTGATCTGGTTATGCAGCCCCAGCTTCACATTGTCCTCAACGCTCAGATTGTCAAACAGCCTGATATTCTGGAAAGTTCGTGCTACGCCCAGTTTGTTCACCTGTGCGGTCGTCATGCCGTTAGTGTCAATACCTTCAAGCATAACGGTTCCTCTAGTAGGCTGGTAGACCTTGGTCAGCAGGTTGAAAACCGTGGTCTTACCGGCACCGTTTGGGCCGATAAGCCCGGCAATTTCTGTGCGGCCGATGGTCAGGTTGAAATCGTCCACAGCGGTAAGGCCACCGAAGTCAATGCCCAGATGCCGTGCTTCCAGCACCGGTGATTTTCCCAGATCCCGCTTCGGAATATAGGAGTCGGTCGGCAGTGGAACCAGTGGACTGTCGTTTTTGGATTTCAGTTTAGGCATTTGCACCCTCTCCTTTCCGTGAATGGGGGATAAGCTTTGCAAACAGGGCTTTCAGCTTTGGGTTATTGGTGGCCAGCATTACCAGAATCAGCACCACCGCGTAAATCAGCATCCGATAATCATCGAAACCGCGAAGAGCCTCCGGCAGAATGGTCAGCACAGTAGCCGCCAGAATAGAGCCCCAGATATTGCCCAACCCACCAAGCACCACAAACACCAGCACCAAAATGGAGGTGTTGAAGTCGAACTTGGTTGCCACCAGATTTGAATAGTTCAGTCCGTAAAGAGCACCGGCTGCACCGGCAAGGGCAGCAGAGGTGATAAAGGCCATCAGTTTGTACTTGGTCACATTGATGCCCACACTCTCGGCCGCAATACGGTTATCCCGCAGTGCCATGATTGCTCTGCCGGAGCGGCTGCGGATAAGGTTCAGCACCACCACAAGGCTAATCATAATAAGGATAAAGCCAGCGGTGAAGCTTGCAATGGTCTGGGTTCCTGTGGCTCCCTGAGCGCCTTTGACAAGCACCTTTCCGCCCTCCAGCAGCCCCAGATCGTTGACACTCTTGGTGCCTGTGGCGTTAAAGATAAGATGCAGTCCCCGGCTGTCAACGCCGACAATAAGGCAGTTGATCAGTTCCTTGATGATTTCACCGAAAGCCAGCGTCACAATTGCCAGATAGTCGCCCCGCAGACGCAGCACCGGCACACCTACAACAACTCCGGCTATGCCGGCAAACACAGCGCCTACCACCAGAGCGACCGCCAGCCGCAGTGGTTCGGAGGGGATGACACTCTGCAAGCTCATGGCGGCTACCACGCCGGAGAACGCGCCCACGCTCATGAAGCCGGCGTGCCCCAGACTCAGCTCACCCAGCACGCCCACCGTCAGATTGAGGGAAATTGCCATCACAATATAGCAGCAGATCGGCACCAGTTGTCCCTTCAGGGAGCGGGTCAGCATCCCCTGTTCCTTCATCACCGTGATTACCGCAAATGCCAGAATTACACCCGCATAGGTGGCAAAGTCCACGGCTGTTGTTTTTTTCAGTTTCTTCATACCCACACCTCAGACTTTCTCTGGTACATACTTGCCCAGCAGTCCCGCAGGGCGCACCAGCAGCATGATAATCAGCACCGCAAAAACGATGGAGTTTGCCAGCTGCGTGGAGATATAGGCCTTGGCCATGGACTCAATAATGCCAAGCAGAATCCCACCCAACAGAGCGCCGGGAATAGAGCCAATACCGCCGAACACTGCTGCGGTAAACGCTTTGATGCCGGGCATAGAGCCTGTGGTCGGCATCAGGGAGGTATAGGAGGAGCATAGCAGCACACCGGCAATGGCCGCCAATGCAGAGCCGATCGCAAAGGTCATGGATATGGTTCGGTTGACGTTGATTCCCATCAGCTGCGCCGCTGCCTTATCTTCAGAGCAGGCTCGCATGGCCTTTCCCATCCGGGTCTTTCCTGTAAAAATGGTAAGCCCAACCATGATGACAAGGCACATGGCCACCGTCAGGATGGAAACATAGGAGATGCTCAGTTGCCCTTCAAACAGCTTTACCGCCCCGGAGATAATGGGTGTGTACGCTTTGGGGTTGGCACCCCAGATCAGCAGGGCAGAGTTTTGCAGAAGATAGCTGACACCGATGGCAGTGATCAGCACCGCAAGTGAGGGCGCGGAACGCAGCGGCTTGTACGCCAGCCCTTCAACAACTATGCCCAGCACCATGCATACCAGCATAGCCAGCACCACCGCCAGCCACCAGGGCAGGTTCAAGCCGGTCATGGCCATCAGGGAGATATAGCCGCCAACCATGATCACATCGCCATGGGCAAAGTTCAGCATCTTGGCAATGCCGTATACCATGGTGTAGCCCAGGGCTATGATTGCATAGACACTGCCCAGGCTGATACCGCTGATGAGATATGAGAGAAATTCCATGGAGATTAACCTCGTCTTTTCGTCAATTCATGTCCTCTTCGGAAGAATACTAAAGCACTATCGGCTTCTACCGAAAGGTTTTCTGTGGCAGATGAAGAGGCATCTTTGCCCTGCCCCTGCATCTGCCGCAGAAGGGTTGGAAATACTTGTGTCTTTTACGCGGTTTCCCCCAATCGAAGCCCGGCGAAGCGGGCTCGATTGGGGAGACAGGCCTGCAAAATCGAAACTCAGCAGGCTATGTCCGCGCTGTCAGGCAGAGACGTAAACGCCGTCACGAATAACAACAGCAACAGGCATTTTGCTGACTTCACCGTTGGTGCCCCAGGTCATACCGGTGCCGGTGATGCCGTCAAAGCTCATGTTGGGGAACTGTGCAACCAGCGCATCGCAGATCTCCTCGGCGGACATATCGGGGGTGCATCCCGCGCCTTCAAGGGCAGCCTTCAGTGCGTAGACGCAGTCATAGCCATCGGCCGCGAACTGGTTGGGGGTCTCCCCGTGACGGGACTGATATGCAGCCACGAAGTTCTGGGTCTTTTCATCCTGCGCGTCGGCAGAGAACGGGGTAAGAACCATAACGCCCTCGGCCAGTGCGGTATCAAAGCCTTCCATTGTCAGGATACCGTCCATGCCGTCCACGCCGAAGAACAGCGGGGCATAGTCCATGGCTTTGGCCTGTGCCATGATAACAGAAGCGGGCTGATAGTAGATGGGCAGGAACACCGTGTCAGCACCGGCAGACTGGGCTGCTGTCAGCTGGACAGAAAAATCAGTCGCAGTATCCTTTGTGAAAGTGCCTTCGTAAACAACCTCGATTCCCTGGTTGGCAGCTTCCGTTACGAAGGTGTCGCGGACGCCCTGAGAGTAAGCATCGTCATTGCGGTAAATCACAGCGACCTTGGCGCCGGACATATTCGCGCCCATGTAAACCGCAGAGCCACTACCCTGGTTGGGGTCGGTGAAGCAGAGCTGGAACATATTGTCCTTGCCGGCAGTTACGTCAGGGGAGGACGCGGAGGGAGTCAGAGCGAACACACGCTCCTCATAAACCTTTGTGGAAACAGAGATGGCAGAGCCGGTGGTCGTGGGGCCAACCAGCACCTGCATACCCCAGTCCATCAGGCTGTTATATGCATTGACAGCAGTCTCGCCATCGGCCACATCGTCCTCAAACTTGAACTGGATTTGTGCGCCGTTAATACCGCCGGCAGCGTTGATCTCATCAACAGCGATCTGGCATCCGTTCATAACAGCCTGACCGTAAATGGCAGCGTCACCGGTGATGGGGCCAATGCCGCCAAAGCAAAAGCTGCCGGTCGAGGTGGAAGTGTCGGTAACTGTCTGAGCGGAAGGTGTGGGTGCAGCGGAACTGCTGCCGCAGCCGGTCATGAGACCCATAACCATGAGGACTGCCATAGCGAGAGCGATAACTTTTTTCATTTTCTTCTCCTTCATAAGAAACTTGATTTATACAAAAAATCGGCCCCGACCTGAATGGTCGGAGCCGATTTGAAGTATACAAAAAACTTTAAATCAATGCGCCGTAGCCCAAACTGGTCGCGAAAAAGTGCCGCTAAGGATAATAATAACACCCAGCAGACGTATAATTATCGCGCTAATAATAGCAAAAATGGACAACGCAAGAGCGTTGTCCATAGTAAGCAGGAGGGCAGTATTGACGCGCTGAGCAGCGCGGGCGCAGAAGGAGGACGCAGAAACAGACTCATTCGCCGATGCGCATGAGCCGCAGGAATTGAACTGATTTACAAAACGCTCAACCATGTTTCTGTCTCCTTTCTGAGAATGGTTGCACTTTAGCACCGCAAATTAAAACTGTCAAGACGGCAAAAATAATTTCCCCATTTTCGATGATATTTGCGCAGGGCAAAAAATAAAACTTTGTATACTGCTACAAAATTTACACCCGTTCATGTATAAATCCGCAGTGTTTCGGTATAGAGCTTCATTATGCTGCGCAGGATGTCAAAATGTTCAAATCCCTCGTGGTAGGCAATGTTTATCTCGCGCATCATGCTTAAATTTTCCACCGGCAGCACCGCGATTTTGCCCTTTTTCAGTTCGTCAAGGCAGACGCTTCGCGCGAGGATGGACACGCCGAAATCGCGCCGGATAAGGTCCTTTATCGTGGCCATATTGTCAATTTCCAGCACGACATTGAAATCGTCAATGCTCATATTATTGCTCTCCAAATGGGCATCGAACAGTGCGCGCGTGTTGGAATCGGGCAGACGCAATATCATGCGCTCCTTTTTCAATTCGTTCAGCGTGACCATACTGCGCTTTGCAAACGGATGCGAAACCGACACCGCAAGCACCAGATAATCCGTGTCCAACAGAAGATAATGTATGCTTGGGTCGTTTATCCGCCCCTCCACAATCGCCAGATCCAGTTCATAGGTTTTCAGCATACTATAAAGATTATTTATAGTGTCAGTAATCATCTTTATGGTGATGCCCTCATTATCGGAGCTGAATTTTGCAAGCGCTTCGGCGATCGGATTACTCTCAGAGGTGTGCGTTATGCCGACTGTGAGGTGCATTGCGGCGCTGTCCTTTCCGGACAGACTCTGCTGTAGACTATTATACAGTCCCAGCATCTTTTTTGCGCATTTTATCACCTGTTCACCCTGTTGTGTCACCACTAGCTCGCCATTTATGCGCTCAAAAATGCGCACGCCGAGTTCCCGCTCCAGTGCCTTTATATGCTGGCTGACAGCGGGCTGTGTCACTGACAGTTCACGCGCCGCGCGGGTATAGTTTTTCTCCTCCCAAACCTTTAAGAGCGTATACAGCTTAGGGTCTATCATTCCGCACCTCCATAAGAAAAATTTATAACCGTATATATAATCATAATTTGACTTTATCAACTTTTTGCATATGATGGTAGCATCAATCACACAGAATGTCAAGGAGGCAAAGGAATGTGGACTTTAAACACAATTTCGATATTTACGATTCGCCCGCCATGCGCGCAGCCCTAGGCCTGTACACGGGGCACAGAGCGCCCCCTGAACTGCCGCCGATTCTTGATGAGGATGAGGAAGCACTGCCGCCATCGGCGCGTAAGCTCCTCACGTCACTAAAAAATGAGGGAGAATTTGATGATGACTTTGTTTGAATACTTTAACAGCCAATTCACGGTGATGCAGAATCTTGATTTCATCGTGCGGATACTTATGGCGTGTCTGTGCGGGGCGTGCATCGGTTTTGAGCGCAGCAAGCGCTTCAAAGAGGCCGGCATACGCACACACATCATAGTGTGCTGTGCCAGCGCGCTGATAATGATAGTGTCAAAATACGGCTTTGCCGACCTGACAGACGCCACAGGCGCGGTGTTTAACGGCACACGCGGCGCGGACCCCGCGCGTATCGCAGCGCAGGTCGTCAGCGGCATAAGCTTCCTCGGCGCGGGCGTTATCTTCAAAAACGGCAACACCGTAAAGGGGCTGACCACCGCCGCCGGTATCTGGGCGACAGCCGGTATCGGCCTTGCACTGGGGAGCGGAATGTATCTTCTCGGCGTTTTCGTGACGGCGCTTATCGCCCTGTTCCAGGTGGTAATGCACAGATTCACCGTCGGTGCAGACGCATTCACCACCAACCGCCTGCGCTTCACCGTGCGCAGTGACGAGGAGTTTGAGCCGCAGGTGCACGAGCTTTTGGAAAGATGGGACGCGCAGATACTGTCCAGCAGCATTTCGCGCAGAGAAGATGGCCTGATAAGCTATGACCTGACGCTGAAAATGACGCGCAGCATCTCAATTGACGATATTGACGCGCTTATCCAGCACTGCTCCGCCGTGAAAAGCGCGGAGGGTGTCGCCGTGGTGTGAGTGGCGCACTGAGGAGCGCCGTTTAAACCATCGGTGGACAGTATGCTCTCTGCACACTGTCCACCGACATATATCTGCTATCAAATTGTTATTCCTGCTTTACAAATGAAATCTGATCAAGCTTGGTCAAGCCCATGGTGATATTCACCATCTGCTCTGCCATATATTCCGGGCTATACTTCATGCCGCTGTTGATATAATACTCCAGCAGCCCCAGATGAGCGTTGATGACATAGTTCACCAGCACATCAAGGGATATATTCCCGCCGATGCGTGACATAACAGGGCTGAGGAGCTGTGTGTACCAGTTGATTCCCTGCTTTAGCAGCAGATCGCGGAACCTTGCCGTGCCGTTCACACCCAGCAGCAGGCGGAATTCATCGTAATGGTCATGCACATGGGTATACCACTTGCGATAGCGGCGGTAGGCCAGCGCCTTGTTGCGCAGCATTTCCTGCGGTGCGCCCTCCGTCTCAACCGCTTTGACCAGCCCATAGGCCACCTCTCTCATTACCTGCTGATAAAAGATATCCTGACTGGGATAATTAGCATAAAAGGTAGAGCGGTTCACCATGGCCTTTTCACAGAGTTCCTTGACCGTGATCTGATAGATATTTTTCTCCTCCATGAGTGCGAAAAGCGCAAATTTCAGATAATCCTTGCTGGACAGTTTCCCCGTAAACCGTGTTTTCTCCATATGAATGTTCCCCCCAACCCACTCATAATGATTCATCCCATTATTTTCGTACATTATATCAAAACATTTCAGACTTTTCAACGGATTATTGTGCAATTTACGGAATATGTCCATTTTTGAATTTAAAAACCGACATATTTTTTACATTTGTCGGAACTCCGACAGGTTTAAAAAACCTGATGGTTTTCACAGAGCGCCATAGATGTTAAACTATTGTCAAGCGGTCTGATGGGAACAGACCGAAACAAAAATTTATAAAGAAAGAGAGTAGAAAAACAATGATTGACATCTATGGACTGTACAAAAAGATCCCCGGCGGTTCTCTGTTGATCCCCATGTTCCTTGTCGCAATCATCAACACCATTTTCCCCGATCTCCTCGCATCCTTTGGCGGTATGACCACCGCACTCTTTAAGACCGGTACGATGGCCTTTGCAGCCGCGATACTGTTCTTCACCGGTGCAACCATCCAGGTCAACACGCTCGGCACTGTTATGAAGCGCTGCGCCGTGCTGACCATCATGAAGTTTGCCATCGCGTTCGGCTTTGGCTTCGCATTTGTTAAGCTGTTCGGCACGAACGGCGTTGCGGGCATCACCGCTGTCGCTTTCGTCACCTGCATTTGCAGCTGCAACCCCGGCGTGTTCATGGGTCTCGCCTCCGACTACGGCGAAGCCGGTGACATGGGCAACTTTGCAATGATGAACATCGTGTCCATGCCCTGCTGGCCTATGCTTATCCTTGCGGCTGCCGCCGGCCTCAAGTTCAACGTTATGGACATCGTAACCGTGTTCGTTCCTTTCCTGCTCGGTATGCTGCTTGGCAACATTGACCCCAAGTTCTCCAAGATCGTTGGCCCTGCTACCGGCGCTCTTATTCCTCTGATGGGCTGCTGCTTCGGCGCATCTCTGAACCTCGTCACCGCTGCAAAGGCCGGTCTGGCCGGTATACTGCTGGCGGTTCTGTTCCTCGTGCTCAATGTACCGTTCATGCTCTTTGCTGACAAGGTCATCACCAAGCGCCCCGGTTATGCCGCCGTTGCATGGTGCAGCGTTGCCGGTATCGCAATGACCGTTCCCGCAATGGCCGGTGCTCTTGACGAGTATGCCGCCACTGCCGGTGTTGCCGCCGCCCAGATCGGTCTGTGCATGATCATCACCTGCATCGTCAGCCCATTCCTGACAAAGTGGGTCGTGGATATGTGGGGTTCCCCGAAAGTCCCCTCCAAGAAAGAGCGTCTGGCCGCTGAGAATCAGTAATCAGCCGCAAACAAACAACCAACAATAATCGACAACAATCTACTATATAATTATAGAAAAGGAGATCTAACATGAAGGTTATCACTGTTGAAGAGCATTTTGCCCCTGCTTTGGTTCCCGGTATCACCATGCCCAAGGGTCTTCCCCCTCTCGAAAAGGGCACCAACGTCGGCGCTGCTTGGCTGGATGACCCCAGCACCGGCGCAGAAATAGGCGCAAAGCGTATTGCACATATGGACGAGGACGGTGTTTCCGTTCAGATCATTTCCTCTCCCTTTGCTCAGGGCTTCGGCGCAGATGTGGCCGTTGACTACTGCCAGAAAATCAACAACTATCTGGCGGAGAAAATTGCTGAGCATCCTGACCGCTTCAAGGGTCTTGCCTGCCTGCCCACCGCTGTTCCCGAGGCCTGCGCCGATGAGTTGGAGCGCTGCATCAAGGAGCTGGGCTTTGTCGGTGTTCTGATTGGCAACCGCGTCAACGGCGGGTTCCTGAGCGAGCCGCAGTTTGACCCCATCCTTGCCAAGGCAGAAGAGCTTGACGTCCCCATCTTCATCCACCCCGGTGAGCCCCCTCAGGCTATTGTTGACCTGTGCTACAGCAAGGGTCTTTCCGACACGGTAGTTTCCAGCTTCAAGCGCTTTGGCTACGGCTGGCACGTTGACCCGGGCATCCACTTCCTCAACCTGATTCTGACCGGTGCATTTGACCGTCATCCCAACCTGCAAATCATCCTCGGCCACTGGGGTGAGCTGCTGCCCTACTACATCGACCGCTTCGATGAGACCCTCTCTGCCGACTTTGCAGGCACCAAGCACAATCCCAGCTACTATCTCCAGAACAATCTCTATGTCACTCCCAGCGGCATCTGGACGCCTGAGTGCCTTGAGTTCTGCGTAAAGCGCATCGGCGTGGAGCGCATTGTATTCTCCATTGACTATCCCTTTGCCAACCCCAAAGGACAGGAGAAGATTCTTGAGCATCCCATGCTCTCCCAGGAGGAGCGCGAGCTGATTGCCCACGGCAACGCGGAGAGACTGTTCAAAATCTGATTTTAAGTTAAGTTCCTTATCACGGGGAAAGACCTTTGGCCTTTCCCCGCCTGATTTTTATGCCGCTGTGCAGGGTCATATCGGCCAAAAGCACGGCGCAGCAGTACATATCAGTTCATATGATGCATAATCACACAACACGAAGAATATATAATATTGTTGAAAAAAGCAAGCAGACGTGGTATTATATTCAGGATAAATTGGAGGTGATAGAATGACAGAGACAAGCAGCGCGGTGTTCTCCATAGGTCCTATTGAGGTGACCGGCACTGTGATAACGATATGGGTGATAACCGCTGTGCTGACACTGTTATCAATTCTTGCCACGCACAATATGAAGGACGAACCCGGACTGCTGCAAAGCATTGCGGAGCAGGCCGTGAGTAAGCTTCATTCATATTTCAGTGACATACTTGGCAACCACCTTACGGATAAGTATTTCCCTGTTCTTGCCACATTTTTTGTTTTTATCATTGTCAGCAACTATTCCGGATTACTGCCCGGTGCAGGTCATTTGAAGGCATTCAAGGTACCTACGGCAAGCCTATCCGTCACGGCGGCGCTGGCCATAGTCGGCTTCTTCACGATACATACAATCGGCGTGAAAGAGCACGGCTGGAAGGGCTATTTGAAATCGTTTTTAAGCGTTATGCTGCCGCTGACGCTTGTTGAACAGCTCGTGCGTCCGTTCTCACTGGCGCTGCGTCTGTTCGGCAACCTGTACGGTGAGGAAATGGTGACGGAGAATCTATACAGCATATTCCCGATCCTCGTCCCGCTTGTTATGAACGTATTGAGCTTGCTGTTCTGCCTTATTCAGGCGCTAGTGTTCACAATGCTGCTGTCACTGTATATTGCAGAGGCCGCAGAAGAAGAATAAACCACCCAATCTAATACATATTTAAAAAGGAGATAAATATTATGGATATCACCAACGGACTTATCGCAATCGCCGCCGCCCTCACAATGAGCCTGAGCACCATCGCCCCTGCTATCGGTCAGGGCAAGACCGCTACCGCCGCAATGGAAGCCATTGCCCGCCAGCCTGAAAGTTCAAAGGACATCCGCTCCACGCTGATTCTGTCCCTTGGCCTTATGGAAGCACTGACGATTTACGGTCTGCTTATCGCGTTCATGCTGGTTGCAAAGATCGCATAAGTGCCCGCGCTGCCTCCGACGCAGTTTATTCCGCTGACCGCTTGCGGAGCGCCGGAGGCATCACACAAAAGCGGCAGAGGAGAAAAATATGCTGAGTATCAATATATCAGAGCTTGTTCTCACCATAATCAGCTTTTTCATCTTGCTGTTTCTGCTCAACAAGTTTTTGTACACCCCTGTTTTGAAATTCATGAACGAGCGCAAGGCGCGCATTGACGCAAGCCTTGAAACAGAGCGTGCGGCGCAAGCCGCGCTGGACGCGCTTTCAGCAGAGATAGACGGCAAAAAGGCCGCCCAGCGCGAAGCGGGCAAGGCCATGCTGGACAGTCAGCGCAAGGAGGATGCAAAGGCGCAGGCCGCGCTTTCAAAGGCGCTGCACAGCGAGAGTGCACAGGCGCGGCGCGAGGCAAAGGCCTCTGTTGACGCGCTGGCCGACCACGCCAAGGATCAGCTCCTCTCACAGCGTGACGAGCTGGCCAACACGCTGGCAAACAAGCTGTTGAACAAATAAAGACTTCCCATTTTGCGGGAAGGAGGGAAGCTGAGCAATGTTTGAATGGAATATATTTTATAATCTCATCAACTTTGGTATTCTGGGCGTCGCGCTGTACCTTGTCGGCAAGCCCATTGTTCGGAAGATGACCACCGGCTACAAGCAGCAGCTTTCGGACGAGCTGAAGCGCGCGAAAGAGGCTGAGGATAAGGCCGGCACACTCTCTGCGCGCATGAGCAGCGCCGAAAATGACGGCGCACGCGAGTGCGAAAGGTTGAACGCAGATGCACGCGCACAGGCTGACAAGCTGGCACTGGCGGCACAGCAGGAGCGTGACCGACTGAGCGCCGCGGCAAAGGCCGACAACGAAAGCAGCCTTGAAGAGCTGAAGCTGGGTATGTATCGGCGGATAAACGCAAAGGCCGCAGAGGAGCTTACCGATATGGCGGCTGACATTCTGCGCAACACCTCAGCCGAGGACAGGGCGCGCATGACAGCCCGCTTTATAAGCGAGCTGCCTGAGAAGCTGACCCTGCAGCAGAGTGACCGCGTTATCCTCGCCTCCGGCGGCAGACTGGATGTTACCATATCCGGCAATGAGGAGCTGTCACAAGCCGAAGTTAAAGAAATTGAAGACATAATAGAAAATAAATTCGGTGCAGAGAACGTGACCATTCACGTTCAGCACGATGACACCGCTATTGCGGGCGTATGCGTCACCGTGGGGGACACGGTGTATAACGCCACCGCCGCACACCAGCTTGACCGCGTGAAATACGCCATCTCCGAAAATGAGGAAGAGGGCGATATGCTGTCTCTGGTGCGCAACAAGCTTGAAAACGCCCCAACTGACATTGATATGTATCAGCGCGGCACAGTGTCGATGCTGTCTGACGGTATATGCCGCGTGTCCGGCCTTGCAGACGTTATGGCCGGTGAGCTGCTGGAGTTTGGGCGCGGTCTGCGCGGAATGGTAATGAATCTGGAAAAGGACAACGTAGGTGTTGTTCTGCTGGGCAATTACGATGACGTGCAGGAGGGCGACCCCGTCCGGCGCACAGGGCGCATTATCGAGGTTCCTGTTGGCGAGGCGCTGTTAGGGCGCGTTGTGGATGCTCTCGGCCGCCCGATAGACGGCAAGGGCAGAGTTCGTGCGACACAGACACGCCCCATCGAAAGCAAAGCCCCCGGCGTTATCGAGAGAAAGAGCGTGTCCGTGCCTATGCAGACAGGTATCAAGGCCATTGACGCGCTCATCCCCATCGGCCGCGGACAGCGTGAGCTTATAATCGGCGACCGCCAGACCGGTAAGACCTCTATTGCCCTTGACACCATCATCAACCAAAAGGGCAAGGACATGATCTGCATATACGTTGCGATAGGCCAGAAGGAGTCTACCGTGGCAAGCTTTGTGGATAAGCTTCGGGAGTACGGTGCGATAGATTACACCATCATCGTCTCCGCGACCGCGTCTGAACCGGCACCCATGCTGTATATCGCGCCCTATTCCGGCGCGGCAATGGGTGAGTATTTCATGTACAACGGCAAAGACGTGCTGATAATCTATGACGATTTGAGCAAGCAGGCTGTGGCATACCGTGAAATTTCGCTGCTGCTGCACCGCCCGCCCGGACGTGAGGCATACCCCGGCGACGTGTTCTATCTGCACTCGCGTCTGCTTGAGCGCGCCGCGCGCCTCAGCGATGAGCTGGGCGGCGGCAGTATGACCGCCCTGCCCATAATCGAAACTCAGGCCGGTGATATCTCCGCATACATCCCGACAAACGTCATCTCCATCACCGATGGACAGATTTTCCTGGAAACTGACCTGTTCAACTCCGGCGTGCGTCCGGCGGTCAACGTGGGTCTGTCCGTGTCCCGTGTCGGCGGCAGTGCCCAGCTTGGCGCGACAAAGCAGGTCGCAGGCCGGTTGAGGATGGAGCTGGCGCAGTACAGAGAGCTGGCGGCGTTCTCGCAGTTCGGCTCTGACCTTGATAAGGCCACACGCGACACCCTGCACCGCGGCGACAGAATGACGGAGCTTTTAAAGCAGCCCTGCTACACGCCGATGGATGCACCTGACCAGGTGATCGTGATATACGCCGTGTCTGAGGGGTACGCGGATGATCTGGAGCTTGCGGACATTGCAGAGTTTGAGCGCGGACTTATCCCCTACGTCCACGCGCACTATCCGGAGCTTCGCGGTGAGATAATGACCGGCAAGAAGCTTAGTAAGGAAAGCCTTGCAAGGCTTCGCAGTGTAATAGAAGATTTCAAACGTACTGAAATGTAAAGTATTTGGAGGTGTGGCACATGGCAAATATGCGCGCTATCCGCACAAGGATAAAAAGCATAGAGAGCACACGCCAGATAACCAAATCCATGAAAATGGTGTCTGCCGCGAAGCGCCGGCGCACCCAGCTTGCCGCTGAGAATCTGCGGCAGTTTGCCGACAAGGGGCACAGTATCTTAGCTCACCTGTCCGGCTGCATCGGCACTTCCGACACGCCCTTTCTCAACGCCCGCGAGGTGAAAAAGCGCTGCTACGTTATATTCGTCGGCAACCGCGGGCTGTGCGGCGCTTATAATTCGGCGCTGCTGCACTACGCGCAGGGTGAAATTGCCGCAGACGGCGGCGAGAGCTTTGCTGTGGTGTGCGGGCGCTGGGGCAGAGACAGCATCAGCGCGGCGGGGTTCAACGTGCGCCGCTGGTTTGATGATGTGAGCGACACGCCCACTGCCGCTGACGCAAAGGAGCTTACAGAGTATCTGAAAGCATTGTACCTTGACGGTGAGGCGGACGAGATAGTTCTCATCTATCAGCAGTTTAAATCCGTCCTCTCGCAGATACCATCGCGAAAAACACTTTTACCCATCACGCCCGACATCACGGCACAGCCGCACGGCGAATATATCTTTGAGCCGGACGAGGAGAGTGTACTGTCCGCATTGATTGAGCTGTATATCAGCAATGCGGTGTATTCCACGCTTCTCGAGGCCAAGGCCGGTGAGCACTCCGCGCGTATGACGGCCATGACCGCCGCATCCGACAACACCGATGAGCTGATAAGCTCACTCACGTTGGAGCTTAATCACGCGCGTCAGGCCGCGATAACCACGGAGATCGCTGAGATCGTCGGCGGCAGTGCAATGAAGTGAGCGTCCTTTTAACTGAGGAGGTAATAAGGCAATGACAAATGGCATCGTCAAAAAGGTCATAGGACCTGTGGTTGACGTTCAATTTCCGGCAGGCAAGCTGCCGGAGCTATATAATGCAGTGGAAATACCCCATGATGACGGCAGCAAGCTGACGCTTGAGGTCGTGCAGCAGCTCGGTGAGGGCATTGTGCGCTGCATCGCACTCGCCTCGACTGACGGTATATCCCGCGGCACTCTCGCCGCAGACACAGGCAAGGCCATCACCATGCCCGTCGGTGAGGCGACACTTGGGCGTATGTTCAACGTTGTAGGTGAGCCGATCGACGGCAAGGGCGAGGTAAACGCCGATATGCGCCTGCCCATCCACCGCGCTGCCCCAACATTCACGGACATTCTCCCCGCAACCGAATTGCTGGAAACCGGCATAAAGGTCGTGGATCTGCTCGCCCCATACGCAAAGGGCGGTAAGATAGGTCTGTTTGGCGGCGCCGGTGTCGGCAAGACCGTGCTTATAATGGAGCTTATACGCAACGTTGCCTATGAGCATGGCGGCTACTCCGTTTTCGCCGGCGTTGGTGAGCGCAGCCGCGAGGGTAATGACCTCTGGAACGAGATGAATGAGTCCGGCGTTATAAATAAGACGGCGCTGGTATTCGGGCAGATGAATGAGCCACCCGGGGCGAGACTGCGTGTGCCGCTTTCGGGTCTGACCATTGCGGAGGATTTCAGAGACCGCAGCGGACAGGACGTTCTGCTTTTCATAGACAATATTTTCCGCTTTACTCAGGCCGGTTCTGAGGTTTCGGCACTGCTTGGGCGTATGCCCTCTGCTGTCGGCTATCAGCCGACGCTGGCCACCGAAATGGGCGCCCTGCAAGAGCGTATAACCTCCACGAAGGACGGTTCTATAACCTCCGTTCAGGCGATATACGTTCCGGCGGACGACCTGACTGACCCTGCCCCTGCCACGGCATTCGCGCATCTTGACGCGACAACCGTGCTCTCCCGCTCAATATCTGAGTTGGGTATCTATCCCGCAGTTGACCCGCTGGATTCCACATCACGTATATTGGAGCCGACTGTGCTGGGCAAGCGCCACTACAACACCGCCCGCGCTGTGCAGGCCGTGCTGGAAAAGTACAGGCAGCTGCAGGACATTATCGCGGTGCTGGGCATTGACGAACTGGGCGCTGAGGATCGCGCAACCGTTAACCGCGCGCGCCGTATCCAGCGCTTCCTCTCTCAGCCGTTCCATGTGGCGGAGAACTTCACCGGCATGGAAGGGCGCTATGTCAAGCTGGAGGACACTATCAGAAGCTTTGAGGCCATACTCGGCGGCGAAGCGGACGACCTGCCCGAGCAGGCGTTCCTCATGTGCGGCGATATAGACGAGGTTTACGCAAAGCGCAGCCAGTATTGAGGGGCATACAATGGAAAAGATGCTGCATTTATTTGTTGTGACGCAGGACGCGACAGTGTTTGACGCAGACGTGAAATATGTCAACGTACCTACTCCGTCCGGCTCTCTTGGCATACTGTACGGCCACACGCCAATGGTTTGCGCTTTGGCCAGAGGTGTGCTGAGATGTGCATACGCCGGTGAGAACGGCGCTATGATTGAGGTCTCCGGCGGTATATTGGAGGTCTCAGACAATGTTGTTACCGTGCTGGCTACAGACGCACGGGTTAAGTAAGCGCAAAAAGAAGGTATAAACTGATGTTTTCCGTTCTTCTTCCTATTATATATATCGCGTTTATAAGTCTCGGTCTGCCGGATTCACTTCTCGGCTCGGCGTGGCCAAGTATATATCCGCAGTTTGCCGTGCCGGTGTCCTACGCTGGGATAGTGTCAATGATAATATCCTGCTGCACGGTGGTTTCCAGTCTTCTCAGTGACCGCTTCACCTCCCGCTTCGGTGCAGGAAAGGTGACGGCGATAAGCGTTATGATGACGGCGCTTGCGCTGTTGGGCTTCTCGGTCAGCGGGTCATTTATTATGCTGTGCCTTTTCGCCGTCCCCTATGGGCTTGGCGCAGGCAGTGTGGATGCCGCGCTCAACAACTACGTTGCCCTGCACTACGCCAGCCGCCACATGAGCTGGCTGCACTGTATGTGGGGCGTGGGTACGACTGTCGGCCCGCTGATAATGGGCGCGGCGCTCACCTCCGGTCAGGGCTGGAGCATGGGTTACCGCTATGTGGGGCTTATCCAGGTCGCGATATCCGCCGGTATGCTGCTTAGCTTGCCGCTGTGGAAGCGCGCAGACAGCTCAGTTGAGGTTGAGGAAAAAACCTCGCATAAGGTGCTGTCCCTGCGCGAGATAGTGCGCATCCCAGGCACAAAGGAGGTTATGCTCAGCTTCTTCTGCTACTGCGGGTATGAGCAGACGGCACTTTTGTGGGGCAGCAGCTTTCTTGTCGGTGCGGCCGGTATTGACGCAGAGCAGGCCGCTACGCTTGCCAGCCTATTTTGCATCGGCATAACGGTCGGGCGCTGTGTCAGTGGGTTTATCACCTATAAGCTGGATGACAACGGTATGATACGCTTGGGCGAATGTATCGCCGCGCTGGGTGCGCTGATGATGCTTCTGCCGCTCGGCACATGGAGCAAGATGGCCGGTCTTATCATCCTCGGTCTTGGCTGTTCGCCGATATATCCCAGCATCATCCACTCCACCCCCGCTCACTTCGGTGCGGATCGCTCACAGGCTATAATAGGTGTGCAGATGGCAAGCGCCAATGCGGGCACAACGCTTATGCCGCCCATATTCGGCCTTATTGCCAATCATATCTCTGTCAGTCTGATGCCGGTGTTCATCCTTGTGCTGCTTGTGCTGGGTGCCGTCATGTATGCAAGGCTTGACAAAAAATGCTCAGAAAAGTTATGGAATTAACAATTATGCACGGTGTGCCGAACGTCTCGGCGCACCGTGCATTTGCATTTATTCGAGTGCAATTTTTACTTTATTTTGAGTTTTTGCATTTATTTTAGAAAATTCACAGAATTTTTTCGTCAAAATGCAACTTCTGATATGGCGATTATCGTCATTATGTTCATTGACGCAACTATGTTAAAATGTTAGAATTGGTTCAAGATGTATAGCATGGGCGGTGTATGGAAATGAAAAAAATGTACGTTCTCATCGGCAACTATGGCAGCGGCAAGACTGAGCTTGCGCTCAACTTCGCATTCAAGGCGGCGGAGCGCGGCGAGAGGACGGAGCTGCTTGACCTTGACATGGTGAACACCTACTTCCGCCTGACTGAGCGCGGCAATATGACCCGCATGAAAGAGATTCGCCTCGTCTCCCCCAATTTCTCCTGCTCCGGTATTGAGACGCTTTCCCTGCCGGCGGAGGTCGCGTCCGCGTTCGACATGGATTGGGACACGGTCGTGTTTGACGTTGGCGGCGATGCTGTAGGCTCTACGGCGCTGGGGCGCTATCATCAGGACTTTATGGCGCTGGAGGACGGTGCACTGGAAGTGCTGAACGTGGTGAACATCCGCCGCCCGCTCGCAGGTACTGTGGAGAAGATAATCCATCTGCAAGAGGAGATGGAGATCCATTCCCGCCTGAAAATCACCGGCATGATCAATAACACCAACCTCGCTACCGCGACGACTGAGGCTGACCTGCGTGACGGGTATGAAATTATAAAAGAAGTCTCTGAGCGCACGGGCAAGCCGGTGCTGTACACCTCCGGCAGAAAAGAATTTCTGGATAAGTTCCTTGCTGAGGGGCATGACCCGAAGTATATCGGCACCCCCATCGCGATAGACACCTATATGCAGCGTGACTGGGACAGTTGGATATCCGGCCTGACCTGAAATTTATTTAACTGCGCATCCCCGCATTGCGGATAAAATATATATCATTGTGAGCAAAGCAAATCATAATAGAAAAGAGGTCATACAATGGTAAAACTCACTATCAATGAGCTGGTCTGTAAAGGCTGCGGCCTCTGCGTGAGGGCGTGCCCCAAGGGTGTTCTCGCACTCTCCAAGACTAAGCTCAACGCAAAAGGCTACCATCCTGCAGAGGTAGCAGACCCCGAAGGCTGCATCGGCTGCGCGTCCTGCGCGCGTACCTGCCCCGATGTTGCGATCAGGATAGAGAAGGAATAAGGAGGAAAGAAAAATGGCATTGACTCTTATGAAGGGTAGCGAAGCTATCGCTGAAGCCGCCATTCGTGCCGGCGCGCGTTTCTTCTTCGGCTATCCTATCACCCCGCAGACTGAAATTCCCGAGTATATGTCCGCTC
>CAZBVU010000020.1:0-30806 GCA_964495355.1 uncultured Oscillospiraceae bacterium
AGAAAAATATAAGACGGGATGAAGCGGAGCGATACATAAAAAACCTGCCGCAAAGCTTGCGCTTTGCGGCAGGTCCGGTAATATCAGGTTGGGTTGTCAGTGAGGAACACATATGCTTTCAGGCGGAGGAAAGCCTCTACCAGTCTGGATTTCGGCAGGGCAAGATTTATACGGATCGTGTCCGGCCAGTTGAACGGCTCACCGTCCTGCCAGATAACGCCGTGTTCAATACCGCGCAGCATCAGCGCATAGGTATCCTCGTAATAATTTGTTATCCCATCCATGTCCTCGTAATAGTTGCGAATGGCACCCTTGCAGTCAAGGTAGAGCATATATGTACCCTGTGGACGCATGAAATGAACACCTTTAAAATTCTTTTCAATGAAATTGCAGGCGTACTGCACGTTTTCATCAATGACGGAGATCATCTCAACGCACCATTCCTCGCCCTCGTTGTATGCACCTATAAGCGCGTGGACGGAGAGAATATTAGGGTCGTTATAATGGCTCATCCTGCCCTGCTTCACAACGCGGTCGCGGAGGTGCTTGTTGTATATGATGTGGTACGACCCGACAAGACCGGCCAGAGAGAAGGTTTTGCTGGGTGAGTAAAACGCGATAACGCGGTTTCGCGCATCCTCGGAGACAGACTGTGTGGGGATATGCTTGTGCCCGGGCAGAATGATGTCCGACCATATCTCATCCGAGATCACAATGCAGTCATGCTCGGCAAATACCTCCATCGCGCACTCGATCTCCCAGCGCTCCCACACGCGGCCGGTGGGATTGTGCGGTGAGCAGAAGATGGCGAAATGTATGTCCTCCTCGCGAAGCTTCTCGGCCATGTCGTCATAGTCCATGCGCCATATGCCGTCTGCATCGCGGTACAGCGGGGAATCCACGATCGTGCGTCCAAGATTACTCAGCGTGCTCGTAAAGCCGATATAGGTGGGGGAGTGCACCAGTATCTTATCCCCGGGAGAGGTGAACGCCTGCACCGCAGAGCTGACACCGCCCAGCACGCCGTTTTCATAGCCGATGTGTTCGCGCGTCAGCCCGTCCACACCGTTGCGGCGCGCCTGCCATGAGATTATTGCTTCATAGTAGTCATCGGGCATTTTAAAATATCCGAAGTTCGGCATTTCCATGCGCTTTTTTATCGCGTCAAGCACGCATGGGGCAGTGGGGAAGCTCATGTCGGCGACCCACATGGGTATGGGGTCAAAACCGTCCTTAATTATGACATTACCAAACGGCTCCGGTATGACGTCGGAGGCGAGAGAATCATGCCCACGGCGGTCAAGTACAGTTGTGAAATCGTATTTCATACCTATCCTCCCTGTATGTTTGTTTGAATGGGCTTACTTTTTGTGCTTCAATGTCATGAATAAATGCGGCGCAAGCTTGCCGGTCAGCGCGACAAAGCGGAACATCAGCATATTAAGCCACACGCATTTTGTCCGCATAACCGCGCACATCAGCTTGATCGCTGCCCCGCCGAATGCGCCGCGGCTTCTGTTCTGCACCTGCGCGTTTTGCAGTATGGCGCGGACGTACTCACGCTTTTCACTGTAAGTGAGTTTGCAGCTTGGCGCGAACATATTCGTCATGCAGGAGAAAATGCTCTTTACGAACATATACCTGCATCCGGCATCGTCAGGCGTACCATAGCGGGTGCACAGCTGCTGCATCCGCGTGTCTGCAAGATAGCACGCCTCCGGCTTTTTATCGTAGAAGCGGGAGATAAGACTCTCCCCCTCGTGCATGACGTAGAAATAGTGACATTCAGGCAGAACAGCCGTGACAGCCGCGTGTTCCAGACAGTCAAAGATGAACAGCCTGTCCTCACCCCAGCGGTAGTCGAGAAAGCGCAGCTTCCCCTCGCGGATAAGACGCGCGGAAAACAGCTTTGCCCACACCTGATTGAGCATATTGGCCATATAAAGCTTTGGCAGTGCCGCGCCAAGCGTGGTCGCGTCCAGCATTGCCTCCGGCTCAAAGTAATCGCGCTGTGACCCATCGGGGTTGAGGATGGTGAAGCCCATCAACACAAGCTCCGCACCCTTCTCAGCAGCGGACAGGGCATATTCCAGCGCGTCAGGCGCAACGCGGTCATCCGCGTCCACAAACATAACATAGTCAGCGTCCGGACTGATAGCCTCCATACCGCGGTTGCGCGCCACGGCAGGGCCGGAATTGTGCGTCCTTATGAGGTGCACGCGGGAATCCGTCCTCGCAATGGCGGTGACGACATCCGCAGTGTTGTCGGATGAACCGTCATCCACGACGATAAGCTCAAACCCAGGATAGGTCTGCGCGAGGACGCTGTCGATGCTTTGCCCAATATATTCTGCGGCGTTATACGCCGGAATTATCACAGATACCTTTGCATCTAACATTTATTGCTCCTCCCTTGCGATAACGCTCAGGTAATCGTACAGCGGCATGAGCGCCGAGAATGCCTCACTCAGCACGGTGGGCAGGTCGGGGGAATACAGCTCCCCGCCAAATTCGCGCGTGCACTCAATGCCCGGGCGCTTGCGGTTGTACCAGCGGTTTATTATCTCGCCCCTGTCACCCTTCGCGCGCTTATACTCCTCGCCTGACACCTTGAAACCGTCCAGCGCGTCCAGCTCACGTGCAAGGCGCTCAAACTCAGCGGGGTTTGCGTCTATCTTGCGGCGAAATGCCGCCATCTGCGCGCTTGTGGCGCTGTAAAAGCCCATGCCGTAGCTGTAGTCTGCCGCGCCTATCTCAAACCAGAACATAGGCCCGCGCAAAAGGCGGTCATCCTCTTTTATCGAAAACCACAGGTGATCCTTGTACGGCCCTCTGCCGTGCAGCCGCCGCGCGTCGCGGTATATGCGCGCAATGTGCAGCATGAGAGGCTTGTCAGGGTTATTCTGCACGGTCAGTGCAAAGGTCTCATTTGCAAGCGCCTTGAGCGGGGTGTTTACAAGCGTTTCAAACTCCTCCTTATGTGCGAGGAACCATGGCCGCTCATTGTTAAAGGCAAGCTCCCACATAAATTCGGAGGTTTTGGGCGTGAAGCCCTCAAATTTAATTATATTCATAAAATTATTACCAGCTTTTTATGTCGATTATACCGTATTATAACATATGCCCACCGTGCTGTTCAAGGGCATAGTTGTGAACACAGCGTAATGCCGTCAATAGAAGTTGAGGTGGATAGACATAAAAATAACATCATTTTTATTTACAAACCGGAGCGGGTGGAGTAAAATGTAATAAGAAAGACATTGGAGGCGCATTATGCTACAGGAAAATTTCTGCAAGGTTTATGACAAATTCAAGCTCCATTTTTATCGCAAGGTGTTTGAGCTGGTGCGTGAGAGGGATGGTTCACTTTCCGCAATGGAGGCGTTCTCACTGGAGGTTATAAAAATGCTCAACACGCCCACTGTCGGCCAGTTTGCAGATTTTTTGAACATTTCCCAGTCGAATGCGACCTATAAGGTCAATAACCTCATCAAAAAAGGCTATCTTGAACGGCAGAACTCACAAAATGACCGGCGCGAGTATCATCTTATTCTTTCGGATAAGTATTATAAGTACATAGGTCTCCTCTCCTCATACGAATCTGTCGTGACGGAGCGGATAATGCAGCGCTTTTCACCGGAGGACGTTGCAAAGTTTGACTATATGCTGCAAATAATCTCCGACGAGCTTATGCCGGAGTGTGATAGATAATTATATAGGAGGTTTGTTCAGATGAAAGGTTCCCAATCCAGTGGACTGAAACTTAACTACAGGCGTACATTCCTCATCGGTTTTGCCTTTTTCGGCATACTGCTGCTGTGGCAGGTGTACGACTCGTGGTGCCCCACATTCCTTACGGATATTTTCGCCCGCAGGATGTACGGTATCTCCTCGGCAGAGCTGAAGGCCGGTGATCCCGCCAAGATCCTCGAGGTGCAGTGGCTTGTCGGCATAATCATGGCGTGCGATAACCTCGCCGCGCTCATCCTGCTGCCGATTTTCGGCAACCTCTCCGACAGAACTGTTACGCCGATTGGCAAGCGTATGCCGTTCATCCTTATCGGCACGTTTGTCTCCGCAATCGCGTTTCCGTTTATCCCGCTGTTCTTCCATTACAACAATATTGTCGGCATGGTGTGCATGATGGCTGTGGTGCTCATCTTCATGATGATGTACCGCAACCCCGCAGTCGCCCTCATGCCGGATATCACGCCGAAGCCTCTGCGCGCCAAGGCCAACGGCATTATCAACATCATGGGCTATCTCGGCGGCGCATTTGCCACCGTGCTTGGCATCTTCCTCAAGCTGTCCGACTATATCAACGTACCGGATGAGGCACGAAAGGTTTGGATAATCGAACTGCCGTTCATCATTGCGTCCATATTGATGGTGATTTCTGCGCTGGTGCTGTTCGCCACTATTAAAGAGCGCAAAATAGCAGAGGAGATCAAGGATGAAATGGCAGAGGGTGAGCGCCTTGCGGCGGTCGCCACACCTATTGACGATGATAAGCCCATGTCGCGCGAGAACAGGAATATGCTCCTGGCCATTCTCGGCGCGGAGTTTCTCTGGTTCATGGCTGATAATGCCATAGGCACCTATATCGGCAACTATGTCATCTATTACCTCAACTCATCTTCAAGCGCCACCATGGTGCTGACGATAGTGGGCGGTCTGGCCTCTGTAATCGGCTTTGCCATTGCGGGCGGCATTGCGGATAAAATCGGCCGCAAGTGGACTATCTCAACCGGCCTTGGACTCAGCTTTGTCGGACTTGTCATCATGTGCTTTGTCGCGCCTACCGGAATCGTGACCGGTGAGCATGGCGAGTATGCGTTCCCGGCGCTGCTGTACGCGGTGTGGGCAATAAAAGGCTTTGGCATGGCGCTGGTGCACAACTGCTCGTTCCCCATGGTGGTGGAGCTGTGCTCGTCCAAGAAAATCGGCAAATTCACCGGCTATTACTACACGGCCAGTATGTCCGCGCAGACCGTAACGCCTATCTTCCTCGGCTTTGTGTTTGACGCTACCGGCGCGTGGCGCGCGCTCCCTGTGTACGCCAGCGTGCTGATTGTCTGCTCGTTTGCGGTGTTCACGCTGCTTGTAAAGAATATCCGCGCGCATAAGGTTGCAAACGCGGTTGGGCTGGAAGCACTCGGCGAGGATGATTAACGGCTGAAAATCAGGGTAAATATATACTTTGCATAAAAAAGGAGGTCAAGCTATGAACGGGAATATGAAGTGCACTGTCCATAGCGCCGCAAAGGGGGCGCTTATCGGCGCGTTGGCCGGCAGTGCCGCGCTTTTCGTCCTTGCACCGGGCAGTGCGTCAAGGCGGCAGAAAGCGCCGTTTATGGGGCTGAATGTCGCGCACCGCGGTCTGCACAGCAGGGATAAGATTGTGCCGGAAAATTCGCTTGAAGCGTTCCGCCTTGCAGCGCAGATGGGCTACGGGATCGAGCTGGATGTGCAGCTTTCAAAGGATGGCGAGGTGGTCGTGTTCCACGATGACACGCTGAATCGCGTGTGCGGTGTGTCCGCGCGTGTGGACGAGCTGACCCTGAAAGAGCTGAAAGAGCTGAGACTGTGCGGCACGGAGCATACAATACCGCTGTTCACCGAGGTGCTTGACGTGGTCAACGGGCGCAGCGCGATAATATGTGAGCTGAAAAACGGCAAGCGCAACCGTGAGCTTTGCCGCAAGACCTATGATATTATCTCCTCCTATAAAGGCGATATCTGCGTTGAAAGCTTCAACCCCATGATCATAGCGTGGTTCAGATTCCATGGTAAGGATCTTCTGCGCGGCCAGCTTGCGCAGCCGGCCTCACTCTATATTCCGGAGAATATCGCACCCCGCACCGCGTTTATCTTGGGGAATACGCTCTTAAACTTCATTGCAAGGCCGCAGTTTATCGCCTATAAGATCGGCCACCGCCCGCTAACTGTAAGAATCAGCGAAGCTCTCGGCGCAATGCGCGTTGGCTGGACCTCGCATGAGCCGCGCAACGAAAAAGGCCGCGATACCGTGATATTTGAGTTCTATAAACCCAAAGTGCGGTTTGGGAAGTAAACGCGAGCGGGAATAGGAATGTCATAAATTATCCCACTGATAATTATCAAAAAACCCAGCAGATATGGATCCGATCCTTATCTGCTGGGTTTCATTTCACTTTATTTTCCGCAGCTGCCGGAGCAGGCGGAGCAATTACCGGCGCAGTTTGCGCCATCAGGACAGCCGATGCACTTGATGCCCTTGGCTTTGGACTTGTGTATGTACAGCGCTGCAAGTCCGACGATCGCGGCGATAACCGCAATCACAAGAATATCAGCAAGCACCATGATTTATCACTTCCCGCTCAGCGCGTACTCAGCAGCGAGGCTCTTGTTCGTCTTTCTGATAAGGCTTGCGATGTACAGTGCGATTGCAACAACGACTGCAAGGCCGATGAGCGCGGCGACAACGTTCAGAGATGCGGGAGCGGTGATGAGAGTGCCGATGGTGTAAACCAGGTATGCAATGGTGTAGCCGGTTGCAAACTGCAAGCCGATGCCGCCCCAGAACCACTTGCGATCCTTGATTTCAGAGTTCATTGCGCCGAGTGCGGCAAAGCAAGGCGGCGTGTAGAGGTTGAACATCAGATATGCGAGAGCGGCGACCTTGGTGAGTGCCAGAACACCGGCGACCTCAGCACCTGCGCCCTCCATGATGGCAAGCTCCTCAGTGTCGATGAGGTTTTCAAGGCCGACAAAGCAGACAGCCAGAGTACCAACGACGTTTTCCTTGGCGATAAAGCCGGTGACAGCGGCGGCGGCCAACTGCCAGGAGCACACGCCGACAATGGGGATGAGCAGGTATGCGATAGGTGTTGCGATGGAGGCAAGGATGGAGTCGGACGCGATCTCTGCGACCTGGAAGCTCCAGGTGAAGGTCTGCATGATCTGCACCACGGTGTTGCACACGAGGATGACAGTACCGGCCTTTACGATGTACGCCCAGCCGCGGGAGCACATGGAGATGAATGCGCGCTTGAGAGAGGGGACTTTATATTCGGGCAGCTCAATAATGAAGAAGGATTTGCGAACCTTGTGGCCGGCAATCTTGTTTACCAGCAGCGCGCCCAGAAGAATGAGGAGAATACCAACGAAATACATCATCGTGCCGACCCAGCTTGCATCGTTGAAGAATGCACCGGCGAAAAGCGCGATAACAGGCAGCTTCGCGCCGCACGGCATGAACGGCGTCAGCATTGCAGTGGCGCGGCGCTCGCGCTCATTGCGGATGGTGCGGCAGGCCATAACACCGGGGATGGCGCAGCCTGTGCCAATGACAAAGGGGATAACGGACTTTCCGGAGAGACCGACCTTCTTGAAAATGGGGTCAAGCACGACAGTGGCGCGCGCCATGTAGCCGCAATCCTCAAGCAGGGCGATGAGGAAGTACATGACCATGACGAGCGGCAAAAAGCCGACAACAGCGGACACACCGCCGATAATACCGTCAACAAGCAGCGCCTGAAGAATGGGGGAGGAGTCTGCAACCAGCTCACCGACCCAGCCCTGGAAGGCTTCCAGCCAACCGGTCAGGATACCGGCCAGCCACTGACCGAGACCGAGAGAACCCTCAGACTGAGAGATGTGGAACACAAGGAACATAACGGCCGCGAAAATGAAAAGGCCGCCGATGGGATGCGTGAGAACAGCATCTATCTTATCCTGTGCGTTTTTATCCTTGGTGAGAACCTTGCGCGTCTCAACCTCTGCGACGATCTTGTTGACAAACTCGAATCTTGCGCGGTCGGAGGCCTCAACTGCGGCCTTATCGGTGAGGTCAACGCGCCCCTCATCATACGGTGCCTTCTGACCCTTGCCGTTCAGCTCTGCCGCGGCGCGCACGACCTCTTTCAGACCCTCACCGGTGGTGGAGGTGGTGTCGATAACAGGACAGCCGAGCTTCTTTGAGAGGAGCTGGACATCAATGCGGGTGTCCTTCTTCTCGTTTACGTCGTGCTTGTTGAGCGCCACGACCACGGGGACGCCCAGCTCAAGCAGCTGTGTGGTGAAAAACAGGCTGCGGCTGAGGTTTGTCGCGTCAACGATGTTGATTATGGCATCGGGATGCTCATTCTTAACGTAACCGCTGGTGATGCTCTCTTCCGACGTGAACGGAGACATGGAATATGCGCCGGGGAGGTCAACTGCGATAAGCTCAAGACCTTCGGCATAAGCCTTTTTGATCAAGGCCTCTTTTTTATCAACAGTAACACCGGCCCAGTTACCGACCTTCTCGTTGCGGCCGGTCAATGCGTTGTACATTGTGGTCTTACCGGAGTTAGGATTGCCTGCAAAAGCAATTCTCATTTTGGATTTCCTCTCTTTCATTTCAATAAATTCTAACAGCACATCGCGCATAGCGCTATGCACCGTGGAATTGCAACATAGGTTAGTTGCAGCTAACAACTGCACTGAATTTTGCGGTTAGCTTCAACTAACCGCAGGGATAAAGACAATCAGTGGACTGCCTTTGGGCAATATATCAAATGATGATTGCCTCAGCCAACTGATTGTCGATGTTATATCTGCCGTCCTTTATAGACACCGTGAAGCTGCCTTTGCGGCGGGAAACGACTGTCACCGGCTCACCGCTGTAGCAGCCGAGGGAGAAAAGAAAGGCATTGAGATCCTCATCGTCTGTTTCGATGCGCTGAATAATATATTCCTTGCCCTCGTTTGCATATGCTAGATTCATAATTACCACCCAGTTTTATTATGTTGGTTTGCAGCGGCTAACACAATCTTAAAGAATGGTGTTAGCTTCCGCTAACCTGCATATAAAATACCACCACATCAATGATTTGTCAATCCCTTTTTTGCTTTTTTCTTGTGGCATTGTGCATGAAAATGACGCTTTAATAACGCACACAGTAAAGCAGCCGCCAAGCTCATGGCCTGGCGGCTGCCGGATGCATCTGTTTTATATGCTTTTACACGTTTTTACCCATCTCGTAGGCTTCCTGCATTGCGGGCAGGGCGTTAATCTCACCAACCTCGTATGCACCGGTGCCGTATACTATGCCCATTTCGCGTGCGCCCTCTATGCAGTCTGCAAGACCGCGGAAGCACGCAATCGTCGTCTCAGCGGCGGCGTGTTCCTCATCGGCGGCGGTGGCAATGTAATAAAGCTCCTTGTCGCGGATCTCCGTCCAGCGGGCAACCGCGCGGTCAATAACGGTTTTAAGCTGTGCATTGATAGAGTAGAAGTACACCGGACTTGCCAGCACGATAACATCTGAATCTATCATCTTTTGCAGCAGCTCGGCCATATCATCGTTTATCACGCATTTGCCCAGCTTCTTGCAGGCGTAGCAGGCGCGGCAGTATGCAATGTTTTTCTCCGCCACGCGCACCTTTTCCACCTCGTGCCCTGCCTCAACAGCGCCCTTCATGAACTGGTCGCACAGTGTGTCGGAATTGCCTCCCTTACGCGGACTGCCGGATAAAATCAAAACTTTTTTGCTCATCGTCCATAACCTCCTATATGCATTTATCTATATTTTAAGCGTAAATACACTGCAAGTCAATACACGTAATTCCCTCTTGAATTTCAAATTTCTCCATGCTAGAATTAACGTAATATTTACTGTTTTTTTCCGGAGGTTAGCAATGACAATACACGAATCTGCCGAGATGTATTTGGAGACTATATACCGCCTTTCGCAGAAGAACGCGACGGTGCGCAGCATTGACGTGGTGGAGGCCATGGGCTACAGCCGACCCAGCATCAGTCGCGCCGTCGGTCTGCTGAAAAAGGACGGGTATTTGCTGATGGATAAGGACGGCTACCTCACGCTTACGGAGCAGGGGCGCGCTATCGCGGTGAAGGTGTATGAGCGGCACACGGTGCTCAGCGCGGCGCTGAGGGTGCTTGGCGTGGATGAGGAGACTGCCGCCGAGGATGCCTGCAAGATAGAACACGTTATCAGCGACAAGAGCTTTGACGCGATAAAAAAGCACATCAAGGGCGAATAAACGAAAAAAGAAAACCGGTGCAGCACTTTTTGCACCGGTCATATGATATCAAGCTTTTATGCTGTAGCCTGCGCGCTCCACGCGCGCAATTATCAGCTCGTCAGACACATCCTCCTCGTAGGACACGGTGACAGTGCCGTTTTTCAGATCGACCACACCTGCAACATGATGGATGTCGTTTATAACCTCGGTCACACGGTTGGCGCACTTCTCGCACTGCATCCCCTCGACCTTGAACACCTTTGTCGCGCTGACGCTGGCAAGCTTCTTTTTGCGCGGCTTGATGTCACTGCCGCTGCTGCAGCAGCCCTTGCGGCCGGCGCGCTTTATCAGCACGGCAACGGCGATAACTATTATAACAGCAATTACGCCGATAATGGTGTAGTTTTCCATATGTGTATCTCCTTGTTATTGTAGGTTTATGCAAGTTAGCGGGAGCTAACTTGCGCTCAAATAGTACCACTGCACAAAGTGCAAGTCAAGTGAAAAATGGAGGCCAAAATGAGAATAGAGATAAAAAAACTGAGAGAGAATGCCGTTTTGCCGACGCGCGGCTCTGCATACGCGGCCGGGTATGACCTGTACGCGTGCATAGATGCGCCGATTGTTATTGCCCCGGGGGAGACAAAAATGGTCGGCACCGGTATTTCGGTTGCAGTGCCGGTGGGGTATTTCGGCGCGGTGTTTGCACGCAGCGGCCTTGCCAGCAAACAGGGAATACGCCCTGCCAACTGCGTCGGCGTGTGCGACAGTGACTACAGGGGCGAATATACCGTGGCACTGCATAATGACAGCGCACGTCCCTGCGAGATATCATCGGGTGACCGCATTGCACAGCTTGTGGTGATGCCGTTTTTGGAGATAGAATTTGACGAGGTGGACGAGCTGCCTGCCACAGCGCGCGGCGCCGGCGGCTTCGGCTCAACAGGTAAATAAGGAGAGAAAAGATAAAAAATGCACTGCGAAATAATCCGCGGTGCATTTTTACGTTTTTGCTTATCAGGTTTTAGTATGCAACGCCCCAGTAGATCATGTGCTTTGCAGGCTTGCCGCAGCAGGCGCACACCTCGCCGAGGTTCTCCTGCTCAAAGGGGATGCAGCGCGAGGACATACCTGCCTGCTCCTTCATATCCAGCTCGCATTGCAGGTCGCCGCACCACATGGTCTTGATGAAGCCGCCGCGCTCCTGCTGAAGCTGCTTTGCCTCTTCAAGGGAGTATGCGGGGTAGGTGTGTTCATCAAGGTTGGCCTTTGCCTTGCTGTAGAGGCCGGCCTGAACTGCATCCAGCAGCTCCGGTACGCGAACAGCCAGCTCATCCAGAGAGACGCTGACCTTCTCGCCGTTGTCACGGCGCACAGCCATGCAAACGTTGTTTTCAATGTCGCGCGGGCCGATCTCAACGCGGAGGGGAACGCCCTTCATCTCATACTGTGCGCACTTCCAGCCGAGGCTGTTGTCGCTCACGTCGATCTTGGTGCGGACACCGGCGGCCTTGAGTGTCTCATAGATCTCAGTGGCCTTTTCGATAACGCCGGGCTTGTGCTGTGCAACAGGCACCACGATAACCTGCACCGGTGCAATGCGCGGGGGCAGGACGAGACCGTTGTTGTCGCCATGGGTCATGATGATGCCGCCGATAATGCGCGTGGAAAGCCCCCAGGAGGTCTGATACGGGTGCTTCTGCTGATTATCCTTGTCGGTAAAGGTGATGTTGAACTGCTCTGCAAAGCCCTGACCAAAATAGTGGCTGGTGCCGGACTGCAGCGCCTTCTTGTCGTGCATCATGCACTCGATGGTGTAGGTGTTCACAGCGCCTGCGAACTTTTCCTTGTCGGTCTTGTTGCCGCGGATAACAGGCATTGCAAGGTGATTTTCGCACAGGTCGGCGTAAACCTCCAACTGGTGCAGGGTCTCCTCGCGTGCCTCAGCCTCGGTTGCGTGCAGGGTGTGACCCTCCTGCCACAAAAATTCTCTGCCGCGCAGGAACGGACGCGTGGTCTTTTCCCAACGCAGAACAGAGCACCACTGGTTGTACAGCATGGGCAGGTCGCGCCAGGAATGTACAACATGACTCCAATGGTCGCAGAAAAGCGTCTCAGAGGTGGGGCGGATGCAAAGCCGCTCAGGCAGCTCCTCACTGCCGCCGACAGTGACCCATGCACACTCAGGTGCGAAGCCCTCAACGTGATCCTTCTCCTTTTGCAGGAGGCTTTCGGGGATGAGCATCGGCATGGACACATTCTCATGCCCATCGCGCTTGAACATACCGTCAAGTATGCTCTGTATATTCTCCCAAATCGCATAGCCGTAGGGACGCAGTATGAAAAGTCCCTTGACGTTGGAATAGTCAACCAGCTCTGCCTTGATGCACACATCGGTGAACCACTGGGCGAAGTCAACCTCCATATCGGTTATCTGCTCTACCTTTTTGTCTTTTGCCATTTCATTATTCTCCAATCATTCGCCAGGACCCTTGCCCCGTCGTTTTTATAGTGGTCAAGCCACAATTTACTATTATATATCACCATTTTGCTTTGTCAAGAGCGGAAATTTCTCAATTTTGCTTGACCTCACGCCCCACAAACGTTATAATAACTATGTTTACTGTTAAACAATTACTTATGTTTGCAGTCGGAGGTGACTGAGATAAACAAGCAGAAATTCTTGGCTGAGCTTGGAAAGCTTTTGACCTTCATGTATGATGAGGACAGGCAGACCGCGCTCAATATGTACAGCGAGATGTTCGACATGGCCGGTGATGAGCAGGCGTTGCTGCAATTTTTGTCATCCCCCACGCGTCAGGCCGTCATTATCGCGCGCGCCTATAATGCGAGAGAGCGCAAGCTTCAGGTGAACACCGAATCCAAGGACTATGAGGATGAGGGTACACCGGATTTTGTGCGTGCAATCTCTGCGCTGGAGGATGAGGCGCTTGAAAGAGAGATAATCTTCCCCAAGGTGCCGGAGGAGCAGTTCAGCCTGTTCGAGGATGGCATACACCCGGTGGAGGATGCATTAGATGGCAAGGCTGAAGCCGTGGCAGATGAAGCCGAAGAGAGTGCCGCCCCTGCGGAGCAGGCCGCTGCACCGGCTGACGTACAGGTGGCGGAGGTTGTTGAGCTGGACGATGAGGATGATGCCGCATCCGTGAGCGCGGAGACCGCCGATAATACTGAATCGGTAGTGGCCGAGGTTGAGACTGAGGAAAAATCGACGCCGGATGATACCGCCCTTGCCGATGCTGACGAGGTGGACGCATTCTTGTCTGATTTCTCCATTGCCGGTGATGAGCTGGCACAGAAGGATGAACCGGCAGAGGCAGAGAGCGAACCGGAGAAGCCTGTAAAGCCGGAGAAGCCCGACAATGCAAAAGTCGAAGCTGCGCCGGTGAATAAGAGGGAAAGAATCGCCGCAGAGCCGCGCAAAGCCCCTGTAAAGCAGGAGGTGCAGACGGTTGAGTTGACTGAGCGCAAGGCGATAATCCCGCTTCTGGTGCTGTATGTGATAATCGCGGTACCCGTGGCAGCGGTGTGCGTGTTCGTGCTGCTTATCCCCACGCTGCTCTCATTGCTGATGTCAGTGGGCGCAGTGGTGCTGGGGTGCATGGCACTGTCCAGTGCGGTCGGCGCGTTCACCATGTTTGCGGACGTGATGGTTGTGCTGGGCGTGGCGCTGGTCATTCTGGCGGTTGGTCTGTTGCTTTTGTGGTTGTTTGTATGGTTTGTCGGCGGCGCTATCGCGGGGCTGATAAACGGTATAATCAAGCTTGGCGGAAAATGGTGCTATAAGGAGGTGCCTGCGGTATGAAAAGAGGCTGGTACATTGTGCTCGTTATAGTTCTTGCGGCGCTGCTGCTGGGGCTGGTGTGTGTCGGCGTGGGCTTTATCACGGGCGCGGATACTGCGCGTATCTATTCCGTCCTTGATGATAAGTACAGCATCACGCTGTATTATGAATACATCACGCAGCAGCTTATCCCCGCGTTTGAAGCCGCCGGTGTGTTCTGAAGCGAAAATTGAATAATAGGTAAAATTAAAAGCTGTAGCAAAATCGAGATTTGCTACAGCTTTTTCATATGAAGTTCTGTTTTGTGATGTTTAGAATCCTTAAAATATGCGCATATATCATTGATACCTCTGATGAGGAAATCGTTAACAGCTCATATCACGTCGCGGTCGTTTTCGCGGCCGCAGATTATGCTGAGATTACCGTTGCGGCAACGCAGCTCGTCAATAAATTCCTTGGTTATCCCGCCGCTTTTGAAGCTTATCAGGTACGTCAGCTCAAAAAGCGTGCCCATATTCGTCGTCCTCACGCGGACAAGCTCATGACTGCGGGTGTACTTTTCAAACAGGTCATCGAAAAGCCCCTCATAGTCGAGATTTTCCGGTATGGTGATTTTAAGCGTGCGAGTGCCGCCGATATCGCAGAAGTGCGTGAGCATAAGCAGCAGAAGCGCCGCTGAAAACAGCACGAAGAACACCACCGCCAGCCCAAGCTGACCCATGCCGCAGGCAAGACCGAGCGCCACGGCGAAGAAAAGGCCGGTTATTTCGCGCGCTGTGCCGGGGGCAGAGCGGAAGCGAACCAGCGCAAATGTGCCCGCAACGGCAAGCCCCGCGCCGACATTGCCGTTCACCATCATTATCACCATTGCCACAACGCAAGGCAGCAGCGCCAGCGCGATCGTGAGGGAACCGGTGTGGCTGTGCTTATATGTAAACACCAGTGCGGCCAGAACACCAAGCACGAGAGCTGTGGCCATGCACAGCAAAAACTGAGGCAGGGTTATGGGCGCTGTAATTATGCTGTTAAACATCTAAAATCACTCCGTTACACAATTTGTTTTTATAACATTCACCGTATTTTGAAAAACCGCGCGGGAAAAGCGCATCCTCTGACAGCATATGCGCAAGCCACAGCGGGGCGGCATCGGGCAGCTTGATTTCCATCAGCACATATCCATCCGGCAAAAGCTCCTCACCGTGACTGCCGAGTGTCAGGTCAAGCTCCGTGCTGCGCCAGCGGATGCTGCTGTCAAAGGTTATGCGAAGCTCCGCATCGTCCACGGCGCGGTACGCCTCGCGGTCGCTTGCGATGAACACACGCGGCTGCACGGGATTGGCGTGCAGAAACCATGTGATCTCGCGCAGGATCTGATCATCAAATTCCGGCGTAAGCTCACGGGTCAGATAACGCCGCGCCGTGTCCGCAGTCATCATCACGCGGCGCTTGTACACAACGCCCTTGAACTTCTTTTTCAGCTCAACAAACACCTCGCCGTCCGCGTCCGGCACGTTGTACGAGCGAAGCCTCAGCTTCTCCTTGTATACCGGCGCATCTATCGAACGGCGGATAAACTCATAATTATCCGTGTCATAGTATACGGAACACACCGTGCTGCTGAAAAATTCGTCCGGCTCAATATAGGGATCCAGTTGGGCGCGTATATGCGCATACTCGTCAGGGGTGAGCAGATATTTTTTCTCATAGCGCTTGAAGGTCAGCTTTGTATCGGTCAATTCTGCGCACTCCTTTCAAGATTATCGTTCAGCCCACCGCCCAGGAAAAATACTGCGCCATCTCCTCGGCTGTCAGCGACATATACTGCCGCAGTGCGGCGATACAGCGGCTGTTCCAGTCGCGCTCGCATATCGTGTAGCGCAGAGTGTCAACCGCGGCCTCCCATTGGGCGTAGCTGCTTTTGCTGAATTTGCAGTCGCGCTCTATTTCCGGGGCGACCATCTCCGTCAGGCGCACTATCTCAGCGTCCACATTTTCATTTGAAAGCGTGCTGGACAGCACCTGTGAGGCGCGTGTGAGAAAACGCGCACGAAAATCGGGGTTATTTATAAGCTGGCAGATAAAAATCGCGCTTTGCGTGGAATGTGGCTTTAGCACATTTGCGAAAATATAGGTGGGGGTGGTCATCGTGGCGTCAAGGTCATACAGCATGAAGCGCCACTTCCCGTCACCCTCTGTAGAGCGGACATAGCGCAGGTTGCTGGTGGAGAGGTCTGTGTTGGCAGAATAGCCCTCAATTATCATCCAGTCGATCAGCGTGTCTATATCTACAAGCTCGCAGAACTGAGCATAGTTTTCAGCAGTTGTGAGGTCGTTATCCTTTGCAAAGCGGATAACCTCCTCATAATAATCACTGCCCGGATTGGCGGACGCTTTCATCACGGTCACGCTCTCCTGCGTCACATCGTACAGCTTGGCATAGTGCGCCTCGTTCACCTTTTCCATCATTGCGTATATGCCGTTATACTCGCCATTGAGATACAGCACGCAGTATTTACTGCGCTGTGTGGGAACGTTGGATGAATATTGCAGACACAGGTTTTCCAGCAGCTCATTGCGGACGACGGTGTTAGTCTGATCCTGTCCGGCGCGCATTACAAGTGCACTGAAAGTTGTCTCCCCACCGCCGAATATGTCATAGCTCAGCTCTTTTTCGCCATAGCGCGAACGGAAATATATGCCCATGTTCTTTTTCGGCAGGGAAAGGCTGGTTTCACCGTGCATATCTATCCCGCAGGGGATGGAGAAACCGCCATCGTCTGCATACAGCGCAATATTGCCGGAGAGCTCAATTTCCTTTTTGCCGTTGTTGTACATCGTTGTGAACGACGCGATATCGTTCGCCGTCAGGCTGACGACCGGCAATGTGTGTCCCTCATTTATAATATAGGTAAGCGTGATCACCGCGCTTGGCAATGCACCGTTTTCAACGGCGATCGCGCGCACAACGGTGGTTTTGTCAAGCTCAATGGGACCGGTGTATTTCGCGCTTGCCGTTGTGGGGCGGGAGGAATCGAGCGTGTAGTATATCTCCGAACCCGCGGCGGCGGTAAGCTCCACCGTCACGCCGGAAACATCGTTGAATACACCGTCTGCGCTCACACTCTCAGGCGCGTGCGACACACGCCGCGCGCCGTCTGCCTTGTCCTGCATGGGTTGAGGTGCAGAGAAATAAAACCAACCGTTCTGACCAGCCATGCGGCCATAGCTGCCGCCGGCGGGTATGTCGTGAAGATATACATAGTCCGCTATTGCGCCGGTGCTGTCGCTTAGGTACAGCCGCTCATTGTCAGCACTCAGGTCAAACTCTGCCCGCAGATATCCGCTGTCGGCATTGCCGCCCTTGGAGGAGCATATCACCACAACGCTATCACCGGCGTTGAGCGTCATTGCGGGGAATTTACACGCGTCAAGCGCGTCTATATCATCGGAAAGACGGTAGTTGCCGAGGTCAATTGGGGCAGCAGAGTTGTTTTTCAGCTCCACCCAATCGCACAGACCCAGCTCACGCTGTTCAAGCGTGCCGGCGTTGGCCACGACGACCTCGCTTATTATTAGACCCTCCGGTGTGGACAGCGTGTCCTGCCACGCGGCGTAGCCATCGCCAGTGTTGGGATAGGCGGGGGTGCAGCGCTTTGTCGTCTCCCATTCACCGTAGGCCGTGCGCATGAGTGCGCGGTCGGCCTTGTCCGTGGTGCAGGGGGCGCTGTCTACCATCACACCGTTTGCATCGCGCAGACACACAGTCTCATCAAGCGAAAGAGAAAAATCAGTGTGGAAAAATTCGCCCGCAGTGTAGGTAGAGTCGGCGTATACCACGATCCGCTCACCGGCGGCGAGGGTATATGCGGGGAACACCCAACCGTCCTTGTCCTCGCTGTCCGCAAGTGTGAAGCCGGCAAGGTCAATGGCATCAGCCGAAACATTTTCAAGCTCTATCCAGTCGGGGAACGCGCCGTTTTCATCCATAAGTGAGGCGCGGTTTTTCACCATAAACTCAGAGATTATGAGCTTTCCCTCATACTCGCTCACTGTGGGGAGCACTTCGGCTGTCGGTTCAGCGGCGGAGGCGCTCTCATTGCCGCAACCTGTCAGCGTGATAAGTCCACCGAGCAGCATTGCCGCTGTGACTGCGCCGATATATTTTCTAAACGCACCGGAGAAGAAGCATTTTTTCATCCGTTGCCTCCAAACCAAAATAATTCATAATATTATACCTGTTTCGCGTCTTTACGTCAAGCATTGGAAAATGATGCAGACATTTGCGGACGCATACAAGGTTTTTGTGCGCCTTTGTATTGACGGGGGATGTGTTTTCTACTATAATAACGCGCGTAAAAGGCTCATTAAGGGAGGCATAGCTATGAAATGGATGATAGCGTCAGATATACACGGCTCTGCGTATTACTGCCGACTGCTGCTTGAAAGCTTTGAGCGGGAGAAAGCGGACAGGCTTTTGCTGTTGGGTGATCTTTTGTATCACGGGCCGCGCAACGACCTGCCGGTGAGCTATGACACCCGCGAGACGGCGCGCCTGCTCAATTCCTACAAGGGCGTTATCGCCGCTGTGCGCGGCAATTGCGATGCCGAGGTTGACCAGATGGTGCTGGACTTCCCCATCATGGCAGAGAATATGCTGCTGGAGCTGGGCGATAATCTGGTATTCGCCACGCATGGACATAAGGTGGATATGCACAATCCGCCCCAGCCTGCCACCGGCGGGATGCTGCTGTGCGGACATACGCACGTTCCGGCCTGCAAGGATATTGGCGGCGTGGTGTATCTCAACCCGGGCTCTGTTTCCATCCCCAAGGAGGCATCACCGCACAGCTATATGACGTATGAAAACGGCTTTTTCATATGGAAAAATATCGAGGGCGGCGAATATATGCGCTATCCTGATAATATATAAGATGAAATACTGCAACAACCAACCAGGCGCGTCCATGATGGACGCGCCTGATTGGTTAGTATGAAAAAGAAGGACAAAATGAATTGCTAATACGAAAAAGCTTTTCTTTTGCAACTATAAACTAACATGAAATTGTTTCAAAATTTAGCATGATTTTATTGCTTGAAAGTAAATTTTTCAAAAACCATCGGTGAACACGAAATATTTTATTTTTCCGCTGTTGACCACTGCCGGATTGCTATTTTACCAGTCCGGCCTCTTCAAGATAGCGCATATTTTCATATGCCAGTGAATTTCCACCCTCAGCGGCGCGGGAATACAGCTCATACGCCTTGTCATAGTCCTGCTCTACGCCCAGCCCCTGTTCATAGCACCAGCCCAGATTGTTTATCGCGGTGTATTCGCCAAGCTCTGCGGCCTTGGAATAGAGCGCAAACGCACGCGAGTAATCCTGCTCGACGCCGAGACCGCGCTCATAACAGTAGCCGAGGTTGGTGATTGCCTCCGGAATACCGTGTTCCGCCGCCGCGCGGTAACATTCAGCGGCCTTTTCATAGTCGCGCTTTACCTCAATGCCGAGTTGATATTTATAGCCCGTGTCATTCAGCGCGGCATAGCGGGCATATTCGTCCTTATCCGCAGTCTCGTCACCGCCTGATGTGACTGCGGTGGAGCTATATTCTTCGCCGCCGGCATAGCTCAGCCTGACGGCAGCCTGCCCGCATCCGGCGAAGATTGCGCATATAAGCGTACATATCAGCGCAACGGTGAGCTTTCTCATATCTAAAACCTCTCAAGTGTTGCTGAATATTGGCTTAATAATAACATTGCACCGGCCTATTTTCAACCCTTGCATAATTATCTGCGTTAATGTATAATCTGCGTGTAAAAAAGATAAAGCCCAAGGAGGATGACCATGAAAAATTTTGTGGCAAAGCGTTTTCAAACCGCGTCCGGTCCGGTGTTGTCCCTCGACACGGCAGCGCTGTCAAAGTATAACGATGTTATAGACCTCAGCATAGGTGACACTGATTTTATTACCGACACGGCGATAATAGATGCTGCCTTTCAGGATGCAAAAAACGGATATACCCACTATGGTGATCCCAAGGGCGATAAAGAGCTGATAGCGGCCATATGTCAGGCGTGGGAAGAGGATTACGGTCAGAAGCTGAGCGCGGACAATGTGCTGATAACCGCATCAAGCTGTCTCGGTATGGCGCTTGCAATGATGGCGATACTCGATGCAGGTGACGAGGTTATCGTGTTCTCACCGTATTTTTCACCTTACCGCAGTCAGATAGAGCTGGCGGGCGGCGTGTGCGTGGAGGTGCCGACATACGCAGAGGAGAGCTATGCCATTGACCCTGCCCGTCTCCGCGCGGCCATCACGCCCAAGACCAAGGCGATAATCCTAAATAACCCCAACAACCCCACCGGTATGGGCTATGATGAGACTGCACTGAAGCTTATAGCGGATATCGCGCAGGAGTATGATCTGCTTGTCGCGGCGGATGAGATATACACCACCTACCTCTTTGAGGGCAGCTTTGTCCCGCTGAGGACACTGCCCAATATGGCAGAGCGCGTGATAACCTTCAACAGCTTTTCCAAAAACTATATGATGACCGGTTGGCGCGTCGGCGCTGTGATTGCCCAGCCGGAGATACTGCGCGTTATGTCCCAGATAAACGGCGCAATGATATACACTACTCCCTCGATATCTCAGCGCGCCGCCCTGAAAGCGCTGCAGGAGCGCCGCCGCATTAAGGAGACCTATGTCTCGGCCTACAGGGAGAGGATAATGTATTCTGCCGACAGGCTGTCCAACATCCCGTATCTCAGCCTCGTTCGCCCAAAGGGGACGTTCTACCTCTTCCCTGGTGTTGAGAAAACCGGCCTCAGCTCAACGGAGTTCTGCGCGCGGCTGCTGGATGAGGCGCACATTCTCGTCACACCGGGCGATGCCTTCGGCTGCACCGGCAAGGGGCATTTCCGCATTGCGTGCACCGTGGATATCGACAAGCTGAAAACCGCCTATGACCGCATGGAGAAGCTGCATTTCTAAATCGTGAAAAAATACCCTGCCGATAGAGAAAATCGGCAGGGTATAAAATAATATTTCAGATGAACTTATCTATAGCGTCATTAAGCTCTTGCAGCTCGTTGACATCGGTTGCGGCACCGGTGAGGCAGTGCTCAATATGGTCTTTCAGGATGATTTTAGCCGTGTTATTCAATGCGGAGCGCACCGCGGCCAACTGCACCAGCACCTCGGAGCAGTCGCGCCCATCCTCCACCATGCGCTTTACGGATTCAAGATGGCCGATAGCGCGGGCAAGCCGATTGACAACGGCCTTTGTCTGCGTATGCTCATGTGTATGCTCGTGGGTGTGCGTTGTGCCGTCTGCGTGGGTGTGGGTGTGTATATCTTCCTCTGGAATGTGCATTGTCTGTCTCCTAGCCTGAATTTTCTTTCATTTTAACGTCTTGGGCGCGTTAAGTCAATAGACAATACCGGCTTTAAGGTTGGTTTCAGTTTGGTGTAGTATGTTTATATGAAATAGTAAACAGCAATTTGAGGTGGAATATATGCGTGTTTTGATTGCCGATGATGAACCGGCCATTACAAAGGCGCTGAAAGTGATACTGGAAAAGAACAAATTCACGGTGGACGCTGTGTATAACGGCAGAGACGCGCTGGATTATATGCTGACAGGACAGTACAATGCTGTTGTGCTGGACATAATGATGCCGCAGCTGAGCGGGCTGGACGTGCTGACACGCGCGAGAGCACAGGGGATAAAGACGCCTGTGATGCTGCTGACGGCCAAAGGTGAGGTTAGCGACCGGGTAACGGGGCTTGACTGCGGCGCGGATGATTACCTGCCCAAACCCTTTGCCACGAGTGAGCTTGTCGCCCGTGTGCGCGCACTTACAAGGAGAAGTGACAGCTATACCCACACGGTGCTGTCGCTGGGACAGACGCGGCTGGACTCCGGCCGGTATGAGCTTGCCTGCGGCGATAGGAGCGTCAGCCTGAGTAACCGCGAATATCAGCTGATGGAGCTGTTGATGCGAAACGCCAGACAGGTTTTCTCGTCTGAGCGGATAATGGAGCTGGTCTGGGGCTTTGACGCGAATGCCGACACGGACGTTGTGTGGACGTATGTTTCGTTCCTGCGCAAAAAGCTGAGGGAGATAAATGCCGACACGGAAATAAAGACAATACGCGGTGTGGGCTATGCATTTGATATGTGCGAGAGATGAGGTGGCTTTGCCATGCTGAAGAAAATGCGCCGCAAGTTTATCCTTGCGGCAATGACGGCGGTGTTCACAATAGTTATGATACTGTCGCTCATGGTGAATCTATGGTTCACCACCAGTATAACAAACCAGCTTGATTACACGCTTGTCGAGCTGCTTGCAAGTGAGCAGCACAGTCAGGACCCCTTCCGCAACGGTTTTCCCGGGAAAGATAAATTTCCGGAGCGGCCATATATGACGCGCTATTTCGCCGTGAGCTTTGGCGATGATGGCGTGGTCACGCACACATCGAGGGATTATATAGCGTCCATAACCTATGACACGGCGATTGAATACGCCTCTGCGGTGATAGACCGCGGGCATGAATTTGGCTTTTATAAGGGGTATAGATATACCGTGTCGCAGACCATGCCGCGCATTGTGGTGTTTTTAAATGCGGAGATAGAACTCAGTGCGCGAAATGCGGTGCTTATCGCGTCGTGCACAGTGTCGGCATTGTGTATGCTGCTGGCGTTCATCATTATACTGCTGCTCTCAAAGCGGGCGCTTGACCCGTATATGCGCAATATCGAGCGGCAAAAACAGTTCATCACCGATGCCGGACACGAGCTAAAAACGCCGCTGACCGCGATAGCCGCAAGTGCGGATGTGCTTGCATTGGAAAACGAGGGCAGCGAGTGGGTCGGCACGATACAGACCCAGGTGCAGCGCCTGTCAAAGCTGGTCAACAGCCTTGTCACGCTGTCAAGACTGGATGAGGAGCAGCCGCGCCTTGAACACAGCGATTTTTCCCTCAGTGATGTCATATGGGAGATAGCAGAGCCGATGGCGTCAGTTGCGGCGTCAAAAGGGCTGCGCTTTGAACAGAGCATTGCCGACGGTATGACCATGCGTGGGGACAGGGACAGTATTGCCCAGCTTGTGTCCATCCTGCTGGATAATGCGGCGAAGTATTGCGCACCCGGTGGGGAGATACGTCTGCGGGCATATAAGCAGCACAGGGATAATGTAATAGAGGTGTATAACACCTGCACTCTCTCAGACCCTGAGCATATCGAGCGCCTGTTTGACCGCTTTTATCGGCCTGATAAGTCGCGCACATCCGCAACCGGCGGCAACGGTATCGGCCTTTCCATCGCAAAGGCGATTGCCGAGGCGCATAAAGGCACAATAACCGCCCTCACCAACAACGGCGAGGACATAAGCTTTGTCGTGAAGCTGAAAGGCAATTGAATAAGATACAAAAAGTGCGCCGCGATTATCGCGGCGCACTTGCAAATTATAAAAATTACTTTTCCACGATTTCCTTGGTGTCGCGGGCAATGACGAGCTCCTCATTGGTGGGGATGACAAATACCTTGACCTTGGAATCGGGAGTGGAGATCATGATATCCTCGCCGCGCTTGGAGTTTGCAGCATCGTCAATGGAAACGCCGAGGTAGCCGAAGTACTCGCAGATGGCGGCGCGGGTTTCCTTGCTGTTTTCACCGACACCGGCGGTGAAGATAATAGCGTCAACACCGTTCATTGCAGCAACGTAGCCACCTGCGACCTTTGCCACCCAGTAGGCGAACATATCCAGCGCAAGCTGTGCGCGCGCATTGCCGTCAGCGGCGGCATTGTCCAGATCACGGAAGTCGGAGGAGACGCCGGAGACGCCCTGTACACCGGACTTCTTGTTGAGGATGCTGAGCATCTCATCAATACCGTAGCCGTACTTGTTCATGATGTACTGCATAACGCCCGGGTCGAGATCGCCGCAGCGGGTGCCCATCGGCAGACCGACCAGCGGGGTGAAGCCCATGGAGGTGTCAACGCACTTGCCGCCGTCTATCGCGCAGATGGAGGAACCGTTGCCCATGTGGCAGGAGACGATCTTCAGCTCCTCAATGGGCTTGCCCATGAGTTCGGCGCAGCGGGAGGAGACATAGCGGTGGGAGGTGCCGTGGAAACCGTAGCGGCGGACACCGTCTTTCTCATAATACTCATAGGGGACAGCGTACATATATGCCTTGCCGGGCATGGTCTGATGGAAAGCAGTGTCGAAAACTGCTACCATGGGGACGTCATCGCCCATAACGGCCTTGCAGGCGTTGATACCGGTGATGTTGGCGGGATTGTGGAGGGGAGCAAACGGGGTGCACTCATCAATGGCGGCCATAACAGCGTCATCCAGCTTCACGCTGCTTGCAAACTTCTCACCGCCGTGGACAACGCGGTGCCCAACAGCGTCAATCTCCTTCATGCTGGCAACAACGCCGTACTCGGCACTGGTCAGCTTTTCGATAACTGCGGCAATAGCTTCAGCATGGGTGGGCATGGGCAGATCCTCGTTGAATACGGCCTTGCCGCCGACGAGCGGGGTGTGCTTGAGGTGACCGTCAATGCCTATGCGCTCGCACAGACCCTTTGCCATGACCTGCTCAGTCTCCATATCAATGAGCTGGTATTTGAGGGAAGAGCTTCCCGCGTTGATAACAAGAATTTTCATTATAATCTTTTTTCCTTTCTTCTATTGTAAATGGTGCAAGATTAAATTAAAATACTGACTGCATCTATTTTAATACAAACTTGTAAAAACGCAAGTCTTTTTTTATCGGAGGCACAGCATGAAAACTGTCGGCATAGTTGCGGAGTATAATCCCTTTCATTTCGGCCACGAATACCACATAAACAAAACGCGCGAACTGGTGGGGGAGGAGTGCGCTGTCATCTGCGCCATGAGTGGGGACTTTGTGCAGCGCGGCGAGGCGGCAATGTACACAAAGTTTGCCCGCGCGGAGGCCGCCGTGCGCGGCGGGGCAGACCTCGTGCTGGAGCTTCCCGCACCGTGGGCGCTTTCTTCGGCAGAGGGGTTTGCACGCGGTGCGGCGGCGCTGCTTTCGGCTGCCGGTGCGCAGTATATAAGCTTCGGCAGTGAGGCGGGGGACTGCGCGCGGCTTTCAACGCTTGCAGATATGCTCACCGCGCCTGATTTGAACGAGAAAATAAAGGCGGAGCTTTCACAGGATGCCACGCTTTCATACGCGCTGGCGCGGCGAAAAGCGGTGGAAAAGGAAAATGCCGCGCTTGCCGAGCTGCTGGACAGCCCCAATAATATTCTCGCCGTGGAGTATCTCAAGGCGATACGCACGCTGGCGCTGGATATAACGCCGCTGACTGTAGAGCGCCGCGGCGCAGGGCACGATGCACAAGCAAGCGATACCCATATAAGCTCCGCCATGGAGATACGGCGGAAAATAGCACAGGGTGAGATGGTGGAGCGGCTTGTACCGGAGGCTGTCGGCGCGGTGTACGCCGCCGAGCGCGAATGGGGGCGGGAGCTTGCATCATCTGGCGCAATGGAGCTGTGCATCCTCTCGCGTCTGCGTATGCTTCCAAAGGAAGCGTTTTTGACGCTGCCAGATGCAGAGGGCGGCGCAGGTGCAAGGCTCTATGAGGCCGCACGAACCCAGCCGACACTGGATGGGGTGATGTCAGCGGCCAAGACAAAGCGCTACGCCCTGTCAAGAATAAGAAGAATGACCATGTGCGCCGCTCTTGGCATCACTGCAGATATGGCGGAGGGCACACCGCCGTATATCCGCGTGCTTGCCGCAAATGAACGCGGCTGTGCAGTCCTGCGTGAGCTGAACGGCAGGGAAAACGGTCTGCCGGTGATAACAAAGCCCGCTGCGGCAAAGTCCCTTTCGGCAAAATGCACACAGGTGTTCGCCGTCGGCGCATCCGCACATGACCTTTATACCCTCGCTTTTGCTGCCGAACAGGAGCGAAAAGGCGGCAACGACTGGAAAACCAGCCCGAAAATTGTGAAAAATCCATAAAAATTTTAGAAAAATTTTTTGAATTTAGTAAGATACATTTATTGCAATTTAGCGCGGTATAGTGCATAATACAAATATCGCAAGAGAGAAACAAGTGTCCGTACACAACGGACAAAAGATACAATATCGGCTCACGCGATATATAATATTATGGAGGGAAACCTAATGAAAAAGATCATTGCAATTGCGCTTTGCCTGGTCATGGTGTTCGCACTGTGCGCCTGCGGCGGCAGCTCTTCCTCAGCATCCTCTTCCGATGAAAAGGTTATAAAGATCGGCGTATTTGAGCCGCAGTCCGGCCAGAATGCAGCCGGCGGCAAGAAGGAGATCCTCGGCATCCAGTATGCTAACGCTCTCTACCCCACGATAGACATCAACGGCGAGACCTATAAGATCGAGCTTGTTTACGCTGACAACGGCTCTGACGCTTCCAAGGCACCCTCTGCCGCACAGCTTCTTATCAACAAGAACGTTTCCATCGTTCTCGGTACCTACGGTTCCGGCTGCGCGATCGCCGCAGGTGAGCTTTTTGAAGAGGCTCAGCTCCCCGCAATCGGCACCTCCTGCACCAACCCCCAGGTCACTCTCGGCAACGACTACTACTTCCGTATAGCTTACATTGACCCGTTCCAGGGCGCTGTTATGGCAAACTACGCACTCAAGCAGGGCTGCCAGAACTGCGTTGTTATCGTTGAGGCCGGTGATGACTACTCCGCAGGCTTCGGCAACTACTTCTACGAGGCAATGATCGCAGGCGGCGCAAAGTGCAACACTGTTGAGTTCCAGACCGGCGAGACTGACTTCTCCACCATCATGGCAAACATCAAGTCTGAGGGTTACGATGGCATCTTCGCCCCTGTTTCCATCGAGACTGCTCCTCTGATAATCAACCAGGCACGTGAGAACGGCGTTGACTGCCAGATCATGGCCGGTGACACTTGGGACGATATCTCCATTGCGGAGCGTGCCGGTGACAACGCAAACGGCGTTTTCTTCTCCTGCTTCTTCGATGCATCCGATACGAGCAACACCGCCGGTGTTGAGTTCAACAAGGGCATCCTTGAGTGGATCGCAGCTGACGCAACCCGCCTTGAGGACAACGGCGGCACTGCCGATGCTATCTCCTCCGTCACTCCCTGCGGCTACGATGCTTACATGGCCGCTTACAATGCAATCGCCGCCGCACAGAGCACTGACAGAGTCGCCCTCCGCGATGCACTGGCCACTCTCGAGGTCGAGGGGCTTGTTACCGGCGATCTGAAGTTTGACGAGAACGGTGACGCAATCAAGAACTACGTTGCAATCAAGACCTTCCAGGATGGTCAGATCGTGTTCTCCGATTCCTACACCGGCGAGTAATTTCTTCGGTATTCTTTCAGGCAACGGAAGCTTATTCCCCGGCCATATTGCGCCGGGGAAAGTTCCGTTTTATCTAGTTCAGTTAGGAGGCAAGTAATATGCATACTGCCACATATTACATAGACTTGCTGCTCTCCGGCGTTACGGTCGGGAGTCTTTACGCGCTTATCGCCATCGGCTACACCATGGTCTACGGCATACTGCGTCTTATCAACTTCGCCCACGGTGACATCTTTATGATGGCGGGCTTCTTCATGGTGTATATGAGCGCGACCATGCCTATGGCAGTCGCCATTCCGCTCGTACTTGTGATGACGGTGCTGCTTGGCGTTTTGATCGAGCGCGCCGCGTATAAACCGCTGCGTTCCGCGCCGCGTATGTCGGTTATGATATCGGCTATCGGCGTCAGCTACCTGCTGCAAAATCTGGCCACTTATATCACCGGTGGCCTTGCGAGAGCGTACCCTGAAATCAGCTTCCTCAAGGGCTCATTCATGGTAGGTGCGCTCAAGATAAAGGTGATAACAGTCGTCACCCCTGTGCTGACGATACTGCTTGTTATCGCGCTTGTCATTTTCATCAACCACACCAAGACCGGTATGGCCATGCGCGCCGTCTCCAAGGATTTTGACACGGCACGTCTCATGGGCATCAAGGTCAACAGCATTATATCCGTCACCTTTGTTATCGGCTCGTTCCTTGCAGGTGTCGGCTCTATCCTTTACTTTTCAAATTACGGTCAGGTCAGCCCGACCATCGGCGCAATGCCTGGGTTAAAGGCGTTTGTCGCGGCGGTGTTCGGCGGGATAGGCTCTATCCCGGGGGCTGTGCTTGGCGCATACATAATCGGCGTGTGTGAGTCGCTTATCAAGGCGAATGACACAATTGCAATTTTCAGCAACGCATTCACCTTCGCACTTTTGATTTTGGTGCTGCTGTTCAAGCCCAACGGAATGTTTGGGGAAAAGCTTACGGAGAAGGTGTGATATTATGATCAAAGTTAATAAAAAAAGAGACGTTATCCTCTCTCTGGCTTTGGCCGCAATAATCCTTGTGCTGCTTATCTATGTTGATAAGTATCAGCATTATTCCATGCTTGCCTCCGTCATTCAAAAGGCGGCTATATATTCCCTTCTTGCCGTGTCGCTGAACATCCTCACAGGCTTCACGGGGCTGTTCTCCCTCGGTCAGGCGGGCTTCATGATGCTGGGGGCGTACACCTATGCCATCCTCACCATCCCGATGGAGCATCATGCCAGCGTCTATCAGTATTTTGACGGCGGTGTTGTTACATTCAGCCTGCCGGCGTTCGTGGGCGTTATCCTCGCCGGACTTGTGGCGGTCGTTTTCGCGTGGCTTGTCGGTAAGCCCTGCCTGAAACTGAAAAGTGACTATCTTGCCATCGCAACGCTCGGCTTTGCTGAGATACTGCGTGCAATAATCCAGTGGGACGTGCTGGGTCCTGTTACCAACGCCTCCAACATCCTCAAAAAGTTCCCGAAGTTTGACAGCATCCTCGCGCCGGTCATCATTGCGGCGTTCTGCATTTTCCTCATCGTTCTGCTTATCAACTCCTCCTATGGCCGCGCGTTCAAGGCCATCCGCGAGGATGAGGTCGCGGCAGAGGCAATGGGTATCAACCTTGCCAAAACCAAGATGCAGGCTTTCCTCACCAGCGCTTTCTTCGCCGGTATAGGCGGCGCGATGCTGGCCATGTTCCAAGCCAGTGTTCAGGCGCGCTCCTTCACCTCCGCTATGACGTATGAGATTTTGCTTATCGTTGTTATCGGCGGTATAGGCTCCATCACGGGCAGTGTGCTGGGCAGCTTCCTGTATATCGCCTGCTCTGAATGGTGGCTGCGTTTCCTCGACGACTCGCAGACCTATCTCGGCATTGACATCCCCTTTATGCGCGGTGGCTTCCGTATGGTCGTGTTCTCCGTTGTAATTATGCTGATCGTGCTCTTCTACCGTCAGGGCATCATGGGCACGAGGGAGTTCTCGTGGCAGGGGATAATAAACTTCTTCAAAAAGCTCTTCACAAAACGGCACAGAAAGGCGGCGCAGGACAATGGCTGAAAACGTTCTTCATATTGAAAACATAACCATGCAGTTCGGCGGCGTTGTCGCCGTGAATAACCTCAATCTCGACATTGAGGAGGGGCAGATAGTCGCCCTTATCGGACCGAACGGCGCAGGCAAGACGACTGCTTTCAACTGTGTCACCGGCGTATATGAGCCGACCAACGGCAAAATTGATTTCTATGGTGAGACCATAGTTGAAAACCACCCGCAGGGCAAGATGAAAAAGCTGTACGCCGGTGAAAACTTCGGTATGTACGACAAGGTCGTGTCCCACACGCCGGATGTCATAACGAAAAAGGGCATCGCGCGTACCTTCCAGAATATCCGCCTTTTCTCCAAGCTTTCTGTGTTTGAAAACGTGCTTATCGCAAAGCATATGCGCGCAAAGCAGAACTTTTTCTCCGCTGCATTGCATCTCAACGGCGCGGAAGAAAAGCGTATGCGTGAAGAGGCAATGGCGCTTCTTGTGGAGCAGGGGCTGGATAAGTATAAAGACGACGTGGCCGGAAGCCTGCCTTACGGTATACAGCGCCGTCTGGAAATCGCCCGCGCCCTCGCAACAGAGCCGAAGCTTCTGCTGCTTGATGAGCCGGCAGCCGGCATGAATCCGCAGGAGACGCTGGAACTTGCAGAGTTTATCAGCCATATCCGCGATGAGTATAAGCTGTCCATCTTCCTTGTTGAGCACCACATGGATCTTGTCATGAACATCAGCGACATGATATATGTCCTCGACTTTGGCAAGCTTATTGCAAAGGGCGTGCCGAGTGAGATTCAGAATAACGAACACGTTATTGATGCCTATCTGGGGGTGAGCGAGGATGAGTGATATTATACTTAGCGTGAAAGACCTGAAGGTTAACTACGGCGGTATTGAGGCTGTCAAGGGCATAAGCTTTGATGTGCCCAAGGGCAAGATCGTCACGCTTATCGGCGCAAACGGTGCGGGTAAGTCCACCACGCTGAAAGCTATCGCCGGCCTTGTCAAGCCCAGCGGCGGTGCAATTGAATTCGAGGGGGAGCGCATCGTTGGCAAAGACCCGTCCTACATCGTATCTAAGGGTATTACCCTTGTTCCCGAAGGACGGCGTGTGTTCTCCAACATGAGTGTGTTGGAAAATATCAAGATCGGCGCATATCTGAGAAATGATGATCTCAATGACGATATAGAGTGGGTGTATTCCCTATTCCCGCGCCTTAAAGAGCGCTCATGGCAGCTTGCCGGCACGCTCTCCGGCGGTGAGCAGCAGATGCTTGCCGTGGCTCGCGCATTGATGAGCCGCCCTAAGATAATCATGATGGATGAGCCGTCACTCGGCCTTGCCCCGCTGGTTGTCAAGGGTATATTCGATATTATAAAAGAGATAAACAAGAAAGGCGTCACCGTGCTGCTTATCGAGCAGAACGCGAATATGGCGCTGAAAACGGCCGACTTTGCATATGTCCTTGAAACCGGCTGTGTCACACTGTCCGGTACCGGCGCAGAACTGCTGGTAAACGAGGACGTAAAAAAAGCCTATCTGGG
>CAZBVU010000021.1:0-29210 GCA_964495355.1 uncultured Oscillospiraceae bacterium
CGATACCGCCATCGGGCAGGGTGATATATTCCGCAGTTCCCTCAATGATTTTCCGGGAAAGCTGCCGCTTTCCATCATAGGAAAAGGCACGATAAGCCGTGATACTCCATTGCAGCGTTTTCCCGCAACCGATGGTAGCGACGGCAAACACAATGGCAAGGATGATCCGCCATGTTTTCGTTACCCAAAGTCCGCAAATGCCAAAGACAGTCAGTGCCACAATAGAGATTACCGTTGCAGCCGCCATGCCTGCGATCAAAATTTTCGGTACCCAATTCTTATAATTCGGTTTCATAATGTTTCTCCTTTCCTGCAAATAAACCAGGCAATGCCCTTTACATTGCCGATTTCCACCGTGCCGTACATCTTTTCAAGCCGAGTTTTCAGAGTGTCCACCGTCTCGTAAGGTGGGGTGAAAAACTTCATGGGCTGATAGAGATGCTTTATAAACCAGTCCGTGCGAGTAAAGCCATTTTGTACATAGAAACAGCCGCAAAACGTGCCGCCCGGTTTCAAAACGCGATAGGTCTCTTCGTATGCCGCCTCTTTGTTGGGAAATGCGTGAAAGCCGTTTAGAGACAGTACTGTGTCAAAACTGCCGTCATCAAATGGCAGTGCGCCTACATCGCCCTGTTGGAAGCGGACATTGGATAGTCTCAACCGAGTTGCCTTTTCCTGTGCCTGTCCCATCATGTCAGGGGAATAGTCCAGACAGGTGATGTCGGCATTGGGCAGGGTCTTATACAGCGGCATAGTCAATATGCCTGTACCCACCGGCACCTCCAGCAGCTTTCCCGCAAAATCCGCGGGAATACCGGACAGCGCACGCGTCAGGTATTCGTCACACTCTGCCCTGCCCATGCCCCAAACTACCCGACACACAGCCTTGCCGCTTGGGGTAGAGCAGGTGATCATGCCGTCATAAAAACTGTTAGCTCCGGCTAAGCTGTAGGCGCTTTGAATGGTTTCTTTTCGGTTCATGTCTGTCACTCCCTCACACATTCCGCATAAGTCAGCGGAAAGCCGGCTTGAGGTACTTCACTCTCCTGCACTGTCCAGCCCTGTTCCCGCAGAAAATCCAAATACGTTTTGGATGACCAGTTGCTATACTGCCGGAAGCTCACCAACTTCATAAAAAATGCTTTGCCATTGCCAATGAAGTCGTTACCGGAAGGAGTAAAGGTTGGGGCAATCAGCACACCGCCCTCTTTCAACACCCGCTTAATCTCTGCCAGCGCCTTCTCCGGCTCCGGCACAATATGCAGGGCGTTGGACACGATAACCACATCGAAGGACTGGTCAGCATAGGGCAGATGAAACATATTCTGCACCGAAAAATGGAGCTTTGTAGACTGTATGCCCTGTTTTGCCTGTTTGATCATCTCCGGTGAAGCGTCGGTAGCTTCAACATGGTCAGCGGCGCAGACAATGTGCTTGGCAATCAGCCCCGTCCCGGTGGCCAGCTCCAGCACCTGCTTATGCCGCACCACGGGATAGATCAGGGAATACATCTGTTCGTAGGCTTTGCGATCCTTGCGCATAAAGCGGTCATAGATTTTCGCTGTGCGATCCCAAAATGTTTTCTTCATAAAAACACTCCCTGCACAATAGTTAGCCGCTGCTAACAACGGCACTGTAAAATGCCGCCGGATGGCGGTCTGAAAAAGCATGGTATTAGTACCTGAAAGCAGTAATATTATAGGCCGCGCCACGCCCGATGTCAATACTATACTTTTGCATAGAATTCACCTCGCACAGGGCATAAGCCCCGCGCGAGGTGAGTGTGTCTATGGATTTGATTTTTCAGTTCAAAAAGTCTTTCAGCTTTTTGGAGCGGCTGGGGTGGCGGAGTTTTCTGAGCGCCTTGGCCTCAATCTGGCGGATACGCTCACGTGTTACGTTAAACTCCTTGCCGACCTCCTCAAGTGTGCGGGTGCGGCCGTCAACAATGCCGAAGCGAAGCTCCAGCACCTTCTTCTCACGCGGGGCGAGAGTGTCCAGCACCTCTTCAAGCTGCTCGCGGAGAAGCGAGAAGGATGCTGCCTCACTCGGCTCGGACGCGTCCTCATCGGGGATGAAGTCACCAAGGTGGGAATCCTCCTCCTCACCGATAGGTGTTTCGAGAGATACCGGCTCCTGCGCGATTTTGAGGATGTCGCGCACCTTTTCAACGGGCATATCCATCTCTTTTGCTATCTCCTCGGCGCTGGGGTCGTGGCCAAGCTCCTGCAGGAGTGTGCGGGAAACGCGGATGGTCTTGTTTATGGTCTCCACCATGTGCACGGGGATGCGGATGGTGCGCGCCTGATCTGCGATGGCGCGGGTGATGGCCTGACGTATCCACCATGTGGCGTAGGTGGAGAATTTGTAGCCCTTGGTATAGTCGAATTTCTCCACAGCCTTTATAAGACCGAGGTTGCCCTCCTGAATGAGGTCAAGAAACAGCATACCGCGCCCGACATAGCGCTTTGCGATAGACACGACAAGACGGAGGTTGGCTTCGGTCATGCGGTGCTTTGCCTCCTCGCTGCCCTGCGCCATCTTGATGGCGAGGTCTATCTCCTCCTCCGGCGTGAGAAGCGGAACTTTACCGATCTCTTTGAGGTACATACGCACAGGGTCGTCCGTGGCGAAGGAATCCATAAGCGTGTCAGTGTCGTTTATTTCCTCCTCTGTGACCTCCTCAATGCCGACAAGATCTTCAACCTCGGGGATAACATCGTCAAGCGGGGGAAGCACGTCTGCCGCTGCGACCTCGACCTCAACGCCGTTTGCGTCCAGCGTCTCATAGAATTTATTCACGGCATCCGGATCAAGATCCATCTCTGTCAGAATAGCAAGCTCCTTTGCGGTGAGACTGCCCTTCTTCTTGCCGCGCTCCAGCAGCTCATTCAGGCGCTCCATGCAGATCCTCGCGTTCTCCGCAGGGTCGATCTCTTTCTTCTTGGAGGCTTTCTTCTTTGACTTGGGCAGTTCCAGCTCAGGCTGGTCGCTCAACTCGCTGATAGTGGCCTGCTCAAGAAACTTATCTGCCATGCTTTCAAGCTCTTCCTGGGTGAATTTCATTTCGTCTGACATAGTTTATCCCTCGTATCCTTTTTTATTTTTCTTTGTGTCGTATGCCGTGTTCTGCTTCTGGCGGACAATGGCGGCATAATCAAAGCCCGCAGTGCGCCGCGTGTACTCCGCGTGTATGCGCTGTGTATAGTCGTGCAGGCTTTGCCCTGCATTGGATAGACGCTCCGGCTTTTGCAGGATGCTGATGAGCAGATTCATCTCCTCTGCACTCAAAACGCCGGACAATGTTGTTGTGCTGACCTTTTGCCCGGCACGAAGCATGGTGCACACCGCATCATATATATGCGCCAGCACCTCGGATGAAAAGTCACCCTTGTCCGGCAGGGGTTGGCGAATAAGGTCATTTTCAAGGTATAAAAGCCGGATCACACCCTCCTCCGCAACGGCTGAGGCGGGGTTATCATAGCGGAACTGCTTTTCCGCCGGCTGGCTTTGCCGCTCGGGGCGGGTCTCGCCCCGACCCTGTTCGCGGTGCGCCTTGCTGAGCAGCCGTTTGCGCCGGCGCTCAACCTCGTCGGTAACTATCTTGTCGCTTACGCCGGCCTGTGATGCCACGCGCATGGCGTACACCTGCCGCACGACCGCATCCGGCAGCCGCGCCACAAGATCAGATGCTTCTTTCAGATATTCGACCTTCTGCTCGTCCTGTGTGAGATCATACTTGCGCGTGACGGCTTGCAGGCGATAGTCCACCTGGTTTTCAGCGCCGTCAATCAGATTGCGGAACGCGTCCGCCCCTTTAAGCTTTATAAACTCGTCCGGATCCTTTGCCCCGCTCATCTGCAAGACCTTGACCTTTAAATCAAGCTTTTCCAGGATGGTTATGGCGCGCTGTGACGCCTTTTGACCGGCACCGTCATTATCGTAGGCGATAATGACCTCGTTTGTGTAGCGGGAGATCATACGCGCCTGCTCCGGTGTGAGCGAGGTGCCCAGCGATGCCACCGCGCAGTCGAATCCCGCCTGATGCAGACTTACCACGTCTATATTGCCCTCTGAAAGAATTATATATCCGCTTTTTGATTTTTTAGCCAGATTGAGGGCGAAAAGGTTGCGGCTTTTGTTGAATACAAGCGTTTCGGGGCTGTTCATATATTTCGGCTCACCATCACCGAGGATGCGGCCGGAAAAGCCGATGACGTTGCCGCGCACATCAATGACGGGGAACATCAGCCGGTTTCTGAACGTGTCATAAAAGCTGCCGTTTTTGCCGCGCCGCACAAGCCCCGCGTCAAACATTTCTGCATTGCTGTAGCCCTTGCTGTGCATTGCATCGACAAGGCTACTCCATTCATTTGGGGCAAAGCCAAGGCCAAAGGCCGTCACCATTTTGCGGCTGATACCGCGCTTTTGTATGTACTCACGCGCGACAGCGCCCTCGGGTGTGGATAACCGGTCGTGGAAAAAGCGCGCGGCATCGCGGTTGAGCGCCAGCATCCGCTCCCTCTTGCGGCTTTCGCGATCCTCCGCCTGCTCGGGCACGGCCATGCCGACACGCCGCGCAAGGAACTCCACCGCCTCGGGAAATGAGAGGTTCTCAACCTCCATGATGAAATTTATCACGCCGCCGCCCTTGCCGCAGCCAAAGCAGTGATAGATCTGCCGGTCGGGGTTGACAGAAAAGGAGGGGGTCTTTTCGCTGTGGAACGGACACAGCCCAAACAGGTTTGCGCCGGTTTTCTTCGTCAGCCTGACATAGCCGGATACAACATCCACAATATCATTGCGCTCAGCAAGCTCGGTTATGAAGCTTTCCGGAAATGCCATATGCCTCCTCCTTTCAAAAATGTAATAATGTGCGCTGTCTTATTTCACCGTCCACGCAAATGGGATGAACAGCTCACTATATTTCTCCATCGCATAACCGTCCGTCATGCCGGAGATATAGTCGCACGCGGCGCGCTCTATCCCCTCGTTCTCGATAATGCCGCCGAAGTCCTGCGGCAGCGCCTCGGGGTGGGCGGTGTAATACTCATACAATCGCGCCAGTATACCCTCGACCTTGCCCTCCTCGGCCTTGGCGACAGGGTTTTTGTACACGTCAGAATACATGAACGCGTGGAAAACATCAAAGGTCTCCTGCATCTTGGGTGACAGCGCCAGCTTCCCGCCGGAGCTGTTGGAGATGAGGTCGGACACGATGGCGTCTATGCGGCGGCTGTTTTTATCGCCGCAATTTTCGCGGATGATGGATGGCACATCCTCAGCGGTGAGTATACCCGCGCGGATGGAATCGTCAAGGTCGTGATTAACGTATGCGATACGGTCACACAGCCGGACGGCTGTGGCCTCGGGCGTGTCATCGGGCGCACCGTGGGTGTGGTTGAGTATGCCCATGCGCGTTTCATAGCACAGGTTCAGTCCGCGGCCGCCGCGCTCAAGAATATCCACTACGCGCAGGCTCTGCTCATAATGCTTGAAGCCCTGCGGGTAAATTTCGTTCAGCGCGCGTTCACCGGCATGGCCGAACGGCGTGTGCCCAAGGTCATGCCCCAGCGCGATAGCCTCGGCCAAGTCCTCATTGAGGGCAAGTGCGCGGGCAACGGTGCGCGCAAGGCGGCTGACCTCCAGCGTGTGGGTCAGGCGCGTGCGGTAATGGTCTCCCTCCGGCTGGAGAAAGACCTGCGTTTTGTGCTTGAGGCGGCGAAAGGTCTTTGAGTGGGTGATGCGGTCAATATCGCGCTGATAGCAGGTGCGTATGTCACACTCCGGCTCGTCATAAACGCGCCCTCTCGAATTTTCCGCCAGCGCTCCATATGGGCCTATTATGTAGTGTTCAAGTCGTTCTCTTTCCTCGCGCGGACACAGCATATGCGTTCCTCCTCACAAAGAGCGGTGCTTAATAACACCGCCGCAGAAAAAATAAAACACCGTATAAGAAAGAGACTGTTGAAAAGCCGCTCAACAGCCTCTCTATTATTCTTATACGACGTAAAAAAATATTTCCCTCTAAAAATTTTGAGGTTTTTAATTTTTTCTCCGAGAGAAGGAAAACAGGACGCTTTCAGCGGGGCAGGGGAACAGCGCGAAGCTCCTCACCCACCACGTTCACCTTGACGCTGCCGGCGGTGACATCGAAGATACGTGCGCTGAAATCATCTACCAGCTCCTCCGGCACGAGTGCGCGCACTGTCACGCCCGCGCCGTAATCAAGCGCCGCCACGATACCACCGGCAGAGCTTATTTCCAGCTTCAGCTTCTCGCATTGCGCGTAGGAGCAGGCAAGCTCCGTCTCTGCCCAGCGGCGCACAACGGATATACCCGCCGCGTCCAGCGCGTCCTTGGCGCTTTTCGTGTATGCGCGCAGAAGTCCGCCTGTACCCAGCAGCACGCCGCCGAAATACCGCGTGACAACGCACACCACATTGTCCACATTTTCGCGGCGAAACACTTCCAGCATGGGAATACCGGCTGTGCCCTGCGGTTCGCCGTCATCACTGTAGCGCTCTGCTCCGCCGCGGATGATATAGCACCAGCAGTTGTGGCGGGCGTCGTAGTATTTCTTCTTCATCTCCGCGATATATTCGCGCGCTTCATCCTCGGTCTCAACACCGCGGACGTGGCCGATAAACCGTGAGCGCTTTTCAATATACTCGCTCTCACCGGGGGCGGTGGGAATACGGTACTCAGTCATCCTCCCAATCCTCCTTGGGCTCGGTGTAGCCGGGGATGAACGCCTTCACGCGCCCCATAAGCTCTGCCGGTATAACGGCCTCGGCCTTGATGCCGTCATCCGTATACTCCATGGAGATGATAGACGCTTCACGGTTGAGTGTGTCAACTATACCGGCGCTGGCGTAGGGAATGTTCAGCAGCACACGGCGCTTGCTGCGGCCAAGCATTTCAGACAGCTTCTTAACCAGCACGTCTGCGCCCTCGCCGCTTTTGGCCGATATGCACACGACATCCTCACCGTGCGGGAGAATACCGAAGTAAGCGTCACATTTATTATATACGCGCACACAGGGGGTGCTTTCCGCACCCAGCTCGCGTATTAGCTCGTCCACCACGCGCGCCTGCTCCTCCCATTCAGGATTGGAGAGGTCAATAACGTGCAGCAGCACGTCTGCATATTGCAGCTCCTCCAGTGTGGCCTTGAACGCCTCAATAAGATGCGTGGGGAGCTTGCGGATAAAGCCGACCGTGTCGGACAAGAGCACCTCTGTCGTCTCGTCAAGGCGCAGACGGCGGGTGGTGGTGTCAAGCGTGTCGAAAAGGCGGTTGTTCGCGGGGATGCTCTCACCGGTCAGGCAGTTGAGCAGGGTGGATTTGCCCGCGTTCGTGTACCCGACAAGCGCGACAACCGGCATTGCGTTCTTCTCGCGGCGGCGGCGCTGTGTCGCGCGCACCTTGCGCACGGCGGCCAGCTCATCTTCAAGCTTTTGTATCTTGCGGCGAATGTGGCGGCGGTCGGTTTCAAGCTGGGTCTCGCCCGGGCCGCGCGTGCCGATAGGGGATGCGCCGCCCGCCGCCGTCTGGCGGACAAGGTGCGTCCACATACCGGTGAGGCGGGGGAGCAGATACTTGTACTGCGCAAGCTCCACCTGCAATTGACCCTCGCGCGTCTGTGCACGCTGGGCGAAGATATCAAGAATAAGGCCGGAGCGGTCAAGCACCTTCACGCCCAGCTCCTCGCCCAAAACGCGCATCTGCGAGGGGGTAAGCTCGTTGTCGAACACGGCGAGGTCGCAGTCGTTCATCTCGATGATGTCCTTCAGCTCCTGCACCTTGCCGTCACCGATAAAGCTGCGCGGTTCGGGCGTGGGGCGGTTCTGGATAAGCATTGCGACAGCCTCTCCCCCTGCTGTTTCAACAAGGGCGGCCAGCTCCTCCATCGACACCTCGCTTGAACGTTCGCGCTCGTCCATGCTTGCCGCGGCAAGCCCTGCCAGTACGGCACGTTCTTTTTTTATCTCAGTAGATTCTATGTTTATCAATCCTTTACATATCTGTGCGATATTACTCTAATATACATTATACTTCAAGTGTCGATTTTTGAAAAGAGTTATTTGCCGGTTAATGCAGTCTGCTGCCTGTTTTTTGGGATGGAGATGGTGAGGATGAGGGAATCGTCCGTCTCCTCGCGGTGCATACCTGCGTCAATGCCGCCCTCGCGCATAAGGTCTATACTGCGCGAGAGTGTGTTTAGAAACACGCGCACATCTTTCAGCACGAATGTGCGCCGGTTCTCGGACTTTTCGGTCGGCTGGGGTGCACTCTCGCGGGCGAGCAGCGTTTCGATATATTCCTCAGCCGCAGCAACGTTCAGGTCGTTTTCCACAATGTGATGCAGCGCCTCGCGCTGTGCGTCACTGCTGGCAAGACGCAGAAGCGCCCGTCCGTGCCGCTCGGTAAGTCCCTTTTTGCGCAGAGTGTCCAGAACATCCTCCGGCAGGCGCAGAAGGCGAAGCTTGTTTGCAACGGCAGACTGGGATTTGCCTATCCGCCGCGCGGCCTCCTCCTGACTCATGCCGAACATATGTATGAGCTGATTTATACCGTGCGCCTCCTCAATAAAATCCAGGTCACGGCGCTGTAAATTTTCTATAAGCGAGATGAGACTGGCGTTTTCCATGTCCACATCCACAAGTATGCACGGTACCTCGCGCAGTCCGGCAAGCTTGGCCGCGCGCAGTCTGCGCTCTCCGGCGATAAGCTCATATTTCCCGCTGCGTGAGCGGACTGTGAGCGGGTTTAGTATGCCGTAGCTGCGGATGCTCTCGCTCAGCTCCTTTAGTGACTCCTCGTCGAATACCTTTCTGGCCTGAACCGGACACGGTGAAATGTCGTCCGTGCAGAGATAGATTATACTGCCCCGTCTTGACGAGGCGCGTGTGCGTATTGCCTGCATTAGTTGTCCTCCTTTGGGTTGAACCGGCGGATGCTCATTCCGCGTCGGCGTTTCCATTTTATAATGCGGGCGGTGCAAATACAGGCGAATGTGCGTGGGAAATAGTATTTTATATGACAACGGTATTGCGAGGATTTGCGCATAGAGCACTTGAAAGCTTGCAAAAAGTGCGGTATAATCCACAGTATAACTGTGAATACGGAGGTGCATTGGCATATGGCAGAGGAAAAGCTTTTTGCACGCGAGGGGTATCTGGATGAAAACTATCACTATTTTCACCTGCGCGACACTGCCGGACAGGAGCGGGATTTCCACTTTCACGATTTTGACAAGCTGGTGCTGCTGATATCGGGCAGCGTGGATTATGCCGTGGAGGATGCGGTGTACACTCTGTCGCCGTGGGATGTGCTGCTGGTGCGCCACCACACGATACACAAGGCGGTGATAGACAAGTCGCGCCCGTATGAGCGCATTATAATATATCTTGACCGCCGCTATTTTGACCGTGTACTGCCTGAGGCGCATTTGGCCGACTGCTTTGACCGCGCGGATAAGAGCGGGCAGCATCTGCTGACGCCGGACGGTGATGCAAGGCACGCACTGGCCGATGCCATAGCGCGCTATGAGGATGCGCTGGATGATCAGGAGAGCGGGGCGCAGGCCATGCGCGACACGCTGATGATGCAGCTGCTCATACGCATAAACCGCATTGCGGCCTCAGCCCCTGCAATGCCGCAAAAAAAGCTCGACCCCAAGATCGAGCAGACACTGTCATATATAAACGAAAATCTAAGCCGTGAGCTGACGGTGGATAATCTCGCCGACCGCGTGTTTCTCAGCCGTTATCACTTCATGCGCCTTTTCAAGGCACAGACAGGAAGCACAGTGCATACCTATATCCGGCAAAAGCGGTTGATGTACGCCGCGCGGCTAATCCGTGAGGGGGAGAGCGCAAACAAAGCCGCCTGTGACAGCGGCTTTGCGGATTATTCAACTTTTCATCGCGCGTTTAAAGAGAGCTTCGGCATCAGCCCGGGAAAGCTGAAAAGGTAAGCCCTTTAGCGATTACTCCTCTGCGTCAAGGTCAAATTCCAGCGTCTCGCCGCAGGCGGGGCACTTTATGCTGCCGGCATCGAGAGTGTCCTCATCAAAGGTTATCTCTTCACCGCAGGCGGGGCAGGTGACATCGTAGAGTACGCCGTCATATTCCAGCTCCTCATCCTCGTCATCATCGTCCTCGTCGTAATCGTCATCATCCCATGAGGAATCGGGCATATCCATTTCGTAGAGCATTTGCTCTATGAAATCGACCTGATCTGCAAGCTCGTCGAGAGCGTCTGCGGCATCCTCATGATCCTCGCGGACATCCTCTATCTCGTGCGCCATGTCGGAAAGCAGGTCGCACAATGCGCCCCAGAGCTTCGCCTCGCCGGAATCGGATGCGAGATTGAGCCCATCTGTAAGTCCTTTAAAATAAGCGGCCTTTTCAACTATACTCATATTGCAAACCTCCTTGTGTTTTGTTAAAGGGAGACTCCGTGCAGAGTCTCCCTTTTTAAGCTTTTTTGGTTTAGCCTGTGCGCTAAAGCCTTATGCGCGGCTAAGATACTCGCCGGTGCGGGTGTCAACCTTGATCTTTTCGCCAACCTCGATGAAGAGGGGAACCTTGATTTCGGCGCCGGTCTCAAGCGTTGCGGGCTTGGTGGCGTTGGTGGCAGTGTTGCCGGCAAAGCCGGGGTCAGTCTCGGTCACTTCAAGCTCCACAAAGAAAGGAGGCTCAACGTTAAAGACCTTGCCCTTGTAGGAGTAGATGGTGCACTCCATATTTTCCTTGACGAACTTGAAGTTGTCACCCAGAACGGAAGCGTCAACCGGCTCAAGCTCATAGGTTTCGGGGTTCATGAAATAGTAAAGGTTATCGTCAGCATAGCTGTACTCCATGGTCTGACGGTCAACCGTGGCATTCTCAAACTTTGCGGTGGGGTTGAAAGAAGTCTCAGTGACAGCACCGGTGATGACATTCTTCATCTTGGTGCGCACGAAAGCTGCACCCTTGCCGGGCTTGACGTGCTGGAACTCAACGACCTGCATAACCTGGCCGTCCATCTCAAAGGTAACGCCGTTTCTAAAATCGCCTGCTGTGATCATAATAGGGTCCTCCCATATATAGATTCAATTAAAGTAATACATACTTAGGTAATCCATTTTACAATATTTGAAGCAAATTTGCAATAGCTTTTCTTTGTTTTTCTGAAAAGTTGGGGAAATATAAGTGATTTCAACGGTTTTTGAGGATTATCAGCTCATCCTTGGGGGCTTTTGTGATGTTTTCTGCGCCATTTTCGCGCAGGACCAGCACATCCTCAATGCGCACACCGTAGTGTTCGGGGATATAAATGCCCGGCTCTGCGCTGACCACCGCGCCCACAGGCATAATGTCATGCCCGCTGGGGTTGGCGCTTGGCCACTCGTGTATATCAAGGCCGAGGGAGTGACCAAAGCCGTGGCCGAAGTATTCGCCGTAGCCGGCCTGCCGTATCACCTCGCGCGCGGCATTGTCGATCTCAGCACCGGTTATGCCCGCGCGCGCCGCCGCGATCCCCGCCTTCTGCGCGCGAAGGACGGTGTAATAGATGTTTTTCATCTCGTCAGTGGCGTGCCCCACGGCGACTGTGCGCGTCATGTCGGAGCAGTAGCCGTGCTTTATACAGCCAAAGTCCATCGTCACAAAATCGCCCTCTGCGATCAGCTCATCCCCGGGTACGCCGTGCGGCATACTGGTTTTCTTGCCGGTGATAACGATGGGGTCAAAGGAATTGCCCTCTGAACCGTGGCGAAGCATCCTGTACACCAGCTCCGCTGCGATCTCGCGCTCACTTACGCCGGGGCGTATGAGCGGCAAAGTCTCCTCCAGCGCCTTTTCTGCAATGCCCTGCGCCTGCCGCATTGCGGCAAGCTCCTCTTCGTTTTTTGCACTGCGCAGGGTTTTCAGGATTATCTGTCCGTTTTCCAGTGTGCGGTCAAGGCTTTTTTCAAGGCGAATAAACTCCGCATGGCTGAGTGTGGCCTCCTCCGCGCCGAGTCTGGTTATATGCTCACGCTCAAGGATATCCTTTATGTGCGCGGTCAGCCCCTTTTGACTGTCGAACAGCACCACCTCGGCAAAGTCACCGGCAGCGCGCCGGGCGGCCTCAATATAGCGGGAATCGGTGATAAGCCACGCCCCATCGCGCGACACTATCACAGCCCCGTCCGTGAACGGAAACCCGAGGGCGTAGCGCTGGTTTGCTTCGCCTGTTATCAGCAGCGCGTCCAAGCCGCGTTCTGCAAGCTGGGTCTGTATGCCTTTTACATTGTTCATATGCCTGTCTCCTCTGCACTTGGGCTGGGAAAGCTGACAACAAAGCGCGAGCCCTGCGGCTTGTTCGCACCGACGGTGATCGTGCCGCCGTAAAGCTGCACCGCGTCATGCACGATGCTGAGCCCAAGGCCGCTGCCGCCCGCCTCGCGGGAGCGCGCCTTATCCACGCGGTAGAAGCGGGAGAAAATGTTGAAGCGATCCTCCTCCGGTATGCCGATACCCGTATCCTCCACGGTGATGGATACGGCCTCCTCATCACCCGCCACGCGCAAAAATATGCTGCCGTCCTCAACGTTATATTTTATCGCATTTTCCGCAAGGTTGAATATAATGTGGAACATATCGTCCACCGTGGCCATCACAACACAGCCGTCCGACAGCTCACTGCGCATTTTCACGCGCCTCTCGTCCGCAAGCGGACGCAGAAGCACCAGCGCGTCCATTGCGACCTGCTTTACGTCCACCGGCTCTGCGGCAAAGCGCACATCATCGTCCATCCGGCTGAGATCGAGAAGCTTCTCCGTGGTGCGCTGCAATCTCTCCGCCTCCTGCCCGATATCGGTGACAAATTCACGCACGGTGCTGGCGGTCATGTTCTCGTTCTGCACGATGCTGTCCGACAGCAGCCGGATAGAAGCCAGCGGCGTTTTCAGCTCGTGTGAGGCGTCCGACACGAAGCGGCGCCTGTCGCGCTCTGTGGTTTCAAGGCGCTCGGTCAGCATATTAAATTCATCGCCCAGCTCCGTTATCTCGTCCTGCCCGCGCAGGGTGAGACGATGGGCATAGTTGCCGGAGGCCACTATGCGCATAGAGTCCACCAGCTCGTGTATCCTTTTTAAAAGGACATTCATAAACACGCTTGCGATCAGCAGTGCCGCCAGCGCAACGAGGAGGGAGCTTATGCGTATGCGCCCCTGTATCATTGCAATCATGCCGGCGCTTTCCGTGTCATGCTCGCACACATATACAGCGCCTGTCGTTATGCCCTGATTGCTCATCGGCAGGGCGCAGCAGCTCACAAAGGCATCGTCAGCAAACAGTGAGCGGAACACGGTCTTGCCCGCAAGCGCCGTGGCAAGGTCGATCTGTTCTGTGTCAAGGCCGGTGCCGGTGCCGTCATCATAGAGGATGTTGCCCCCATCGTCCACCACGACAATGCGCGCAAACCCGCTTATGTCCAGCAGCAGCAGAACATCCCGTATGCTGTCGCGCCCGGGCGCGTCGAGACTTGCCAGAGAGGACGCCACAACAGCCGCCTGACTGCCGAGTGAGCGGCGCTTCTCCTCAAACACACGATCCCTTGAGGTGGTTATCGGGAAGGTGTTGACCATGACCAGCAGTATCACCAGCAGTGACGCTGTGAACGCCATGAATTGAACTCTTAGGCTTCGCATCCGGCTCGCTCCTTATTCGGCAAAGTAATAGCCGACACCCCACTTGGTGTTGATAAGCTTGGGATTGGCCGGATCCAGCTCCAGCTTCTCGCGCAGGCGGCGAATGTGCACATCGACCGTGCGTGTATCGCCCTGATAATCATACCCCCACACGAGATCCAGCAGACTTTCGCGCGAATATACGCGCCCCGGGTTTTTCATCAAAAACAAAATCAGCTCAAACTCCTTGACGGTCAGTTCCACCGCCTCGCCGCTCTTTTCCACGCGCCGGCGCTGCTCATCAACGCTGATATGCCCATGCGCCAGCACGCCGGACGGCTTAGGCGCGGCGGGGGCGGCTATCGAGGCGCGCCGAAGCAGCGCGCGCACCCGCGCTTTCAGCTCCAATATGTCAAAGGGCTTTGTCAGGTAATCGTCCGCACCGGACTCAAACCCCATGAGGAGGTCTGCGCGTTCACTGCGCGCGGTGAGCATGATGACAGGCACGGTGGAGAAGCTGCGGATCTCCTGACAGGCCTGCAAACCGTCCTTCCCGGGCATCATCAGGTCGAGGATGATAAGGTCATATTCGCCGGTGCGCGCCTTGTCCACGGCGGTCTCCCCGTCATAGCACGCGTCAACCGTGTACCCCTCGTTTTCAAGGTTGAATTTTATCCCCTTGACAAGCAGCTTTTCATCATCTACTACCAGTATCTTCATTGTGAACCTCCTTGAAATGCCGGCAGTTCCCCACCGGCGCTCCACTGGGAATATATTTTTGTTGCATTTTTGTGGGTTTGAAAGTATAATATAGGTTATGCTTGGCCAAATATGCGTTTTGGACGATGCGTCCATACCTTTATATACTCTACCACATTTCAGCCAAAAACGGGAGAGCAAAATGAAAAAAATTAAAATTTTTCCCCTTATTCTTATATTCACCCTTGCCATGTGTGCACTTGCCCCGACTGCAGGCGCGGTGAATGACCCTCAGCTCACGGCAAAGGCCGTGCTGCTGGCGGATATTGACACGGGTGAGGTGCTGTATGAGCTGAACGCGGATGAGCAGCGCTCACCCGCCAGCCTCACGAAGATAATGACCGGCCTGCTTGCGGTTGAGGCCATAGAGAGCGGCCAGTGCCGGATGGACGATATAATCACCGTCGGCGCGGACGCGTGGCAGGGGCTTGGCGAGGATGCAAGCAACTCCAACATTCAGCCGGGCGAGATGATGACGTATAAGGACGTTTTGTACTGCGCGCTCATGCACTCGGCAAATGAGGCGTGCAATGTTCTGGCCACGTATATTTCCGGCAGTATCTCCGCATTTGTGCAGCGCATGAATGAGCGCGCGGCGGAGCTGGGCGCGGTGAACACGCATTTTCTGGACACGAACGGCCTGTCCAATGACGGTCACTACACCACCGCACGCGACCTGTACATAATCACGCGCGAGGCGGTCAGCCATCCGGACTTTCTCGCCATATGCGACACGGACTATTACAAGACCCAGCCCACCAACAAAAACGAAGCGAGAGAGTTTTATAACTCCAACGCGCTTATCTGCAACGGCGGCTACTACGCTTCCATGTCACAGCAGAATAACGGCCACGACTATCTCTATGAGGGTGCGTCCGGCGTAAAGACCGGCTACACCCGCGCGGCAGGGTACTGCCTTGTGTCCACGGCAAAGCGCGGTGAGATAAACGTGCTGGCAGTTGTGATGGGCTGCGGCGGTGAGCTGAACACGCAGGAGTCGGAGTTTGGCAACTTCTCCAACACCATTGACCTTTACGACTGGTGCTTTGATAACTTCTCATACCGCACACTGCTTTCCGCTTCTCAGTTCTCCCGTAAGGTCACAGTGGACTTGGCCGAGGGGGACGGTACTGTACTGCTGAGACCGGAAAAGGATGTGCGCGTGCTGCTGCCCAATGACATCAATGATGAAAGCATTGTGACGGACGTGCAGATATACGAGGAGAAGCTGGTTGCCCCGCTGGATGCGGGCACGGTGCTGGGCGAGGTGCATATTGTCGCCGATGGGCGCGACTACGGCTCAATAAAGCTTATAACGCCCAATGAGGTGGAGCTTTCCAAGAGTGAGCTTATAAAGACGCAGTTGAAGGCGTTCTTCAGCAAGGGCTGGGTGATAGCGCTTATCCTGATAGTCGTGGCACTGCTGGCGATATACCTTGTGCTGGTGGCACGTTACCGCGCACTGCGCCGCCGCCATCTGGAGGAGCGCCGCCGCGCAGAGATTCAGCGCCGCCGCATGAGGGAGCAGCGCGAGCTGGAGCGGCAGCAGGAGTATGCACGGCAGCAGGAATACGCCGAGGATGATGATTATGAGCCGGACGGGGACAGCGCAGAGGACTATGACGGCTACGATGATCCCTACGCTGATAATTACGATACCTCCTACGACCCCTACGCCGCAGGGTATGACGATGTGGACGATTATACCGACCCGTATTTTGACCCTTACAATGACCCTGTTGATATGGACGACCTGTTCAGCCGCTATGACGACAGATATTAAAACTTGACCGTATGCGCACCGCAATTGCCGCGGTGCGCATATTTTCGCGTTTTTTATTATATTTAGTGTTGACAACGGGAAAAATGCTGGTATAATATCAGCCGTAAAATATAATACCTTATCAAGAGCGGTGGAGGGAACGGCCCTGTGAAACCCGGCAACCTGCATATGCAAGGTGCTAAATCCGGCGGTGAGACGAAAGATGAGGCTTTTGCTTTGATAGTTGTGCGCTCCGTCGGATAGACGGAGTTTTTATTATGCCTGAAAGCCGATTTCCGAAAAATCGCACTATATCATCACAACAATTCTTGAATTCACAGAGAGGAGAAACATAATGAACCACTATCTTTTCACTTCCGAATCCGTCACTGAGGGGCATCCCGATAAAATATGCGACCAGATATCCGACGCGGTGCTTGACGCGATTCTGGCCGAGGATCCCGATGGCCGTGTTGCCTGCGAGACGACTGCATCCACCGGCCTTATCCATATCATGGGCGAGATAAGCACAAGCTGCTATGTTGACATTCCCAAGCTCACACGTGAGGTCGTGCGCGAGATCGGCTATGACCGCTCCAAGTACGGCTTTGACTGCGACACCTGCGGCATAATCACCAACATTGATGAGCAGTCCGGCGATATCGCACTTGGCGTTGACCGCTCTCTGGAGACCAAGTCCGGCGAGGATGTGGAGCTGCAGAACGGCGCCGGCGACCAGGGCATGATGTTCGGTTATGCCTGTGACGAAACGCCTGAGCTGATGCCTCTGCCCATCTCCCTTGCGCACAAGCTGGCAAAGCGCCTTGCCGATGTGAGAAAGCAGGGGCTGGTCAGCTATCTGCGTCCGGACGGTAAAACACAGGTCACGGTCGAGTATGATGAAAACCGCCGTCCTGTGCGCGTTGACACCATCGTAATCTCCACCCAGCACGCCCCCGATGCCGAGCTGGACACTATCCGCCGCGACATGATAGAGCTGGTGGTAAAGCCCATTGTACCGGCAGAGCTGCTGGACGAGAACACAAAGTATTTCGTCAACCCCACCGGCCGCTTCGTGATCGGCGGACCTCAGGGTGACTCCGGCCTCACCGGACGCAAGATCATTGTTGACACCTACGGCGGCAGTGCACCCCACGGCGGCGGCGCATTCTCCGGCAAGGACCCCACCAAGGTTGACCGCTCTGCGGCATACGCGGCACGCTACATTGCAAAGAATGTTGTCGCGGCAAAGCTGGCCTCCCGCTGCCAGGTGCAGCTTGCCTACGCGATTGGCGTGGCAAAGCCTGTCAGCGTGCTGGTTGAGACCTTCGGCACCGGCAAGGTGGACGATTTCACGCTGGGTGCAGCAGTTGAAAAGGTGTTCGACCTCAGACCCACCGCGATTATCCGCGAGCTGGACCTGAAAAAGCCCATTTACCGCAAGCTGGCTGCATACGGCCACATGGGGCGCGAGGATCTGGACGTGCGCTGGGAGGATACCGATAAGGTTGATGCCCTGCTTGCCGCCGTCAAGTAAGCGATGCTTGCAACATATAAATAACTAGAGTATAATAAATGGCGAGGAAAGGCGATAAACCTGCTTTTCCCCGCCGTTTTGCGTTTGTATATTCTTATAGTCAGGGGATGGCGCGGTATGTATAAAATAGATTATGAGATACGCTTAAAGAATAATGCACCCATAAAAGGCACGGCAGAGGTCGCGCATGGCGAATGGCGGCTTACCCCTGTGCTTGCGCAGGATGAAATAGTGTCCGCCGTGGCGCGCATCCCTCTGGAAATGGCGGAGGATGAGCGCGTGTTTATCAACGGCTATCAGACGTGGACGGCCTGCCCGGAGCGGAAGAAGTGGGACAAGATAAAGGGCGTGGGGCACTTCCCGGGTTTTATCAAAAAGCACTACGGCATGGAGCGCTATGGCGACTATTTCTTTGTGGATTATCCGGAAAAGAACAGCATTATACACGGGGAGAGCTGGTGCTACTTCCGGTGCGGTGAGGCGTACCGGCTTATTGCGTCCCTTGATGAGCGGGCGGGATACACGCTGCTGCAATATGACGCGGCTGCGCAATGCCTCGCCGTCACGCGTGACTGCGCGGGGATAGAGTGCGGCGGCGAATATCCGGTGTTTGAGCTGTTTTTTGCCGAGGGTACAGAGGATGAGGTGTTCGACGCGTGGTTTGCAGCAATGGGCATCACGCCGCGCACGGATAAGCGCCTTGCGGGGTACACAAGCTGGTATAACCGCTATCAGAATATCAGCGCCGCCACGATAACGGAGGATCTGGACGGCTGTGCCGGTATGCTGAGCGCGGGGGATCTATTCCAGATAGATGACGGCTGGGAACCGTATGTGGGTGACTGGCTGGAAACGGATGAAAAGAAGTTTCCGCAGGGGCTTGCGCCGCTTGTGGAGAAAATACATGAGCGCGGCTATCTTGCGGGACTGTGGCTTGCGCCGTTTGCCTGCCAAAAAGGTTCAAAGATAATGCGTGAGCATCCCGACTGGCTGCTAAAGCGTGACGGCAAGCCGTGGTACTGCGGGTGCAACTGGGGCGGCTTTTATGCACTGGATATCGACAATGAGGAGTTTGTCGCGTATCTGGAGCGGGTATTTGACCGCGTGCTGAACGAATGGGGCTTTGACCTTGTGAAGCTGGACTTTCTCTATGCCGCCGCGCCCTACGGTGATGCGCACGAGACGCGCGCGGGCAGAATGACGCGCGGAATGGAGCTTCTGCGCCGCCTGTGCGGTGACAAGCTGATACTCGGCTGCGGTGTGCCGGTAATGCCGGCGTTCGGCCTGGTGGACTATTGCCGCATAAGCTGCGATGTGGGGCTTGACTGGAACAATAACTTTATTGTGAGAAGCGCAAACCGCGAGACGGTGTCCACGCGCAATGCCATACTAAACACGGTTTTCCGCCGCCAGCTCAACGGGCGGGCGTATCTCAATGATCCGGATGTGTTCTTCCTGCGCGAGGACAATATAAAGCTGACACCGGAGGAAAAGCACGCTCTTGCCACGGTGAACAGTCTGTTCGGCGGCGTGCTGCTGCATTCCGATAATATGGGCAAGTATTCTCCGGCGGCAAAAGAGGCGTATGCACAGCTGATAAAAAACCGCGACGCCGCCAACATTCGCGTTATGAACGATGCCGCCGCCCTCACAGTCAGCTATGAGCTGGACGGTGTTACGCATACTTTGGAAATTAAGTAATTTTCAGTTGACTACACGCAGATAAAATTGTAAAATATATCGTTAATATTATTGACTTTTTATTAGGCTTGATCGCGGAGGATGGGTATGGCACAGCTACAATTTGCCGATGCAGCTCAGCTCTCCCACGCATATATTTTGTGCGCGGGGGCGCGTGAGGACGCCGTGCGCGCGGCGCGGGAGCTTGCAGCGGCCGCTGTGTGCTCATCAAAAGGGCGCGTTCCCTGCGGCAGTTGCCGTGACTGCCGCAAGGCGTTTGCAAATGTGCATCCTGATATCAGCTATGTGCGCAGACCTGTGGACGACAAGGGCAAGGCGAAAAAAGAGATAGTTGTGGATCAGGTGCGTGCGCTGTCGGCAGACAGTGTCGTTCTGCCCAATGAGAGCGAGCGCAAGGTGTACATCATAGAGGACGCGGATCTGATGAACGTGCAGGCGCAGAATGCCGCGCTGAAGCTGCTGGAGGAGCCGCCGAAGGGCGTTATATTCATCCTGTGCGCGGAGAATGCCCAGCTTCTTTTGCCGACTGTGCGCTCCCGCTGTGCGGAGATGATGATAAAGGGCGAGCAGCGGCGCGAGGATAACGAAAGCGTGAAGCTGGCCAGGGCGTACTTCAAGGCCGTGGCGAGCGGCAGTGCGGAAAAGCTGGTGCGCTTCAGCTTTGAGGCGGAGGGTGCTGACCCCGCGTCAGCGCGCGCGTTTATCGACAGCGCTATCGCGCTTAACGCGGATATGCTGTGCGCGCGGGAGGATCCCCTCACGCTGACGCGTGAGCAGCTTGTGCGCATATATGAGCTTTTGCGCCGATGCGAGGCATATTTAAAGGTCAATACAGGTGTAAAACATATTTTCGGATTGCTGGCGGTGGCATCTCCCATTGCCGGTCAGCCTGACAGGAAGGACAAGTAGTTGATAAACGTAGTCAGTATAAAATTCAAAAACAGGGGCAAATGCTATTTCTTTGACCCCCATTCTCTCAATGTTAAATCCGGTGACAAGGTCATCGTGGAGACTGCCAAGGGGCTTGAGATCGCGGATTGCTGCCGCGGCAACCATGCCGTGCCGGAGGAGTCCGTGGTGCAGCCGCTGCGTCCGGTCGTGCGCATTGCCACGGCAGATGATCTGCGCGTGGAGGAGCTTAACCACAAGCGTGAGCGCGAGGCGTTTGAAATCTGCCAGCAGAAGATCGCCGAGCATGGGCTGGACATGAAGCTGGTGGATGTGGAGTGTAATTTCGAGGGGAATAAGACGCTGTTCTTCTTCACCTCCGATGGCCGTGTGGACTTTCGCGAGCTGGTGAAGGATCTGGCCGGTATCTTCCGCAACCGCATTGAGCTGCGCCAGATAGGTGTGCGCGACGAGGCCAAGATGATAGGCGGCCTCGGCATCTGCGGCAGACCGTACTGCTGCAGCCAGTTCCTTGATGAGTTCCAGCCGGTATCCACCAAGATGGCAAAGGTGCAGTCGCTCTCCCTCAACCCGACCAAGATCTCCGGCAGCTGTGGGCGGCTTATGTGCTGCCTCAGATATGAGCAGGACGCATATGAAGAGCTTTTAAAGCACGTCCCCAAGCAGGGTGCTTTTGTAGAGACAAAGGACGGTTACGGCACGGCAGTGCAGGTCAACCTCCTGCGCCAGACCGTCAAGGTAAAGCTGGATCAGGATGAGGAGGACACGCTCCGCACATTTAAGTCCAATGAGCTTTGCGCCGTCCCCGGCGGCAGACCCAAGGATGGGGAGACGCCGCCCTCCGTGCTGCACTATGTGCCGGAGGAGGAAGAGGAGGACGATACCCACGTGATTGACGATTGGGCAATGCCAGACCTCGTCATAGCAGAGCCGGAGCAGACCGCAGAAAAGCCCGCCGCGACCGAGCGCAAGGGCGGAAACCGCAGGCGCAATAAGCGCGGCGGCGCACACAACAACGCAGCCAACCGCGCTCCCCGTGCACCCAAGCCCGCAGAGGGCTCACCCACGGCAGATGCCGCGCCGCAGTCCGCACCCAAGCCGCGCCGCAAAAAGGGCGCACCGCCGCGCGCAAAGCATGACGGCGGCAACACCGCCACAGTAAAGCCGGTAAAGGTGGAGAACAAAGGCGCACAGGCAAAGCCGGAGGAGAAAGGCGGCAGCACCGGCAGCGGCCAAAACCGCAACAATAACCACCGCCGCAAGTATTACCACGGCAAACCCAAGGGCAGAACCGGCGGCGCACCAAAAGGTAACTGAGAAATGACCAACAGCCGCTGACACATATGTTCAGCGGCTGTTTTTACACAGTATTATTCTGAAAGGACGGTAAATTATGAAGCTGATATGGTATGGCCATTCGTGTTTTAAGCTTGAAAGCGCGCAGGGCAGCGTGGTGCTTGATCCTTACGCTCCCGATTACGTTGATGGGCTGGCACTTCCCGCAGAGCTGACGGCTGATGAGGTTATATGCTCGCACACGCACGCGGATCACGGCTATGAAAGGGCTGTCACGCGCACGGGGAATGAAGTGGGCTTCAAGCTGATGCAGCTTGCTTGCTTCCATGATGAGGTGCAGGGTGCAAAGCGCGGCAAAAATCTTATCACCGTTATTGACGCGGAGGGACTGCGCATTGTCCACATGGGCGATATCGGGCATACCCTGCCGCCGGAGCAGATTTCCGCCCTCGGCGAGGTGGATGTACTGCTGATCCCGGTGGGCGGGTATTACACCGTGGACGCGCACACGGCAAAGAAGATCGCGGACGGTGTGAAACCGCGCGTTACTATCCCCATGCACTACCGCGGCGCAGGCTTCGGCTTTGACGTGCTTTCTACAGTGGATGATTATCTCGCCCTGTGCGATAATGTGCACCGTGTTGACGGCAATGTTGTTACCCTCCCCTATGCGGAAAGCGGCGTGACCCTCGCCCTCACCTGCCCGACAAAGTGAATTATACCCCAATACCCAACCAAGGCTGCTTCCACACACGGGAAGCAGCCTTGGTATTTCATTTAATATACACTTTATACTCTCTGTGAAAACTCAGCAAGCATGGTGTCTTTAAGCTCCATAAGCTTGGGGGAGAGGTCAACGTAGTAGTTGTGCGGGTTATCAAAGCGCTTGACCTCCGGCCAAAGCGTGCTGACGGAATACGCGCAGTGGGTCTTGATCTCTTTCAGCGTAGGCTCATCGTACACAAGCTCGCCGTTTATGAATATCGGGCGCTGCAGCTCCTCCGCGCGGTAATCAGTGAGGGTTTTCTTCTTCCAGCGCGCCTCGGGGTCGCACAGCAAAATGGGCTGGGTGTCATCGACGAACTCATCGTGCATACAGATATAGTCTGCCTCGGCCATGCCTGTCTCGCGGTTGAAGAGGCGGTATACCTTCTTGAAGCCGGGGTTTGTGATCTTGCCGATGTTCTCACTGACCTTTATCTTCGGGATGATGTTGCCGTCGGCATCCTCCACGGCGCACAGCTTGTACACGCCGCCGAACACCGGAGTGGAGGAGGAGGTTATCAGCCGCTCGCCAACACCGAAAGAGTCGATCTTGGCGCCCTGACGCAGGAGGTCTGCGATAAGCCGCTCATCAAGCGAGTTGGACACGGTGATGGTGCAGTCTGTCCAGCCGGCCTCATCCAGCATTTTGCGGGCCTTCTGCGTGAGATACGCCATATCGCCGGAGTCAAGCCGGATGCCGCATTTTGTGATGCCCATGGGCTTTAGAACCTCATTGAACGCGCGGATGGCGTTGGGCACGCCGGATTTCAGCGTGTTGTAGGTGTCCACCAGCAGCACAGCGTTGGTGGGGTAGGCCTTGCAGTAGGCCACAAACGCGTCATACTCGCTGTCAAACATCTGCACCCAGGAATGTGCCATCGTGCCTGCGGCGGGAACACCGTAAAGCTGATCGGAGACGGTGCAGGCCGTACCCGCACAGCCGCCTATGAACGCGGCGCGTGCACCAGTCACTGCGCCTGCAATGCCCTGCGCACGGCGAGAGCCGAATTCCAGCACGGCTCTGCCCTCGGCAGAACGGCACACGCGGTTGGCCTTGGTCGCAATAAGGCTCTGGTGGTTAAACTCCAGCAGCATATACGTCTCCAAAAGCTGCGCCTGTATTGCGGGGGCGCGGACGGTTATAACCGGCTCACGCGGGAAGATGGGCGTACCTTCCGGCACAGCCCAGATATCGCCGGTGAACTTGAAATTGCGCAAATAGTCGAGGAACGCCTCGTTAAATATGCCGCGGGAACGGAGATAGGCAATGTCCTCCTCATCAAAATGCAGCTTCTTAACATAGTCGATTATCTGCTCCAAACCGGCGGCAATAGCAAAGCCGCCATTATCGGGTACGGTGCGATAGAACACGTCAAAGTAGGTGATTTCCTCCTGCCGACCGCTGACAAAATAGCCGTTGCCCATGGTCAGCTCATAGAAATCGCAAAGCATGGTGAGGTTGATTCCGTTGGCACTTTTCATGTTGTGACCCTCCTGCGCCGCCAAAGCCTCGCCCGTGCTAAGCGGCGTTAAAATCTTGTGTATGTGTTGCTCTGATACCATTATAGCTTCTGCACGAAATAAACGCAAGGTATTTGTGTAATGTGCTAAAACATTGACAGTGTGTCACCAGTTTCCATTGACTTTATCAGCAATTTGGGGTATTCTGATATATGTAGAAGATTGGCATGAAAAGAGAAAAATACAGGTCTTTGTTAAGACAGTCAGAGGGTCAGACATATGAAAAAACGCATTTTTGTTCCCGGCAGAACTGAGCTGGCCGGTAATCATACAGACCACCAAAACGGCAGAATGCTTGCTTCCGCTGTCCATTTCGGGCACTATGCAACCTGCGAGGCAAACGGCACAGGCGTGATACGTATTCAGTCAGAGGGGTTCAAGCCCTTTGATGTGAATCTCACCCACACCACCTTGCGCACAACCGAATTTGGCACGCCGAAATCCCTGGTGCGCGGCGTGATGGTCGGGTTTAAGGAGCTGGGGCTTGAGGTCGGCGGCTTTGACGCGCGGATAAAGACAACGCTTTCCACCGGTTCGGGGCTGAGCTCATCTGCGGCGTTCTCGGTGCTTATCGGCCGCATATTCAGTGAGCTGTTTAACGGCGGTGAAGTACCGCCGATCGTTCTGGCGCGTGTTGGTCAGCAGGCGGAAAATAAATACTTCGGCAAGCCCTGCGGATTGATGAGCCAGCTTGCCAGCGCCATGGGTCACACCGTGTACGCTGACCCCACATTGGGGGAGATAGAGCAGATAGATGCCAGCTTCACCACAATGGGGCTGACACTGTGCCTGACCAACACCGGCGGCAGTCACACAGGGCTGGACACCTCGTATGCCCGCATACCGGCAGACATGGTGTATATCGCCAACCTCTTTGACAAGGGTGTTCTGGGTGATGTTGACCCGCAGGAGTTTTACAGCAAGGGCTGGGATCCGTCCAACCGCCCTGTGCGTCGCGCAATGCACTTTTTCGGCGAGAATGAGCGTGTGCTGAAAATGCGTGATGCACTTAAAACCGGAGATGGCGAGACGTATATGCGCCTGATGAATGAGTCCGGCCGTTCATCCGAGCAGCTTTTGAACAATATCATCACCAGCGCCACCGGCGATACAAAGCTTGCCCAAGGGTTGGAACTGAGCCGGAGACTGCTGGAGGGTAAGGGCGCGTGGCGCGTCCACGGCGGCGGCTTCGCCGGCTGTGTGCAGGCGCTGATGCCCAGTGACTTCTTTGCCGAGTATAAGCGCAGTATGGAGGCTGAATTCGGCGAGGGAAGCTGCATGGAGATAAATATAATATAACCAATAATGGCAGACAACGGGACTGTGGCGAAAAGAGGAATCGCTACAGTCCCTGTTCTTGTCTCTCCCTATGGTGCAGATAGCACGGCGCAAGCCGTGACGGAGAGGGAGAAGCAATGAAGCTCTTTTAGAGAACCCTCTGTTGCGCGTTTTTCCTTGACTCCCTCTGATGAGGGAGCTGGCGCGGCGTGTCCGCGTCAGAGGGAGAGATTGGCTGTGCGCCAACTTGAATGTTGAAACTTTTTGCCGCAAAAAGTCTCTCCCTCCGTCAAAAAACACAGATTTTTGCCACCCCCCTCGTCAGAGGGAGGCGCTGAAAGGTGCGGGCTTATCAATCCAGATACCGCTCAATATAGCAGTGCTCGGGCAGGTAATCGGACAGGCCGGTGAGGACACTGCGCGTTTCTGTGCCGTAAGGCAGCTCAGGTGAGCGCAGGGTGGTGCAGGTGCTGTGCCGCTTGGCAAACGATACGCGCACCGATGTGCCGTGATTCGGTCTGCTTTCCAGCAGCAGTGTGCCCTTGTGCCGCTCAGCAATGCCGCGCACCACGGTAAGCCCCAGCCCCGCGCCGGTAACAAGCCCACTCATGCTGTAGCCGTGGACGTATCTGTTGAACGTGGAGTGCAGCTCATCACTGTTTATGCCGCAGCCGTCATCCGTGACGGACAGCACCACGCACTCGCCCACGTCAAGGAGGTTGACGCTTATCCGCGTGCAGCCTTTGGCGTGCAGCAGGCAGTTGGACAAAAGGTTCAGCAGAAGCTGACGCACAAGGTCGCGGTCGGCCTCAATATACATCCCCATCCTGCCGCCGAAAACCAGCTCCGGCTCACGCAGGAACACATTCACCTGATCTATGAGCGTGCCGCAGAGCTCACCGATATCCAGCAGCTCCGGCGAAAAGCGAAGTGTACCATCCAGCACACTTTTGGCTGTGCCGATGTTTTCAATCAGGCGCGTCATGCGGAAATAGCTCTGCGAAAGGGACGCAATGCCGGCGCGAAGCTCCGGATTGCCGATATCCTCGGCGCGCAGACGGCAGAAATCGGCCGACATACACATGGTCATGAGCGTACTGCGCATGGAGTAGATCAGCGCATCGTTCAGCATGAGCGGTTCGCGCGATGGTTCGGAGATGAAATAGGCGCGCAGTCCGTCATGCCGCGAAACGCGCACAATATGTCTCTTCCCGGCGATCCGCGCATCGGCCACAAAGCTTGACGCCTGCGCCGTGATAAGCTCCTGCGGGAGAAGTATATCCAACGACCGGTTTTCACAGCCCTCTCCGAAAAGCTTTTTGGCCGCGGCATTGGCAAAACAGATCTTTTCACCCTGCGTCAGCAGCAGTGCTTCCGACGTCAGCGCGAGTATATCAGCGGAAATTTGAATCATAAGCCTCTCTCCTTGCTCGATTTTACTAGATTCTATCAAAAATCGACAAAATAAACAATACTCTCCTTGAAATTCGGACAAATAAGCGCGAAATTTCGGCGTTTTTTTGTTCAAAATAGATGGAGAGAAATATTGCATTTTGTTCATATTATATGTTAGAATTAACACGTTAAATAAGGCACAAATTTTCCAGTAGGGAAGTTTGTTTTTTACTTTGTTTACAATAATAATATTTTATGGAGGACATTTAATATGATCAAAATTGGTATCAATGGTTTTGGCCGCATCGGTTCTCTGGCGTTCAGAGCTGCTATCGCAGCTGATGACATCGAGATCGTTGCAATCAACGCTCCCGGCCATCCCGCAAGCCAGCTTGCCTATTCCATCAAGTATGACACCGTTCACGGCCGCTTCAACGGCTGCGTCTGCGCTGACGATGATGCAAGCACCCTCACTGTCAACGGCAAGACCGTTAAGGTTCTCGCAGACAACCAATACCGTGACCCCGCTCTCATCCCCTGGGGTGAGCTTGGTGTAGAGTACGTTCTCGAGTGCACTGGCCGCTTCCTCACCAAGGCTGATGCTCAGGCTCATATCGATGCCGGCGCAAAGGTCGTTGTTATGTCCGGTCCTGCAAAGGATGACACCCCGATGTTCGTCTGCGGCGTCAACCTCGACAAGTACACCGCTGATATGCAGTTTGTTTCCAATGCATCCTGCACCACCAACTGCCTTGCTCCTATGGCAAAGGTTCTCAATGACAACTTCGGCATCGTCGAGGGTCTCATGACCACCGTTCATGCTTCCACCGCAACTCAGGCTGTTGTTGACGGCTTCTCCAAGAAGAACTGGCGCCTTGGCCGCTCCGTTTACAACAACATCATCCCCACCTCCACCGGCGCTGCAAAGGCAGTCGGCAAGGTCATCCCCGAACTCAAGGGCAAGCTCACCGGTACTTCCATGCGTATCCCCGCAGGTGACGTTTCCATCGTTGACCTGACTGTTCGCCTTGAGAAGGGCGCAACCTATGATGAGATCTGCGCTGCAATGAAGGCCGCTTCCGAAGGCGCAATGAAGGGCGTTCTTGAGTATGTTGATGACGAGGTCGTTTCCTCTGACTTCAGAACTGACGCTCACACCTCCATCTTCGACGTTCGCGCCGGTCTTGCTCTTAACGACAACTTCGTTAAGCTCATGGCTTGGTACGACAATGAGTGGGGCTTCTCCAACAAGATGCTCGACCTCACCCGTCACATGGACAAGGTTCGCAAGGCATAAGATAGGGTGCGAAATCAAAACCGAAATAAAGTTTCACCTCTTTCCGCGAAATGCGGAAAGAGGTTTTTTATAAACATTAAGACCGCAGAAACAAAACTGCGGTCTTAGCTATTCTCGCTTATGCAATAGTCAACGAGCATTTCTATCATTTTTCTGTTGGCGGGTGATAGGGCTTCTATACGCGCCGTGAGCGCGTGAAAATCGTCCTGTGTTTCCTTGCCTGTCAAGATATAATCCGTGCTCACGGCAAGAATCTGGCAGAGGTTAATAAGATTATCTATGCGGATTGCCTTGTTGCCGCGCTCCAAATTTGAAATCATCTGAATGGAAACGTTCATTCTGTCGGCTAACTGCTCCTGCGTTAAGCCCTGCTGCTTGCGGCGCAATTGTATGCGTTTACCTATTTCAGCCAAATCCACATCAGCCATATTATCACCTCAAAACTTAAACTTTGAGATAATTATATGAGTTTTAAGGTGAAATATTAAGCACTTCGGGGTTGACCTTGTTAAACTACAGGCGTATAATTAATGTGCCAACAGCACCTATAGATTAAGAAAGAGAGGAAAGTATATGGCTGATTCAATCGGCACAAAAGAAGCTGCCGAGAAATGGGGCTACACGCAAGCAACCATTGCGAAATGGTGCAGAGACGGTCTTATCCCCAACGCAAGTCAAGACGCAAAAAACAGCCCTTGGCATATTCCAAAAGACGCAGAATGTCCGAAAAAAATTAAAAAATGAGGTTTTGATTATGAAAAAAATTATATCTTTATTGTTAGCACTGACTATGGTGTTTGCTCTATGTGCGTGCGGAACGGCAGAAAAAACCGAAGAACAAAAAGTTCAGCTTGCGGAGATTTCACAAATGCTCGACACGGCATATTCTAACTACAAGAGTGCCTCTACTATTATTCTTAAGGTATTTTTATAAAGTATTTTGACAAGTCGGAATATGATACGTTATCGAAAGATATGAAAGCTCTCTACTCCGAATGCGGTAAAATGTGGGAGCATTACGAAATCGCAGATTCTTTAATGCAAAAAGCACTGGATTCTATAAAAACTATCTCTCCGACTGATGATACAAGAGATTATTATAATGCAATAAAGACTTATTACAGCAGTATTGACGCATTTAGAACTCTGATTCAAACTTGGCCTGCCGGTTATACAGAATTGACCTTTAGTCAGGCAGTCAGCTCGGCGAAAAACGATTGCGATAAAGCGGCAAGCGACTTGGCATTTTACTAAAGCACTGGTATTATAAACAGCCGCACTGTTAACAGCTATTATTCTCTGTTAACAGTGCGGCTTTAGTTTTATA
>CAZBVU010000022.1:0-27843 GCA_964495355.1 uncultured Oscillospiraceae bacterium
CGTTCCTATTTTACCAGAAACGGGGGCGCTTGTATAGTTCTTTGACAGACTGAAGCAAATGCCACGTCAATGACGTGGCATTTGCTTTTTGGTGACCCGTACGGGAATCGAACCCATGTTACCGCCGTGAAAGGGCGGTGTCTTAACCGCTTGACCAACGGGCCATATAAAAGGCGCAGCCATATCTGCCTGCGCCTTTGCTTGGTAGCGGCACCTGGATTCGAACCGGGGACACTGCGGGTATGAACCGCATGCTCTAGCCAACTGAGCTATGCCGCCATTTGCTATTCATCAAACAGCTTAGTCAGTATAGCAGAACAATTCAGATTTGTCAACAATTTTTTTGACAGAATTATCGTTAAATTGATTTTTCTTATTTACGCGCAATTGGCCGCTCCTTTTGGAGCGGCCAATAATCAGGTTTATACGATTTAGCTTAACTGCCCTGCGGCTTAGTACATGCCGCCCATGTCGCCGCCGGCTGCGGGCACAGGAGGATTCTTCTCAGGCAGATCTGCAACAAGGCTCTCGGTGGTCAGCACCATTGCGGCCACGGATGCAGCATTTTCAAGCGCACTGCGGCAAACCTTGGTCGGGTCAACAATGCCCATTGCGATCATATCGCCGTACTTGTCGTTTGCAGCGTCATAGCCGTAGTTTGCGCTCTCAGAGCTGTAGACGTTGTTGAGAATGACAGCGCCCTCAAGACCTGCGTTTGCAGCGATCTGCATTGTGGGTGCCTTCAGTGCCTTTGCGATGATTGCAGCGCCGGTCTTTTCGTCACCCTCGAGTGTGGCAACGAGCTTATCTGCGGCCTTGGATGCCAGGACGTATGCAGTGCCGCCGCCGGGTACGATACCCTCTGCAACTGCGGCGCGAGTGGCGTTGAGTGCGTCCTCAATGCGCAGCTTCTTCTCTTTCATTTCAGTCTCGGTTGCAGCACCGACCTTGATGACTGCAACGCCGCCGGCCAGCTTTGCAAGGCGCTCCTGAAGCTTCTCCTTGTCATACTCGGAGGTAGTGACGCTGATCTGGTGCTCAATCTGGGCGGCGCGTGCCTTGATGTCTGCGCTGTCGCCTGCGCCGTCAACGATAACGGTATTCTCCTTGGTGACCTTGACCTGATGTGCCTGACCGAGCATGTTGATGTCAGCATCCTTCAGCTCCATACCAAGCTCAGAGGAGATGACCTGACCGCCGGTGAGGACTGCGATATCCTGAAGCATTTCCTTGCGTCTGTCACCAAAGCCAGGTGCCTTCACGCAAACGCAGGTGAATGTGCCGCGCAGCTTGTTGAGAATGATGGTTGCAAGCGCTTCGCCCTCAACATCCTCAGCGATGATGAGGAGCTTGCGGCCGGCCTTGACAATCTGCTCAAGCAGGGGGAGAATCTCCTGAATGTTGGAGATCTTCTTATCGGTGATGAGGATGAGAGCGTCATCAATGACAGCTTCCATCTTGTCCATATCAGTGGCCATGTAGGGGCTGAGATAGCCGCGGTCAAACTGCATACCCTCAACAACGTCAGAGTAGGTCTCTGCGGTCTTGGATTCCTCAATGGTGATAACGCCGTTCTGGCTGACCTTTTCCATAGCCTCGCTGATGAGGGTACCGATGTGCTCATCACCGGAGGAGATAGTGCCGACGCGAGCGATATCATTTGCACCGGAGACAGGCTGGGATGCAGCCTTGACAGCCTCAACAGCAGCGTCAGTGGCCTTCTGGATGCCGCGCTTCATGACCATGGGATTTGCACCGGCGGCGAGGTTCTTGAGACCCTCGTTTATCATTGCCTGTGCAAGGATAGTGGCGGAGGTGGTGCCGTCACCGGCGACATCATTGGTCTTGGTGGAAACCTCTTTGATGAGCTGTGCGCCCATATTCTCAAAAGCGTCCTCCAGCTCGATTTCCTTGGCGATGGTAACACCGTCATTGGTTATCAGCGGGGTGCCGAACTTCTTATCAAGGACAACATTGCGCCCCTTGGGGCCGAGGGTGATCTTGACGGTATCAGCCAACTGATTTACGCCGCGCTCGATCGCTTTTCTTGCTTCTTCACCGTATATAATCTGCTTTGCCATAATAAATTAAACCTCCAGTTTGATAATTTGTGCTGCTTACTCAATAACAGCAAGAATGTCACTCTGACGAACGATGGTATACTCAACCTCGTCCAGCTTGACCTTGGTGCCGCTGTACTTGCCGACGAGAACCTTCTCGCCGACCTTAACGATCATCTCGACCTCGTTGCCATCGACCATTCCGCCGGGGCCAACCTCGACGACTTCATAAACCTCAGGCTTTTCCTGCGCAGATGCAGTAAGGAAGATGCCGGAGGAGGTGCGCTCCTCTGCTTCATTCTGCTTGAGAACAACTCTGTCAGCCAACGGTTTCAGTTTCATTGCTTATATACCTCCAAATAATTTATTACAAAAATTCAGCTTCGTTAGCACTCAAACTCTCTGAGTGCTAACGAAGCTTATAATACCACACTTTTGATTTTTTGCAAGCCCCTATAATGAATTTTTATGAAAAAATTTATTAAATTTCTGTGAAAGAATTTGTCGGCAGAATTATATAAAAATTTACGCAAAAAAGTTCATGCCATTGGGGACTATCAGCCTTGCGGCATGAGGGGCAAGCTTCATGCAGACCTTGCGGCTGAACATGGCCTCGCCGTCAATGTTTATAACCTCATCATCGTCAAAGCCGATTTCGATATCCGTGCCTTTAAGGTGGGTGACATACTTCACGAACTCATCCGCGCGCCCTTTGGCGTACTTCCCTATAAGGTGGGCAAAGGTGAGCAGGCTAACCTTGCGCACGATTATAAAGTCCAGCACACCGTCATCCGGGCGTGCATCCGGCGTGGGATTGAAGCCGCCGCCGTAGAAGCGGCCATTGCACACGGCGATCAGCGTGTGCTCACCCTCGGTGTAATAATCCCCGCACTTGATGTACATATTGCGGCTGATACCCTTAAACATATTCACAATGGCAGACACCACATATCCCGCCGCACCGCCGATAAGCGGAAGCCCGCTGTACTTATGCACATCCGTGCCTATGCGGGCATCAATGCCCACGGAGGCAATATTGCTGCACCAGCGGCCATTGCAGTCGATAAGGTCAATGGGGTGCTCCTCCCCATCAAGAAGCGCGTCCAGATTGCGGTAAAGCTCTGCCTCCGCGCCGAACATACGGCAAAAATCGTTGCCGGTGCCGGTCGGGAACGGGCACACTGCCACATTATCAAGCTGGGCTGCACCGTTTATACATTCGTTGAATGTGCCGTCACCCCCGCAGGCATAGACGCGCAGATGCTCGCACTTTTCAGCCTCGGCGATTATTTTGCCCGGGGCATCCATCGGTGCATTGGTGACGTACACCTCATACTCACCCTCACGCTGGGCAAAGGCGGCTTTGACCTTGGCACGTACCTCCTCGCTGTGATCACGCCCACCGGCGGTAGGATTGACAATAAACAGATGCTTCATTTCTCTATAAGCTCCTTGATGCGTTTATTTATATCGTTTACTTAAAGTACATAAAGAGGTCGCATTTTATCATGCCGTTATACAGCTTGCGCTTTTTATCGGCGGTTTTGCCGAAACAGCGCTCAAACTCCGTATGTGAGGAGAGGAGATAGAGCTGCCAGTTCTGCGTTTTGCTGTATGCCGCACCGAACGCGCGGTAGAGCGCCTCTGCCTGCTCCTTTTCCATTATGCGCTCACCATAGGGCGGGTTGGTCACGATGACGCCGCGCTCAGTCTCGCGGGCAAAGGCGGCGGCATCCGCCACCTCAAAGCGCACCACATCCGCCACGCCCGCGCGCTGTGCGTTCTCGCGGGCGATCTCTATCGCCTTGGGGTCTATATCAGTGCCGATAATGTTGTAATTGCCGTGGAACTCCTTTGCGCGGGCTTCTTCGCGGGCATCGCCCCACACCCTGTTAGGTATGCTGCGCCACTCCATCGCGGCAAAGCGGCGGTTGAGACCGGGCGCGATGTTGCGCGCTATAAGCGCGGCCTCAATTGGGATAGTGCCGCTGCCGCAGAACGGGTCTGCAAAATCGTCCCTCCCGCGATAGCGCGACAACTTCACCATGGCCGCGGCCATAGTTTCTTTCAAGGGTGCGGCGTTGTGCGCCGGACGATACCCTCTCTTATGCAAGCCGCTGCCCGATGTATCAATGCAGACGGACACCATGTCCTTCATTATAGAAAACTGCACCTGATAGGTCTCCGCGCTCTCGGAAAACCACTCAATACCATACACGCTGTGCAGCCGCTCCACTATCGCCTTTTTTATTATCTTCTGGCAGTCGGAAACGGAGAAAAGCGCTGAGTTGAGCGAATAGCCCTTTACAGGGAACGCCCCATCACGCGGGATGATATTCTCCCAATGTATCGCCTTAACGCCCTGGAAAAGCTCCTCAAACGTGGAGGCGTGAAATGTGCCCATCTCGATCAGCACACGCTCACCCACGCGCAGATTGATGTTTGCGCGCGCAATATCAGCCTCATCGCCGGTAAAATAAACGCGGCCATTCTCATTTGCCACGTTTGCCATGTTTAAGCGCTTCAATTCGTCAGCAATCGGTGCCTCCAGCCCAAGCAGGCACGGCACACACATTTTATACTCCATCTTTGACCTCATATTTCTTTTTATTGGTTGTTGACACTTCATTTTAATGAATTCTTAATCTTTCCATATAATATACATCAATTTTTTGAATAAGTAAACCATTATGCGCAAAATAAGTTCTTCGCGGGCAAAGTTAACTTTTCGTTAAAATACATAAAAATCAAAACATTGACCAAAAATATCGTGCCATTCAGTTGACATAAGTACAAGTTGACTAAATTTTGTCTAAGTTTCAGCAGAAAATGTGGATTTTCTGTGAATTGCCTATTGAAATTTTTCAAATTATGAGTTATATTCTTGTTAAAGAATTGGACGTATGTGTAAAGAAGCTGAAAGAACTGGTTAATTACCGTTTAGAAACCGTCTACATTTCAGGAGGGCCGCATGGAGCGGAATGAGTTTCTTGAGGTACTGAAGGATTCCTACAGTGCCTACTATAATATAATCCCCGCAGAGGAAGGCTCTGCACCGCTGGTATTCCGCGCTGACTACTTCTCGCGCGATGAGAAATACTGGCTGACCAAAAAGATCAAGGTATGGGGTAATGAGACAAACGAATTTGCCTACATATACTCCGCCCCCTCTTTCACAGCCGCCGATATTGACGCGCTGGAAAAGAAAGCGCTGGATGAATCACTGCCGCGCGTTAAGCCCCACAGTGAGCACCAGTACACCAATGTCAAGCTCGTGTTTGTTGCCGATTCCGTTGATGAGGAAACGGCCAAGCGCGTTAAAAAGCTCAGTTTCTCCAAGAGCTATAAATTCTCACTGCACGGTTATACCGAGCTGAAAGCGGGTATTGTCGACTTGAGCACGCTCAAGGTCACAACCAACCGCGCCGGATACGAGCTTGAAAAATACTTCAGTAAGCTATTCGCCACCAGAGGTTGAGGGACTCTGGACGCGGAAAGCAAATAAATTTTATACTTTTTATTTAAGGAGTGAAAAGTGTGAGCGCAGTACTTATTCTTCTCATCGCAGTCGTTCTGCTTGCTCTGGGCTACATTTTCTACGGCTCTTGGCTTGCAAAACAGTGGGGTGTTGACCCCAATCACGAGACCCCGGCACACACCAGCTACGACGGCAAGGACTTCGTTCCTGCTAACCCCGCCGTTCTGATGGGCCACCACTTCTCTTCCATCGCAGGCGCAGGCCCCATCAACGGACCTATCCAGGCCGCTGTTTTCGGTTGGGTTCCTGTTTTCCTGTGGATTGTCGTCGGCGGCATCTTCTTCGGTGCAATGCATGACTTCGGTGCTCTGTTCGCCTCCATCCGTCACAACGGCGGCTCTGTCGGTGAAGTTATCAGAGCTGAGATGGGCGTTAAGGCACAGAGACTGTTCACCATCTTTGCCCTGCTCGTTCTCATCCTCGTCATCGCTTCCTTCACCGCAGTTGTTGCAGGCACTTTCGTTTCCGAAGGCCCCGTATTCACCGTCGGCCGTGAAAACGTCAGCGGCAATGCTTCCACTGCAACCACCTCCCTGCTGTTCATCGTTATCGCGTTCATTTTCGGTTACTTCGTGTACCGCAAGAACGTGAAGGTCGGCCCCGCCACCATCGTTGGCATCATCGGCATCGTGCTTATCACCATCGCCGGCCTGAACATCGGTGTTAACGCCAGCCGTACCTTCTGGGTTCTCTTCATTGCTGTTTACATCATTGTAGCTTCTCTGCTTCCTGTTTGGATGCTTCTGCAGCCGCGTGACTACCTCAGCTCCTTCCTGCTCTACGGTATGATGATCATCGCATTCGTCGGCATCATCTTCTCCAATGCAACTGTTGAGCTTCCTGCTTTCACCGGCATGACCGGTCTCACCGGCACCTCCCTCTTCCCGACCCTGTTCATCACTGTCGCCTGCGGCGCTGTCTCCGGCTTCCACTCTCTCATCGGTTCCGGCACGACTTCCAAGCAGCTCGACTCTGAGAAGGATGCAAAGGTCATCGGCTACGGCGCAATGATCATTGAGTCCGCACTGGCTATCGTTGCTCTCATTGCAGTCGGCGTTGTCTTCAAAGAGACCAACATCGGCGGCGGCGACAAGTTCCTTCTCAGCGCACCTCCCACGATCTTCGCCGGCGGCGTTGCCACCATGGTCGCCACCATGTTCGGCGGTGTTGCAGACTTCTCCAACCCTGTTTACGACACCACCTACACCCTCCTCACTCTCGCTGTTTCCGTCTTTGCTCTTACCTCCCTTGACTCCGGCACACGTCTTTCCCGCTACATGTTTGCCGAGCTGTTCATTCCCGAAGGCAAGACCCGCGAAGACCTCACCGGCGTACGCAAGTTCTTCTCTAACCCGCTCGTGTCCACTGTCATCATGGTCGTTATCGGCTGCGGCATGGGCTTCATGGGTCTGAGCCAGATCTGGGGCGTGTTCGGCGCTGCAAACCAGCTGCTTGCTGGTATCGCAATGCTGGCTGTTGCTACTTGGCTTGGTAACATCGGCAAGAACAACAAGATGTTCTTTGTCCCGATGGTCTTCATGCTTGTTGCAACCATCACCTCCCTCGTTATGACCATCATCGCCAAGATCAACCTCATCGCCGCCGCTGGCGCTGCATGGGGTGACTGGTTCCAGATGATCTGGTCCATCGGCCTTGTTGTTCTGGCTATCATCCTCGTTGTTCAGGGTGTTCAGACCCTCGTCAGCAAGAAGGAGAAGAAGGCCTAATTTAACGGTCAAGCTTCTACCCGATGCAAAAACCTGATAAGTTTTCTCCCGCCTCAATCGAGGCGGGAGTTTTTTTATGCTGATACAGAGATACACCTACGATATCTCGGCGGCATAGAATGAGTTGAGGCGGGCTGTATTTACGCTGGACGTACCCGCCTTAGAATCATCTTCCGGAGGACAGATATGACGGAAAACGATTGCAGTTCGACCAAGATATACACCAACCCCTGCAACGGAAGCGCACCATGCTGCGGATGCGGCAGCAATGTTGGCCCTGCGGGGCCAATGGGCTTGCAGGGTCCGGCAGGGCCGCAAGGCCCTCAGGGTGTCCAAGGCCCGCAAGGGCCACAGGGTGCAACCGGCGCGACAGGTGCAGCCGGTACAGCGGCCACGAACCAGAACGCTATGCTGTACCAGACGGCGGCGCAGTCAGTCGCGGCAGGTGATGCGCTCACCCTGGGCACAAACGTTATAAACTCTACCGGTGACATCACCGCATCTGGGACCAGCGGCGTAACGCTGAACGCCGGACAGTACCTTGTCAGCTTCGTGACCGATGCCGCGATAAGCGGTGACGGGACGTTAGGCGCGGCGCTTGCACTTGGCGGCACAGCGCTCCCCTACGCTGTCAGTGCGCACGCCAGCACTGCCGAAACCGCGTCCTACAGAATAGCCATCACCGCGATTGTCGCGCCCACCACGGTGCAGACGCTGACCGTGCTGAACAACACCGGCACAGCCAACACCTACACCAACAGCACGCTCACCGTGGTAAAGCTTGCGTAATATTTCAGCTTCACAGAGGACGCAAAAACGCTCCAGAGCTTTTATCAGCTCTGGAGCGTAAATTATATAATGTTCCTTATCCAACTATTCTACGCGCTTCAAATCCGCGCGAGACGTAATAGCCTGAGAGATCAGAGATGATAACGCCGGTCGTGGAGTTGGAGGCGTGGACAAACTGTCCGTTACCTATGTAGATACCGACATGGCCGATATAGCTGCTGCCGGAGTAGAAGCAGATTAGATCGCCGGGCTGAAGCTCACTTGCATCGACATGGCGGCCATTTGTGGCCTGATCTGCCGCGACGCGGTTAAGCGTGTAGCCAAACTGCTTGTACACATAGTATACAAGGCCGGAGCAGTCAAAGCCTGTGTCGGGGGATGTGCCGCCCCAGCTATACCGACTGCCGACAAACTGACAGGCGTAGTTTGCAATGGTGTCACCTGTTGCGCCGGTGGCTGTGCTTGTCTGCGGCGGGGGGACAGTGCCTGAGGTACTGCCGCTATCACCGGAACTGCCGGTAGTGTTGCCGGCAGTGATGTAACTGCCCTCTTTGACGTACAGCGCGGAGACATATCCGATCACGCCATCCCCACTCACGATCTGCGCCCAGCCGTTGGCCGTTGCAACGAGACTGACGCGGTTGCCGTAGGAGAACTCGCCAATAATGGCGGCGGTCATGGACGGTGCTGCGCGGAAGCGCACATTGTTGCCGGTGATGTAGGCATCACAGAACTGATCGATTGTCTGCACCGGTGTGGATGTGGGTGCAGGGGTCGCGGTCGGCGTCGGGGTGGACTGCGCATTGCTGTCTATAGTCGGGTTTGCAAACGTACTGTCCGACGCATTGCCGCCTATGGAAATGCCGCCGAAGTCCGCTTGATTGACGATGACAACGTAGCTTGCATAGACATAGCCCACATTGCCGTCAATCACGCACTGATACCAGCCGTTGCCCGCGTCCGCCGTAGCGTATAGCGTTTTGCCGGTATGGTAAGTGCCGAGGATTGAATAGTTAGTGCCCGGGCCTGAACGGAAGCGCACATACGTTCCGTTTATGTACCCGCTCTTACCGGATGACACCGCGGGTGTCTGTACTGGCGCGGGTGTGGGCGTGGGTGATACAGTCTGTATTGGGGTCTGCGTCACATTCGGGCTGGGCAACACCGGTGCCTGCGTGGGGGTGGGTGTAAAGTCCGGCATGGTGACGCTCTCATCCGGCTGAGGTATGCCGAAGCTTGGCTGTACCGCCGGTGTAGAATCCGGCTGATATGACGGCGCAGCAGATGATGACGCGCCGACATAGCTGCTGGACACATACTGAGAGTAGACATAGCCGAGCTGACCATCAATCACACAGGCCGTCCAACCGTCACCTGTGCCGATAGTTGTGACCTCCTTGCCGCGGTTATACTCACCCAGAACGGAATAGGCAGAGCCGGGGCCGGAGCGGAAACGCACATACATGGCGTTGATATATCCGGTGGTGCTGCTGCTTGCGCCAGTATTGCCGGACACATCCGCCGCAGGCGGCGTATAAGAGGGTGCGGGGATGGTGCTGTCCTCATTCACGCTGAGGTAGCCGGAGGAGATGAAACCATTCTGCCCGCCGACAGACACCGCGTACCATGAACCGTTCGAGCGGTCAGTCACGGTGACGGGGGTGTTGCGCTCCAGCGTGGCAATTACATAGTAATTTGTCCCGGGACCGGAGCGGAAATTGACGTTGTTGCCTGTGACAACCGCCGTCTCCGCATATGCGGGTACGACCAGAAGTGTGCTTATCGCCAAGGCGGCAGCAAACGTCCTTAAAATCTTCTTGCGCATAAAAACAGATCCTTTTTCTTTATTAGGGCGCATGGACAAAGCCCTTGCAGAGTCGGCACGCGGCATGGTGCGCCGCTTATCGACCCATACCCCGAAACCGAATTGGAGCCGTGCCCCAGTTCAGCTTACTTGGAGGAAAGTGCGCGCTCAAGCCATACGGCCGCCACGTCTATCGCAAGATAAAGGCTGTCCTTCTCGCTCTTCTTCACGATCCTGTCGCGGGATTTTATAGAAGGATCGGTGAGCTGAAGCTGAACGGAAACCTTTGTGGGTACGTCAAGGTCATTAACCTTTTTGGATTCGAGAATTTGCAGCATGACAATATACTTGTCTGCAAAGCTGCCATAGTAGATGAAACTGTCTTTCCTCTGAAGCGGATGACCCTTATACTCCAATATTTTTGCCATAGTGTGAACCTCCAATATTGTAACTAAAATGTAACATAATGTTTTGCGATTGTCAACAGGAAATGCTTGGTGCAAGTGGGGAAAAATGCTGATTTTTAGCCGAATGTGAGCCCGCCGGTGAAGTTCCAGTCAGAACCGCCGCCCCAGATGTTATCTGAGCTGCCCCACGGGTCGGTGGTGGTAGTTCCGCCGCCCCAGCCGCTGCTGCCGTTGTCCCATGGGTCTGTGGTCGTGCTGCCCCAGCCAAGGTAATCGTCACTTGCGTCATCACTGGGGTATACAGTGTCCTGAATACCGAAGATGCCGGTGTTATCGCCGATGCTGGGATAGGTGAACGCTTTATACTCCAGCCCGTCATGCAGAGGCTGCATCACCTTTTTCCAAAGCTGAGCCGCCGGGTTGCCGGAGACGTTGATGGTTGCGGGCGTGTCAAAGCCGGTCCACACCGCGGCGACATAGTACGGTGTCACGCCGCAGAACCAGCGATCCTTATAGTCGCCGGAGGTGCCGGTCTTGCCCGCGACAGGCACGCTGTACAGCCGCGCCTCCTTGCCGGTGCCGTTTTCAACGGCGTTCTGCATCATGTAGGTCATGGTGTAGGCGGTGTTCGGCTTGAACGCGGATATGCTGACAGGGGCATTGTCGATAACGGTGTTACCGTCAAAGTCGGTGACGAGGGAGTAGGTGCGGCCATAGGTGAATATGCCGTCATTCACAAATGCGCAGTAGGCCTGTGCCATCTCGCGCACGGTCACGCCGTTTGTAAGCTGGCCGAGAGCCATGGGTGCATAGTTTGCATCCGCCGGAACAAGGCTGGTGAAGCCAAGCTTTGACGTGAGATAATTATACGCCGTCTGTGGGCCAAGCTTATCAATTATCTGTGCGGCGACAGTGTTCAGCGAGTATTGCAGCGCCTGATAAATCGTAACAACGCCGTAATACACGTTGCTGTCGTTCGCAGGGAACCAGTCCGTACCGTTGAGGTGAAGCCCCGCCTGGTCATTGACGAGTGTGGTTGGCGTTATCAAGCCGGTATCCACCGCAGGGCCGTAGGAGGCTATCGGTTTTATAGACGAACCGGGGGAACGATATGTTCCCGTGGCGCGGTTGAGTGGGAAGTTGCTGTCCTTCACGCCGACGCCGCCCGCAAGACCGAGGATACGCCCATCGTATGGGTTCATGACGACAATCGCGCTTTGAAGCTGAGAGTTGCCGCCGGTGCGCGGTATGGCGGTAAGGTCGGTGTAGGTCGCGTCTATTGCGGACTGCACACCCACGTCAAGGCAGGTGTAGATCTTATAGCCGCCGTTATAGACAAGCTGCTGCGCCGTCTCCTTGCTGATGCCCTTGCGCTCCATCAAGTCGCTTATGACATCGGAGATAACCACCTCTTCATAGAAGCTGTAGATGCGCTGGGTGGTCTCCTCCTCCGCACTGTGGATGAACACCAGCTCCTCCGCTACGGCATCCTTGTACGTCTGGTAGTCGATATATCCCTGCTCGTACATTTCGCGCAGTATCGTCTCCTGACGCTCTTTATTATTCTGCTCGTTGTAGAACGGGTCATAGTATGTGGGCTTATTGGTTATGCCCACGATGGAGGCGCACTCTGCAAGGGTGAGCTCTTTAACATCCTTGCCGAAATAGGTCTGCGCCGCCGTCTGCACACCGTAGCAGCCCTCGCCGAAGTACACGGCGTTTAGATACCACTCAATGATCTCCTGCTTGTCATAGCGCTTTTCCAGCTCCAACGCGCCGAAGATCTCCGTCAGCTTGCGCTGAACCGTTACCTCGTCCTGACCGGTGAGGTTTTTAATGAGCTGCTGGGTTATTGTTGAGCCGCCGTAGCTATTCTGCATGGTGGCGAACATCTTGATGAATGCACCCGAGGTGCGGTACCAGTCAACACCCTTGTGGTCATAAAAGCGTTTGTCCTCTATTGCGACAACGGCCTTTTCCATATACCAGGGTATGTCACTGTAATCTACCCATATGCGCTTTTGCTTGCCGGTCAACAGTCCCAGCTCGCGCCACTCACCCGCCGCATCCTGATAATACAGGGTGCTGGACTGGTTGAGCTTATAGTCCTCAAGCGAAAGGTCGAGATTCGGCGTGAGGCAGGTTTTAACATAGTAGGCAAACACGCACGCAAACAGCATACCGGTTATCGCGAAGATAAGCAGCAGCGTGCCGAAAACCTTGAAAATGCTGCTGAGCACTGAGCTTATAAGCTCCAGCGTGACATCCGCCGCCTTCAGCATCACGCGCGGTCTGCGCTTTGGGCGCTTGTTGGCAGTGTCAGGGGTTGAATTTATGTTGACGCTTCCGGTGCGCGCTGTGCCATTGTCGGCATTGACGCGGCCGGTATTGCCCTTGTGTGTACGACCGGTATCGTTTTTCTTGTCGCTGTTATTCATTGTCCGGCAGACACCTCCTTGTGAGGGACATTAAGCTTCATACGCGGCCAAGGCCGATACAAAGCGGATAGTTGAAAGCTGACAGAAAGGCATAATAATCTATAGTACAATATACTGAATAGTTATTATATCACACATTGTCAATCAGCGGTAGAGTAAATGTAAATTTTCCGTGCTTTTTTCTCGCAAAATCTGCACAATAAGGTCAATGTGTATATTTTCCCAAAAATGAGAAACAATTATACCTGATGCCAATACTTTTGATATAACAAAGAGGTGTGCGCAGTGAACTTGAAGCTGAGAGCGGGTATGCTTGCAATACTCGGCGCGGCGGCGGTATATACCGGTGCAAAGGCCGTGAAAACCCTGCGCCCTGCCGTGCGGGACACCGTGCCGCAGGAGATATACGCGCGCTATGCCAGAGCCGAGGAGAGCGCGCAGTATTTTCTGAAAAGCTGTGACGGCTTTGTTGCCGTGTACAAGGGTGCGAAGGGACACACGCCTGAGACCGTGACCACGATAGAGGTGGCGTGTCTGCGCTCTGCCGACCGCGCGATGTTGGAGCGCGGCATCCCTGTCAGCGACCAGCAGCAGCTTTTGGAGCTGTTGGAGGATCTCGGCTCATAAGTCAGTATGGGAGTGCGTAATTTTACTATTGATTTCTCTGCTGTTATGGGTTAAAATAAGTCCATAACAAGCTGGAGGTAATAATGATGAGCGAGGAATTCGGCAGCGATTTTGTCACTATAATAGATGATGACGGGCAGGAGTTTGAACTGGAGCTTCTGGACACGATGGATTATAACGGCAGCACCTACACTGCTTTTCTTCCGGCGGACACTCCGGAGGATGATCCGGACTATGGCATGATCATTCTGCGCTCTGTTCTCGATGAGAACGGGGATGAGCTGTTTGAGTCTATTGATGACGATGATGAGCTGAACGACGTGTTTGAGCACTTCATGGTTCTTCTCTTTGACGACGAGGAGGAGGAATAAGTTCCCTCCCCTGCCGCATATACATCATAATGTACCCTGCGGCGATATATAAATATGTGTTAAAAGCTCCTGCTGTGTGCGTGTTGCCCTTTCCAGGGCTTTGAGGTTCATTAAACCCACATCTCTTATAAGGGATGCCGATTTTGAGTCTGCGGATTGCAGGCCTCCCGACCGTTTGGTTGGATGTTGGAAGCAGCGAAACAGAACTTAGGCGACCCACCTGCCCTCTTGTGCAGGTTATAATTGAACCGGCACGGCATTTGCGGGGCACTCTCTCATTGAGCAATCAATGGGAGAGTTTTTTTCATAAAAAACACGGGATGGTGGTATCACCTATCCCGTGTTTTGCTATCTAATCGGTATTCTTATCTAATGGAGAAAAACGCGTCTGCGCCGGGGTATTCGGCGGCGTCAAACAGTTCGTCCTCTATGCGCAGAAGCTGATTGTACTTTGCCACGCGGTCTGTGCGCGAGGGTGCGCCGGTCTTAATCTGGCCGGCATTGACAGCAACGGATATATCCGCAATGGTCGTGTCCTCCGTCTCGCCGGAGCGGTGCGAGACCACCGCCGTCCAGCCTGCGCGGTGCGCCATCTGGATGGCATCCAGCGTCTCCGTCAGCGTACCTATCTGATTGAGCTTTATCAGCACGGAGTTTGCCGCCTTCAGTTCAATGCCCTTCTTTATGCGCTGGGTATTCGTGACGAAAAGATCATCACCGACTATCTGGATGCGGCTGCCAAGGCGCTTCGTCATAAGCTGCCAACCTTCCCAGTCGTTTTCGCCCATACCGTCCTCAATGGAGATTATGGGATAAGTGTTGACAAAATGCTCCCACATATCCACCATCTGCTCGCTTGTCATCACGGTGCCGCGCTTGGGCAGGTGATAGCACTTATCCTCTGCATTGTACCAGTCGGACACGGCGCCGTCTATCGCGATCTTGAAATCCTCGCCCGGGATATAGCCTGCGGCCTCTATCGCCGCGACCAATGCTTTCAGCGCGTCCTCATCACTGTCGAGATTGGGGGCATAGCCGCCCTCATCGCCCACGCCGGATGCCGGAACAACCTTTTTCAGCGCGTGGAACACCTCCGCGCACATTCTCAGCGCCTCGGAGAAGCTCTCCGCGCCGACCGGCATTATCATAAACTCCTGAATGTCCACGTTGGAGCCTGTCGCGTGTGCGCCGCCGTTGAGCACGTTCATCATCGGCACAGGCAGGGTCTTGGCGTTCGCGCCGCCGATATAGTTATAAAGGCTTACGCCGGTCGCTTCCGCGGCGGCCTTGGCACAGGCAAGTGATGCACCAAGTATGGCGTTGGCACCAAGGCGCGTTTTGTTGGGTGTGCCGTCTATATCAATAAGCATTTTGTCAAGTGACACCTGATCAAGTGCGTTCAGGCCGACCATCGCCTCGGCAATCTCGCCGTTCACATTCTCCACTGCGGTCAAAACGCCCTTGCCGCCATAGCGCGACTTGTCCCTGTCGCGCTTTTCGCACGCCTCATACATGCCGGTGGATGCACCGGACGGAACTGCCGCGCGGCCAACCGTGCCATCATCAAGCGTAACCTCAACCTCAACGGTGGGATTGCCGCGAGAGTCGAGAATCTCACGCGCCATAACATCAACTATTTCAAAATACTGCTTCATATCAAGCTCCTCCTTATCGGATATAATTCAATTATACCCCGCTTATTCAAAAAGTCAAACAGGACTTTTACCCGCTCCATCCTCAATATCGCGCAAAACAGCCTCTGCACAGCGCATACCGTCTACCGCGGCAGAGCTTATCCCGCCGGCATAGCCTGCGCCCTCGCCGCAGGGGTACAGCCCCGCAACGCCGCTTTGCAGCGTTGCGTCGCGCACAATGCGCACAGGTGATGACGACCGCGTTTCAGGTGCGGTCATAACGGCCTCGGGCGCGTCGAACCCGCTCAGCCTGCGGCCAAGCTGGGGGAGAGCATTTTCCAGCACGGAGGTTATCCTCCGCGGCAAAACCTCATGCAGGTCACACCACACAACGCCCGGGCGATAGCTGGGCTGCACACCCATAGGGGCGCGGCTTGCCCGATGTGCGAGAAAGTCCCCCACCGTCTGCGCTGGGGCAAGATAATTATCCCCGCCGCAGTGGAATGCCGCACGCTCGATCTCGCGCTGCCAGTACATACCGCCCAGCGTGCTTTTATCCGGAAAATCCTCCGGTGTGAGCGTGACAAGAAGCGCTGAATTTGCGTTCTCACCGTTGCGGCGTGAATAGCTCATCCCATTGGTGACAACGCCGCCCAGTTCAGATGCTGCGGCGAACACCTCGCCGCCCGGACACATACAGAAGGTATAGGCGCTTGTACCGTCCGGCAGGTGCACGTTCAGCGAATAGTCTGCTGCCGGAAGCGTGGAGGGATGGTTTCCACCGTACTGCGCATTGTCAATGCAGCTTTGTTTATGCTCGATGCGCACACCCATGGAAAACGGCTTTGGCTGCATCTCAACGCCCTGAGAAAGCAGTGCTTCAAACGTGTCGCGTGCAGAGTGGCCGACCGCGAGGATCAACTGTGAGCAGGCAATCTCATATTGCCCGTCAGGTGCAGTCACCACAGCACCGGTAAGTCTGCCTTCGCTTATGCACAGCCTATCCAGCCGCGTTTCAAAGCGAACCTCGCCGCCGTGCGCAATAACATCCGCGCGTATGCGCTGCACAATGTCTATAAGAACATCGGTGCCTATATGCGGCTTTGCATCATATAGCACGCTTTCATTCGCGCCATGCGCATAAAACTGCTCCAGCACCCAATTCATACGCCTGTCATGTGTGCCGGTGTTCAGCTTACCATCCGAAAATGTTCCGGCGCCGCCCTCACCAAACTGCACATTGCACTCGGTATCCAGTGCGCCGCCTGCGCGAAACGCCTCCACCGCCGCCTTGCGGCGCAGGGCATCACGCCCGCGCTCAATAACGATGGGGCGTGCACCGGCGTACGCCAGCACCAGTGCAGCAAACATCCCCGCTGGGCCAAAGCCGACTATCACAGGGCGCTCACGCGGGGCATCAACGCGCGGTATTATGTATTCATGCGGTGTATAGTCCGCCACGTCCTTGTTTTTCGCCCGTGCTATACACCGTTTCTCGTCACCGCGGAGGGAGACCGCGACGGAACACACATAATGTATATCATCCTTGTGCCGCGCATCAAGCGAGCGCTTCACAAGCTTCAGCGCTGTAATTTCATTCTCTGCTGTGCGCAGCTTCTTCGCCGCGCGCGGCTTTAGCACTGCAACATTCTCATCCGGCGCAAGGCGGAGATTGCGAACAAGTATCATTTACCCAGCCTCCCCGCGACATAGCCGCTCGCCCACGCCCATTGCAGGTTATACCCACCGCAGTCAGCATCCACATCCAGCAGCTCACCGCAGACAAAAAGCCCCGGCATAAACCAGCTTTGCAGGGTCTCGGGGTCAAAGCCGGTCGTGCGTATGCCGCCGACTGTGACCTGTGCATTGTCGAAATCCGCCGTGCCTGTAACGCGCAGAGTAAAGCCCTTTGCCGCGTGCACGGCGCTGTCCAGCGCCCTTGCGGACAGGGTGCTGAGCGGCGCTTGTGGGTCAAGGGCGGCGTATTTGACCAGCATACGCCCAAGGCGGTTATGCAGCATACCGGTGAACAGCTCACCCGTCAGGAGCGTCGGCAGGGATGCACAGCGCTGTGCCAGCATATCATGCACCTCGCGCGGTGAGTAACCGCGCAGAAAATCTATGTCCAGCGTCAGCGCATCCCCGCCAAGGGACACCGCGCGGGATATGTCAAACACGGCAGGGCCGGAAACACCGTTTTCAGTGAATTGAAGCTCACCCACGCTGTGCGCAAGCTCATTTGCGCCATCCAAAAGCGTGAGCGCGGCATCGGCGCGGACACCCTTTAGCGCGCGCGGATAATCCGACTTTGTGAGGACAGGCACCAGTGCCGGTGCAAGGCGCGTTCTCTTATGGCCAAGCGGTTTTAAAAGCTCATACCCGTCCATAACGCCGCCGAGCTTTGCACCCGCCGCGCCGCCGCAGGCTACTATAACATAGTCCGCCGCGATGCGCCCATCATCCGTGGTGACGGTATAGCCGTTATCCGCGCGGGAGAGTGTGCGCACGGGTGCGCCGCAGCGCACTTCAACACCCGCCCGCTCAAGCGCAAAACGCAGAACATCCACCACGCTGTTTGCGGAGTTTGACAGCGGATAGACGCGCCCGCCGTACTCCGTGACCGTGATAAGCCCGAGTGAGCGGAAAAACCGCAGTGTATCCTCCGGCGTGAAGCGCGCCAGAACAGGCGCGGCAAAACCGTCATTCTCGCCGTGATAATTGCTCTCATTCGCGTTGATGTTTGTGAGATTGCACCGGCCATTTCCGGTGGCAAGCAGCTTGCGCCCGACGCGGGCTTGCCGCTCCAGCAGGATGACGTGCACATCCTGTGCCGCCGCTGTGAGCGCGGCCATCATGCCGGATGCACCGCCGCCGATAACAACTACAGTTTTCATAGCATCTGAATTTCCTTTTGCATTTTTCTCTGCCTTATTATATCAGGCGTATGGGAAAGGTTCAATTAAAAAAATCAGCCTGCACAGTTTTTGCAGACTGATTTTTATCGCTTTTATCCCAATTGGCTTTCCAACTCATCAAGGCGCTTTTTGATGGCGGCCAGCTCCTCACCCATCGGGTCGCGCACGCTGACCTGATCGACCTCTGTTGCGTAATCGACCTTCTGTCCTGCAATGCGCACGATCTTGGCCGGAATACCCACAGCGGTGCTGTCAGGCGGAACCTCGCCCAAAACCACTGAGTTTGCCGCAATGCGGCTGTTATCGCCGACGGTGAACGGCCCCAACACCTTTGCGCCCGTGCCGATAAGCACGTTATTGCCGATGGTGGGGTGGCGCTTGCCGGTGTCCTTACCCGTGCCGCCGAGGGTGACGCCATGATACAAAAGGCAGTCATCGCCTATCTCAGCCGTCTCGCCTATCACGATGCCCATGCCGTGGTCAATGACAAGGCGCTTGCCGATTTTCGCGCCCGGGTGAATCTCAATACCGGTGCGGCGGCGGCTGGCCTGTGAGATGAGGCGGGCGATAAACTTCATATCGTGCTGATAAAACCAGTGTGCGCGGCGGTGACTGCGCACAGCCTTGATGCCGGGGTACAGCAGATACACCTCCAGCGCACTGGTGGCCGCGGGGTCACGCGCCATGTACGCAGCAATCGTCTCTCTAAGCTCAGAAAACAGCATATATAAAAACCTCTCGTTCAATCAATATCAGGCATAAAAATACGGCGGCAAATATGCCGCCGCAGATATTACAGCAGGGAGCTACTTCCCCTGCCCTATACACAGACAGCGACATCGGGCACATATACAACAACACGCGCAACACTTCATATCACTGTCTCTCCTTTTTCATCAATCTGCGGCTAGCTCCGCTATGTTTATAATACGCTATAATCTGCCCTTTTGTCAACAAATACTTGCGTTGGCAAGTGCAGATCGCCATCCGCAAGTATTTATGAATCAGGCAATTACAGACAAGATTCTGCAAGCACCGTCCTACCGAATGTGGCAATTTTACGGTATACTTATGATATCATAATCTGACCAAATCGGGAGGAGCTTGCCATGCGTTACGGATATTTTGACAATGCCCATCGTGAATATGTTATTGACCGGGTGGATGTGCCGGTTTCATGGACAAACTACATTGGCATAAAGGATATGTACGGCGTTTTCAACCACACAGCGGGAGGCTACTTGCTTTATAAGTCACCGGAATACCACCGCATCACGCGCTTTCGTCCCAATGGTGTGCCCATGGATGGCCCCGGGCATTACATCTATCTGCGTGACGATGAAAGCGGCGATTATTGGAGCGTTTCCTGGCAGCCGGTGGGCAAGCCGAAGGAGCATTACCTCTGCCGCCATGGGCTGAGCTACTGCAAATACCAGTGCAATTACAGCGGCATTGACGCAGAGCAGACGCTATTTGTCGCGATGGATGACCCTGTTGAGATATGGGATGTGAAGCTGCACAACAGCTCAGAAAAGCCACGGACGCTTTCAGTATACTCCTATCTGGAATTCAGCTTCCATCACATAGACATGGACAACCGCAACTTTCAGATGAGCCTGTACGCCGCCGGAAGCCGCTATGAGGACGGCGTGATAGAGCACGACCTTTATTACGAAGAGGACGGTTATCAGTTCTTCACTGCCAACTTCCAGCCTGACGGCTTTGACTGCCTGCGCGACAGCTTCATCGGCGCATACCGCACGGAGCGCAACCCGCTGGTGGTGGAGAGCGGCGAATGTACCGGCTCTTACCGCAAGGGCGGCAACCACTGCGGCTGCTTGAAGAAAAGCATAGTTTTGCAGCCCGGCGAGGATGCGCGGCTAATCTATCTGCTGGGTGAGGGCACACTGGATGCCGGCAAAGAAATGCGGCAGAAATACACCCCTGAAAAGGTGGATGCTGATTTTGCGCGCCTTGCGCAGTTCTGGGATGAGAAGCTGTCCTGCTTGCAGATTTCCACCCCCAACGTGGGGATGAACACGGAAATAAACATCTGGAATCTCTATCAGAGTGAGATAAACGTAATGTTCTCGCGCTTCACTTCTTTTATCGAAGTGGGCGGCCGCACCGGTCTCGGCTACCGCGACACGGCACAGGATGCCATGATGGTGCCCCACTCCAACCCTGAAAAATGCCGCAGCCGCTTGGTTGAGCTTTTGCGCGCATTGACAAGCGCGGGCTATGGTCTGCACCTGTTTGAGCCGCGCTGGTTTGAGCCGGACGAGAAAAAGCCCGCCTTCAAATCACCCACGGTTATCCCCACGCCGGACAAAAGCGAAATCGTGCACGGCCTTAAAGATGCCTGTGCGGATGATGCCCTGTGGCTGGTCAGCAGCATTGTGCAGTATGTAAAGGAAACCGGTGATTTCGGTTTTATAGATGAAATGGTGACCTATGCTGACGGCGGGGCAGGTACAGTATATGACCACATGAAGAAGATACTGGACTTTTCCGCGCGGGAGGTCGGTAAAACCGGTATATGCAAGGGACTTCGCGCGGACTGGAACGACTGTCTGAATCTCGGCGGCGGTGAGAGCGCCATGGTCAGCTTCCTGCACTATTGGGCGATATGCAACTTCGTGGCGCTGGCAAGCAGGCTGGGCAGGACAGATGATGCCGCGCATTACCGCGCCATGGGCGAGAAGGTGAAAGCCGTGTGCGAAAATGTCCTGTGGGATGGCGAATGGTACATCCGCGGCATCACGGCGGACGGCAGGAAAATCGGCACACAGCAGGACACTGAGGGCAAGGTGCACATGGAAAGCAACACATGGGCGGTGCTCAGCGGTGTGGCGGACAAAAATCACGGTCTCGCCGCAATGGACAGTGTGGACGAATATCTGTACACCCCGTACGGGCTGATGCTGAACGCGCCGTGCTTCCACACGGTGGATGACAGCATAGGGTTCGTCACGCGGGTTTACCCCGGACTTAAAGAAAACGGCTCAATCTTCAGCCATCCCAACCCGTGGGCATGGTGCGCGGAGGCGATACTCGGCCGCGGCAGCCGCGCGATGAAGTTTTATAACGCCCTCTGTCCCGCGCTGCAAAATGACAAGATTGAGATCCGCTTGGCAGAGCCGTACAGCTATTGTCAGTTCGTGGTCGGTCGGGATCACAGCTCATTCGGCAGGGCGAACCACCCGTTCATGACCGGCTCCTCCGGCTGGGCATATTATGCCGCCACGCAGTATATTCTGGGTGTGCGCCCGGACTTTGACAAGCTGGTTATTGACCCCTGCATCCCCGCTGAGTGGAAAGAGTTCAGTGTGCAGCGCAAGTGGCGCGGGGTGCACTATAACATCCATGTTACCAATCCCGACGGCGTGGAAAAGGGCGTGAAGGAGCTGCGTCTCAACGGTGTACCTGTGGCGGAGATTCCTGTGCAGCAGGCCGAAGAAACAGTTAATATAGACGTTATCATGGGATAAACACCTGAACGTTCAAAAGCAGTCTGAGATAAGAAAACGCATGTTTTTCTCATCTCAGGCTGTTTAAATTACTTCTGCTTTTGCTGAAATTATGCTATGATAATCAAAAAGGGGGCGGATGCCATGAAGCGAAGATTTTCCCTGAAAACCGGTTTGCTTTCCATCATCGTAATATGCTGGCTCGTGCCGATTTTGATTGTGGTGGTTCTTTCCGGCGTGCTGTTTGAGCGAAGCTACCGCGAAAAGGTGCAGCAGGAGATGGATGCCAGCATTGATACTGCCCTGCGGCAGGTTGAGATGCAGTTGGAGAGCGCCATTGCCGATTCCAAGGCCGTGTCGTATGACGGCAAAATACGCGAGAGCTATCGCGCCTATCTCAACGACCATGACCGCGCAGAGCTTTATCGCCAGACAAACGACTATCTTGGGCAAAGCTTTTTCATGAAAAGCCAGTATCAGGCTGTTTCTATACACTATTGGGACACCGGACTGAATGTTGACAGCTATTATTTCAGCAGCGGCACATCCGGCTATGAGCTGCTGAACCAATGCCGCCAAAATGTCTCCTACATTCTCTCTGCCATGGAGGAGGCGGACACCAAGATACTGTTTCTCACCCCCGGAGACAAGCTTTGTATGGCGCGAAACCTTGTGGACACAGGCTTTGACCCTTACGCCACCATCGTGATAATGCTGGATGTGGACACACTTTTTCGCCCATTGACGGCTATCAGCCGCATTGACGCCATGGAGATAAGCATAGACGACACATCATTCCTGCTGGAAAACGGCGCTGTGCAGATACAGCCGCAGACAGAGACGAGCTGGGACATGGAATACCGTGCGGACGCGGACGGGCACACCATTCTGGCACAGGTGCACGTGGCCAGCTTTGACATATGGGAGGAAAACCCGTGGCTGCTGCTGTCGGTGCTAAGTGTGGCGCTGCTGGTGCTGCCGCTGCTACTGGTGATGATAGCGCTGTTTTATCGCCACGTCACGCGGCCGGTGAAAATTCTGGTGCAGGCAAACACCATGGTGCAGTCCGGCCAAAGGGGGTATGGGATCACTCAAACCGCGCCCAATGCGGAGTTTGAAACGCTGTACCGCCACTTTAACACCATGTCGGAGGAGCTGCAAAACCAGTTTGAGCAGTCATATTTAGAGCAGCAGGCCACGCAGAAGGCGCAGATAAAGGCGCTGCAATCGCAAATAAACCCCCATTTTCTCAACAACAGTCTGGAAATCATCAACTGGGAGGCGCGCCTTGCGGGGAATGAGCGCATCAGCGCCATGATTGAGGCGCTCTCCACAATGCTGGGCGCGGCATTAAACCGCGACGGCAGAACGCAGATCCCGCTCTCGGAGGAGCTGGGATATGTGGACGCCTACCTATATATAATCCGCGAGCGCTTGGGCGGCAATCTCAGCGTTTCGCGCGAGATAGACCCCACCATGGAAAAGGTGATGATACCGCGGCTCATCTTGCAGCCCATTGTGGAAAATGCGGTGGAGCACGACATTGTGAATAATCGCGGCGGCTCACTCATCCTGCGCGCCTACACCGTAGCCGGCAATGTGGTGCTGGAAGTGGAGCATAACGGCACAATGAGTCAGGCCGATAAAGAGACCATTTCCCGCCTGCTCAGTCCAGAGGCAGCAGTGAGCGGCCAAGTGGGGCTGAAAAACGTGTATCAGCGGCTTCGGCTTCTCTATGGTGATGCGGGCAGTCTGGTGCTGGAGGAGGCGACCCCCGGCACGATTCTCGCGCGCATACGCTTCCCGCAGTAATTGCCCCAAATTGGCAAGAAAACAAGGATGGACAAGAAACGGCAAGGGAAACAATTGTGCAGCCTGCTTTCGTTTTGTATACTATATTTAACGTTGTGAGTAAAATGTCACAATCGCAAATACTATCAAAGGAGAGTACACTATGAAAAATACCATCGCATTGTTACTGGCAATTGTTATGTGCTTTGGTCTGGTTGGATGCGGCAGCAGCGCCGCCCCGACTGAGGCCAGCGCCCCCGCTGCGGCTGAGGCTGAACCGGCAGCAGCACCTGCTGAGTCAGTTACGCTGAACGTTGTCACGTCCTACGGCGGCGATGACGGCAACCGCAAGAACTTTGAGGCCGCTGTTGCTGCATATGAAGCTTCCACCGGCAACAAGGTCAATGACGGCTCCGCCACCTCCAACGAGGAGTGGAAAGCAAAGGTTCTGACCGACTTCGAGACCGGCTCTGAGCCTGATGTATTGTTCTTCTTCACCAATGCTGACGCTGACCCCATCATTGATGCCGGTAAGGTCGTCTCCATTGAGGAGATCCGCACCCAGTATCCCGACTATGCCGCCAACATGAAGGATTCCATGATGGCAGTTGCCGCTGACGGTCAGCACTACGCTGTCCCCTCCTCCGGTTTCTGGGAGAATATGTTTGTCAACAAGTCCGTGCTGGATGCTTGCGGCGTTGCAATGCCCGGCCCCGACTACACCTGGGAGCAGTTCCTTGCTGACTGCGAAACCATCAAGGAAGCAGGCTACACCCCCATCGCCGCCTCTCTCTTTGAGGTTCCCCACTACTGGTTTGAGTTCATGGTCATGAACAACGGCACTCTGGCAAATCACCTTGAGGTTCCCGCCATTGCTGATGGCAAGCTGGTTGATGATGCTGTATCTCAGAAGTGGATAGCAGCACTTGAGGATATGACCGCCCTGTACGAGGCAGGTTACTTCCCCGACAACACCCTGACCGCCACCGACGCTGAGACCGTTGCCCTCTTTGGTGAAGGCGAGGCTGCGTTCCTGATTGACGGCTCCTGGAAGTGCGGCTATTTCTCCGAGAACCACGCCGACACTCTGGAGGATTACGTTGTCTGCTGTGTTCCCGGCAAGGGCGAGCGTCCTGCCACCGATGCTATCGGCGGTATCTCCATGGGTTACTTCATCACCCGCAAGGCATGGGATGACCCCGCAAAGCAGGCTGCTGCTGTTGAGTTTGTCTCCCAGCTTACCAGCGATGAGGTTCTGTCCACCTTCGTCACCACCGAGGTCACCGCACTCAAGAACGGTGCTGCACCTGCCGGTCTGAACGCCATCCAGCAGTCCGCTGCTGACTGCAACGCCAATGTCACCGGTGTTGTGGGCGCAGTTCAGGACACCATCACTGCCGAGGCCAAGGGCGACCTCTTCGGCAACATCCAGAAAGTAGTCACCGGTCAGATGACCCCGGCGGAAGCTGTGGAATCTGCCATGAAGCTGAATTGATTCTTCATAAGTTTCTCATTTGGGGCTGCTGCTCTTTCGGCAGCAGCCCCACTTTTATTTCCGGCGAAAGGATGGTGCGGCCATGAGCTCCATGATATACAAAAAGAAAACGCCGCTGCTGGTATTTTTGATCCCCGCGTTCGCGTTTTTGATCGTCTATCTCTATTACCCCTTCATTCAGAACGTGATCAACACCTTCCTGAATATCGGCGGGCTGGGTCGGCCGGCAGATGGGCTGAACACTCCATGGTACAGCAACTATGTGGAATTGTTCCGTGATCCGGATTTGCGCACGGCGTTGAAAAACACCGTCATCCTCACTGTTTTTACAGTCGTATTTCAGGTGGGCATTGCATTGATTCTGGCGCTGCTGGTGGATTCCATCCGCGTGGGGGCTAAGGTGTTCCGCACGGTGTATTTCTTCCCCATTGTCATCTCCGCAACGGCGCTGGGTCTCATGTTCAACCTGATGTTTCTTTATAAGGGCGGCATGATCAACCAGATCCTGCTGAACATGGGCAAGCTCCCCTATGAGGTAAAGGCCAACGGCCGCATGATAGTCGACTGGATAGACTGGAAGGATCAAAACCACTTTCTCTTCACCATGTTCCTGCCGGTTATATGGCAGTATGTCGGCTTCTATTTCGTGATTCTGATTACAGGGCTCAATAACATTCCGGAGGAGCTTTTTGAGGCTGCGGCGCTGGATGGCGCATCCGGCTTAAAAAAGATATGGTACATTACCCTGCCCATGCTGCGCAACGTGCTGTGCACCTGTCTGGTGCTGGCAATCACCGGCGCATTAAAGGTCTTTGACCTGCCGTGGGTCATGTTCGGCGCGGGTATGCCGCAGAATATGGGCTGGCTGACCGGCACATATATGTACGACCAGACCTTCAACAAGATGAATGTGGACTACGGCTCTACAATCGCGGTGCTTATCGTGGTGCTGGGTGTGGTACTGTCCAACGTGGCAAACAGGGTCTTTAAGCCCACGGAAGATTATTAAGGAGGGCGCAAATGACAAAGAAAAAAATAGCGCCGTCCAAGGTCATCACCTATGTGGTGCTGTGCCTGTGGGCGCTCACCACCATTTACCCCTTTGTGTGGGTCATTCTCAATTCATTCAGGCAGAAAGGACTGATTTTAAGCGACTCTTTCTCCCTTCCCTTGGGTGATGCCTTCACTTTTGATAATTACCGCACCGCAATGGAGCGCTCAGATTTCGGAAACGCGTATCTCAACTCCATCGTCATTTCAGGATCTGTCACGATTTTCGTGGTGATTTTCGCAGGTCTTGCCGCATACGGTATGTGCCGCTATCGCTTCAAAGGCCGCGGACTGCTGTACAGCATGATAATGGCCGGTATGATGTTCCCCGTGTTTTCCACCATCATTCCGGTGTTCCGTATGCAGGTGGTGCTGGGAATCGCCGGTACGGGCAACCGCTGGCTCAGCCTCATTGCAACCATCCTGCCTCAGATTGCGGGCAACCTGTGCTTTGCCATCATTATTTTAATGGGGTTTATCCAGTCGGTTCCTATCGAGCTGGAGGAGAGCGCATATCTGGATGGCTGCAACGTATTTCAGATATTCTTCAAAATCATCGTGCCCGCGGCGAAATCCTCTTTTGCCACAGTTGCAATCTTCGCCTTTTTGTGGAGCTACAACGACCTTTTCACCCAGTCATTCTTCCTGCGCTATCCGCAGGAGCGCGCCATAACAGGGCTGCTCAACGAAATAAGCTCACAGGCCGGCGTCAATTACGGTTTGATGGCAGCATCCGTGGTGCTGGTTGTGGTTCCTGTGCTGATAGTTTATGTGTGCCTGCAAAAGCACATAATAAAGGGCTTGACCGCCGGTGCAGTAAAGGGTTGATTATCTGCCAAAAATGGGCTATTATATAGAAAAAGCGGTAGGAAAGAGGGTAAAACGGGATGTATCGCGTGGTGCTGGTTGACGATGAGGCCATCATTTTGGAGGGTTTGCGCCGTGTGGTCAAATGGGATGATTACGGCTGTCAGGTAGTAGGCACGGCGCACGATGCTATCTCCGGCCGCCGTCTTGTGCAGGAGACACAGCCCCACATTCTCTTTACTGACATACGCATGCCCGGGGATGACGGTCTGACCATGCTGGCCGGTCTGCGCAGCGAGTTTCCCGATATGCAGGTCGTTGTGCTGACAGGCTATCGCGATTTTGCCTACGCGCAGGAGGCTATCCGTCTGGGCGTCACGCGCTTTCTGCTGAAGCCGTCCAAGATGGATGAGATAAATGAGGCGCTGCAATCCGCAGTCAAGCGGCTGGAAAAGCTGGCGCCTGCTGAGAGTGAGGATGAGCCAAACCGCAACGCGGGCAGCTTCCTTGTGAATCAGGCCATGCGCTTCATGGAGGAGCATTACGCGGAAAAGCTGACGCTGCAAACCGTGGCAGACAGCTGCTATGTCTCCCAATGGCATCTTTCAAAGCTGCTCAACCGTTACACTGAGAAGAGCTTCTATGACTTGCTGAACACTATCCGCATACAAAAGGCCAAGGAATTTCTCGCCGATCCCAGCCTGAAAATCGGGCAAATAGGCGAAATGGTTGGCTATTCCGACACTGCCCACTTTGCCCGCACCTTCAAAAAACTCGAAGGAATGAGCGCAAACGAATACCGAAACGGGATAAGGTGACAAGAGAATAAAATAAACAGACCTGAAATCTTACGATTTCAGGTCTATTCTTTGGTGGAGATAAGCGGGATCGAACCGCTGACCTCTTGAATGCCATTCAAG
>CAZBVU010000023.1:0-7955 GCA_964495355.1 uncultured Oscillospiraceae bacterium
CATTGTTCAATTTTCAAGGTACATTTTCCTCGCTGACCCCTCTCGGCGACAGCTTATTTACTATATCACATTGGTTTCCGTTTGTCAAGTACTTTTTTGATTTTTTTCAAAATCTTTTTTAGCACTCAGGGAAACTTGTGCAGCTCTTTGAGAGAGCTTGTCTAATATACCACCGATTTCACCCTTTGTCAACACTTTTTTTCAAAAAATCAAAAGTTTTCTATTTTGCATTTTATTGCACTATATGTTGTGGTCTGCATGATTTCTGACCACATGGAGATACTAATTACTATGTTTTATCCTAGATATGATACGGGGCGCTATCATCCGATCCGGCGCCCGGAATACGATTTGCCGCTTTGCTCGGCGTCCTTGCGCGAGATTTTTTCTGCCTGCGCTGATTTTCAAATACGCGAAATTGCCTTCGGCATGGAGGGAAATATTTCGCTGACTGTCTGCTGGCTGGACGGTATAGTTTCCGGCGGGGACGTGTCTGGCTACATTCTGCGCCCGCTCACGCAGTCGGCACGGACAGCCAACGCGCAGGATGAGGCACAAGCCAAATACGCCATTCTGCACGGCGGGGTTTATTCCTGCTCCGTAAAAGAGTGCACGGAGTTGGACGCACTGATCAACGCGCTGACGCACGGACACTGCGCCGTCGTTTTTGACGCGCTGCAAACAGCGCTGTGCTTTGAGGTGAAGAGCGACAAGGCGCGCGCAGTGTCTGAGCCGACGCTGGAAAAGGCGCTGAAAGGTGCAAAGGATTCCTTCGTGGAAACGCTGCGCGTCAACACGGCGCTGGTGCGGCGGCGCATCGCCACACCGAAGCTGAAGCTGATGGAGTGCACCATCGGCCGCAAAAGTGCTACGCGGGTCGCCGTGATGTTTGTGGACGGTGTTGCCGCTCCGGAGACGGTGGAGGCTGTCGCGGCGCGATTGGCGGCGCTGGATGTGGACGGGCTGGTGGCCGTTGGCGTGTTGGAGGAGGGTCTGGTGGATGCACCCGCGTCCTCTTTCCCCCAGCTTGCCCACACTGAACGTCCTGACCGCTTTGCAATGTATCTGCTGGATGGGCGCGTCGGTATCCTTGTGGACGGTATACCGGTGGGGCTTATCCTGCCGGTGACGTTTGCGGAGTTTATGAAGGTGACGAGCGACACGACCTCGCACTTTCTTGTGGCCAGTGCGGTGGCGGTGCTGAGGTATTTTTCACTGGCGCTGTCGGCACTGCTGCCGGCGCTGTATGTGGCGATCGCGATGTACCATCAGGAGATGATCCCCTCCCGCCTGCTGCTGTCGATAATCGAGGCCAAGCAGGATGTGCCTTTCTCCACGGCGCTGGAGGTGATAGGTATGCTGGTGTCGTTCACGCTGTTGCAGGAGGCGGGTCTGCGTCTGCCGAACCCGATAGGTGATACAGTGTCCATCATTGGTGCGCTGATCGTGGGTCAGTCGGCTGTGGAGGCGCGGGTGGTGTCCCCCATCGCGATAATCGTGGTGGCGCTGTCCGGCATCGCGGGGTATACCCTGCCCAGTCAGGACATGGGTTCGGCAGTGCGGCTTGTGCGCTTTGTGCTGGTAATTGCGGCGATCGCGGCGGGGCTATTTGGCGTGACGGCGGCGATGTGCCTTATCATCTTTTTCCTCGCGCGTATTGATTCATTCGGCGTAAACTACACAGCGCCTCTGAGCGAGGGTGAGCGCGGCGCATTTCTAAAGCTCTTTGCGCGTATACCGAAGCTGCGCGATAAGTACCGCGACCCACTGCTGAACACACCCGACAGGAGGCGGCAGAAATGAAAAGGCTGACGGCTTTGCTGCTGACGCTGGCGCTTGTGCCTACGCTGTGCGGTTGCAGCACGGTGTACACCAACTATCGCGAGATGGAGCAGCTTCTTGTGCTGCAAACGATGGGACTGGATCATGCCGACAGCGGCGGCGTGGTGCTTAGTCTCGCGTCCGGCTCTGCCAGCGGCAAGCGGACAGAACCCGTGCGCCTGCGCATGACCGGCGCAACAATCGCCTCTGCGCTGTCGCGTGCGCAGAACTATTCGTTTGAGGAGTCACTGTTCTTCTCGCACATGGACGCAGTTGTGCTGGGCGAGGAGTACGCCAAGCGCGGCACGGTGGACTGCGTGGACTACATCTGCCAATCACCGCGGCTGAGGATGGATATGCCTATTTATATAGTAAAGGGCGGCACGGCAGAGACTGCCCTGCTGAACACCGGTGACAACAGCGCCGGTATATCGGAGCTTCTGCGCGGCGTGCGCGAATACTACGATGTACGCGGTGACGGCAGTGTTTACACCGTGTCCGACTTTGCGCGCGACACGCTTCGCCACGGTGCGGCGCTGATATGCGCATTGCAGCTTACGCCCTCCGTTCAGCAGAGCTCCGCTGAGCAGCAAAGCACCACCGGCCTTGACGAGGGCGCGGACACGGAGGGATCAGCCGACGCAGCAGACAGCACCGGTACTGACAGTGCGTCCGCCGCGCCTGTGGGCGAGCGCCTGACGGCGGCCGCGGCAGGTTACGCAGTGATGCGCGATATGAAGCTGTGCGCGTATATCGGGCTGGACGATGCCCTCGGCGTGAGCTTTCTCAAAAACACCGTAGGGCAGAGTGATATTGTAGTTACCGACCGGCACGGCTATAATGTGACGCTGGAGATAAACGATGGTGGGTGCAAAATAACGCCGCGCTGGGCGAGTGACGGCACACTCAGCCGCATAGATATTGCAGCGCGCGCCGATGCGACCGTGCTGGAGGCTGACGGCGCGGCAAACTTCGCCGGTGCTGAGTACACAGACCACCTCACCGCCCAGCTTGAAAGCTATATTTCCGAGAAGATAAGCCGTATACTCCGCCTCGCCGGAACGCTCGAAGCGGATTTTGTCGGCCTTGGTGCGGCGATAGAGCAAAGCTCCCCCATCAATTGGGCGGTGATGAGTGCGGCGTTCCCGTCAATGCTGGCGGGTCTCGAGGTACGCGTGACGGTGAATGGGCAGATAACGCACACAAACGACACGCGCCGCACGGTGCAGAGAGGGGTGAACACATGAATACCGACTACGGCTTTTCGCGCCGACAGCTTCTGGCGCTGTGCATGGTGTTTGTGCTGTCCCCCGCTCTGCGCCTTGTCCCACCGACAGCAACTCAGCTTGCCGGACGCGCGGCGTGGCTGTCCCCTGTTCTGGCCGCGCCGTTTGTTGCTTTGTATGCGGTGTTTCTTGGTGCGCTGTTCTCGCGCCGCGCCTGCGGCGAGGGCGTGGGTCAGCTTGCGCTTCGTGCGTTGGGCGGGCGCTGGGGCAAGGTGATGCTGGGCGCTCTCGCGGCCTGGTTTCTGCTGTATGCGGCGTTCACTATGCGTTCCGGCTCTGAGCGGATAATATCCACCATGTACCCCGACAGCGGACCGGAGATTTTCATTGTCACCATGACGGCCACCTGCCTTATTGCCACGCTGGACGCGCCGCGCACTCTTGTGCGCGCGGCAAACATCTTTCTTGCGGCGGTGCTGGGTGTGCTGTTCGTTGTGCTTATATTCGCGCTGTTCTCTGTCCGGCGGGAAAACCTGCTGCCGGTGTCCGTACTTGACCTGCCGGGGGCACTGGCTGCCGCTGGGTACACGGTGAATGTATCTGTTTTGCCGCTGTACGCCGCCGCGTTTTTGACGCCGCTGCGTCATGGTGAGGAAAAGGGCGCGAACAGTGCTGTGAAATGGGTGCTGGGCGTGACGCTGCTGCTAGTGTGGCTGCTGGTGGGTATTGTGGGCTGCTTTGGTGCGGAGCTGGCCGCACACCTGACGCACCCATTCTTCACGCTGGTGAAGAATCTGCGCTTTTTCAACACTGTGGAGCGCGTGGAGGCGCTTGTTGTTTCGCTGTGGTTTTTCACGGATTTTGTGGTGGTGTCGGTGTGCATTATCGCGGCACAGCTCTGCCTGCGGCTTATCATGGGTAAGAGCGCCGCGTATACGGGTGAGCCGCTCTCCTCGCTTCGGCGCGGGCGCTGGGTGATCTGGCTGTGCGCCGTGTTTTGCGCGGTGCTGGCGTTCCTCCTCGCGCCTGACCCCTCCACACTGGATAAATGGTCGCGCATCGTCATCCCCGCCATCAACTGCGCCGTGGCATTCATCCTGCTTCCTATAATATATATTGTTGGGAGGGTAAGAAAAACGCTGTGAGGGCAGGTGCTGCACTATTCTTCTCCTCCCTTCGACTTTCTTTGCACCGGTGCTCAACCGCAAAGCAGGCAGCTGGGGATCAGAATTGTGACTGGCACCTTGGCAATAATCGCGGTTCACATCCCCTCAGTCGCGAACGCGTCATTGCCGCGTCGCGACAGCTCCCCTTGACCTCAAAGGGGAGCCTTTTAAACGTAATTTTCAGTGTAAACCCTTTGTTTTCTTCATCCCAAGTCCGAATTTTCGTTTGCCTCCCTCTGACGAGGGAGGTGGCAAAAATCGTAGATTTTTGTCGGAGGGAGAGACTTATCGCGGTGAAAAGTTCTATTATTTGAGTTTTATATAATTATCTTCCCTAAAAGTATACGTTGCAGTCTTACTTCCGCAATCCAGCTTCCTCATCAAATGGAGCCTAATGGATATACTCTTATTTTACCCCAAAAAATATACCCCGCTCGATTGAGTGGGGTATATAACACTAGCACTTATTATTCAGCGTCGGTCGGGATTTCAGCGGCAGCTTCGGTGGGAGCAGGGGCTTCGGCAGCGGCAGCGGCTGCTTCGGCTGCAAGGCGGGCGGCTTCTTCTTCGGCCAGCTTCTTCTTGCGCTCTATCTCATCAAGCTCTGCCTGTGTGAGAGTCGGGGTCTCTGTAGTGCCTGCTTCGGGGGTAGTGGTCTCTGCCGGAGCGGGGTCAGTTTCACCCTCGGTCACTTCTTCGTCCTCTTCTTTAACTTCTTCCTTGGGCTCTTCTACAGGCTCCTCAGCGACTTCTTCTACGGCCTCTTCCTTGGGTTCTTCCGCTGGCTCCTCAACAGCATCTTCCTCAACTGCTTCCTCTGCAGTAGGTTCTTCCGCAGGTTCAGCAGCGGGCTCTTCGGCCTCTACAGGTGCGGCCACAGCAACAGGTGCAGCAGCGGTCATGTTAAGCACAGTCGCTTCATCATGAGACTCGTTTTGTTTCTCTACATAGATAGTATCCATGTAAACAACTTTATAGGAATTTTCTTTTTCTTCCGTGATTACGGTGGTATTTATCGGCTTAAACGTGATATTGCCCTCATCATCTGTCTCGGCTGTGTAACCAAGCTTTGCCAGCGCTTCTTTGTCGTTCTGGTTGCTCATAAGGATTGTCACGTCAACTGTTTTGTCCTCAAAAGCAAACTCCTTGTACGCTTCTTTCTGATCCTTTGAGATAACTACTTTGGTAAGCGGCTCATCTATTCCACCTTCATAATGGTAGTCAGCTATGTTCCAAATCCACTGGTCTTCAAAATAAACAGACTCATTTATTGCAGACCCGTCAGGTTTTGCAAAGAGCCACTTATCAATAGCACCGTCCTCTGCAAGGTTTATCATCTCTGACCAAGCTGAACCGTCTTTATTATTCTCTGAAAATCCTTTTATAAAGTATTTGTTCGTATCATTTTTTTCTTTCGCAATGCCTATGGTGCCAATTTTAGTTAACAGATTCAAGAACAGATTTCCGCTTTTTGCTTTTTCTACGTCTTGTTCTTTCGTTTCACTATAATCCTGGCTACCTTCGTAATACAGATATACAGTCGTTACCTGCGGAGTGTCCACTTTGCCTTTATCCATAGCATCCTGAGCGAGCTTACCAACCGCAAATTTCACCGTCTCCGGCTCGCTCTGTGCCGGATAATAGAAATTCACAACGCGCACTTTGAGCTTCAGCTCACTGCCGTTAGACAACTCAAATATATCGCCAATGGAGACACTGAGCTTATGCGCTGTCATAAACTCTTTAACTGCCGTCTTGAGAGACGCTATCTCGTCAGAGCTGAGGCCTGCGTCATCTTTGACGCAAACCTTGCCATTGCGGATATAGATCTTATCAAAGTCGATGCCGGCCTTTTCCGCTTCGTCCTTCTTCTCTGTCAGAATCTTTGCCGCCGCAAGATCACCAAGCTGTATCGCAATAACGCCGTCCTCTGCATCGGCCTTATAACTGATGCCGTTTAGACGTATATCGTCATAACCCAGCTCGCGCATACGCACAGCGCACGGGTCGCCGGTGCAGAGATTAAACGCAATGTCTATAATCTCCACATCGTCTTTGTCCTTTGCGTCTGTACCATCAGCAAATGCCGTCACACCCAGTGACAGAACAAGTGCAAGCACCAACGTAATGGACAGCACATTCTTCAAAAGCTTTTTCATCATTTTTCCTCCATCATTAAAATTTATGCCGTGAATCAGCATATGTCTGCTGATTCCTCCTGATTTGAAGTATATACCTTATATAGAATAAATGCAAGTGTAGCAGCTACATATTGCATAATTGGTATCTTTTATTGCTGTTTTGACACTGTGTGGTTTTATCCTACTGCTCTGTTATAAGGTTTAATCTGGTAATAGTATAAAAATAGCGGCAGAAACCACAAATCGGTCGTGGTTTCTGCCGCTGTATATTAGTTTTCCCCTTTTACTCTCCCTTTACCACATAGTCGAGGAGGTTTATCTCAAAGCCGTCGGCAAAGTCTATTTCTATCGCGTCAACAAAATTCTCCACCTCTTCGGCGTAGGCGTTGCTGGCGTAGAGGTAACGCGCGGAGTATGCGGTCGCGCCGTCGGAGGAGTAGCTGACTGTGCGCTCTGCATCGGGTGCAAGGCGCATGATGATGTGGTAGCCGTAGCTGCTCTCCACAACGCCGGACACCTCGCCCGCGTCAAGGCTCTTCACCGCATCCTCAAACTCCGTCACCATCGTGCCCTCGGTGAACACATACCCGTCCGGATAAATGGTCTTGCCGGTATCTTCGTCATATTCCTCTTTCAGCTCCGCAAAGCGGGCGGTAAGCTCATCAGGGTCGGTTATCGCGGCAAGCTCCTCCGCGATCTTCTCGGCCTGTGCCTTCTTCTCGGCCACGGCAGCCTCGTCCAGCGCCTCGCGCGTGGTGGGGTCAATGGTCATAAGGAGGATGTGCGTGGCAGAGAGATAGCCGTTATCCTCAAGGTATTTCACTGCGGTCTCGTCCTCGACCGCGCTGCCGTTCTCACCGTATTTGTTCGTGAATCCGTTGGCGTACAGCTTATCTATGCGGTTTATTCTGTCATAAAGCTCGCGCGTGAGATAGCTGTCTGTTATTTCTGCGTTGAATTCATCCTCCGTGGCTTCCTCGCCGCAGAAGGACTTTATATCGCTTTCAAGCTGGGCCGCGATCGCGGCCTCGTCAGCCTCGGTCAGCTCAACCCCATTTTCAGAGGCGAAGTCCTCTATACCGTGCAGCTGGCGCAGCATGACAGCGGCATTATCCACTGTGGCCTGTGCAAAGGTCGTGCCGCTCTCCTCATAGGCGACCTCATCCCAGGTATGCACCTCGGCATAGTAGGCGGACATCTGGGTGAAGTAGTTCTGGATCTGGATAGCCTGCGTGTACAGCCAGTAGAAATAGTTTTGCCATGTCACATCGCGGCCGTTCACCACTGCAACCACCTCGTCCGGCTCATGCGTGGCGTAGAGCGCGGCAAAGTCTATGCTCTCGGTCTGGGTCGTGGCGGCGGTAACTGTGCCGTCATCCTCGGCGGTATCCTGCGCGGCGGAATCCTCCTGTGCGTAAATCGGGGTTTCCACAACGGTGTTTACGTCATCGGCAGTGTCAGTCCGGTTGCAGCCGGCAAACACTGCAAACGCAATGCATAACGCCAGCAGCAGCGCAACAAATTTTTTCATTATCTCATTTTCCTTTCTCAGGTTTGCTATTGATTACTATACCACTGCCGTGCATAATCCACAAGCAGTA